>CAYSJM010000048.1:0-25611 GCA_964431385.1 uncultured Ignavibacteriaceae bacterium | reverse complement strand
ATCAAATTTAAGATAATCTCCACTAAATGCGAATAATTTTCACGCTTTTTGCTGTTCTTCTTTTAAGCACGGCAATTCTTCCCCAAGGTAGAAGTTACACTCTTTCAGGTGTGATAGCAGAGGCGGGTAGCGGTGAGGTGCTGATAGGTGCTTATGTTGCTCTTTACAAAGATTCCCTAAAGTCGGGGAACCCCGTCAGATCAGTTGCTTCCAACAAGTTTGGTTTTTACTCTCTTCCATCCGTTTTGGAAGGGAAGTATTATCTTTTTTCCGGTTCCCTCGGATTTGAACCCCACAAAGCCGTAATTGAAATTACCGGAACCAATCAAAATATTCGACTCGATATCAACCTGAATAAATCGTCGATTCTCTTGAGTGAAGTGAAGGTGTTTGCAGAAAAATATGAAGATTTTTCAAATACCTCGGGTACCATTGAGCTTGATCCTGAACTGATTCAGACACTTCCTTCATTTGGCGGGGAAACAGATATCTTCAGGGCACTTCAACTCCTCCCCGGTGTGTCAAATTCAAATGAACTCTCCGCAGGAATTTATGTAAGAGGCAGTTCAGCCGATCAGACCCTCACTCTGATAGATGGTGTACAGGTTTATAATCCTTCACATCTTGGGGGTTTTGCAAGCACATTCAACTCGGACGCAATTCAAAATATCAAATTGATAAAAGGAGCTTTCCCGGCTCAGTATGGGGGCAGGCTTTCAAGTGTGCTCGATGTTACTACGCGGGAAGGTTCATCTGAAAAATTTCTCGGCACGCTGAATCTCTCGAATATCAGTAGTCGATTTACAGTAGAGGGACCATTAAACGAAAAAGCGACCTACATCCTTTCAGCCAGGGTGATGTATCTCGATAAACTCCTCTCTCTCGTGCCCCAGGCTGATAAATTTCCACGATACGGATTTTACGACGCAAACGGAAAGGTTCATTACAAACTTTCTGAGACCGACAGACTTTTTATCACCGGCTTCTTCAGCAGCGATCAATTAACGGAACCCCCTTCGAGCAAAGATATCGGATTTGATATCGGGTGGAAGAACTCCACCGTCAATTTGACCTGGACAAAAATTTATACTTCGCAAATCTTCACCAGCACTTCGATGGTATATACTTATTACGATTTTAAGACTGCGATGAAGGATAAAAATCCATCAAAGAAGAATGCTCTCGATTTTTTCACATCCTCGTTAGTTAACGATTTTCAGCTAAAAACGGATATTCAAGTCTTTCTGAATCAAAACAACATCCTTCAAATGGGTGCCGAGGTAACTTATCACAATTTTGAAGTGCTGACGAGCGATTTTTACACAAACGAGCTTAAATATGCCGTAAATCTTGGCAGAAGTTATAAAGCTCTCGAGGTTGCTATTTTTGCTCAGGATGAAATTTCGTTGCTCGACAATCTTAAGGCAAATGTTGGCATGAGGTTTTACTATTTTAATGAAGGAAAACTTTACGGTTGGGAGCCCCGACTTTCTGTTACCTGGTATCTGTTCGACCGGTTGATACTTCGCGGTGCTTTCTCGATGGCGAACCAGCCGATTCACCTCCTCGCACGAAATGATGTTTATCTTCCGACTGATGTCTGGTTCCCCTCGACCCCTGTAGTGAAGCCCGCAAAATCGATGCAGGGAGCCCTTGGTTTCGAGGCTACGAGTGCCGATAAAACATTCCTTTTTACATTCGAAGGATACTACAAAGACCTGGCAAATCTTTACGAGTATAAAGAAGATGCAAACTTCGCCTACACTTCAAACTATGAAAAACAACTGACCGTGGGAAGAGGTGAAGCGTGGGGGCTTGAGATGTTTTTTAACAAAAGAATTGGTACCATCACGGGATGGTTTGGTTATACTCTTTCATGGACCAAAAGATATTTTGACGACCTGAACAGGAGTGAGCCTTTTTATCCACAATTCGACAGAAGACACGATATTTCGATTGTACTCGGCTGGCAACCTTCCGAGGTTCTCACTTTTGCCGCTACATGGAACTACTCTTCGGGCAAGGCATTTCCCCTTCCGATTATGCAATATTCTTTCCAGAATATGAGCAATCCCAAGGAGAATGAACAGGAGATTTTCTACGAATATTCAGCCCGTGATGCTTTCCGACTCCCTGCATTTCACAAACTTGATCTTAGTGTTAACTGGCTTTTTATGTGGGGTCAGAATAAAATTGAATTGTCGCTAAACATCTATAATGTTTACAACAGGTTTAACGCTTTCTCCAAATATGTTGGCTATAAAACCGATGATGCAACCGGTATTAAAACGCCTGTGCTAAAGCAGTTCACCCTCTATCCGTTTTTGCCTTCACTCGGCATAAAAGTACATTTTTGAGGTATGAAGTATGAGGTATGATAGAAATTTTCTCCTGATTTTTTCTCTGTTTTTTGGTGTTTTGCTATCGGGTTGTGAGCAGGTAGTGGGTGAAGAGGAATTCCCGTATGAGATGAAACTTGTAATCAGGGGCTTGCTTGAGGACGGACAGGATATTAAAGATATTTATATCGGCAGAACACTTCCTGTTGCAGTACCATTCAGAGGCGATTTTGCAAACCTGACTAATGCCGTGGTTTCCATAAAAGTAGATACACTTCGTTATGTCTTAAGGCATACTAAAGATGGGCTCTATTCAGCTCCGACGGGAGTGAAAGCCAGGGCGGGAAAAACCTACGAATTGCTGGTATCATGGGAGAGCCTCACTGCCGGAGCTGTAACAAAGATACCTGATGCCGGAACAATAGGCGGAGTTTTCCTCCTGAATTCTGTGAATGACACCGGTAAAACCATTAAAGTGATGAGTGCGGATATTACTCCAAGGGGTGACGAAGCTTATGCAGTTACCTGGCTTGCTTTTACCCAAACCGGACAGATTTACACCGAGGACAACAAGTATAATGTAGTTGTGAAAAAACTGCCCAATGTAAATACGACTACAATTCAGGCACAATCGGCAGAAATAACGCCCTCGTATCTTGCCCGTCCACAGGATTTGGGTGTCGGTATTTATGTCTATGACGGTTCCTTTTACGACTACTTTAAAACAAAAGGATCGAGCAAACTTTCCGATGCAGTTTTTGGACAACCGTCAACAACCGTAAGATGGAACATCCTCGGCGATGGCATAGGTATGTTCGTTGGAAGAAGCAAAACGGTAAAGGCCATTTCGTCTCTGCAGTAAAATCTTCGATTACAAAATGAAAAAAACAGCTTTCCTTTTTCTGTTCAACCTGATAATCGTTTCTTCACCAAGTTTAACATATTGTTGGATATTTCCAGAGCACAGAGATATTGCTCGAGTGGCAGTTGAGAGGCTTTCGCCGGAACAAAGGAAACTTTTCGAGGACATTTGGAAGATAGCCATAAAAGGTTCAGAAGGAAGACTCACCCCAAACCTGATTAATAACGGAGATGTCTCCTCGCACCATTTGATCGATTTTGTCTCATGGCCGGCAATCAGTGGTGATCACTCCATTTCTTCGCATGATATGTTGAATATCGTTTTGAACTCCCTCTGGATACTTAAAGTAAGTGAAATAGCCAATGAGTTAAAAACAGAGCTTGCACAAGCCGACTCGCGGGATGATGTGTTAAATGCGTTGAGGGATTCCGACCTCCGCTTCCAAAGGGCGGACCCTGAATATGCCTCAAGAGCAGGGCATAATGATGTTCACTTCCTGACATCTGTAGCCGGTACCACCCAAACGCTCGCCGCGTATATCACCAACTCCATATCTGAAGGTGTTCCTCTTAACGCACTTGGTGTGTATATGATTTATCACCAATTGGCACTTTATAAAGCATCTTATTCCGCAACCGTTTCACTTACAAATGAAGAAAAGACTCAACTTCTTCTTTCTGCACTGGCAGATGAGGCGTTTGCGATCCATTTCCTCGAAGATTTTACTGCAGCCGGGCATGCAGCCGGGGTCTGGGGTGATCCATCGCAGAAAAAGGGGTCGCATGACTATTACAACGAACACGGGATTCAGACAACGACATGGGAAGGTGTGCCGGTTATTATCGTTGGTGATGCATGGATCAGAAACGAAGACATTGAAAGAACCGCTAATCTGGTTAAGATGAGTCTTGGGCATCTCCTTGACGCATTCGCGGGTAAAATAAATATAAACTCCGCTCCATTAGATAGTGTTGATCTTTTTTCGCCGGCTGATTTTAACATCTCGAAAGTGGATTTTATGCCGCCGCTTAAGATTGACAGCACCGTTATTGCAATGACAACTCCAATAATTACCATTACACCGGTTCCTGCTCTTTCCAAGGGGTTGGGTGAACTTCCACGATTCAGGTCGGAACTCGGATTTTTTATTGGTCTTAGTGCATCCCTTTCAGGTACAGTTGTTTCCCGCAGTTTTGGACCGGGACAAGACTATCCCGGTGTTATCTCCGGAGTGGATGCAACAATTAAATTTGGTGTAGGACTTGATGGAGTTTTAAGTGAATCGAGTGACGGTCTTGCATTCCTTGGTGTGGGTTATAAGCGTGAAAGTGGTGCCTTTTCAGGTATTGTTGACTTGCCTGAAACAAAAGCCTACGGTAACCTTCTCTCATCGATTCCGGCGAGAAGTTCTATCAACATAAAGCTTAGATGTCCGTTTTTTTTAATTCCTGGTGACTTGATTTTTACAGCCCCGTTTTTGTCTTGGATGGCTCCTGAGACGCTCGAAAAGATGGCGGCATTTGCTGCAAACGGCGGTCTGATTCCATGGCATTCAGGAATTTCCACACCGGTCGGCAGATTCCAGTTTATTTTTGGTAGAGAGGTGAGTGTTCAGTTATTTGGTTTGAATATCAGGGATGTTGCATTTCATGAAGGGCTTACGCCAAATAATGAGCGCGGGTTTGTATTGGCTTCCTATAAATCGACGAGGATCGAGCTACCTATTCTGGAATACAGACCATTCAGAACATTTGCATCAGAGCAGAGTTCAAAGCTCTTTATTCAGTTCTACGGTGGGGTGGATATTCCCTATGATATGGAATTAGTGGAAAACCTTGATTTTAAGTTAAAAGAACTTCAGAATTTGTGGTATGTCGGCTTTAGACTCGCTTTCGACTGGCGATATTACCTCTGATTCACCATAACTAAAACTCATATCTGACAAAAACCCCTGAATTCTCGGTAGTCTTCAGGTTGCCTTTCCCTTTTTGCGTGAGGTCGAGGGCAAACCCGGTCTGGAATCCGTTCCACATCAAACCGAGGCGAAGGCACTGGAAGAGAGAAGGCTCCCCGCCAGCCCATGCAGGGAAAGCACTGTTTGTTTCTATCTGGGTGAAGAGCCTGGTGTTCCCTGAGATTACCGGAGTGTATCTTGCGAAGAGGTACAAATCGATATCGGGGTCTTTAAGAGTTTCGCAGATCAGCCAGCCGAAGAACAAAAAATCACTCGTCCCTTTTACATATTGCATCCCGAGTTTTGGGTAGATTCCGTCATTCGTTATCAACGAAACCGCAACAGGTCCAAATCCGCCAAGTGACGGGGGGCTGTAACTTACAGCCTGCATGGCGACAAAGAATGGTTTGTTATCATCGGGAGTCATTTTATAGTCGAGGGTAACCTTTCCTCGGTTGAAGAGAACCCAGTCACTGTTTTTTCCCTCTGAATCCCTGAAAGGTTTAAAAAAAGAACATCGAGGGTCGCTTTTTTATCTCCAAAAAAGAGTTCTGCGGGTATTTGTGCATTAATGGAGGGGAGGAAGAACAAAAATGCTATTAAAATCGATTTGTTCATGTTGGTGATGATCCGGATTTGTAAAAAAAAGTGAGTGAACAAACTTTCCAAATTTTCGAGCGAATATACGGTAATATTTTAAAGTGACAAAAAAACGCCCTGACTATTGACTTTGTTCAAAAATATGATTAAGTTACGGACAGAAAAACGGTTCCCTCCCGTTTTTAGACAAACCTTGCCAAAATAACCTGCCGAAGTGGTGCGGTTTTTGCCGTTTACCGCCTCCTCAAACCATAAATAATGTTTTTTTTCGATACTTCCTGAAACAAAACAACGGGAGATGCCATGGCAAGGTATTTGTTTACAACCTCAGTCTTGATCATCCTTATAAACGGGAGTATTTTCTCCCAGACCACAGAGAACAAATCTCTTAGCTCCGTCCTTAATGCCGACGGAACAATAAAAGAAAACATCACAGGCTCCTTTGATGCTACCGGTTAGACCGTTGACACTTATACTGATGGGCACCCCCGTTTTCAGAAGAAGCAGGGACCGAAAAAAACTCAGTCAATCAACTTTTCCACGATCGGTGGAACCTACGGTGCCACGGGAAATAATCAGAGCATTATCGCTTGCGTTCTGGTTAACGGAAGTGATATTTATTTGGGTGGTTGGATGACCGTCGCTGGAACTGCGGTCACAAAAGGAATTGTGAAATGGAACGGTTCACAGTGGGTTTCACTCGGAACAGGACTTGACGGGCAGGTTTTTGCAATGACTATTATCGGAACCGACCTTTACGCCTGCGGAAACTTTATCACGGCGGGAAGCCTGACCGTCAATTATATCGCGAAGTGGAACGGTTCTTCATGGAGTGCGGTGGGCGGACAGAGTTTAAGCGGCGGCGGGGTAAATGCCCTGTTGTAAAAAAAGCGGGACACTCTATGCAGGGGGAGATTTCAACTTTGTGGGAAGCACAATATTCTAAGGATTGCTGCATTCGATGGTACTAACTGGTCGGGCTTTGGAAGCGGGTTTGACGCCACTGTTTCGGCTCTCGCACACGATGGCACCACACTTTACGCGGGTGGTGTTTTTACAACCTCTGGAGGCATCGCCCCGAGAGGGGTTGCGAGATGGAACGGCAGTAGATGGGATGAATTGGGTTCCGGAGTCATTAGTCAGTGCCGTTCACTCCTTTTTATCGGGAGAGAACTTTATGCCGCCGGTTTAGTATCGTTGGCAGGAGAATCTGCTGCAAGCTATATAGCCAAATTTGATGGTGCTGTATGGTCGGGTGTGGGTGATGGGCTCAATACCAATGTTTACTCGCTCGCAGAAATGAACGGTGACCTTTATGCCGGTGGTGCGTTTACTGCTTCAGGTATAAACCCGATGAAATACCTCGCCAAATGGGATGGCAGTTCATGGACAAATATCGGTACCAACCTCGACGGCGCAGTTCATGCCATTTTACCTTCATGGCATTATCAGTCATTCATTGTTGGGGGGCAGTTTATCTCATTTGATGCAACTTCTCTCTCAAAACGCATCGCCAAATTCACTGATTCAGATAACCAGTTACCTGTTGAACTTGTCTCATTCTCGGGAAGGCTCGCGGGAAACAGCATCCAACTCAACTGGCAAACCGCCACTGAGGTTGATAACAACGGCTTTGAAGTGGAAAGAAAAACCCCAAACTCAGACTGGTCGAAGATCGGCTTTATTGAGGGACATGGAATGTGCAATTTACCAAAATACTACACTTATTCCGACATTATGGTTACTAACGGTAGCAAATATTATTACCGTCTGAAGCAGATAGATGGTGACGGTACATTCACATATTCAAACATTATTGAAATCAGCACTTCAGGAATCACAACATTTCGTCTGGAGCAAAATTACCCGAATCCTTTTAATCCCGAGACTGTTATCCGATTTGTGTTGCCTGTTGCAGGGGAGATAAGGCTTGAAGTATTCAGCCCGCTCGGGGAAAGAATTTCAACCCTCGCGGAGGGCTTCAGGGAGACATGGGTGCACTCTGTCGGAATGAATGCAAAGAATCTGTCAGCCGGGGTTTACTTCTACACTCTGACTCACTCGGGAAAAAGCATAACCAGGAAATTGATTTTAACTGAGTAGAGGTAATATCAGGTTAACCACACTTTTTTAAAACTCATATCTGACGAAGACACCTGAATTCTCGGTGGTCTTTAGGTCGTTTTTGCCTTTTTGTGTGAGGTCGATGGCGATGCCTGTTTGGAATCCGTTCCACATCAAACCAAGGCGAAGGCACTGGAAGAGTGAAGGTTCACCGCCAGCCCAGGCAGGGAATGCACTATTCGTTTCTATCTGGGTAAAAAGGCGTGTTTTTCCGGAAATCAGAGGAGTGTATCTGGCAAAGAGGTAGAGATCAACATCGGGGTCTTTCAGAGTTTCGCAGATCAGCCAGCCGAAGAACAAAAAATCACTCGTCCCTTTAACATACTGCAATCCGAGTTTTGGGTACATTCCGTCATTCGTAATCAGCGAAACTGCAACGGGTCCAAATCCGCCAAGAGCCGGGGGACTGTAACTTACAGCTTGCATAGCGACAAAGAATGGTTTGTTATCATCCGGAGTCATTTTATAATCGAGGGTAACTTTTCCTCGGTTGAAGAGAACCCAGTCACTGTTTTTCCCCTCCGAATCTCTGAATGGCTTGAAAAAAAGAACATCGAGGGTCGCCTTTTTATCTCCAAAAAAGAGTTCTGCGGGTATTTGTGCATTTACGGAGGGGAGAAAGAACAAAAATGCTATTAAAATCGATTTTTTCATATTCGTGATGATCCGGATTTGTAAAAAAAAGTGAGTGAGCAAACTTTTTAGATTTTCGAGCGAATATACGGTAATATTTTTATGTGACAAAAAAATGCCCTGACTCAAGGAGGTTTACTCCTGTACGCTCGATTCAGGGGATAGAAGGGTAACAAGAAAAATGCTGTTCGCCGGCAGTTTTTGTTATATATGAAATCTTTTGTATATTCTAATAACTGATATTACTATTTATTATTCTTTACTTGTTGATTCTTAAACGGTTCCTCCAGGGAGGGAGAAATGTCGTTAACCACATACCGCCATCCACACGATGATCTGACGCCTCCGTCAGCATCCAATTCCCATGTTTTTAAATTTAGACCCGCTCAGGTGGATTGCCTTTTTTCTTGCAAATTGATCATGAAATCGAAAAAAACTCTCTTTACAAAACTTACTCTGATTGGTTTTATCGTTTTGCTCTTTTCTGCCGGCAACATATCGGCACAGAAGCAATGGTATCACAGGAGTACAACACTTTTTACTTACATCAGGTCTGTTTCGGTGGTTGATTCCTTATATATCTATGTCGTGGATCAGAATGCTCTGCACAAAACCACTGATGGCGGGGCTACATGGCAACTCTTGAGATATAACGGTTCCGACTACCCCATAGTAAGATTTTGGAACAGGAAAGACGGAACTTTGGTAATATTGGGGAAAATACTCGCAACTTCGGATGGAGGAACTACCTGGCGAGTTGTTTTCAACGACTATTTTAACCAGGGGTTTTGTTTTACTGACTCTTTAAACGGCATCACATTCAGTACAGGTTCCGATTTCAGCAACTATACTCTATATTTTGGTAAAACTTCTAATGGCGGACACTCATGGTCATGGAGAAGTACTCCTCAACATGGTGTGATAGATCATGTTGATCAAGTTGACAGTATAATTGTTTGTGTGGGAGGAATCCTCATACTTGCTTCACCTGCCCCTATGGTAGGCACCCTGGTAATGCACTCCACGAACAACGGAACGACCTGGATAACTGACAGCACGAACGATTCCCCTGTGAACTGGACCGGAATGGTGTTGATGCGTCCTAAAACCATGGTAGCCGTATCGGGTTATAGAGTTACAAAGGTCAGCACTACAGGCGGTGGAAATGCTATCCATTATATACAACCGAGGAGGATATACTCACCAAGGAAATCGGGTGATACTGCCATCTATGCCGGTTCGGACAGTGGATATATCGCTTATTCAGAGGATTTTGGGGTTACATTCAATTATACCAAACTGAATACAAACGCTTCCATTAAATGGCTCGAATTCACCAAAGATGGTGATGGATATGCGTTTGCAGAGGACGGGAAATTCTATTCAACCGTAAAACTCAAGTATGCTCCCGTCGATATTGAAGAGTCATCTCTGACTACTCCGGAATCCTTCTCCCTCTCCCAAAACTACCCCAATCCCTTTAACCCGGAGACGGTAATTCGATTTTCACTTCCGGAAGCGGGATTCGTAAAGGGAGTGGTTTACGATATTCTCGGAAGGGAAGTAGCGACACTTCTGAAAAGTGATCTGGCGGCAGGTAATCAACAGGTGAAGTTTGATGCAGCGGGCCTTGCCTCGGGTGTCTATATCTTCCGGCTTGAGGCGGGGAAATATTCTTCGGCGATAAAGATGGTGGTTGGGAAGTAGATTAGAAATAAAAATTGATTTTGTTATCAAAATATTCAGGTATATGTCATGAAAAAGCTGATTAACTCTTTGTTATTCTTAACATTCCCCTTGATGGCACAATGGGTACAAATTGCACCTGCTACTACCGCCTATGACCTGACAACGGTATGTGCTCTCTCAACTGATAAAGTGCTTGTTGCGGGTAAGGGTGGTGTAATTTCAATCTCAACAAATCGTGGAATCAAGTGGGAGACCAAGGTACACTCGACGAGAGAAGATTTTTTGGATGGCGATTTTTATAACGAAAACATCGGGATACTGTCAACTGAAGGGAACATACTTAAGACGACCAATGGCGGGGAATCGTGGGTCAGGATTTATCACTCGGACAATGATCATATAATTAAAGTTAAGATGTTTGACGCACAAAATTATGTTGCCGTTTCCAATTCAAATTACTTAATCCGTTCTTCAAATGGAGGACAAACATGGGAACGGTCTTCCACAATACCTGAAGGGAAGTTCCATGCTGCATCCCTTAACAGTATGAACGAAATGTATCTGCTTGCGGATACCAGCTTTGTGGTAACTACCGACGGGGGTACAACATTCTCCTCCTGGCTGACCACATTCCCGCCTTTGGGAGCAACAAGATTTGATGTAGTGTATTTTGCAGATTCTCAACATGGTGTCGTCACGAAAATGGGTGGCAGCGGCATCAAGACAACAGATGGCGGACACACTTGGAACCTGGTTGAATTTCCCTCAATCTACTCACCAAGAATTTATGGAATCCATGGCGTCAATGAAAAAGTAATGATTACAGGTGAGTTCAGATTTGTACTCAAGACTTCTGACATTGGGAGTACATGGAGCTCCTTCACCCCGGCTCCGACCCAATTTCTGTATGATGTAACATGTTTCAGGGACAGTATCTGGTTCGCCTGCGGAAGTGGTGGGGCCTTCCAGAGTTCCACCGATTTTGGAGCCACATGGAACTATTTCCCACCCTCTACTACAGATAAAAGAATAAACAAAATTTTCTTCCTGAACGAAGAAATTGGATATATTGCGTATACAAACGGACTTAAGAAAACAACGAACGGAGGGAACGATTGGATTGCTGTTAACGACAATCTACCGATGATACCTTCCATACATTTTTTTGATGAGCAAAATGGACTGGTTCTCGATTATGAGAATATTTTCAGGACCACAGATGGAGGTGTAACGCTCTCTACTCCTTACAGTTTTTCGAGCAATGCTGTTTTTTGTGTTTTGCCAAATGGAAAAGTGCTTGTTGCGGGACCTTCCGGAACCATGATTAAATCCGCTGACCGGGGAGCAACATGGACAAACATCACCACCAACACAACAAAGAGGATCAGACATATCTATTTCCTTGACTCCTTAACGGGATTTTTTGTCGCAACAGACCAGATTGGTAAATCAACCGATGGTGGAGAGACCTGGCAGGTTAACTCAACTTCTGCAAATCAGTATCTTCAAAAATTTGTTTTTTACGATCAATTGGAAGGGGTTGGAATAGAGGATAAGAAAATATTCCACACTTCTGATGGCGGAAGAACCTGGGTACTGATTAAAACAGCAGAAAATTTTCTCAGAACGATAGTCAGGGACGGGGATCAGGATGCGATTATGTGCAGTTATCTTGGACAGATATTGAGAAGTCATGATCGTGGGATGAGCTGGCAGTTGGACATACCAATCACATCTGTAAGCCTCTCTGATATTTTTAGAACCAACGCAGGAACATTATATGTCTCAGGTGATAAAGGGACTGTTCTGAAGGAATCGGAAAGCAGTAATATCTTTGTTGGCATCGAGGATGAAAGCCACACTCTTCCTGTAAACTTCTCCCTCTACCAAAACTACCCCAATCCTTTCAACCCGGAAACGGTAATCCGTTTTTCACTTCCGGAAGGGGGATTCGTAAAGGGAGTGGTTTACGACATTCTCGGAAGGGAAGTAGCGAAACTTCTGAAAAGTGATCTGCCGGCAGGTAACCACCAGGTTAAGTTTGATGCAACAGGTATTGCCTCGGGAGTTTATGTTTTCCGGCTTGAGGCGGGGAAATATTCTTCGGCGATAAAGATGTTGGTTAATAAGTGACTGATGAAGACAAGGGGCAAGGCACAACCTTCAATTATGGTAAATGCCGGGATCGGTTCGGAATGTACTTTTTGTTTAAATCACAGAAAATCATAAATTTACAGGTAGATAAATTTTTATGCAGTTAGTTTTGGAAACTTCTTTGTTACCCTTCTTAATGAAGTGTCGCGGTCGGTTATGGTTCCCGATAGTTCTTCTTCTGTTTTTCACCAATTCCTATGCCCAAAAAGAATGGTTCTACAGAAGCCCGACCAAGTTTTATATCGTTTCTTCCATTTCAGTGGTTGATTCACATTACATTTTTGTAGCCGACCGCAACGGGCTTCACAAGTCAACCAACGGGGGTTACACCTGGACCAAAATAATCTCTAAGACATACGGCAACGCACAGGTCAGATTCAGATCAAGAACCCACGGCATACTGGTAAATGATGGTCCGATCATCTCTACAACTGATGGTGGTCTAACCTGGCAGCCCGTGCCGGGTGGCGGCGCGGACGCGAATATTTTCTTTACAGATTCGCTTAAAGGGATAACTTTCAACACAAGTTCAGAGTCGAGCGGATTCAAGATTTCTCATGGGAAAACAACTGACGGTGGAATGACCTGGCAGTACACTCCCACATACCTGCACCCCGGGGTTATCTTCAGGACCGACCGTGTTGACAGTACAATATGGGGATTCGGGTCAATTCTGTCTCAGGGTAATCCGGCTCCTGTGTTGGGAACACTTGTGGCACATTCCACGAATGACGGTGCAACATGGATCACCGACAGCTCGTACTATAATTATACTAACTGGACAGGACTCGTTGTAATGCGGCCCTCGGCAGTTTTCGCTGTTGTGCAAAACCGTGTCCTTAAAATAAGTACAGACGGAGGAGATAATTTTGTCCATTATATCAGTCCGAGAAATCTGTTTTCACCCAGGAAATCGGGTGACTCCATTATTTATGCCGGTTCTGACTCCGGCTACATTGCCACTTCACGGGATTTTGGTATTACATTTACCTACACCAAACTGAACACTCAGGAACAGATAAAATGGCTTGAGATTACCCCTGAAGGTGAGGGTTATGCCATTTCAAGCGATTATCATCTCTATTCAACCGTGAAGATCGCTCCACCGGTTGTTGGCGTTGAAGATCCGGAGGTAGTCCCGGTTGCCTTCTCCCTCTACCAAAACTACCCCAATCCCTTCAATCCGGAGACGAAAATTCGATTTTCACTTCCGGAAGGGGGATTCGTAAAGGGAGTGGTTTATGACATCCTTGGAAGAGAGGTTGCGACACTTCTGAAAAGTGACATGCCGGCAGGTAACCACCAGGTTAATTTTGATGCAACTGGTGTTGCCTCGGGAGTTTATATTTTCAGACTTGAAGCGGGGAAATATTCTTCGGCGATAAAAATGATCGTTAACAAATAATTGATACTTTGGCCTGAGGGGTTTGTAAGAACCCCCGGGTTCTCATTTCCCGAATTGCATTGGTGCCGTCGCGTAAACCACCATCCCGTCTCGAGTCATGAAAGCGCACCTGTCTTCACCGTTTCCAAAGAAAACGAACATCAGATAGGTGTTGTTTCCTGAGTTTTTTTCAAGGTTGTAAACTCTTTGTCCGTTGTGGTAACCGCTGCTTTCAACAGTAAAATGGTAGTAACGAGTTGAAATGCTGTTCCGTGTAACCTTGATCGAAACAGGATCGTCAAGTTCCTGCGACCGCTCACCCTTACGCGGGAGGGAATAAGGTGAATCGATCACATGGTAGTATTCCAGATTGTAAGTTCCGGAAAGTGTATTGCCGTTGAACTCCGGTCTTTCGGCCCAAGGGTCAGAGTAATAGTTATCCTGTCTTAACACTTTTCCCTGCAGGTCGATAATGTATTTTTTCTTGCCGATCTTTACAATTGCCTCCCCCTTGTTGAAGCCATTCGCCTCATCGAAGTCAAATGGGATCTTTGTCACCCCGGTTTTGTCGATAAAACCCCATTTGCCGTTCTTCTTCACGGGGCAGAGGCCGTGTGAAAACGAATATGCATCAACCTCATCATAAATGAATGGTACGGTTTCTTTATAGGTTTCCAGACTGTAGAAGCCCCATTTCCCGTCTTTCATTACCGGGAGCATCTCTTCCCCCTTTATCCCGACCTTGTCATACACAAAGTCCGAGTACAAGTCGCCAGTGTAGGCATCTTTAAGTGCGATCTTGCCGTTGGGTCCCTTGTAATTTTCAAGGTACACATCACGGACAAGATATTCTTTTCCATCCGTATCGATAAAGAATTTCATGTAGAGTGCCTGAACGAATCCGAATCCCTCCGGAACTGTGAACTGCCACGGGGCATCAGGCAGGGCGTGATAAACCCTTTTACCAAGTGCTTTTTGCTTTTCATTGTAAAGGAAATAGCTGTTCCCTTCCTTCATAAAAGTTCCCAACGGGGTGGTCCAGGAGAAGTCGTATTTCGCCGGGATTATTTCCTTTCCGTCAACACCATATATTCCATATTTGTTGTTCTTCTGAACGATGATAAAATCCCCCTGTGACTCGTTAACACTTGTCCAGCCGGCTTTTATTACATCCTTTCCTTTTATATCTATCACCCCTTCACCGCCGCCTTTGCCGTCATTATGCACAAAAAGGTCTTTCTGTAGCCAGCGGATTATCTTGTATTTTGTTTTCAGCATTACCTTCCCCTCCCTCGACTTCACCGTTGAACCCTCTTTGGTATCTTCGATCAGATACTTTGTCTGATACGGGAACCGTATCGGGTTCACATATTTCTTCGCAGGGGTTACTTCCTTCCCTTTCAGGTCGATCAGGCAAAATGTACTGTCCTGCTTTTGAACCCAGGCGTAACCATCGATGAAGCTTCTCGCGTTTCTGTAAACCGGTTTTATTGCAATTTCACCTTTGGAGTTTACGAATCCGAATTTAAGGTTGGTACTGAACCATGACATCCCCTCCCTGAACCCTTCAACATAATCGAATGGACCCGCAACCTCTTTACCTGTCGCTTCGATCAGGTAATATTTGATATCCCGGAATCCGATCCCGACACCGCTCTTGAATTTACCAAGGGTTTGGTACTCTTTTTCGCTTACCCTTTCCCCTTTCTTATTGATATAAAAAGAGCCGGTTTTGGGGAGTTTAACCGCCGCGAGCCCCTCGCTGAAGTCACCCGCCTTCTCATAATCAACATTAATAACAATTTCACCTTTAAGGTCGATATACTTGTAAAAGCCAAACTGTTTTACAACTGCGAGCCCGTCATTAAAGAACCAGGCTTCATCATATTCGTCTTTAATAACCCTGTCTCCCCCCTTGTCGCGATAAATCCATTTTTTATCTTTTTGGACAAGAGTTGGAATCGGACCGTCGTACGGCTTTTGAGCGTTTATTAATGAACAAAATAACAGGATTAAAAGAATCGACAAAAATTTTGGCGAGAACATGGCATTCCTTGATTTCATTTCGATTTTAATGAGATTCAATCGTAAATATATGAAATAATGTAAGGTTTTGCAATGATATTCATATTAGAGTTTAAAGATGGGGGCACAATAGCGGAGAATCGATATTAAACTTCCGCCACAAGAAAACATTTCACCATTTACATTTTATCTGTTATATTCAATTATATTTTAACAACATTTCTGAGTCCAACATGAAAAAATTCATTTTGTTGCTTTTGATGTCGATCCCGGTCTATTCGCAGATGGTGATCACGGGTGGTGCAGATTTCTTTTTCACAAGTTCTTCCGGACTTGACAAGTTCGTGGAGAAGTATAACCAAACCCGCTCTTCGATCCTCACGAAAAAAATGGAATCGCTCGGCACCATGGTTGGCTGGTCCGCCAATTTAGGATTTGCGTCAGGGATTGCCTTCGATCTTGGATACTCGTTTCATTCAGGGCAGATGCGGGCTGAAACTAATCCTGCAACAACATCGGGCGGCACTTCATTCCGGGAAGTGGATATAAAGGTCAGCAATTTTTTGCTCGGTACAGGGGCGGTTGTTGCCAATGACCAGAACATGGCACTCATTTTCCCTTATATTGAGGCGGATATTCAGACTTTGAGTTTCGAAACCCGCACAAATACTCAATCGAGATCGGGTGATGTTGGTTTGATTGCAAACATGGGAATTGGGGGGAAACTTTTCATCGGTATCGGCAGTGGATTAGCTCTGATGATCCACCCGTCGTACAACTTCGGTCTCATGGATGTTAATTTCAACGAACTCTATGAAAAAACTTCAACCTCCTACGATTTTCTTTCCGACGATACCAAAGGCTCATTCGGCGGCTTTCACATCAGGGTCGGTCTGGGGTTGTTGATAAACGATTGAGGGAAGGAAGAGGGCTGAATAGCGAGGGTTGAGGGCTGAATAGCGAAGGCTGAGGGCTGAAAAAGTATGAAGTATGAAACCCAATAGCCTCCGATTTCAATCGGAGGAAAATAAGAAGACAAATAGGAAGAAATCAAACCAATAGCTTGGGGATTCAACCCATGATTTATGGCGAAATGTGAAAAAAATCAACCTAATCCGGAGGAAAAATGAAGCACTTATTAATCATTGCCGTTGCCCTGCTGTTCACTGCAAAAATTGAGGCACAAAAAGTTTATTCTGTTGACTATTCAAGTCAGGCGGATGTGAAGGTATATGTAGTTGACTATGAAAGTCAGGCAGACCTGAAGGTTTACAAGGTGAAGTACGAAAGCCAGGCAGGTAAAAATGACGGGAAGTGGTACTTTGTGAAATATCAGAGCCAGGCGGATGTGAAGATATACTTCGTGGATTACGAGAGTCAGGCAGACTTAAAAATTTACTTCGTCGATTATGAAAGTCAGGCCGGCTGGAGAAACAAAGATAAAAAACACTTAATGTACTGAGAGAAAGTTATGAGCAAAATTGATTTTATTATCCCGGAACGAAAAGCTGATATCGGAAATTTTGCGGTTGGAAGATTGTTGCCTTTCAGGGAGAAGCGGCTGGTTGGTCCCTTTATTTACATGGATCACATGGGTCCCGCAGATATGTCTCCCGACGAAAATCTCGATGTGGCACCACATCCACATATTGGGCTTTCAACTCTGACATACCTTCTTGAGGGTTCGATAATGCACCGGGATTCGCTCGGCACCGAAATGGAGATAAAACCGGGCGAGGTGAACTGGATGACGGCGGGAGAAGGGATTGTCCACTCAGAGAGAACCCCCTCATATCTTCGCAGTGATCAGAAAGTGATTCACGGATTGCAAATATGGATAGCCTTGCCAAAAGACCTGGAAACAACAACACCTGATTTTTTTCATGCCGGCAAGGATGATATCCCTGCCTGGAATGACGCCAATGTGGATTACACTCTTATCGCAGGGGAAGCTTTTGGCAAAAAGTCATCGGTGCCCGTTTACAGTAAACTGTTCCTGATTCAATTGACGAATAAAGAAAAAGCATATTTAGAACTAAAAAACAAACTATTTGGTGAAGTAGGTATTTACATTCTAAATGGTGGATTGATATACCAGGATGAACATTTTAATTCAAATCAAATGCTCGTATTTGAAAACAGTGAACTTGATAAAATTGAAATACTTCCACAAAGCACCATTTTTATCCTGGGGGGTGAACCGTTCCCTGAAGGACGAAAAATTTATTGGAATTTTGTAGCAACCGAAGAAAAACTCATTGAAGAAGCCGCCGAAAAATGGAGAAACAGGAAATTCCCGCCCGTTCCAAATGATGACGGGTATATTCCTCTTCCTGAAAGCAGGTTCAGAATAAGGAAGTAATGAGTTACATCTCCCCCTCAATAATGATACCTGCATTGAAGGAAGTTTATTTTCGTTTGTGAAACCTGGTAAACGAGGCGATGCTCCTGAGTAATTCTTCGTGACCAGATATTGGGTCCCAAATACTTTAGGGGCTCCGGTTTACCGGTGCCGCTAAATGGATTTTTCATAGTATTCTCGATTAAATCGAGTATTTTAATTGCCACCCTCCGATCGATCTTCACCCAATCTGCAAGTTCTTCCCTGAATCGGGGATGGAAGGCACAATCCAAAGACGGATCACTCAAGTCCAACTTCCTTTTTTAATTCCTCTATGGATTGAACGGGGATTATGTCCGCCAAAGCATCCGAAATGGCTTCAATCAACCTTTCCGCATTTTTTGGAGATCTTAGAAGGTGAGCAGTTTCCAAAATCGAATTCAACTCCGATTCAGAAATAAGAGCCACATTCTCAGCATTTCTGCGGTTGATGATTATCACTTCGTTATTCTTCGCAACGGTATCAAGAATCGATGCAAGATTTTCTCTTGCTTGTGTGTATGTATAAACAGATGACATAATAAAACTCCAAATTGTACAGGCTTAATGTACAACTTAATTTATTAAATTGCAAGAAACAAAAAAATCATCAACAGCCTTCAACCCTCATTCCTCCAAACTTATCTTCACCAGGCTCATATAACCTCCGCCGAAAATTGTCTTTTTAGCGGGGAAAACAAATTTGTTAAGATAGTTTAAGGTATATGTAAGTTCCCAAGTCTTACCTCCATCCTTGGTCCTGTAAACAAATCCGGGGGAAAGGGGGGCACCGTAAACACGAACCATCCAGCCGTTTTGTGGATCGGAAAAGCCAAGAAATTCTATCAACTCATAGGGCGGGAGGAACGGGAGCTGTTCCCATGTTTTCCCACCATCTGAAGTTCGTGACATCACTCTTGAAGTGTCGTTGATATTGGAGACATACCAACCATGAAGCGGATCGACAAAAGTGAGATTTGAAGGCATCGATTGCCCGTAGAGCACATTCTCTTCCCAGGTCTCACCACCGTCAGTGGTCCTTTTAATAAAAACTGTTGGATAAGCTTCAGGTGGTGCCCCCAATAACACCATGGTACCAAGTGCCCAGCCATTTTTACTGTCTGTGAAGAGCAAATCATAAAAATCAAATGCTTTACCCGGATAGGTCATCACAGTCTTCCAGGTTTGCCCTCCATCAACCGACTTTAGCACATTCTTATCGTCAACCTCTATAACTGCAGCGAAAATTGTGTTCATATCAGTGAAAACAATTTTTTGAGCGTAACCATCGACCTTCAATGGAGATGAGGTCCATGTTTCTCCACCATTTCCGGTACGATAGATTGTACCACTTCCATCATCGCCTCTCATTACGGCGAGCCCTTCCTTGGTGTTGAAAAAAGTAATCTGATCGATGTAACTGAATGTTGCCTCCAGTGATTGTTTCCATGTCAAACCACCATCAATCGATTTGATAATTCCTTTTGTGTTCGATGCAAATCCGGTTTTTACATCGGGAAATGCAAGTGTTGTAAAGTTAAGGTCGAGCCCCTCCGCCAGTTGGTTAAAGGAATTTCCGCCATCGGTGGTTCTGTAAATTTTTGGTGTCAGGAACCATAAACCCGGAAGGACTACTCCTGTGTTTTTATCAAAAAATCCAATTCTGCTAATGCCCGTTTCATCACCTGACCATGTTTTTTTCCATGATTTGCCGCCATCGTCCGTCCTGAAAAGTTCACTCCTCGAAGTTTCGGTATAAGGATTTGATTTAATCACCCACCCTGTATTATCATTCATGAAATAGACAAAGTGAGATTCTTTCCCTTCATTTGATGTGGGCGGGGTGGGAAGTTCGGTAGTTTTCCATGTAGCACCGGCATCAACACTCTTTAATACGACAATCTTCGAATTAGTCTTATCGTTTGCAGAGGCAGCCATATCTCCAACTGCATAACCTGTTTTGCCGTCAGGAATTGTCATGGACGAAATGGAAACACCCGTAACGGATTTCACAATGCTCCATGTTAAACCTCCATCAACGGTTCTGTAGATGTTATCATTGTTGCTTCCGTCAAGAGCTTTAACGATGGCGACACCAACTTTAGGGGAGAAGAAGGAGTAGTCCAAGGCCTCGAAAGGTAGTTTTTCATTCCTCGCTTTCCATGTGTTACCTCCGTCTGTGGAGACCCAAAGTTGATAAACAGGTTCAATTTCGTTTTCACCCAGTTCTTTGCTGCCTAACAGGAAACCATTTTTTGCATCGATGAATTGCACTTTTTTTAAGTAGAAGAGTTTCCCAATCTGCTGTGATTTCCAGGTTTTTCCTCCGTCAACGGTCGAGTGAAGATTTTGATTCCACGAAGTGAGAAAAATCTTTTCTTTATCTATCACACTAAGTGAAGTGTACCAGATATCTTCACCTGACTTGACTAATTGCCATGTTTTTCCTGCATCCGTGGTTTTAAGAACAGTTCCCAGGGTACCCGATGCCCATGCAGTGTTTTTATCCACTACAGCGATGTCGGTCATGACACTTGCGGTTGGGGTCGGGCTTAGGAATTCAATCCCTTTTTGTCCAAAGACCATGGAAGCAAAAAGTATGAGAACAACTGATGAAGAAAGAATAAATCTTGACATAAAAACTACCTTTAGAATTGGGTGACTTTTGGGAATGGACAGCTTAAAACGATTAAAAATATCGTAACTAATTTACAACATATTCACATAATAAAAAAGGTTGCCCAATCTTAAAAATCGGACAACCTTTTTTTTGAAACTACCGTGAATTATTTACTTTTGCTCATAATTCAGATCCAATATTCCTACTTCAACAAAATAAGTTTTCGGGTTTGGTTATACTCGCCTGAGATTATTCTGTAGAAATAGATTCCCGAGTTGAGAGCTGACGCATCAAAATTGACCCTGTAGGTCCCTGCTGATCTGTAGTCATCAACGAGTACGGCTACTTCTCTTCCCAAAGGATCATAGACACTAAGCTTCACATTGCCCGCTTTTGGCAGGTTAAATGCGATTGTTGTTGTCGGATTAAACGGATTCGGGAAATTCTGCAGCAATTCAAACTGTGTCGGAATCTTTGAATCCTTTATATCTGTGGCACCACAGTCAGGAGTTGTGATGCACAGGGTATCACTGTGGCAACAGAAGTTATAAACCGTGTCGCCCGGCACAACAGTTGTAAATATTGCCGTTTGGAAACAGAGAGTCGTGTTTGGAGCAATTCCTGTAACGATCAAACTGTCGAATGGTGACACCTGACCGGGCAGAATTGAGACATTGTTAACAAGCGTTTTCGAGAAGGTTACTCCCGGTGTGGTTGGATTAATTCCATACCCCGTAGAGATGATACTCGAATTATTCTGAACACGGAACTTGAGCATGAACGAGCCATCTGCTCTGCAGGTCATGGTCTGGTCAATAATCTGCGAGCAATCATTTTCCGGTGGAACTGTCGGAATACAGTTAAACCGAAGTGTATCTGTACACATCACTACACCGTTTTTCATCCATCTAACCACAATGGTTTGAATTGGATTTGTGTACTGAGAAATACTCATGTTCAGGATGTTGTTGTATGTTCCTGTTCCAATTCCGGAGGAAATGGGCATTTTAACGAGAGTGATGCTGTTGTTTGGCCATACATTTGTGAAGCCCCAACCGGATGATGATGCAGTGAAGTTGCTAAATACTCCACATGAAATCAACTGAAACTGCACACTCGAGAAGACCATGGTGCTGTTGTTGAAGAGTGAAATGTCGTATGAACAATTCTTTGGATTTCCGGTTGCAACTACCCCAAGCGAATCGCAGAAAGTACGGCAATCCGGAATCACAGCCGTAATTGTTCCATAACACCAGCAACAACCGTCAGAGCTTGTGAATTTCACAGAGAGCCTGACCGTATCACCCACAGATGCCCCCGCTATCAGTATGCTTTGCAGTCCTGAGATTGCACCGGGATTAACAGGCGTTGTCAGGGTGACATTTGATGGATTCACGGTAACGCCCGAAGGTGAAACCACGGTATATTGAATGTTCTTCATGTTGAAACCGGAGTCATTCCTGAATCTGAATTTCAGAATCGGACTTCCATCATTGCAGACCACAGTATCTTCAAGAATTGTCGTGCATGAAATTTGACAGTTTAGCGAGACTGTATCTGAACAGGCAACATTTCCCGAAGTATCGATCCAGTTTACCACGACAAACTGTGGTGAGGTAACATAGAGGAGCGACATATCGAAGAAGTTGTTCAGGTTGCCACCCGGTACAAGTCCTGACGGAGGTGTAAAGATATTGTTACCTGAAGTGAACCAGTTCTGGAAGTTTGTTCCCAGACCCGTTCCCGTGGTAAACTGATTTGGAGCCAAACATAACACCTGAATGGAGGAAATTCCCGGAAGATTTGCAGGCTGGTGGAGATTTAGGCTCCAATTACAATCATCGGGATTGGTTCTTACAGCGGTTGCAGAAAGCGAATCACAATTCAGAACTGCCCGCATATTTCCAAAATTAATATTCTGAAGCTGCTGACCTGCTGTCAGTGTGACAGAATGAGTTCCGGGAGCAGCGGGGAAAGTTTGAACCCATCCCGGTTGCTGCACTTCTGAAACGGTGTAGTTTCCGGCAGGCAGACCCGTAAAACAGTAATCTCCATTTGCATCCGTTACGGCGTATGGAAAGGTTACAATTCCGAGCCCGATCTGCCAACCCGGGAGACCCGGTTCATTTGGATCCATTATCCCGTTACCGTTCAGATCGTTGAACTTCGTTCCGCAAATTGAAGCATTATTTGGCGGTGAAGTGGTGGTTTCGCCACAAATGGTTACATTTCTGTGAGTTGCAAAAGATGGTGTCATGGGATTGCTTCCAACTGATGACCAGGGGTAAATCCTCATCTTGAATGTCCCGCCGTTTGGTACAACGACACCACCGGGGATAGTCTGGTTAAATGTCTGCGTCACAGTATTCAAATATGTAAAACCACTCCCCAATTGGAATGTATTCGACCAGTTGTTCACCGTGTAGTAAACTTCCCCCTGCAGAATATTAAAATTCGTTAGACCGGGGTTATCCCCATAATCAAACGAGACCGTATTAACCGTAAGGCTGTTTCCGGGTGTGGGGGAAACTGTAAATTCAATATAACGGTTATGATCACGATTGCTCGCCGGCCAGCCTGCATTTCCGAGCCAAAGTCTTTGACCATTAATGGTATATGGAAGGAAAATCGACATAAAAGGAGCAGATGTGCCGAGACCCAAAACTTCCGGCGTGGCAGTGATATTACCCGAAATTGTGGATACAGCTTCAGAACTGATTAGATTCCATGTGACACAAGTGGATGTTGGTGGTACATAAGGATTCGAATCTCCACATATTTGCACACTGTTGTGAATTGCAAACGATGGACTCATCGGATTGCTTCCGTTAGGGGAGTAAGGAAAAATCCTTAAAGAAAACTGCTGCCCCACGGGAACAGTAACCCCACCGGGAATGGTGACATTAAAAGTCTGCATAGCAGTATTCAGATAGTTCAGCGTTCCACCTATCTGAGTACTGGTTGACCAGCCGTCAGTGGAGAAAAACACCTGCGACTGCAAAATATTCAGGTCTGTGGTTAGTGTGTTATCACCATAATTAAATTTAACCTGATGAACAGTAAGCTGATTTCCAGAGGTTGCCTGTACATTAAACTCGATGTACCGGTTGGGATCGCGGGTGCCTGCCACCCAGCCCGTATTTCCAACCCAGAGACGCTGACCGGTTGAAACATAAGGGTTAAAAACTGACATAAAAGGTGCTGATGTGCCGGTACCAATGGCCTCGGGTGAGGCAATCATATTGGCGGCTGTTGTGGTTACTGCTCCTGAATTGAATAAATCCCAAGTTGTGCAGGTATTTACCGGACATGAAAGTGTTTTCTTGTAAACCCCTCCAAAAGTGCCTGCGAATACATGGGTCACACTTGAGGCAAATGCCGTTACAGAAGTGTTGATAAGTCCTGAATTGTCGCCGGTCCAGGTGAGTCCGTTATCTGTTGATTTGCTTATTCCACCGTTGTTGGTGGCTCCTGCGTAGATATCCGTTCCGCATGTCAGGGCGAAAGCATCAACTGACCCCCCGGCTACAAAAGTCCAGGATGCACCTGCATCGGTGGATCTGTAAATTCCTCCTCCGATGCTTCCGGCAAAAATGGTGGTTCCAACCGAAGTGAATGCACGAATATCGAGGGATAAAATACCCGAGTTGGCAGCAGCCCAGGTGGCTCCATTATCAGTTGACTTGAAGACTCCCCCGAGCGTTCCCGCATAAATAGCTGAACCGGCACCATGAAGTGCCCATACAGTCAGATTAGTGAGGCCTGTGTTGGATACTGTCCAGGTGTTCCCGTTGTTGTTGGAGATGTAAATACCTCCACCGACAGACCCGGCGATGATTGTTGAGCCTGAGGTGTAAAGACAGTGAAAACTTCCTGATTGCAAAAGACTCCAGTTCCATGTGGGTCCGTTCGCTGATCTGTAAATACCACCCGATAGGGTAACAACAAAAATATCAGTACCGCTTGTGGTAAAATTCCTTGCAGTCAGAGTCGTCAAACCTGTATTTTCACCGTTCCAGTTTGTTCCGTCATCGGTACTCCTGAGTACGCCGGCGTTTGTGGCAGCGAACAGGTTTGTTCCGTCATAAAACAGCCCGTTTATTGCTCCCGAGAGATTTGTTTGCTGCCATTGAGCAAGACCCGGTGAAATCAGAAGGATAAAGAGAAGCGGAATAAAAACCAGCTTTGGGGTCAGTGTCGATTTTTGAACTTCGCCACTGTTTTGTCCCAACACTGCGGTCTTTTCTTCCCTTTCCCGCCGGATTATTACTACCGGGGAAGACGACCGTAATTCGTCTTTCTTCCCAAACGGACGCATAAAAAATTTGACTATTGTCTTTAACATTATCATAAAAGGCTCCTTGTTTTGGTGCAAAATGGGAAGCCATTATCAAAATCGAAATAGAGAAAGAGTAAAAGGTGTGAATTTTTTATTATATGGGGGGAATTAATGAATTAACGGTAAAGATTTTCGGTTTTGTTAACTTAATCCAACTCTTTATAAAGAGATGGCGGAAGAGAAATGACAATTTCGGTACCATGTGATTCAGGTTCCCGGGTTGAAAGGTCCTCAAATAAAATCGGCTGTGGAATTTCCAATTTTGAACTTATCAAGCGAAGTCTCTCTTCAACTATCTCGATCCCTTTTGAGATATGATCCACTTTTTTGTTCATTTTTGCCTGTTTAATCCCGATTCCATTGTCAGTTACTTTAATAACCAAAGCTTTCTCTTCACCCGATTCCACAGCCATTTCTTCAAACTGGAATGAAATGTTAAGGATGCCGTTTTTTCCCGACTCAATAATACCGTGCCAAATGGAATTTTCGACAAAAGGTTGAATTATCA
>CAYSJM010000047.1:0-25910 GCA_964431385.1 uncultured Ignavibacteriaceae bacterium | reverse complement strand
CTTTGGTGAGTACAGCGATTCATCACAGATTAATCCCACAGGACCAAAAACCGGTGAAGAAATTGTTGTCAGAGGTGGAAGTCACTTATGTGTATCGGAAGCATGTACAGTGTATGCCCGTGAGAGTGACAATCCCGGGCGAATGTTTGCATGGCCAATTAGGTTTCGTTTAGCAAGATCGAAGTGATTATTGTTCCCAGCCAGATTCTCTACGCACATCAAACCCCGCTACGGGGGTAGATTGAATTGATGAGACTTTTCTACGAATATTTAATCCCGCAAGCGGGATAGGATATCAAAAAAAATCCCCGGATGGCGACCAAAAAATAGATTAAGCATCAAATCCCAATGCCGAATCTTGTCCATCCTGTAAAATCTTGTCCATCTTGTTCAAAAAAAAATGTTTGAAGTTTCTACCCCTATATCGCAAGTGCTCAAACCTCACCCCTCATCCTTCACTTAATCTCTAACAAATCTAACATGCTTGTTTTCAAAAACTTGGTGAAGTTGCCAGTAAGAAACACGAGGTCGCTGTGAGTGAGTGGTGTTTTAATTACCACGATGCGATTATAGATAAGGTCATCCTTAGTGAGGTTTTCTTCGTCAGTGTTCAGATGGGGGATTTGAGCATCCTGAAGTCTCTGCAACATTCGCATCGTACCGTCGCGGGTGCCGGAACCTTCAGTCCAGATACTGATAAGTTTTCCTTCAAAAGTCATCAGCCAATCGAGATATTCATCGATATAACCATAAGTTGCGTCAAAAAGATACACATCCCTGATTTGGTGGGTTACACCTCCCTGCCGAAGAATTTTGGAAAGCACCCTTACCCCACCTGAATGGCAGGCGATAACAAATTTTCCCGGTATAGTCTCCTCTATCTCTTTCCGCCCCTTAAGAGAGTCCATTATCTCGGTTACAAGATTCAAAAACCCGTTTTCCCTTTCGAGTTTGCCGTAGTATGAATCGGCGGCATTTTTAGGACCTTCGGGAATTACAAGAATTGCATTTTTTCTGGCTTCCAGGAACTGATCGAGCATTCTAAATCCGCTAAGCACACCATCAACAGTGTTATACCAGCCGTGAAAATAGAAGACAAAATCGACACTGTTAGTGAATTTATAGCCCGGTGGAACATAAACCGCAACTGTGTTATCGTCATAATGCCCCGAGTATGGAAGTCCGTTATACCCGTTTGCTCTCCCCTCTTCAGGAAATGGGGCGTTTTCCAATCGAAACTTATATAGTCGTCCAGGCTCACTTTGTGCAAAAAGTGAATTGAACGAGAGGTAAAAAAATGCCAAAAGCATTAAAAACCCAAACTTTGGGACTATAAGAGACTTAAACACTATAACGACACCACCTGATGATCAAACGATTCGCCATCAAGTTTTTCTATAAGATATTCGTAGAAACCAAGACCATATTTATTGGCAAAATAGAAATAATTTATCTCCCGCTCCTGCAGATTGTCATTTGGAAGAATCATGGAATAACTTTTTTGCAACTGATTCATGGTACTCTCATGTTTTCGCAACCTTGCCGATTCGGCTTTCCCTTTAAGCTCACCAAGATACTGAAGAGTCCGTTGTTTATTTTTTTCCACAGGATCACCGAGAGTTTTTTCAATTTCGGAGAGATAATCTTTCAGATCGTCGAAGATGTTACTCATTCTGTTCTCTGCCACTTCAAATTTGCCCTCGATATCATACTCTGATATCTTTGATGCCACTTTGTTAAAAATCTCACCTTTAAGCTCAAAATAATCTTTTATCGAGAGGTCAAATCTTTGAGCGAGTGTTTGCACACTTTTTTCAACTATTGTTGCACTAATCCGTGGCCAGGCGATTGGAGTAGCGAGGTTAAAGGCTTTGTATAGTTGAATTATCTGGGCAAAATAGGAAATCTCGGCGGGTCCACCGACATAAAATGCCGTCGGGAATAACCAGTCCTGACATACAGGTCTAAGAATTACATTTGCACTGAACATCTCAGGTGAATTCTCCAACAGTTGCAACAATTCATCTTTTGAAAACTTGACTTTTTTTCTCCTCAATCGGAATTCATTGTTTTCTAACGGATCGAGAAGGTATCGCCCGTTTTCATTGTTCACAAAAAGATTAATCGGCCTTATCTTCACCTGGGCGTGGTATTCTTCATCGAGTCCGGCACTTATCGAAATTAATTTGGTTGCGTGTGCTCTGTAGTTTTCAAGCTCATGTTTAAAGACAGGTATAAGGAGTCGTTTAACATCGTTCATTTGTGGATTAAAAATCACAAGCCCGTATTTGTCAAAAAACTTGAACATCATTTCACTAAAAGCCTCGGCTACCGTTTTACCGGGCTGATATATGGTCGAGATGTATTGAATTACATCCTGCGTAAATTCCGTCGGGCGGAGTGAATTTTCCATCCCCGCGATAAAATCTGCAATCTCCTGTTCGAGCCGTATTCCACCGACACTTCCGGCCTCTTTTTCCCCCTCTTCCTCAACTTTGTATGTTATCGTTTCAACTTTATTTTCGTTGTTCAGAAGATTTACCGAGCTTATCTCCTCAAAATCGTGATCATCTCCGGCGAGCCAAAAAACCGGAACAAAATTAAAATCAGGATATTTTGCCGCAAGATTTGTTGCCAGCTTTATTGCCGTGATGGTTTTATAGATCGTGTAAAGTGGCCCGCCAACAAGCCCTAACTGCTGCCCTGTAACAATGGCGAGGGTGTTCTTCTCTTCCAAAAGTTTAATGTTTTGGGAGGTTTTCCCCGAAATCCGCTTGTTGATGTACTGGTTTTTTATCGTTTGGGTTATCTGTTTTCGGTCAGATGGATATTTCGAGAGAACATCTCTGAAGTGTGGCTCATAAATCGATTCGTTTCTGAAATCTTTTATGTAGTACTTTGCAACTTTTTTGAAGTTGTATAGATAGTCAAGGTAGAGAGGCGATTGCCCGGGAATCTCGTTAAAACTGATTTTCATTTAAAAACTTTTAAATTTAATGATCACTAAAATAGCTATTTACTTGAAATTTGTGGTCTATACAAAAATATGTGTGATTTATCACCCTTAAGACATGAATTATTTTTGCTTACCTTATGAAAAATGCTTAATTTAGATTAACATTTCACTTCATTTATTAACAGAAGGAGCCTGTAATCCATGGCCTTTTTACGAACTTCTCTCTTTCTACTCCTGCTTTCTGGCATGATTTTTGCCCAGGGAACCGGCGGAGAAGTAGCACGAGATCTTTCAAAGTACTGGACGAAAATAACTGTCGACCAGAATTTTAGCACCGCTGCAGGAGATAACTCATTTATCTACATTCCTGCTCCAAATATTAACCGGTATGTTAGAGTAACCGGTGCAGAAGCAACATTGTTCCCCAATTTTAGACCTTTCCCTACTACAAATTCAACACAATCAGAATTAAGCATCGATGTTCATCCTCTTAATATGAACATCCTTCTGCTTTCTGCCAACTCCACTTCGTGGTCTGGTTCATCTGTTGGAACTCTTTATGGAACAGGTACTTATCTTACCACCAACGGTGGTACAAACTGGCAGGGATGGGACGATCCTCCATACGGAAGAAACTCAGGTGACCCTGTTTCTGTTATCGCTCCCAACGGTTATATGCATGTTGGCTACATCCACAACAGTGGCGGCCAGGGTGTTGCATCATCATCAAACAACGGTGTTAACTGGACAACTTCACAGGCCGGTGCAAACCCCTCAAGCTCAGCAGATCTTCTTGATAAAAACCACATGACTGCCGACAAAGTTGCAGGAAGCCCTTATGCAAATAGATTATACAATGCATGGACTGCCTTCCTCACCGGAAGCCCAAACAACAACAATATCGAACTTGTTTACTCTACCAACAACGGTACAAGCTGGAGCTCCCCTAAAAACATCTCCGGAAACCTTAACGCCGGCAGTCACTGCCAGGGTGTTAATCTTTCTACAGGTCCCAACGGTGAAGTTTACGCGACTTTCGCAGTTTACGACAACTGGGGTGCCGGTATTTATGGAGAAGATGCCATTGGTTTTGCAAAATCAACCGATGGTGGCGTAACTTGGGCACCTGCTACCAAAGCTTACACTGCTGCCAATTTTGGTATCCGCGGTAACATCAAAACCACATCAATTAGAGTTTCCTCCTTCCCTTCAATGGCTGTTGACAGAAGTAACGGACCGGGAAGAGGCAACATCTACATCACATGGCCACAAAAAGGTGTAGCACCTGCCGGCAGTGATCCCGATATCGTTATAATCAAATCAACCGACGGTGGAACCACATGGTCAACCCCCGTTCGTGTTAACAACGACCCTATGAACAGCGGAAAAGATCAATATTATCCATGGGCTACTGTTGATCAGACAACTGGTCACCTCTATACAGTATGGTATGACAGCCGCGACATGAGCAACGACTCCGCTACTGTTTTTATGGGAAGATCGATGGATTTTGGTGCAACTTTCGAAAACATCAAGATTTCCGATTCCAAATTTAAACCTAAAGCCATCAGCGGTCTCGCCGGCGGTTATCAGGGTGACTATATCGGTATCGCAGCAAAAGATAACACTGTTTGGGCTTATTGGGCTGACGACAGAACCAATGTTTATCAAGGCTGGGTTGGTAAAGCCACTTTTGGCCCAACTATCAACCATACCGCTCTCAGTAACACCGAAAACCTTGCCGGTCCTTATGTAGTGAATGCCGTTATCGAATCAACAATCCCTCTCGTGGCTAATGGTGCTAAAGTCTTCTGGGGCAGAGGTACTAACGGAGAGATTACCGATTCTTTGGTTATGACCAATTCTTCAGGTAACAACTGGACTGCTTCCATCCCCGGAAACGGCTCACCTGCTACCTACAACTACTACATCAAAGCTGAAGACAACACAGGTGGAGTTTCCACATTCCCTGCCGGTGCTCCAGCTAACAAACTTAGCTTTGTGGTTGCAACTGATACTCAAGCCCCTGTGGTTACTCACTCGGTTATCGGCGATCAGTACAGAGAGACATGGCCTGTTACTCTGAATGCAACCATCACCGACAATATCGGAATTGACAGTGCTTATGTTGTTTACAAAATCAACACTTCCGGCACAATGAAAAGGTTTAACCTTACTGCCGGTGCTGCCAACAGCTACTCCGGTGTTTTTAACATCGACACTACCCAAATCGTGCTCGGCGACACTCTCTATTATAGAATTGTAGCCAAAGATGCGGGTGCTGCTCATACAGCAGGTTATCATCCAACCGCCACAACATTTAACGCATTTAAGTTCGTTCCTGATAATGTACTTCCTGTAGTTAATCATACTCCTCTAAGAGATGTTGCAAAAGTAAGATGGCCTGCAAAAGTTTCTGCAACTGCTACCGATAACCTCGGTATCTATTCAGTAACAGTTCTTTACACCAAAAACAATGGTGCAGCAAACCAGTTTACTCTTACCAACACTTCAGGCAGCCTCTATGAAGGCGTCTTTAACCTCGACAGCACACAGATTGCCGTGGGTGACAGTATTCAGTATAGAATCAAAGTGGTTGATAATTCAACCAACAGAAATACTGTTTATTTCCCTGCTTCCGGTACTTCACAGTTCAAAGTTATCAACACTTTGGGTGTTGTTCTCGTTCTTGATGATGATGTTGTTATGGCTGAAAGATCTACCGGAGCTAAAGGTAAAGGTGACGAAATCACTCCTCTTGGTGCTTCCGGAAATATTATCAGCACTACTCTTACTGCCGAAGGTTACCTCGTCGATAAAATTAACTTCGCATCATTAGATACCACTACCCTCAACAATTACGATGTTGTAATTCTCTCTTCAGGTGCAAAAACCGGTACCATGTTCGACGATTTGGCTAAGAGAACTGCTATCGTTAATTATTCACTCCGTGGTGGTAAAACCATCGTAGAGGGTGGCGAAGTTGGCTGGGTATATCGCTGGTCAAGTTCAACTTCTGATAAAGATCCTTATTTCAGAACCAATCTCCTACAGTGCTCAACTTGGGTTTCTGATATGTCAGGTACAGGTCTGCTTCGTAAGATCGTTCCGGGTCATCAGATGTTCACCGTTCCTAACCAAATCAATGATTCACTCGCTTTCACAGGTACCTCTTACGGCGACCGCGATGCGATGAGAATAATCCCCGGTAAATCAGGCATCTATAAAATTGCCGGATGGTACCCAACTTATCTCGATACTGCAGGTATCATTCTTTATTCACCGACAAATAACCCTAACAACATCAGAAATGCTTATTTCTCATTCTCACTTGGCACCATGACAAACCAGACAATGGCTGCCAAATTTATCGTGAATGCAATGAATTTCATGATGGGCGGCGGTGGAAATATCCCTGTTGAGTTTACATCGTTTAACGCAAATGCAGATGCAAATTCTGTCCTTCTTACCTGGACAACTGCTACAGAACTGAACAATCAGGGCTTTAGCGTTGAAAGGAAAAAAGAGGGTGGTTCATTTGCCGCTGCCGGATTTATCGCCGGTAGAGGAAACTCACTCGAACCATCTGCTTACTCATTTGTCGATAAATCACTCGAATCAGGTAAATATACCTACAGATTGAAACAAGTTGATTTCGACGGTACATTCAAGTATTCAAATGAAATTGAAGTGGAAGTTGGTTCTCCTTCAGTATTCGCTTTGGAACAGAACTATCCTAACCCGTTCAACCCTTCAACTGTAATTAAATATTCGATCCCTGTTGATGGATTTGTAAATCTTACCATTTACAACACCATTGGTGAGAAGATTAAAACCATCGTTTCTTCTGTTCAGAAAGCCGGAAGTTATGAAGTATCATTCGACGCTTCAAAACTCGCTTCAGGCGTTTACATCTACAGACTTGAATCAGGTTCCTTCTCTTCAGTAAAGAAAATGATCCTCAACAAGTAATTTTTGAGAATGAATTAATAATTCACAACTCATAATTAATAGCTGAAAAAGGCTGCCTCAAAAAAGGCAGCCTTTTTTTATCTCCCACCCTGTTAATCTTCCATTCATCTATTAATACTGTTTTTTACTTATAAACTAAACTGTTTATCATTAAACTGATTGTTAAAGTGAAATAAATTTATAATTTTGCATTCTGAATACTGCACTGTTGGAGAGAGATTTATCAGCCGCACACTTTATTTCTAATCGTGATAAATGGAGCAGCTTTGTTTCAGTAGTTTAATCAACTTTTAACAACATCATTTTTTCTTCTATGAGAAGAACCGAGGAGAGATTTTTATGAAAAAAAGTCTTTATTCACTTTTAACCCTTGTTGCCCTAACCACTATATTATTAACAGGATGTAAAGGGGAAAGCGAAAAAAAACCGGCACCAGCCACCCAAACCTCACAGGAAGACCTGGTGAAAAGAGGAAAATATCTGGTTTCAATCGCAGGTTGCGACGATTGCCACAGCCCTAAAGTAATGGGACCAAAAGGACCTTCACCCGACCCGAACCTGCTTCTTTCTGGGCATCCCGAAAAAATGCCAATCGACCCTGTTGATAAAAATGCACTCAAATCATGGGTCTTATTCAATATGATGAATACTGCGGCTGTGGGTCCTTGGGGAGTCTCTTTTGCGGCTAACATTACTTCTGATGAGAGTGGAATCGGCACCTGGACAGAGGAACAATTTGTGAAAGCAATGAGAGAAGGAAAGTATAAAGGACTCGATAACACCAGACCACTCCTGCCACCGATGCCATGGCCTTCATACGCCAATATGACTGATGAAGATCTTAAAGCGGTATTTGCTTACTTAAAAACAACAAAACCGATTAAAAACAATGTGCCGCCACCAATTCCCCCACAGGATTTAAAATAACACAATTTAACGGGCTGTTTACTCTGACTGCAAACAGCCCGATTTAATTTTCCTATTGTTTTATTCCGAGATATTCGAGAACATTGTTCATGAATTTGTTTCGTTGCTCAATCGACTGAATTGTCTCAAACGGAAAACCAGCCACAACAACACGACCGAGACCACGATAACCCACAACTGCACTATTGGTGTTTTCTGTGTATCGGAGTAAAGTCTCACTCTCTTTTTCAGGGTTCATCGCCTCGGGTGCTTCCACTCTGTAAATTTTATCTGAATGTCCGGTGTTAAACTCAAATTTTTCACCTGCAAAAACCCCCGAACTATCAACTCCAAACACTTTACCCGAAGTTGAAGCATAATGTGTACCGAGTTTAGTCTTTAGTATTCCGGAGCCAAATTTAAGAGTCGATGAATCAGCCTCCAGTTCAGAACCGATGTAAGAACCACTGATGAAAAGAGCATTTCCTTTCGATAAATAGGTAGTCAGAAGTTTGGTCAATGCAGGGGTGAAAAGTTTATAGTTCACTGATTTTACAGGATCGAGTCCAACCGATATTTCTGAAGTTTTTTCTTCCCCTGCAACTATATCCAAAAAGTTATAACTTGAGATGGATACCTCGCCTGATTCAACAGATTCATCGCTCGAACTGCTGAATGAGTAACCTGCGGAAAGAATTGCTTCTCCATGCACCGAAGTGTAGTCAAATGTGTTACCGGCAATTATTTTACATTCCAAGTTCGATTTTGAAGCTCCAAATCCCGGGGCATCGTTTGATTTAAAGTCGGAAGTTCTGTTAAAATCGACCTGCTCACCCACAAAGGCAACATCTTTATTTAGTTGCACCCCTTCATCAAAATTGAATAAAAAGCCCTCAAATCCGGGTTTTTCAATCACTTTTGGTGCGTCAAGTCTGTCGAATGCGTTCACTATGAGGATATTTTGTCCTTTCTTCTCCCCGATACCCACAGAAAGAATTTCTGACGGGAAGCTTTCACCACCACTATTAACTGCTGTCACTTTGTAACTGACCACCACTCCTTTTGGAATCTGCTTATCAATAAAATTTGCAGTAGCCGAATACCTTCCGTTGTCAAATCCACCATCCCCAATCCGTCTGTAAACCACATACCCTGAAGGTGCGGCACTTGGCTCCAATGGATCAGAAACCGGTTTCCACTTCAAAGATGCTGACTCTCCATCGAGCAGTGCCGAAAAATTGTTCACAGGTAGCGGTTGAATAACGGGGGCACTTGAAGTGGAAGAATTTATGAATCTGAGCATCCCTTTGTAAATCGCCCTGGAAACAGCAAACTTAAAAGATGGTTGCCAGAAGAATTTCATTTCTGCATAATTTTGATGTGAAAGCAACTCAAGCAGAATTCCGGGTACATTCCCCCGAACTGCTTCTGCATAATTGGCATCCATAAGCTCTCTTCTCGTCCACTTCCTGTCGAATAACGCCTTTATATCATCCACTATTTGCGACTGAACGACATCTGCAAGGTCGCGATTCGCCATCCTCGATCTCCCACCAGGGAAGTATGAAGTATCCATCCCGACGGAGCTATAAATCATCAAAGTCCCAACTACGGAGTCACCCCCAAGAATTCCAGCATCCGTGTGCCACGCCAACGACAGATCGATTGGAATTTTTAATCCCTCTTCACTCCGGTTCTTGTTTGGTCCTGCCGGACTTCCATTCAACCAGTTAACATATTCACCCCTTGCTCTGTAGTCATCAGTATAATCATCGATATTTTTGTGAATGTTATATACTAAAGTATCGTTTACACCGAGATATTGAAGAAAATATCTCGCCCCCTCGGCAAATTTTGGTCTCCCGCTGGTTTTACCGTTTCTTTTTACCACTCCCATTCCGCCGCCAAACCTAACTGCATCAGAAGTGATGAATCCTTCGGAATTGCTCTTGTCAGAAACTTTTACGCAAGTGCTGTTTTTATCTTTCCCCTCTTTGAACTTAAATGTACCAAGGTAAACCCAGGTTCCCCAGCCCGCATTCTGATTTATGGTAAAAGTGGAAGTGCCGCCTGCGTGATAAACAGTATATGTGACATCAGGAACATTTTTCCCCCCGGCATCCTTTCCATAAGATACATAAACGGCATATTCACCCGTTTCGGGAATCTCCGGGATATAAAAAAGCGGATTCTTTTCCGACTGAACTGACTTTGTTTTTAAAAATGTGCCTAAACCAAATGGATTTATATTTGCTTCGTAACCCTCAACCTGAAAGCGGAATCCACTGCCTGTTTTTTCCCATCCGGAGTTAATTTCCACACCACCGTTAGCCGAAATGTTGTCGTTATCAACCACCACTTCATTTAATTGGAAATCTCTCTCCCTCGGAAGAAAAACCCCTGCACCCGCATTTTCAAGCATGGGAACCAGGTAAGGAACAACAATAGATGTGGTTAAAAGGTCTTCCACAGTGCCCCAAAGTCTTGCCCTCTGCCATTGCCAACGGTCATCTTCGTTGCTGTAGTACCAGCCGTGTGAATTCCACACAACAATATTTTTGCCATCGAGCCCCTTCTCAATTTTGAAGGGTCGATCCTCCTTTGTCACTAAATTAAACGACTCATTTTTTACGGGGTATCTGCTTTTATCTTTATCAGATTTATCCCTGAAATAGTTAGGCACCATCTCCTTTAGTTCAAATGGACCCATTAAAATTTTTAATCCCTGCTTTGAAAATCCGTTGGCATTTTTAAAGTCGGTGAAAAGTTTTGTCATCGATGTTACATTATCTTCTCTGATAACTTTTCCTGATGAACGACGATTTAAACCGATTACAAGTTCGCCGTTGCCATTCAAATAGACTGTGTCAACCCTTGCAGCTGAAGGTAAATTATATTTCTCAAAATCTCTTTTTAACTCGGCAGAAAGTTTTTTCCTGAAATCAGCAATTCCATTATCATTCTGTTTTTGCGAATAAACAGGTAAAACTAAAATCGACATAAGGGTTAAAACAATAATTTTTGCACATTTCATTTATTGCGGCTCGTTTTATATTTAAGAACTCAATTTTAAATTTTAGTTACCAAAACTTACAAAAACCCGAATGAAGAAAAACAAAAACCTCGCCATTTTTTTATTTTTTGCTGCTCTTGTGCAGATTTATGTAATTTATCACTTCTATCAGAAGGGGAAGGAAGATGACCGAAAGGAAATTTTTGTTCTAAGATCGCAAGCCTTCGAAAAATTGACAACGGGTTATTTCGACTCCGCTGTGAAAATCTATTCAAAAATTCTTGATATCGACTCAAAAGACAGTTCAGCACACCTCTTCCGCGGACTGGCATTTCAAGGTCTAAAAAAATATGAAGATGCAAAAAACGACTTTAATCAGGTACTCAAAGAAGAACCAAATAAAGTGGACGCCATTATTTTGCTGGGGAATCTCCATTCAGAGATGGGAGAGGATAACAAAGCATTGGAATTTTATCTGAAAGCCGAAAAAATTGAACCCGGGAATCCGCTCGTACCTGTCTATAAAGCCGCATATTTCTTAAAAATGAAACAACCGGACAAAGCCATCAAAGAGCTCGAAATTGTTCAAAAAGTGAAACCTGATTTTGAGAGTCTTCAGGCATTTTTTGGTGAAGCTTATTTTCAGAAAAATGAACTTGAGCAAGCTAAAATCTATCTTCAAAATGCATCAACACTCGGAAGTGCAACAACAAAAACATTCTTAATGCTCGGCAGTGTTCTTATGGCAAACGGGGATAAAGCGGGAGGATGTGAAGCCTTTAATAAAGCGAACCGCAACAGTTCAACAACTGCTGCGGATTCACTTAAAAAGTATTGCGAATAACGACCAAAAACTCTATTTTCTTAGAGCAAACATCAGGTTGCTTCTTCCCTGCTCCCAATAGTAACCGATACCAAATGGCAATGGCTTAACATTGTCTTTTTTGCGGTATTCTGCCTGAAGGTCTCTCTGAACTCTTCCTGCAAACATTGGAATTGGAGATGTGTAAGTACCGTAGAATCTTCTTTCCCACTTCTTTTCATCAAAATATTTGAGTGGAATTCCGCTGTCTTCCTGTACCATATATTTTGCATTTTCGACAACAAAATTTCTAACTCCATCAAATCCACCCTGATGCATCAGGTATGAAGCGGCTTTTGCCATCGATGCAAATGGTTGCATTTCTTTTACGAAATTCTGGAAATCAGGTTTCTTTGGGAAGCCGGCATCTGAAAGATCGGTGCTGAAGAAGAACAATTTTTTAACCGTCTTTTCTTCTTTGTCTGTGAATTTAATCATAACACCATCATATCTTGTTTTTAGCTTTCCTGATGAAAGATCTGACTTCTCGTAGGTAAGTTTACCTGTCTTGTCCATTTTGATGTATTCAATATCAAGAACTTTGTGATCTGTTTTAGCAAGAAAAACCATTAAAACAGGTACAATTCCATTTACTCTACCCGGCTGAAAATCAGATGCCATATCTATGGTCTTGAAGAATCCACCGGAAATAAGTGTCGCTAACGAATTTTGCAGGCTTGCAAGATAGTTGCTTAATACATTTTTATCGAGCTTATTCAAATCAGGCAACTGACCAACAGGTTCGAGACCGATGAGCACATAATTGTTGAATGAGGGGAAAAATGTATTTGCAAAAAGAAAATCAGGACCGCCAAAAGGGTAGAAAAGGGTCTTGCAATCGGCTGAAATCTCTTTAAGTTCAGTTCCAACCCATTCTCTTATCGGTGCAAGTCTTTTCTTTTCGAGCCCCGCCCATTTTGAATCAAAACTTTTTGCATGGTTTTTCCATGTGTTTGCTTTGAACAAAGGAGCTAACTCACTGGTGGAATCAACTTCGATACCGGCAAAAAATTTAGCCATATCGTCATATTTAGAAGTAAATTTTGAAGCATCATACGCCTCTGTGGTTGTAGGTGATTCAGCTTTTTTGGCTGAGTCAACCTTTAAAGTGTCTTTCCCTGCCGGGGGAATATCACCTGCATTCGCATTTTTGTTGCAAGCTGCAAACGAAAATGACGCTGCCATCACAGTGAACAATAGAAGTACGGGGAGTGATCTTACGATTTTTTTCATTTTCTTTCCGTTTATTTTAGAATTCTGGTCGCTCTAATGAATCTTTTTTTGTAATACTGATTTTCAAGGGGAGTTATAACCACACCGGTTTTTCTTCCCTCTGCGTGGATAAATTTAATTTCACCGTTAGCATCTCTTTCATAAGCCATGCCCACATGACCGATCCAATTGGAATTTACATTTCCGCCTCTGAAAAAGATCAAATCGCCCGGTTGAATTTTTGAGTAAGGGATGTCCGCTCCGAGAATACACTGGTCAGCCGGCATCCTTGGGATAGGTTTACCAATTTTATTATAAAGGAAGTACATGAACCCGGAGCAGTCGAAACCGCGTTCCGTGGTACCACCCCAGACATAAGGATACCCTAAATATTTTTTTGCCAACAGCAACAAATTATTTACAGTAGCCTGATCTGAAAAGTAGTCGGGCACTTTGTACTCGTCATTTATAACCACCCCGGCAGGCAGTTTATAAACATTCTCTAAATAGTCCCTGTGAAGTGTAATGAAATTTTGGTTTGGTGATGCAGAATTAAGTGAACTCATTATTGACAATATATATATCAGATATGGTGCCATAATCCTCCTGTTTTAGTTAATAAAAAAGTCCGGTGACACCATTTAATAGAAATCACCGGACCGTTAAAAAAATTATGGGAGCAGAATTGCTGCCGCTATTACTGTAGTCCAAAGTCCGTTTTTATGACCTTCAGCAGACTGAGTAACATTAAATGAGCGGACGATCTTGCCCGACATTTTATAAATATTTTCTCTTTCGCTCCAATCAACTTCGGGGTTAAAATCGATACCGAGAGTTGTTGCAAGCATCGTCGCAGCGAGATCTTCTGCATATTCCCCACAAACTTTTTCTGTTTCACCGTAAGGATGGTGTTCTGACAGATATCCATACAGGTTTTTGTCGGCAGGAATGGCTACACCTATAGAAGAAGCAATCAACCTGTTAGGTTCATTTGTCTGGTTACGCGCCATTACACAAAATGTAACCTGACCCGGTTTTAAATATTTAAGACCCTCTTCTTTGGAGATACGCTTACAGTCGGGTGGATAGATACTGCTTACTGTAACCAGGTTACACATCTCTATTCCGGCACCTCTTAATGCAAGCTCAAATGAAGCTAAATAATCTTTATGTCTGCCAACGCCTTTGGTAAAAAACATCCGAGAAGGTACGAACACCTTTTTTCTCCTTCCTGTTTTTATTTAAAAAAATAAAACTGAACTAATATTTACTCCTCTTTCTTTCTCGTTCCATCTCTCTTTTTGCAATTGATTCTCTCTTATCGTAAAGTTTCTTCCCTTTGGCAAGGGCAATCTCAACTTTTACTTTGCCATTTTTGAAATAGAGTGCAAGAGGTATAATTGTGTATCCTTTTTCTTTGACTTTCTGATTCAACTTCTTAATCTCAACGGAATTGAGAAGGAGTTTCCTGTCTCTGAAAGGATCGTGATTATTAATGTTTCCCTGTGAATATTCAGAGATATGCGCACTTTTTAACCAGGCTTCGCCATTTACAATCTCTACAAATCCGTCTGTAAGGTTACCCTTCCCGGCTCTGAGCGACTTTACCTCGGTGCCCATAAGCACGATACCGGCTTCAAACGATTGTATGATGCTGTATTCAAAGTGAGCTTTTCTATTTCTCACTATTATTTTAATGTTTGCCTGTTCCAATTGCCTAATCTTGAATATTCGAACTTTAAATATATGCAATAAAAGTCACAGAGTAACGACTTTAAAAACAGAGGGCAAAAATTTTCCCAACCGTTTTATTGTTACACTACTCTGTGACTTAAACTTTATCTTCTCTACCGGCTCTATTTCAATAAATTGAATTTTCTAACCGCCGCAAAATCACCCGATTCAAGTCGGTAAAAATAGACTCCTGAAGTCAGTGAAGAACCGTCAAAACTTACTTTGTGATACCCCGCCTCGAGGATTCCATCAACGAGAACATCTACGGTTTCACCGAGTGCATTATAGACCGTTAACTTGACATTTCCCGCTTTTGGTGTCGCAAATGATATCACCGTTGACGGGTTAAACGGATTTGGATAATTTTGTTCGAGCGAATAGTTGGCAGGAGCACCAATTTCAAGCTCAATTTCATTAGAGAATGCGAACGACCCGTCGTTATCCATTTGCTTCAACCGATAAGTGACTTTTTGTCCGCTAACATTTTTATCCGTATATGAATAAAAAACAGGAGCTGTCACAGTTCCTTTACCCTTAACAAAGGCAATCGTTTCCCAATTTTCATCTGTTTTTCGTTCAACAAAAAAACCGTTATTATTGGTTTCCGTGGCTGTCTGCCATGAAAGTGAGACACTGTTTTGGGTTACACTTCCCGTAAAAGAAACGAGTTCAACGGGTACAATCTGAGCAGAAACCTTGTAAACCATTCCGCCCGAACCAACGAGAACAAACTCGTTATTACTCATTTTGTGAGCAGCGAGAAAGTCAACCCCTGTCATGCTGGTGTCCATCAAAGTAACACCACCGGTACGCCTCAAGATAACGCCACTTCTGCCAACCGCCCAGATGTCATCGGGCCCCATAATCACAATATCATGCATCACTTTCCCCTGAAGAGCCACTGTATCAGAGAGAAGCGTGACCGTCTGAAAACCATCTGTGGTTTTATAGAAAGCACCGTTTTCGCCACAGATATAACCTGTGGTTGCATCAACCATCGCTACACCTGTCACCTGACCTGCGGGAAGTGCCATCGTACCGTGAGAAAAATTTACACCATCAGTCGATTTAAATAACCTCTCGCCCGAACCAACAGCATAACCGGTTCCGCTACCAACCATCTTTATATCGTAAAGTGTGGTTGCAGGTAGAGTTGTCTGCGTTGACCAGAGAGCCCCCTGATTGGTTGTATAAAGAATTCCACCCTCATTATTCACCATGTAGCCCGTATTGGGATCGGTAAAAAAGAGCTTGTAATTCCTTGTGGTGGAAGTGCCGCTCGATCTGTTCGTCCAGGATTGACCATTATTTGTCGAAGTAAAAAAGGCACCCACTCTTCCGCAGGTATAAATACTCGAGCCGGAAGTGTAAACATCATAAAGAAAATCACCGATCATAAAAGCTGATTTGGTCCAGGTAAGTCCTCCATTTGTCGTCTGGTGGAGTTCTCCTCTGTCGCCGACCACGGTATATTTCTGATTTGATTCGGCATAAACACCATAAAAATCGCGCGAAGTTGAACCGGTAGTTTTCCATGTAACGCCACCATCGGTCGAGATGGCGAGGTTCGCAAGATAACCACCTGCAAGAATCTTATTTCCGTCTTTCAGTGAAGCTCTTATAACTTCCGTTGAAAAGATCGGGATATCAATCCACGATGCTCCCCCGTCTGTGGTTCGAATAACCACACCGTTGGAACCGAGGAGCACACCATTAAGGGCATCGCTAAATTCGAGTGAGTAAAGTGCTACCGTGGTAGTTGTGGTGAGAGCCGTAAACGAAACACCGCCATCGGTGCTTTTATAGGCTCTTCCTGCGGTACCCACTACATAATAAGTGGTAGCATCCGCTTTGCGAATTCTGTAGAGAGTTGAAGAAAGCCCCGGCATTGTGCCCGCTGTCCAGTTTACTCCACCATCGGATGTGTACATATACTGACTTCCGCTTCCAACCACAATCGCCTCTGTTTGGCTGTTCCAGTGGATATCGTAAAAAGATCTGCTTGGCAGCGGATTTGTTACAGTTGTCCAGGTTGCACCGCCGTTTGTGGTTTTAATCAAATTGACAGAATTGGCTGAATTTCCTGCTATATATCCGGTGTTCTCATTAAAAAAATTAATGTAATTTATCGTACCATTGTAAACCGAGGGAGCACTTATGTTGGTCCAACTGCTTCCACCATCCGTGGTTTTATAAATTACGCCGAGAGAACCACCCACAAAACCAACCTGTTCGTTCACGAAAAAGATAGCATTAAGATTGTCACCGGCTGCAAAGGAGGTGGGAAGTGTCTGCCAGGTGACACCACCGTCGGTCGATTTATTGAAATTGCTTGCGACACTTATTTGGTAACTTATCGCAAAAATTGTGTTCCCTGCCTTGCTGAATGCCCTGAAATCATTTGGGATGAGAGGTTTTTTGATTACTTGTAAATTGCTGCTTAATGGTTGCGAAAACAATGGTAACGATACCAAAAGAGCAAAAAGAAGGAAGTAACTGTTTCTTTTCATGGCGACTCCAAAATATGAATAATGCTTCTGCAAATTAAACAAAAGAGGAAATATTCAATATTAAAGAGCCGCCATTTTAAAGATTTTTTTTAGTTTTTTCTACCAGGTGAATCCAACGGGCATAATCATCATTACACCACTCATTTTGCTTACTTTTTCTACCTCTTTCACAAAAAATTCAACTTTTCTAACCGCTTCACTTTTTACAAAAATGGAGGATGCTTTGGCTTCAAAATTCCGCATCAACTTCTGGAAAAATGTTTCTGAAGTGCTGCTGTAAGAGATAGTGTATTCCTTCAATTTTGCTTTTGCTGCCGCTATCTTCACCGCATCGAAGAGCCCGCCGAGGCTGTCAACCAATCGATTCTCTTTTGCTGCGGGAGCAAACCAGATTCGCCCCTGTCCAATCTCGTTGGCTGCATCTCTGCTCATTTTCCTCTCCTTCGCTACGATGCCGAGGAAAGTTTCATAGGTCGAATCAACATTCATCTGCATAACCGACATTTCATAATTTGTCATTGGCCGGTTGCTCGTGATAAAATCTGAATATGCATTGGTTTTCACAGTATCGAAGTTGATACCGAGCTTGTCACGCATCAATTTTTGGGTGCTCATAAAAAGTCCGAACACGCCAATTGACCCCGTCAGGGTATTGTTCGAGGCAACTACTACATCACCGGGTGCAGAGATATAATACCCCCCTGATGCGGCATAATTCCCCATCGAGATTATCAATGGCTTTTTGGCTTTCAACTTCTGAAGCTCTCTGTACATAATATCGCTCGCCAGTGCACTTCCACCGGGTGAATTAACCCTGAGCACAACAGCTTTTACCGACTCATCATCGATGGCAGCTTTCACCGCATCCACAAAAGTTTCGCTCCCGATATTGTCGTCATTGCTTTTTCCCATCACAATATCACCCTCGGCATAAATTATTCTCACTTCGTCGGAAGTGTTGAATTTAAAACCACCCGCTCCCGTTTTCAGGTATTTTTCAAAGGTGATAAATTCCGGCTTATCATCGAGTCTAAATGCTTTTTGCAACACTGAATCGATATCCTGACGATATAAAAGTTTATCGACCAATCCGGCATTTTTAGCGGAAACAGGATCAAAAACCTTTAACGAATCGGCGATCGAATTGAGTGCCTTAAGGTCAAGGTTAGTTTTAATCGAAATTTTTGAGAGTACCGACTGCCACAGACCGTTGATGTAATCTCTCATCTGCGACTTGTTTTCTTCGCTCATTGTGTTCGAAATAAACGGTTCAACTGCACTTTTATACTTCCCTGCTCTTATTACCTGGGGTTCAACTCCAATTGAAGTGAGCAGATTTTTAAACATCGGCATCTCTGCACTTAACCCTTTAAACATCACACCACCCCGTGGGTTCAGGTAGATGCTGTCAGCTACTGAAGCCATATACAAACCGCGTAAACTGTAAAAATCGGAGTATGCTATTATCTTCTTTCCGCTCTTTTTGAAGTCAGCCAGGGCATTCCAAATCTCTTCAAGGTTTGCAAGATTTCCGTTTGCATCACCTGTTTCAAGATAAATCGCCTTGATGTTTTCATCAGTTTTGGCGTGATTTATCGCATTTACATACTCTTGAAGACTCGTTTTTTTGCCTGTCTCCTCTGCAAAGAGTTCGGAGAATGGATCATCATCCTTCTTCGGAGAATCGATTATTGCCTGACGCATCGTTATCTTAAGAATTGAATCTTTTTTTACGGCTACCGATTCACTTTCAGAAAGTGCCCCGACCATGGCAATGATAAATCCCACCGTTAAAAGGAAGATTCCTGTGCCGGCGATCATAAATCCAAGCATGGAAGCAAAAAGCATCATGAAAAAATCTTTTACTCCCCTTTTTGGTGGAGGATAATAAGGATTATACGGATTGTGAGGGTTGTTCTCTAACATTTTAGCTCTGATTTTATTCTTCAAAAATAAGTTCGTAATATATTAAATTGTAGTTTGTTTTTTCATATTCCGGCAACTTTATGATCCCGAAAACGGGAGTCTTCCACCTTACAATATTTACCATCCTTCTGAACAGCCTCTGCTTCGGTTCTTCACCTGTTTCTCATATCTCCGGGCTCCCTATCATTTTCAACTATTTGCCCTCAACTTATGCCGGTGAACCACAAAATTGGGGTGCAGTTCAAGATTCAAGAGGGATGATGTATTTTGCAAATACTGAAGGTATCCTCGAATATGATGGCGTCTCCTGGAGGATGATCCGTCTCCCAAAAGGCGAAACCTGCCGCTCACTTCTTACTGCTAATGATGGTACCCTGTTTGTAGCTGCTTTTAACGAAATTGGACGACTTCTCCCAAACCCTTCAGGAAATGTTGAATACCACTCCCTAAAATCGAAATTACACGCACAAAACAACGAATTTTCGGATGTGTGGTCGATTGCCGAATTGGGTGGCAAAATTTACTTCTCAACCTATTTCCAGATTTTTATTTTCGACGGCACAAACATCACCGTCGTTAATTCGATGAGATCGATCCTCTCACTTAAAGCAATAGATAACAAAATAATTGTACTGCGGAAAGATGAACGACCACAAAAACTTGAAGGTTCAGAATTTGTGCCGATTGCTTCCCCAAATTCTCCACTTCCGGAAGATATCTATCTGCCCCTCCCAACAGACGATGGCAAACTCCTCTTTATCTTAAAAAATGGCTCTTTTTATAAATTGAATAATTCGATTTTTGAAAAGTTTTCCGATGGAATCGCCGGGGTATTGGGAGGAAAAACTTTTTATGATGCTATAAGACTTTCGAATGGTGATATCGCCTTTTCGACTCTGGAGTCGGGTATTATCATCACCGATAAAACGGGTGCCGTCAAACAGATTCTGAAACAGGAAACAGGGCTGGGGCACAACACAGTATATTCTCTCTATGAGGATTCTGAAGGCAACCTCTGGATGATGCACGAAAACGGAATTTCAAGAATTAATATCTACTCACCCATTTCTATCTTTGACCACAGAACCGGGCTTCCCGGTGCCTCGTTCAGCACCGTTTTCTTTCAAAATAAATTGTTCGTTTCAACCAATTTTGGAGTCTATACCTCCCAACTCGAAAATAACTCCACAGGGAAACAGTTCGAAAAGGTATCAAAAAATATCAGCGACGGCTGGGACTTCCTTCTCTCTCGCAATAAACTATATCTCGCTTCTGGTTCAGGCTTCTTTCTCCTTAAAGATGACGGTGAATCCATTCTCGACTCTTCTTATTGTTTTTCTGCTTTTGTCCCAAAAGATGACTCCACTATCATTCTGCTCGCAACTGAATCCGGTCTAAAAATCCTACAAATGGATCCATCGGGTGAGAGAGTGCTAAAAACGACCCTTGTTAAGGGGATTTCATCCCAGATTATGAAGATTACACAACTCGATAAGGGGGAGATCTGGGTACAGGTACATCCCGGAACTTTAAGGCGATTCATTTTTTCCGACGGATACAATAACCCTCCCAAAACTGTTTCTTATGAACGACAGTTTTTGGGCACAGGATTTAATCCATCACTTTTTATCTACCAACAGTCTATCTATGCTGCCACAACAAAAGGTATTTTTGGATATGAAGCCGTAAAAGATTCGTTTGTTGCTTTGAATTCGACCGGATTTGAACCCGCAAAAAATCTTTATGCCATGCCTCTTGTTAGCATCATGGACGATAAAGAAATTGCTCTTTTTCTTGAGGGAAGTATCTACTCTCTCAAAATTGACGAGAGACATAAATCGACCACCTTTTCGCAACTCGGGAGGGTAAAATCTGCTTCAATTTATGGTATCACTTCAAATTTTTTCGCCGACCATCGCGAAATTTGGCTCTCCTCAACTACAGGTTTAATTAAATATGACGCAAAAAAATATGCCGAAAAAGGGGATGTTCATTCAGTTATAAGAAATGTTCAAATCAGCGATTCACTCTATTTCTCCGGAGTTACTGACAAGGGAATCTCATCCGGAATAAAACCCGGAAGTGGTGTCAGCATCGACTTTGCATCTCTCGGCTATCAGGATGAATCGAATATAATGTACCAGTCAAAAATGGAAGGATTGGACACAAGTTGGACCACCCCCATTAAGTACAGCTTCAGGGAATTTTACAACATCCCCCCGGGCAAATATGTCTTCAGAGTGAGAGCGATACTTCCCTCTGGCAGACTGGCTACAGAAGCGTATTATGAACTGAAAGTTGACTCTTACTGGTACGCTAATACTTTCGCATATATCCTTTATCTTATTTTTGGCATCGCGGGTATTGTGCTATTCATAAAATATAGAACTGCTGACATTCTAAAAGAGAGAGACGACCTCGAAGAAATGGTCAACGAACGAACGGGCGAATTGAAGCTGGCGAATCAACAACTAAGCGTAAAGAATCTACAACTCCAAAAAATAAATGCCCAACTGGAAAAACTCGACAGAGAAAAAAATGAATATCTCGGAATTGTTGCCCACGACTTGCGAAATCCGATCTCAGGAATCATGGGGTTTGCAGAGATTATGACCGACGAAGAGGAAGAGCTCGAGAGTGAAGATATCACCCGTTTCGCTAATAATATTTTTAATAGTTGCTCTTCGATGCTCGACACCCTGAACAAACTCCTTAGTATGAATATGGTGGAGCAAGGTAAAATTGATACCGTAACGGAAACCTTCGACCTTATAGTGCTGATGAACGAAATTCTCATTCGTAACAAAATGGCGTGCGACAGAAAAAAAATAAAGATAGCAGCTACACTTCCCGATCAATTTATAATTGTCTCTGACAGAAACTTTGTCGGACAGATATTCGACAACCTCATCTCGAATGCTATAAAATATTCATTCACTGGGGCTCTCGTTGATATAAGACTTTCTGCTCTTGATAACCATGCAGTTATCGAGGTGCAAGATCATGGTCAGGGAATTCCCGAAAACGAACTACCCGATATTTTTAAGAAATTTGCAAAAATTAGCAGCTCACCCACTGCGGGTGAATCTTCTGCCGGGTTGGGGCTCTCCATCGTCCACATGCTCGTTCAGTTGCTCAAAGGGACAATTGAATGCAGAAGCACCATCGGATTTGGAACAACTTTTACAGTAAAACTACCCGTTAACAATGAGGAAAAATGAAAATTTATTACATCGATGGAAATAACCTGATCGGCAAAATCCCCGATCTAAAGAACAAGTTGAACAGCGATAAAACTTTCGTGAGAGAACAACTTGTCTTCCGGCTCGAAAAAGTATTTCTCAATACCAATAACAGAGCTATACTCTTTTTTGACGGTTTTATGAATGGTTTAATAAAGAGCAATAAACTCCAAATCATCTATTCCGACGCAAGAGCTGCGGATTTTGTGATAAAAGAGGAAATTGACAGATCAAAAAATCCCCGTAATATCGTGGTTGTATCTTCCGATAACGAAGTCTATGACTACGGTAAAAAAAGTTATTGCGATGCTCTAAAATCGGAAGAATTTTTTACAAGATTTTTTGGTACCGCCGGCGAGAAAGAAGAATCTGAAAAGATCAGCCTTCTCGAAAAACAAAATGACGAATTTAAGAAATTATTTGGACTCTAAATTATGAGATTAACCCTGTTTATTTTTTCACTCCTGTTAATTCTGCCTGTAGTCGCACAACAAAATAAATCGATTCACCAAATCGAACTTGATTACCACAATAAATATTATACACACAGCACCTCTTCTGAACCCGAAAAAATTATCCCGCTACAATTCGATAAATCGCCCGCAGGGTCAAAAGTTGTTTTTGGTTTCCTCCCCTATTGGGAGTATCCCGGAGCTCTCACTTATCTGCGATATGACCTCCTGACCCACATTTCAACTTTCGATTTTCAAATCGACTCTCTCGGAAATGTAACCAATCCTTCGGGGTGGCCCTGGACCAACCTGATAAACACCGCTCACCAGAACGGAGTGAAAGTGATTATGACAGCAGTAAATTTTACCGCTTCACAAATCCATTACCTGATTACGAACAACACTGCCAAACAAAACTTCTTCGCAAAAGCCAAAGCTACCATCACTCAATATTCACTCGATGGAATAAACATCGACTTTGAGGGACTAAAAACTGCAGACAGAGGAAGTGTAATTAACGGTTTTATGGCGGACTTGACAAACTACATCCATACCGAACTTCCCGGCAAAGAAGTCTCTTTTGCGGGTCCTGCTGTCAATTGGGCAGGATGGAACTTCCAAGGACTTGCGGCAGCTTGCGACTACATCTTTATAATGGGATACGATTTTGCCGGCTCTTTCAGCTCAACTACCGCTCCCTCTGCCCCGTTAACAGGTGGTTCGTATAACATTACAAATACCGTAACTTCACAGTACGCCGGTTGCCCACCCGAAAAGCTGATTCTGGGTGTCCCCTACTATGGTTGTGAATGGGTTGCTACTACAAATCAACCCGGTTCCACTACAAGCTCATACGCCGGCTCACCTCGTTTTTACGCTGCCATGGATCAATCTCAATATTATGGACTGCAATGGCACAGCACGACGCAGACGGTTTATTATGTAATTCCCGTTTATGATAAGTTTAATCAGGTTTGGTTCGATGATAACAGAAGTATAGCCCTTAAATTTAATCTGGCGAAACAACACAACCTTAAAGGTGTCGGGATGTGGGCTCTCGGTTACGACAAAGCAAGACCTGAACTTTGGACAGAACTCAATAAATATCTCAATCCTTCATCAATAGAAGAACAAGATGAACTTTCACCAGAATCTTTTAACTTAAGTGCTTACCCAAATCCTTTTAACCCGACTACCACAGTCGCATTCAACCTGCCTGAACCGGGCTCGGTTAAGTTGGCAGTCTTTGATCTGCTCGGAAATGTCGTTCTGGGAAAAGAGCTGAAAAACCTGCCGGCAGGCGAAAAAAAGGAAATTATCGATGCAAAAGGATTGACTTCAGGAGTCTATTTTATCAGAATCTCAGTTTTATCCGAGTCAGGAATGAAGTCATCTCTCCTTAAACTTGTGCTTGCAAAATAACTTGTACTCGTTAAAAGAAAAAAGCCATGATCGTTTCTTATTCGACCATGGCTTTTTTTCTTTTTTTTAATCTTCTATTCGGCTCTCAAAATCTCGTCGTATTTTGCAAGTCGCGGAGGATCAACAGATTTAAGCGTCTTAAAAATTGATTTTTCAGGATAATCTTTTAAATATTCGATTATCTCACCACTCTTTGCATCAAAAAATACTTTTAAATAGACACTTCTGATATCAATTTTTGATTTCATCTGCTCAAGAACTTTTATCATCTTAACTATCAGTTCCTGACCTTTTGCTTTGTTTTTAGCAAAAATATCGATTCCCTTATGATATTCAGATGTCGCATCTCTGAATGCTCTATATTTGTCGTCAAGTATATTTTGAATAAAATCTGCCTTGCTGTATGCAGCTCCCGCTTCCCACCCCGTGGCTCTTCTGCCAGCTGCTAGATTTACTACATCAAATGCTCTCTGAAAAAATGGTGTGCCCGATCCTTTTTCCCATGAATCCTGTTCGAGACCAACTATTATGTAAGCGTAAAAATCGAGAAAGGATGTTAATGGATTAAAAAGGTTTGCATCATAATATATCGATTGGTTCTTTTCATATACAAATGCCCAGTTTACATCGTTCACCAGCAACATCGGTGAAAATTTGTCACTCTTATAGATCTTCCGCATACTCGTTACCACCACCTGAGCTGTGTAACTTGACTCATCAGCTCCCGTATTAAAGAAGATGTTAAAACTGCATTTTATTCTCTCATATTCCCAGGGCTGTCCGCTGAACTTCGTCGTATTTAAATAGGTCTGCAGCATGGGACCAAAATCGGCGAGTATCTCGCGGTATTTTATAGAAAGTTTTTCCGCATTAACATTCACCGTTGCATCCAGCTCCTGACTGAAAGCCATGTTGAATGTTATCAAGAATAAAACAAACAGCTTCTTCATTTTTTGTCCAAATTTTTTATTTTCATGTCTGCAATTTAGATATAACCATTTTACAAGCAAACTTAATTTATGTTCCTCCCAGCTCGTGATCGTTTTTTAATTTCAGTACAAAGAACACCAAGAACGCGAAGATTGGCCCCGCATGGGGTCTCGTTTGGGTAGAAAAGGAGCGACAATCGTCTCGATTGTCCTGCCGAAAACTTTCAGGAGAAACAATCCATGCACTTTGAAATTACCGTAACTTTTAACTTCTGAAAAGGAGTGACAATCGTCTCGATTGTCCAATCGAAAACTTTTAGAGGAAAATAATCAACATTTTTTGAACACTATATTCAGGATTAAAAAAGATAGAAAGGATTCGGCGCCGGCAGGAGTGCCCGATGGTTAGAACCGAGGACTCCCCCCGTCACTGCTCTTTATGATTGCTGATTTTCCATTATCATCAAAGACCCGTCGAAACACCGCAGTAATATTTAAGGAGTCAACCATGTTGAAATCATAAATTGCTCCATACCAAGGTAAAAAATCGACTTTGGTCCACTGCGAGAACAAAACCGGATTAAACACTAAAAGTATGATAAACAATCTTTTCATAATGATTTTCATTTATTACTCTCAAGAAAAGTTTTTTAACCTGATAAATAACAGTAGTGTTATCAGGAAACTATTTTGTTAATAATATTTTGATATGCTCTGTACCGGATTTTGTTGTTAATCTAAAAATGTACATACCCGTAGGAAGTCCTGCAGCAT
>CAYSJM010000046.1:17837-27234 GCA_964431385.1 uncultured Ignavibacteriaceae bacterium | reverse complement strand
CAGTTGGTTCCTTTTTCAAATTTATCGAAGAAGCGGAAGGCACGCATGTAGGTATCTTGCACCAAATCACTCGCTTCGTCTGAGTCGCCGGTCATTCTGAGTGCAAAATTGAACAGTGCGTCCATGTGTGGAACGGCTTCCCGTTCAAAATCAGCGTAAATATCGCCGTTATAGTTTTTTGTCATACTAACAGTTTAAAAAGTATATAATCTCGTTTCCTAATTATAGCAAATAAATATTAAAATACAAAAAAAAGGACTCATAATTTACTTGAATGGTTCAAATTTAAGGATAATTTAATATTTGAGGTGAAAAGCAGAGTGGAGAACAATATATTTAGGCGAGCGAAAACTTATTTCTGAGTTAAAACTCCATTAACCACCCCAAAGGCTTTGGCATCCCCACTTAGTAATTCAAAATTCGCTCTACAACCATTACTGATTCTTTTTGAGGTGGATAATCCACTTCCATCAAACTCTGTGTAGCCCTTGCGGTTTTTAAGCCCACCTATTCGTTTGACAATTCCAATGATTTCAACGGGTCTTCCCGATTTTGCAGGTTTTTCAATTCTGTTAATTCCGATACTAACCACTTCCCCGTCAACCATAATATTCCGAATTAGAAGGTCGTAAAGTTCCTTTCTATTCTCCGGTAGTGTATCATATAAAAGTGTGTTATATTTTTGATATTCACGGGAAATTATCGATCTAAATGCTACGATGAAGAGGAAAAAGTTCAGACTCCGCTGAAAACTCCTTTTGATATCGTCTTGATAACCACCACTTTCGATTAAAATTGTTGCGGCACCAAGCCCCTGGAAACTGTCGCCAAATGCCCGCATTTCATATTCTTCACTGTAACGCCCAATAGAACCGGGGATCACCCCACTTAGGTGATCGACGAGATTTGAAATAAGAAGTTTTGCGATTTGTCTGTTGAACGGCATCGAATTAATGTCGTCGGGAGGTGGTGCAAGGAATGAAATGGTTGCCGGTTTGCCTGATTTGCCTGCAGCATGTGCTCTCCCCTGATCGTGCAAATTAAAAGCAAAGTCAGGTTTTATACTGTGAAAAGAGTTCATTAATATTTTGGCTTCGGGGGTAGCCAACTCCAAAGCGTCACGATTCAGATCGACACCCTGAGCGTTTTCTCTTGTGAATCGTTCCGCACCGTCGGGATTAACGAGAGGCATTATCCAAACAGTTAGATTCTCAAGAATATCATCCCGAACCTTCTGATACTTTCCGGGATTTTTAAGAAAATTAATAAAATCAAAAAGTGCTGCATTTGCGGTGGGTTCATCACCATGCATCTGAGCCCAGGAGAAGACTTTTATATTCCCTTTCCCAACTTTTATCAGATAAACTTCACGACCTTCAACTGATTTTCCTGCCATCTCCACTTCAAACAGAGAATCTCGTTTTAATTCATCAACGAGTTTAAGAACGGCATCAGATGTATAGTAACGATCTTCTAATCTCGTCTCTTTGTAATTCTCATAGTCTTCAAAAATTTGAGACAGTAGTGGATCAGGAATCAACTTTTTTCTCCTAAAACATCGTTCCCAGCGTTATGGTAAGAAATATTCCGGAGATATTTTGTTTCATTATCCCCTCCATCCCCTCAACGCCACCGTCGAAAAGATGAGCATAGTAGTAGCGAACATTCAAACCGAGTAAATTCTTTTTATTTATCCCAAAGTTGGCTCCAATTCCCGCGTAACCACCCAAAGCTATTTTAGCTTGCGCTGAACCAAATGAAGAGAAGAACTCCTTTTCGAAAGGAGTGGTAATGATCAAATTTGGACCCACACCAAGCGTCAAATAGGGGCGTAAATTTTCAGTCAGACTCTCTTTAAAGAGGCGATATTGAAAACCTGTTGAAAATGGAATCTGAAAAATCCGGTTCTTTTTACCAACAACGATTATTCTTCCCCAATAATCGATATATTCAAACTCCCGATCATCTTTCACTTCACTAATTGAAAAGTCTGTGAACCATGTCAGCTCCTCGGAGAGGTCTTTCCGATAAAATCCACCCAGCCCAAATCCCGCCTCACCGATCATAAGATCGAGACCAAGAGTGTTTGGTGGGAATGGTTGTGGCTTTTCGACCGGTGCCACATCTCCCAGTTTTTGTGAAAATAAAAATATCGGTGACAGCAGAAGAATTAATGCAATTTTTCTCATTTTTTCTTATCTTTTATTTCAAGCTATTAAAAATTAAAAAAATATTTTACCCGCTTAAGTTAATGATAAAATCTTATAATAGGCAAGGTTATCCGAAACTACCTGAAAATATTTCCCCTACGGAAATTGTGGTTGAAATGGTCGTAAGGAAATTGAGAGAACTCTCCGTAATAGAAGAGTCAATCGATATCTTTGCTCTGGAATATAAACCCGGAATTACTGATTTTATTTCCATTTTTCAGGAAAATGCTTTTCCAAATACCTCTCTATTTATAAAAACTACTTTTCAAAATATCAACGATCTAAAAAATGATTTATCAGAAACGCTTAAAAAAAACAAGCTATTCCGAATAGTGTTCATGATTTTTGGATCATTCTATGCTGAATCTATCGTCTCTTTATTTGAGTCGGTCGCTCCCTCAGCGGAGATCGAATACTATGATAAAAATTTCTTGACCCTGGAACAAAATAATATAATAACTCTGCTATCTATAAGGATTAAATAGATGATACTAACACCACTTCAAAATTTTAAGGGATTTGATCTCGATACCTGGTTATCGGATAATAAGGATAGAACCGATGAAACGGGTCTTTTAGTTTTACTCCCGACAAAAAGGAGACAGCGGGACTTTAAGAAATTTCTTGCTACCAATTATCCCGGGCTAATACTTAAAACCGATACAATAAGAGACCTGGCAAAAAAAACAGGTGCGAAGCTCGATCCGGGCTTCAGATCTATTCCCGACGAGATTCTTGAGGTTTTCATCAGACAGATAATCAACGACCTGAATGATCCAAATTTTTCACAAAACCTCACTAACGGGTTGATAAAACTGATAAAAAACACCATTTCTGAATTTAAAGAAAATGGTACAAGTTCAGATGCACTTTTGCTCGAAATAAACAATCTCAATCCAGTGAATAAAGAGAAAGCCGCTTTTCTCGCCCGGGTTTTTTCGGCTCTCGACCTAAAATTAAAATCATCATCGATGAAGGAAATTGGCGATATTTACCTTCTGATTCAAACAAATGCTTCTGCAATAGCTAAGGCATTTGGTGAGATTTATCCTGAAGTGAATCAGGTTTTTATGCAAAATTTCATGGAGCTCTCATCCCCAGAAATTGTGCTTGTTGAAGGAATTGCAACTCAAGTAAAAAACCGGGTTTACATCGATTTTGACTACTCAACAAAAAACAGATTCCTCTTCGAAAAACTCGAAAAGTGTTTTGCCAGTCTCGAAAAAGCCGGATTCAGAGGACAAGTCTCCACGAAAGAAGACACTTCACCCGATTTTCATACTCATATAAAAAACCACCTTTTTAATCCGGTGAAACCCGCCCCTGTGAAAACGGACACGATTTTTGAGATTGAAGCATCCACAATTTATGACGAATTAAATTTTGTAGCGAAAGAGATTAAAAGTCTTTTGCTTGCAGATAAAACTCTGCTGACTTCTGATATTTGTTTGTTATTCCATCGTATTTCAGGATTTACTCCCTATGTGCGTGCAGCTTTTGATTCATGCGGAATACCAACAAATATCACCGACAGGTATAAAACGAGCGATTTTGCACCCGTATCTTCACTCATTGACCTGCTAAAAGTTTTTACACATAATTTTAGTTTTAACTCAGTCTTTCGGGTCCTGTCAAATCCTGTGCTCAGGAAAAGATACGGTGATCCCGGACACTTTAAAAAAGGTTGTAAGTTTATCAAGGTGGGCTCCGGTCACGATAAAATGGTAAAACTCTTCACAGCGGCAATTAAAGATTTTGAATCACAAGATCATTCTACTGACGAATCAGACGAAAACGCCAATTTAACTCATTTGCAGGAGTCCTTGAAAACCATTAAAAAGCTGTGGAGTGACCTTTCACCATTAAATCAGGAAATGTCACCCTCTGAGTTTTTCTCTTCTTTAAGAAAATTGATAAAAGATACGGGACTTCTCACAAGTTCAGTTGCTGATACCAATGGTACCTCTCTTTATAATGTAAGAGCTTTTTCAGCATTCTTAAATTCAGCTTCCTTTCTTTTTGATGTGCTGCAACAGTATGAGAACAAAAATCGGAATTTCGAAGAATATCTCGAATTGGTAATTGAACTGGCTCACGAAACCAGATTTAATCTCGTGGAGCAACCCGAAACTGGTGTGATGATTACTACTCCTGATGAAGTAAGAGGGTTAAAATTTAAACATCTCTTCATTTGTGCAATGAATGAAGGTGACTTCCCCACTCGACACCGGGCTGAAATATTTAAATACGATGGTATTTCAGAACAGATAAAAAAACATTCTGCCGAAGAAAGACTCCTTTTTTATCAAGCTCTCTCAGTTTGGAAGGCACAAAAAGATGGAAAACTTTATCTGACTAACAGTAAACGAACGACTAACAAAGAGAATGTTGAATCATATTTTAAAAGAGATATAAAATCCCTCTTTACTGTCACTCCCGTTTGTCTCGACAAATATAAAACAAAAATTTACTCGTCAAGAGATGTCTTCACTTCCTGGGGAATTTTTGATGAGGTAACTGCAAAGAGCACTATTAAAACTGCACTACCTGAGGGTGGGTTAACCCCTCGGGAAATAGAGCTGCGAGGGAAAAACTACATTGTACAGTGTAATCTTGGTCAGGAGGATGAAAATAGTCCGTTTTCAGGCAACATACGATTTGACGAAACCGAAGAAACTCCACTATCACTGCCTGTTCTTAGAAGGGTGAATCATCCATTTTCGGCGACAGCCCTCGAAAGTTATGCTAAATGTCCGTATCAGTTTTTTACCAAATATATTCTAAAAACCGATTCGGAACAGGAAATTTCAGAGGAGCTGGACGCTTTGGAGTTTGGTTCACTTCTGCATTCAATTCTAAAAACATTCCACTCTGAATTGCACGAGGAGGGGCGAAGCGTTTTAAACTGTAGCACCGAGGAATTTCATGAATATTTGAACAGAATGATGGAAATTGCAAAGGACTATGAGAACCACAAGCTTACCGAGCTCTTGGATACCGAATCATTTTTATCAGCCGAAAAAATCCTTGGAATTGCCGGTAACACCGAGTGGTCAATCTTTTTCAAATACCTCGAAACAGCCCAAAAAGGCACTGATGGGTTACGCCCTGCTTTCTTTGAAAACAATTTTGAAGGATTAAAATTCACCGGTTTGAACAGCGAGGAGAGAAAAACTCCCTATGAAATTAAGCTAAGCGGCAGAATCGACCGGATTGATGTAGATGAGCAAAAAAAGGTGTTCAAAGTTATCGATTATAAATCGGGTAATAAAGATTACTCTGAAACTGAAGTCAGAAAAGGAAGTCAACTACAGCTCCCTCTATATCTAATTGCCGCAGAAAAAGGAAAAGTTAAAGGATTGCCCGATGAACATCTTTACCTTTTCCCCCAACTGTTTTCACTCAAATACAATAAATCAGACTTTGGACCAAAGAACATCCACTTTTCGAGGGTCAAAGTTGCAGACACTCACGAAAATGCAAAAGCAAAGTGGGAAGAACTCCTCACCCTCACTGAAGAGAATATTCAAAATTCGGTGCTGAATATCCTTGAAGGAAAATTTAATCTAACCACAGACCCAAAAAGGGATAGTGACAGTTGTAAATTTTGTAATTTTCAGTCACTCTGCCGGGTTAAGGAGCACAAAATTTAGTTAGTTTTTCAAATCCTTCAACAATCATCAATTCAGCTTGTCCATGCCGAACTGTATTTCCTTTAATGAAGGCATTGGCTTTGTCAATTATTTCCTGATCGACTTTATCACCCGAGAAAACTGACCCGATCATTTCGGGCATCAAGTCACAGATGGTTTGCAAACTTTCTGCATGCGGCATCACTTCTAAAAGGATCGGATTTCGTTTTATTTGGTCTTTTAGTTCAGGTAATCCAGTTTTCCAGAATGCCAACTGTCCCAGGAGAAAGCTTGTGACCGAGCCATCCCTCGAGTCGATTAATACACTTACTAACTCGTTAAAATTTCTTGCAGTTTGAGCATCTGCACGGGCTGCATCAACCACTCTTGTGTAAGGAGAAAATTGAGTGTATTTAACTCCCATCGAATGCCGTTTGTAATCTTTAACAGGTTCAAGAATGTCAACCAGCATCTTGATCGGTTTTACATTTTCACCGGAGACCAGTCTGCGAAGCATCATTTCATAATTTTTTTCGTGGAGAAGTCCATTTTCTTCGAGCAGAAGATTAATCTTATCAAGTCGCCTGTACATATCTTTTACATCGGTAACGCTGTTGTGCGACCATAGTCTTTCGGCAATGGCAGCCGTGCGGGGCCAAATCCTGGAATCAACTGTCTCATTTGTAACCAGTTCTGCCCACATTGTAGCCTCACCACCAAGAATATTTTTAAGCTGTTCCGGAGGTAGAATTGTATCAGGTGATACAGGGTGATTATTATAATGGAATTTTGCGGAGTGCATTAAGTCGATATAATAGCCATTCGAAAGGATAACATTGTATCCATCTTTCGAAGCCTGAAGAAGTGCTTTTTTCCCTCTCCATGAATGAATCACAATATCTTTAGGCATTTGAGGTTGAAGGATTTCATCCCAACCAACCATCTTTTTGTTGTTTTTTTGTAATATCTTAAGAATTCTTGTGTTGAAGTATGCCTGAAGTGCATGTTCATCTTTGATGTTGTTGTCAACCATGAATTTCTGGATATCAGGATTCTCTTTCCAATGGTTAGCCTTTACCTCGTCACCACCAATATGGAAATATTCATCAGGGAACAGTTGAGCCATTTCGGTGAAAAACTTGTCGAGGAAATTATAAGTGGTCTCTTTAGTTGGATCCATGACAGGTCCAAAAATTCCCCAGTTCCTCTCAATTTTATAAGGTCCGGGTTTACTTGCAAGTTCAGGATGACCAACAAACCACGCAGTTGCATGCCCCGGTACATCAAATTCGGGATAAACTCTAATACCTCTGTCAGCAGCGTATTTTATAATATACTTAATCTGTTCCTGGGTGAAATAGTTGCCGTCGGAACCCATTTGATGAAGTTTTGGGAAAACCTTACTTTCTATTCTGAATCCCTGATCTTCCGAAAGATGGAAATGCATTACATTCATTTTAACAGCCGCCATTCCATCGATATTCCTCAGCACCATTTCAAGCGGCATCCAATGGCGACAAACATCGAGCATCAACCCGCGCCACTTGTAGAAAGGCTTATCTTTTATTTTTACCACCGGCAAGAAGTAACCTTCACTATCTTTTTCAACGAGCTGGAGAAATGTCTCCAGGCCTCTCATCGCTCCGATATCGGTAACTGAAGCGAGAGTTACTTTCCCCTTTGTCACTTCCAGCGTGTAAGACTCATCCTCACCAACTTTGAGGGCCCCTTCTCTTTCATATTTTATCGATAAACCGGGATTGACTATTGAATCAGCATCGGATACTATATCCTGCAAGAAGAAAAGTCCTGTCCTCCCCGATAATCGTCTAAGAGCACTTGTAGCGTAGGCTGAAATTCTTGAATTTGTATTCCCTGTTAACTTCATCTTAAATTTTGCATCAAGTCGGAATATCCCTTCTCCCGGTTCGAGTTCAGCGGGAACAGGCATCAAATTATAGACGGTTTGTTTTTGCGACATTATTACTCCGGAAAACAAGATAAAAACAGATGTCAGTACGATTATATTCTTTAACGCTCTCATGATTCTTCTCCTTTAGCATCCAAATTTTTGTACCAGACTTGATACAAAAGATAACTTAATAAAACTAAAATAGACAGCAAAATAAAAAATGTATCCCACTCCCGGAAAACCACCACCATACCGGTTGCAAACAGAATTAACTGCCACGGGACGGCGATTAATGCTGAAAAAATATCCCGTTTGTTTTCTTTACTTATCGACTCCCGTTGCTCCTGAGACAATTTTTCTGTCACTCTCCCCCAAAAGCCGAATGGTCTTGTTTTAAGGAAGAATTTTGAAAGTGTTTCATCATCAGTTGGTTCTGTCAGAAGTGTAACCACGACTGTTCCCGCGAATGATAACAAACTTACAGAAAGAAATGAGAAATATTCGGGAGCATCAGGATAAACAAGCCCCTGAACAATGGCTGTCGTCATTCCGGCAAAAATACCCGCTGTAAATCCATAGCCGTTTAATCTCCACCAGTACCAGCGAATTATCAGGGGAACTATCAGTCCGGCACCCATGCTCATTGTGAGCCAGCCCCAAATCTGATTGATACTTGTGATAAAAAGAGTGAGTACCAAACCACCCACCACCACCATCACGGAAGCAAGACGACTCTGGTTCACTAATTTTTTCTCGGACGCATCTTTATTAATAAAACTTCTGTAAATATCGTTTACCCAGTAGGAAGCTCCGGCATTTACAATAGAAACAAAAGTGGACATAGCAGCGGACATCAACCCGGCAATCAACAAACCCTTAAAACCCATCGGAATCAATTTATCAATCACGGTTGGAAGTGCAAGCTCCGGATCTTTAACTATATCACCCGTGGTGTTTCCGTAAACGATCGCCATTATTGCAACAGCTGCGGTGAATGGCCATCTGAAGGTTAGTAAAACTGTCCAAAACAGGGAAAGCAAACCCGCATCCCTGTCACTTCTTGCTGCATAATATCGCTGAATCATATAACCTCCGGTGCCACCACTTCCTTCTATAACTGTTTTAGCCAGATAGAAAAGGATCGATACACCAAAAAGATTATAAATGGCGTATTTGGATTCAGATGGAAAATTTAACTCCCACTGTGGAATTATATTCGTCCAACTCTCACGCGTAACCGTTTGACTAATGAATCCGCCATCTACAGCGGGTGTAGAAATTATGAATGAATCCGGGAGAATATACTGTGTAAGAGAAATATATATTACAACAAAAATTGAGATGAGGATAAGCACGCCCTGTATCACATCTGTCCACACTACTCCATATAAACCGCTTGCAGCTGTGTAGAGTAGAGAGATCGAAACCATAATAACTGAAGCGACAAAATCAGGTTTTATCCCCCATATTTCCGGCAAATCAAGGAATTCTCCGATAAATTTCCCCGAACCGACAGCAAAATAGCCTGTGATTGCAATTGTGCTCATCAAAATTGCCACAGCACATACCAATCTGGCAATTCGTCCCTGGGTGCTGTCGCCAAATCTGAATTGCATCCACTCGGCAAGCGTCATTACATGTGC
>CAYSJM010000046.1:13056-17737 GCA_964431385.1 uncultured Ignavibacteriaceae bacterium | reverse complement strand
CTCGATTTTCTGCAATGAATAATTTCCTTGCGATACCCGGGAGTAACCCGCATGCTAAAGGAGGCGTAAACCATTCACCCTCTTTTTTCACAAAAACATTACTGATTGCCCCTTCACAAACCTCATCCCGTTCGTTGCAATAAATCAGGTCGAACATTCCCGATTCAATAACAAACGCCCTTTCACCATCGTAAAATCCCCTAACGGTGGTCTTTGTGTTGAGCATGGTGTTTTCACTCGACAGTCTATTCTTCGAGAAACCAACTTGAATCTTCTCCGGCAGAGGCGAGAGTTCTTCTATCACTGAGGTTATCTTTCCATACTTCTCGAGCAACAATTTTAACCTGTATCGTCTTTTAGGATCAATTTTAAACAAGGCGTTTATAAGTGCGTTTTCGAACAAAGTATCATCGAAATAGAATAGATGACGGGATGCCGCATCAGTAAGTCTTTCGCGATGATGTTGCAGAAGAGGGATTGTATTATTTTCAACCAGCATTGTTTCAAAAATTTTATATTCTTTTCCCGGCGAAGTGAAGAAATTACCTTTAGTGAGACATTCTTCATATTCTTTTTCAGGATCGGAATCCCATACGACACCACTTCCAAGACCAATGCTACCCGTATTTTGTTTTTTATCCAGTTCGAGAGTTCGGATAGCGATACTAAAGGTACTGTGATCCTTTTGAATCAATCCAATCGTGCCCGTGTATAAACCTCTCTCCCTTTTTTCGAGTTGTTTGATTATTTGCATGGAGCTGATTTTAGGTGCACCTGTGATTGAGCCACATGGATACAAAGCCTTATAAATATCGTAAAACCCTGTTTCATCGTCCAAACTCCCACGAATCTCTGAAATCAGTTGATAAACGGTCTCATACTGCTCGACTTTAAACAATGAAACTTGATTCAGAGGGGTCTTCGTACAGATTTTGTGTAAGTCATTCCTCAACAAGTCCGTAATCATGAGATTTTCAGCTTGTTCTTTTGGGTTGTAAGATAACAGATGATTTGTTTCGATACTCCGGGCTATATGAGCGGGTCTTTTCATAGTCCCTTTCATCGGGGCGACTAAGATTTTGCCATGTTTCAGACTGAAAAAGAGCTCGGGAGAGAGGGACAATATCTGTTTATCTTCAAGATTTATGTAGGCTGAATATTTCGAAGTTTGATTAAACAGGAGGGTAGTGAAAATTTTTGAAGGAGATGCTGAATACTTAAATCGTCCGGCAATTGTATGGTTAATTTGATAAGTTTCACCCGCCTTAATCTTTTCTTTTATCGTCGTAATCGCTTCACAATACTCTTCCTTCGATTGGTTCAACTGAAGATCAGATATCATGATATCCTCATTCTCACCTTCACAAAGAGATACACCTGTGAGATCGATGTACTGCATCGAAGATTTGTCGAAAACAAGAGCTTTACCGAGAGTCTTCGATTTTAATTCTTCTCTATACCTGGTAAACTTGGGTGAGAAGATAAACCCTGCCTCATAGTCCATTATAACTACTACAATATTACCCTTGGCTCTAAATTTTTCAACCTTCCGGAAGAAATCTTTTGAATTGTTATCATGGAGCTCAAGAGTGGTAAATGGATTAAGCAAAAGAATGGAAGGAGAACTGCTTAAGAGAGGAGGATTCACAAAAAACGCACTGTTTACCTGACTGTCAACTTGTTCCAATACTGCAGATAAGGAGGAAGGTTTGAACGACTTTTTTTTGTAAGTCATTTTTCAGAAGATGGTAATTTAAACTTTTGTAATTCATCTCCTGACAATCTAAAAATTGTCCAACCATCCATCGGAACTGCCCCAAGAGATTTGTAAAATTCGATAGCAGGAGTGTTCCAGTCTAAAACTGCCCATTCAAATCTGCCGCAGCCTTCTGATATAGCTTGTTGAGCAAGAAAAACCAATATCTGTTTCCCTATGCCTTTTCCCCTAAATTGTGGTAAAACGAAAAGATCTTCAAGATACATCCCCTTTTTACCAAGAAATGAAGAAAAATTATAAAAATATATTGCATATCCTACAGGCTGACCCTCTAAAAATGCAAGATATCCCTCAACGGTAGATTTTTTGCCAAAAAATGATTCTTTTAACACATCCTCTGTAGCAGTAACCTCGTGGGGTAGTTTTTCGTATTCTGCTATTTCTTTAATAAACCAAAGTAGAAGAGGGATATCCCCCTCTTCCACTTTTTTTAGTTCAACACTTTCAAGTTTAATCATAGCTCCCCCTTAATGTCCGCCTCCACCACCTTGTAATTTCCCACCGCCGGGTTTGGTTTCTTTAACAAGAAGCCACAAAACTGCTGAGATAGCCAGTGCCACACCGCTGATTAAGAAAATCAAAGTTTTATCTGGATTCTTTTCAACAATTCCACCCACAATTACTGAAACCAATAACTGAGGCAAAACTACAGAAAGGTTGAAAATCCCCATGAACAAACCCATTTTCTCTTTTTTTACATTCTCTGACATTATCGCAAATGGGAGACTTACAATTGCACCCCATCCTATACCACAAACAGCCATCATTGCATACAACGACATGGAGTCACGAACAAAAAATGCAATCGCAAAATAACCGGCACTCATTAGTGCAAGAGCAAGGATGTGTGTTTTTACTCTGCCTAATTTTTTAGCAATATTCGCCAGCACCAAAGCGGGTACAATAAAACCGACAGTATTGAGAATTGCAAAAGAGATGCTAATATTGTCTCCGATCAGTTTATTTGCTTCTTCAGAGATTTTTGCCGACACTTCATAATTGTAGAAAACTTCTTTTATGAACCCAAATATATACACAAACATTGTCTGCACACCCAGCCATGAAAACGCATGTGCAGCATAAATTTTCAGCAGTTCTGCAGTGTTGGTTTCATGCGTCGATTCTTCTGCCTCTTCTGTAACTTCAGATAACTTTCTCGGTTCTTCGATGAAAAACATCGGAATTACTGAAAATATGAAAACGAAAAAGACACCAAAATAGATTAACACATAGTTATCAAGTAGCACACTGATAAGATATGCAACTACACCAAAAAAGCCCGATATTGTCTGCATCCATGTGTAACCCTTGGTTCTGGCATCACCTTCAGGGGTTACATCCGCTATTATTGAACGGGTAGGGTTAAAGCTGATATTAATCGCCAAATCAAGAGATAAAGCAACTCCGGTGGCAACTATTATTATTTCACTGATACCGAGAAAATTGCTCACAACATCGATATTGGGAAGTGCCATCAACATTATTGCTGCGGTAACACCACCAATCAAAACAAATGGTCTGCGTCTTCCTCCCCAAAACCATACACCATCACTGATGAAACCTACAAGTACCTGCCCGATTATTCCTGCTGCCGGACCAGCTGCCCAGACAAACCCGATTTCCTCGAGGTTTAAATGGTATTTTGTATTCATTATCCAACTTAAAGCAGCGATTTGTATCGATAATGCAAATCCCATTGCTGTTGCCGGTAAAGGCAGGATAGTATAAAACAGATTACTCAGTTTTTTCTGCATCTGAAGCATTTGTTTCTCCGGATTCTATTTTATTCGTTTCTGATAACTTATTTAAACAAACCGTTAAATTAACAATTTTAGCCCGAATATTTGCAAAAAATCATAATTAAAAATTCACTTCTTATTACCACTTTTCCCGTTAATGTTCGTAAATTTAAAATTGTGATTTTTATTCGAAAGTTGATCAAATGAAGAAAAAATTAGACTTCTGGCAAATTTGGAATATGAGCTTCGGATTTCTCGGAATTCAGTTCGGATTTGCTCTGCAGAATGCAAATACAAGCAGAATTTTTCAGACGCTCGGCGCCGAAATTGATAAAATACCAATACTTTGGATCGCAGCACCAGTAACAGGATTGCTCGTTCAACCCGTTGTGGGTTATTTGAGCGACAGAACCTGGGGGAAACTTGGTAGAAGACGACCATTCTTTCTAACGGGTGCAATTCTTGCCTCACTCGCCCTTATTATTATGCCCAATTCACCCGTTTTGTGGATTGCTGCAGGTATGCTCTGGGTGATGGATGCCTCGATTAACATCAGTATGGAGCCCTTCAGGGCACTCGTTGCCGACTTATTGCCTTCTGAGCAAAGAACTACCGGATTTGCAGTACAAAGTTTTTTTATCGGAATTGGTGCTGTTATAGCTTCACTTCTGCCTTATATCTTAACAAACTGGCTTGGGGTGAGCAACACTGCCCCCAAAGGAGAGATTCCTGATTCGGTAATCTACTCTTTTTATCTGGGTGCTGCTGCCTTTTTTAGTGCGGTTCTTTGGACGGTAATAAAAACAAAGGAATACCCTCCCGAAAATATGGAGGAATTTCTCGAACATAAAAAAAGCAAAGCCGGTTTTCTTCACGGTCTCTCGGATATCACAGAATCATTCCTGAAGATGCCAAAAACCATGATTCAACTGGCAGTTGTGCAGTTTTTTTCCTGGTTTGCTCTTTTTTGTATGTGGATCTACACTACCCCTGCAATAACAAAACATATTTATCATACAGTGGATACCGGGTCGGTTGCCTACAATGAAGGTGCTGACTGGGTTGGTGTGCTCTTCTCTGTCTATAATGGAGTCGCAGCGTTTGCAGCATTTTTATTGCCGGTACTCGCTAAAAAATTCTCGAGAAAATTTGCCCATGCTTTCTC
>CAYSJM010000046.1:0-12956 GCA_964431385.1 uncultured Ignavibacteriaceae bacterium | reverse complement strand
TTTTATTGCCGGTACTCGCTAAAAAATTCTCGAGAAAATTTGCCCATGCTTTCTCACTGACTCTCACGGGAATTGCCTTTATCTCTTTCTTGTTCATACCAAATCCTGAAATGCTGCTGATTCCGATGATATTTATCGGACTTGGTTGGGCATCAATTCTTTCGATGCCTTACGCAATCTTGTCGGGTGCTCTTCCGCAGGAAAAAATGGGCGTTTATATGGGAATTTTCAACTTTTTTATTGTAATTCCACAGATCGTGGCTGCTACTCTGATCGGATTTACTGTTAAGAATTTCTTTGGGGATGATCCGATTTATGCACTGGTTTTGGGCGGGGTTTCCATGATTATTGCTGCTGTACTCACTATTTTTGTGAGCGATGAGAACTGATTCGCTTTAAAAGCAAAAGGAGGAGCTGCTGCATAGCTCCTCTTTTTGTGGAGGGTCATTTTGATAAGATTTTGATTATATAAATAATCTTCGTTTTTCTTGAGTGAAATCTACTGCTATTTCATTCAGCTTTATTCTCGTTATACATGAACGCAAATAAACCGTTTTATAAGAAAATATTCTGTGACAAACGGCAAATCAAATCTGTTTTTTTAACAACTTTTTGATATATTGCATCCTTACTTATTAAGGTTTGACTTCCATGAAAAAAATTGCCCTTCTGTTTTTTTGCTCCCTCTCATTTACTATGTTCAGTCAGGATGATCCCATGAAAGCATGGACTGATTATATGACGCCGGGTGAAATGCACCAATGGCTCGCAAAATCAGTGGGTGTATGGAAATATTCTCAAGAATCATGGATGACACCCGGTTCACAAGCCCAGGTTGATACAGGGAGATCAACCCATACGATGATCCTCGGTGGAAGATATCTTCAGATACTTCATGAGGGATCCGCCTTTGGAACCCCTTTTACCGGTGGAAACTTAATTGGTTATGACAATTATTTGAAAAAATTCTTCTCTATCTGGATTGATAACCTGGGAACGGGGTACACTATTGCAACCGGAGACATGGATAAAGCTACCAATTCAATCACTCTTCGGGGAAGTATGCTTGACCCGATGTCAGGAAAAGATTATAATTACAAAATGGTAATTATGGAAGCAAAATCCGGTCAAGTAGCCAACGAAATGTATGGTTACGATAACGAAGGAAAAGAATTTTTAATGATGAGATCAGTCTATTTTAAGGCAGATTGAAATGTAGTGCCCAAACACGCAAAGGATTATGATGCAGAATGATGATTTTTCAGGAATAACAGCCGAGGGTTCAGTACCCGATAATGCCAATGTTATGAGAACTTTGCGGATTTTTCAATCCGTTTGGGAGTCATCGCTCGATGCAATGAGACTCTGCGACTCCTCAGGAAAAATTACTTTTGTCAATCCAGCTTTTTGCCGACTTTTTGAAAAGCCTGAGAATCAACTCTTAGGCGAAGAATTCTCCGTCATCCACTCTTTTGAATCCAAAAACCATACCACGATCATAAATAATTATCAGCAAACTCTAAAAGAACGAAAATCGTTAAAGAGATACGAAGGTGAAGTGCATCTGTGGAACGGAAAGTTTAAATGGGTAGAGGTATCAAATTCATTTATCGATTTTGAAGATGAAACCTTCCTTCTGAGTATCTTCAGGGATATTACAAATCGGAAGAACACTGAACTTGAGCTTATGGCTGCAAAGGAGAGAGCAGAAGAAGCAAACAGGATTAAATCTTCATTTCTTGCAAACATGAGTCACGAGTTACGCACCCCTCTGATTGGAATTATGGGATTCACCGAGATCCTTCAGGAAAAGCAGATGGATGAAGAATGTAGCGATATGCTCGAAAAAATAATGAAAAGTTCTAAAAGGCTGCTCGAAACTTTTCAATCAATATTTGATCTCTCTCTTCTCGAATCGAACAGACTCGAACACCGCTTTAAAGACTTGAGTATTAACACTTGTATAAAATCTGTCTCTGAACAGTATAGAAGTATTGCGGAAGAAAAGGGTTTAACTTTTGAGTTGGAACTGCCGGACTATGATCTGAGTGGTTTCCTCGATGATGCTGTGCTCACTAAAATATTAAAAAATCTTATTGATAATGCTGTTAAATATACTTTATCAGGAAAAGTTACTATCACACTTTCTGAGAGAGAAGGACTCAATCAGAAATTTGCACAGATTACGGTTAAAGATACCGGAATTGGGATACAAGCTTCAAACATTGGATTGGTATTCGACGCATTCAGACAGGTTAGTGAAGGATACTCGAGAGCATTTGAAGGAAGCGGGCTCGGCTTAACTCTTACCAAAAAGTTTGTTCAGTTCATGGGAGGAACAATTTCTGTTGAAAGCCAGGAAGGAATCGGTTCCAGTTTCCTGGTTTCAATCCCCCTTTCAGCTAATATCAACAAAACAACAGACCCCAATTCTTTAGAATCGACCATAATCAGCAAACCTTCACTTCTGATAATAGATGATGATAACATCGCCAGGGATGTATTTCGACTGATTCTTGCAAAAGATTACAATATTCAGGAAGCTTTTGATTACGACTCCGCAGTTGCTCTCTATAAAAACCAAAGCTTTGACGCCATAATTCTTGATATCATGCTCGGAAGAACCAGAATGGGGTTGAACATAGCAAAAGAGCTTCGTGAAATGGAACTTCACAAAAAGACTCCAATCATCGCAATCACAGCCCTCGCTATGAGAGGTGATAGAGAAAGAATCCTTGATGCCGGATGTTCACACTATCTCTCGAAACCCTACAGGAAGGCCGACCTCGTTAATATTATTAAAGAAGCGATTAAATCAACTAGCATTCAGTTGTAAGTCGATCTCTTCCACCAACTCGAGCAGTTTAAAATATTCGGCGGGTTTCGACATATAACTGTAAACCAAGGAATGCTTGTTTGCATCATCTACTTCTATATCCATAGTGGAAGATGAAAGCATAACAATCTTTCCTTTAAATTTTTCTGATTTTGTTCTACTAAAAACCTCAAGAAAATCCCACCCATTCATCACGGGCATATTTATATCAAGAAAAATCAAGTCGGGAACCCAGTTTTCATCTTCAAGAACTTGTAATCCCTGCTGACCATTTCCTGCGATTCTGATTTCGGAAACCTTACCGGTTTTGGTTAAAAACCGTTTCATAATAAAAAGAAGTGTATCGTCATCATCAATTGTGAGAACTTTAATCATTCTTCTTTTCTCCTTTTTAATGTTATAATGAATTCACTACCCACCCCGGGCTCACTTTTCACCTCTATTACCCCTCCCATCGATTTTACCTGGGTATTGAGCAAGTATAAACCCAACCCTTTTCCCATATTTTCCGCATGAAATCTTTGATATAAACCAAACATTCTGCTTCCGTATCTCTCTAAGTCGATACCTTTCCCGTTATCTTGAAAGCTGAGAACTATGTCGTCACCCTTTCGAGAGGATGTAATCTTAATTATGCATTTTCTACTGTTTTCAGAAAATCTTATTGAGTTACTTAACAGGTTGTAAAAAATGTTGTCAAGATCAGGTCTCGAATAAGAAAATTCCGGGATGTCAGTGAAATCAGAGGTAATCTCAATTTCCTTACCTGAAACAAAATTTTCCAATTTTTCTTTTACCGACCTCAATACTTCTTCAAGAGATACGATCTCAAATTTTTTATCAACTACATCTCTTATTTTCACAGCCTGCATCAAGTCTTGAAGTGTCTCGTTCAACTCTTTTACAGAAGCTTCAAAATTTGAAATAATCTCAATATTCTCACTGTTAGCGGTATTTTCTTTATCATAAAGGCTTAACAAGCTTATCAGATTTGAAACCGGGGCACGAAGGTTATGTGTAGCAATAAATGAAAAGTTGAGGAGGTCTCTGTTCTTTTCAGTTAAGAGATCACTTATCTTTCGCTGTTCTTCCTCGGCATTTATTCTTTCTGTTACATTCCTCATAAACACCGCCAATGCCACCACTTCCCCGCCCTCTGACCTGATAGGGTTTATCGAAACTTCATAATGATTTAATTCATTTGGGGGATCAGCCTCAATATATGCTTTTACCTCTTCACCCGAGAGTGCTCGGTCGTAAAGTGCTTTCCATCGTAACACCGTGCTTTCTTTTGCCTTTGGATCTACGACTGAATATCCCACCTTTGGGACAAATCCATAAGTCCCCTTTATTATCTCAATAAAAGCCTGGTTGAATTTCATTAATTTGTAATCAACATCAATCGAAAATATTATGTCTTTAGTATTTTCGATAATTGCTGTGAGTTTCGCTTCACTTTCAACTAACTTTTTTTCGGTAATTTTTTTGTCAGTAAAATCTCTGCCTACTACAAAAACGAGACCAATTTGAGGATCAATCCTTGCAGACCAACTAACGAACCGAATTTCACCCGTTTTACTTCGGCACTCCACTTCATAATCATATAGTGGTGCTCCTGTCATTTTTAGCCAGTCGTAAATGGTTTCTGCTGCCATTCTTTCATCACGATTCAGTATAAGGCTAAAGCCTGACTTCAGAAATTCTTCTCTCGAGAAACCAAATTTTTCGCTCCACATCCCGTTTAATTCGATCATTTTACCTGTGTAGTCAAGTATAGCAAAAAGATCGAGAGATAAATCAAAAAAACCGTCTTTAAAGAGCTTTGAGTTTAGTTTCTTCGTGATGTCCCTTAAAAAAACAATAATTTCACCCTTTCCCTCTTCACCCCTTGATGAAATAATCTTTATTGCGATTCTGCGGATAATTCTGTCTTTCATCAGAAATCTTACAGTAAGATCATCTTCAGTTGCATTATTCAGGACTATCCGTTCAAAAGATTCCTCAAATTTTTTACGATCTTTTGGGTATAAAATACCTCCAAACTCTTTAAGAGTGTGTAAATTCAGAATCGCAGGAAAAAGTTGATCAATATTGCCAGAAACTGATTTTACATTTGCCTCACTGTCGAACACAATATGACCTGTGTTCATTGAGTTGATAAACGAAATAAGCTGTTTCTGCAATTGAGTCATTGATGTTCCGGAAAATGATGACTATAATCCAATTCTACCTGTAATCGGGTTACAATTCTTATCATTTTCTTATTTTTGTTTTTTTATATTTAAAACAATGTTATATTTTTTTTGGAAATTTAATCTTATTCTCTGTTTGTCCATTTTTTAGGAACTTTCTAACTTTCAGAGAGTTAAAATAATGAGTTTAAATAAATAATCTGTGAATTCATCCGAAAGGTCAAAATGAAAAAGCTAACTCTCCTTTTCTTCTGTGTCGTACTTTTTAGTGCTGCCTACGCTCAACCGGAATATTTGGGCAAGTCGAAATCAACTATTCTTAATTCCTCGAGTGATGTCAATTTTCAGGAAATGACCACCGATGACGGTCTGGAATTCCTGTTTTCGGAAGTACCCGATGTAGGTCAGTTGTTTCTATTTTTCTCAGATGCCAATATTTGCAATACAATGGCAATTTACCCACAAAGCGATGAAGTTACCAAATATCTTTCTGCCATGTTCGATCAGGAAGGTAAAAAAGAAGGCGATAACATCTGGAACATAACTGAAGGCGGTTATTCGCAAAGGATTTCATTAGAAACGGATGCAAACGGAAAAACGCTGTTTTTGGTAATGTTATCAGAATAATCTTCTAACACATACCCATTTAATAAGGTTGTCTGAATTTAATTTGGACAACCTTTTTTTATAAACTCTCGTCAAAATATTTAAGTACCAACCCCGGATTTTCCATCTCTCTTAAACGCACAATTGCATCCTCATCTTTGAAAACAGAAACAATCTCTGCGAGTAAATTGAGGTGAGCCTCAGTTTTATCGATAGGAGAAATTAATAATATAGTCACATAAACAGGATTCTCTTCTTCGGGTGAATAAATATATCCATTGCGATTGATTGAGATTGCAAGATATGGCCTTTTTACATCCATTTTCGCGTGTGGAAGTGCCAAACCGGGCAGAATAACGGGCGAAAAATATGAGTCTTTAGCCATCACTTCTTCATAGGTTTTTTCATTGTTTAATGAAGCAACCGCTGAGATTGTATCTGTGAGTTTTTTTACAACTTTGACTTTATCATTTTCCGATGAAAAAACGATATTCTTAAGATCAAGAATCTCTTTTAACGACTCAAATTTCTTCACTAATCCCAGGAAATAACTCATCATAGGTGCACTTACTAATGAGGTCACCAATGCCATCACAACAAGAGCAACAAACACCTCTTCATTTATTATTTTAGCCTGAAGAGCAAGCAATCCGAGGATTATCTCCATGGCTCCCCGGGAATTCATACCAAAACCAATCGCCATCGATTCAGGTTTGCTCATGCCCCCAAACCTGGCACCGATTCCACATCCCACCACTTTACCCGCTATAGCGAGTACCAAAACTATCAGCACAAGGAACGGGTTAAAGTGTGCAACAAAATCAACCTTGAGACCAATTGAGATAAAGAATAAAGGGGCAAAAATGTTTGTTACAAATTGATGAATAATTTCTCGTGTGGTCTCTTTGAGGTGGCTGCTGTCTCCGATAACAACACCGATCATGAATGCACCAAATATGGCATGAATACCCGCCGCCTCTGTTATAGCCGCGGCAACAAGCCCCGTTATAAAAATAAAGCTGAGAATGCTACCGGGATATGAAAGATTATTTTGTATTCGGGGTATCAATCGGTCTGTAATAGGTTTACCAATGGCAAACAGCAAAAACAGGAACAGAAAAATTCCGCCGGTCTGAATCAAAACATTTGATTCGCCACCACTACTGATCATGCCAATTATTATCGAGAAGAAAATCCAGCCAAATAAATCGTTTACTATTGCGGAGGCGATTATTATCACTCCAATTTCTGACTTCAACAGATTCATATCCATCAAAGTCCGGGCAATTACGGGTAAAGCAGATATTGAAAGGGCAGTACCCATAAACAGACCAAAAATTAGTTTGTTACCCGTTGCCACTCCAAAAAAATCCGAGTAAAAATAGAATGGGATAAAACCGAGCACAAATGGGATAACCATTCCGAGAGTGCTGGTATAAAATGCTGTCTTACCTTGTTTCGCGATCAGAGCAAGATTCACTTCAAGTCCTGAAACAATCAAAAGCATTATTACAGCGAGCTGCACAATACCATTTAGTACAATCGAAACATTTCCTGTCTGAGGGAAAAGGGTGTGCTGAAGTTCGGGGAACAAATTTCCAAAAATGGTGGGACCAAGTAATATACCGGCAAAAATCTCTCCAATTATTGCCGGTTGCTTCAGCTTGTTGAACACTTCACCCAAAAACCGGGCGAAGAAGAGCATGATGCTTATGGCAACAAGAAATATTACTATTTCGTTATGATTCATTTGTAGAGGAGGGTATTTGTCGGAATTCTTTCAAAAAGGAATTCCAGATCGTGCATAAAAATCCTGTCGATAAAACTGAGCTTTTTCTCTCCCATCGTTACAACCAGCAAATCAGCTTTTTGTTCGCTGGCATAATTCAGGCACTCCCACCCTTCGACACCATACAACACTTCACTTTCGAACTCGTCGTTGTACAGCCCCATTTCATTTGCAAAAAATCGAATCTTTTGTCTTTCCAACTCAATCAATTCTTTCCTCATGCTTCCGGTCTCATCTGTAGAACCGGAATCGAATACCACACTTGGTAAACCGGGGATGTTAATCTCCTTTATAAAGGTGAAGCTTTCGGGGTGATCATGTCTCGCAATTTGAGTCGCAACTTTTGCCGCATATTCTCCCTTGCCATCGTAACAAACCGAAACTATTATGTTCTTAAAGCCAAATCGTTCTGCTTCCGGTTTTGTAAAAACAAGTATTGGGCAGTGGCAATTCCGCATTATGTTCCGGGCGACAGAGCCGATAATGTTTTTAAAACCTTTTTCTTTTTCCAATGCACCGATTATGAGAAGATCAAGATTTAGTTCTTTACTTTTTTTAATTATTGCTTTTGCCGGTTCACCACTTAACCAGACTATTTCGTGGTTGGATGATCCAGTATTTTCAAGAATCAGTTGATTAAGCCGCATTTCTGTGGACTCATCCTTTTCACCTGCGTGAAGTAGAAATAACTTAAATCCGAATAGTGCCTGAAGTCGTGCAGCCTCGCTTAAAAGCATCCTTCCCGTGGGTGAGAAAGTAACAGCAAGACCGGCATTTCTGAACGAAGAGAACATTGTTATTATCCATTTTTAACTTCGTTAAGTTAAGAAAATGATACGAGAATGGGAAATAAATTCTTTTGTGAGTTGATTGTTTTGTGGACAGGTGGCAAAATCAGGAAGGAATCAGGAAAATTTTTCGTCGTAAAGTTTTCTAAATAGCTGCACATCCTCCCAGGTATCCCTTTTCCATGCCGGATTTCTAAGAAGTGCTGCGGGGTGAAATGTAACCATCATCTTCGCTCTGTATATATCAAAAACTTTTTTTCTGAAACTACCAAGTGTTCCTTTCTTCTCGAGAACGGCTTGAACCGCAGTGCTCCCCAAACAGAGGATGAATGAAGGTTTTATCAACTCAATTTGCTTCAAAAGATAAGGACGGCATTCAGCTATTTCTGATTCAAACGGGGTTCTGTTTGCAGGTGGGCGACACTTCACGATGTTGGCAATGAATACTTCGTCCCTGCTAAAATTAATTGCCTTTAAAATATCTGTCAGAAGTTGACCGGCTCTTCCTACGAATGGTTTACCCTGGGCATCCTCATCAGCCCCGGGTCCTTCGCCAATGACCAATACTTTTGCATTGGGGTTACCTTCACCAAATACAAAATTCTTTCTTGTGAAGCCGAGAGCACATTTTTTGCAATCACAAATTTTTGATCTTAAATCCTCAAGAGAACCGGCACTCTCAACTATTTTTAGATTGATGTCCCCACCTGAAGAGGATTTTACTGTAGAGGCGGCTTTAATAACCGGCTGGGCATTTAGCAAAGTACGAGGAACTTCTGCCGATTTGTCTTCAAATTTTGGGATGTTTAAGGTTGTGTAAAGGTCGTCGCCAAATTGTTCCTTTTGTAATTCGAGCGATTTGATGATTTCTTGTTTGAGATTCATATCTCGCCTGAAATCGAGTCGAGAATTAAATGAGCAATCTCATTTTTGTTTTGAAGAGGATGTTTAAGTGTGGTTCCATCTCTTTTTATGATAGTGACCGAATTTGTATCATATTCGAAACCACTCCCCACATCTCTTAAAGAGTTAAGGACAATGGCATCAAGACCTTTTCGTTCCATCTTTGCAAAAGCATTTACTATTTCGTTATCGGTTTCGAGAGCAAAACCCACAACGAAATGTGCTTTCCCATTCACCGCTTTTAAAATATCTTCGGTCTCTGCAAGTTCTATCGAATTGAGCCCGCCACTCTCTTTTTTGATCTTTTTGTCGGCAACTGATGCGGGTTTAAAGTCGGCTACAGCAGCTGCCATTATCAAGGTACCATCGGAAGGAATATATTTCTTTACCGCCTCCGCCATCTCAGCAGCACTTCTTACTTTTATCCGGTTAATTTCAGGGTAGATGTACTCGTTTGAGGGACCGGAAATTAAAGTAACCTCTGCTCCTCGTTGAAAAGCCGATTTTGCGAGTTCATATCCCATTTTACCCGATGAACGATTACCGATATATCTCACAGGATCGATATCTTCGTATGTAGGTCCGGCGGTTACCAGTATCTTTTTGCCGGTAAGGTCTTTGCCCCGTCCACTTAATACTGTATAAACTGCTTCCATAATTTTTTGAATTTCGGGGAAACGACCCATTCCAATAAGTCCACTCGCCAATTCTCCATGTTCAGCATCTACCACAAATACTCCTCTCCTTCTGAGAGAGTTTATGTTTTCCTGAGTTATTTCATACTCGTACATATCGTGATCGGCGGCAGGACAAATTATCATCGGTGAGCGTCGAGCGGTAACTAAAGTCGTGAGTGCGTTATCAGCAAAACCACCTGCTATTTTAGCGAGTGTATTTACTGAACAAGGTGCTACGAGTATCAGGTCAGCCCAAATACCATATTCGATGTGCCAGGGATCCACTTCAACATTACCATTTAGATCATCAGGAAAAATATTCCTGATGACTTTATTCTTTGATAGTGTAGAAAGGGTAAGGGGTGAAACAAATGCAGCAGCCGAGGGAGTGATAACTACCCTTACCTCGGCTCCTGATCTAATAAGTTCGCGGACAAGATTACAAGACTTGTAAGCTGCAATGCAACCAGTTACCCCAAGAATAATTTTCTTGCCGGCGAGCGGTTTTGATGCAGCCACCTTAGTTAGTCTCTTGTGTTGTATTCTGCGTGAATTTTGCCATCGAGAAGTTGATTGAGGGCCTGAATATGGGCTTTGTCCCTCTTTTCAAATTCAACTGAAATCTTCATCTGATCGGGATTATCCAGATCTTCACCATCGTCAGAAGTATTTTCAGGAAGACTGCGTTGCAGATCTTTAAATTCTAATCTTTGTGCATCATTGATGATGCGTGCACGCCTCGCAGCAATTACTATGGCTTCATAGACATTGGCTGCATTTTTATCGATCTCTCTTAGATCAACCGGGGTTATTCCCATTATTGGCTACCTCCAAAGGTTTTGGGTTTACTTATTAACTCTAAAACTTCATTTACACATTCTTCAAGATCATTATTAACTACACAATGATCAAATTGCTCTCGAAAAGAGAATTCCAGCTCGGCTCTCGCGATTCGTCTCTCGAGCTCAGCCTGTTTCTCAGTATTTCTGCCTTTAAGCCGGGCAACAAGTTCTTCAATACTCGGTGGCAACAGAAACACAAGAATCGACTCGGGGAATTGCTGCTTAATATTCAAAGCCCCTTTTACATCAATCTCCAATATTACATCTTCGCCCTTCTCGACGGTATCTACAAGTTCACTTTTCAGTGTTCCATAATAGTTACCAAAAACTTCTTCCCACTCAACAAATTCTCCCGCTTCCACTTTTTTCATAAAATCATCAATGGAAAGGAAATAATAGTCCTTCCCATTTACTTCGGTGCCGCGCGGGTTTCTTGTTGCAGCGGAAATAGAGAACCGAATACCCGGTCTAATCTCTTTTATTTTGTTAATGATAGTCGTTTTTCCGGTGCCACTTGGTGCCGAAATAACATATATCTTTCCGCGTTCCCTTTTACTATTCAATATTTTGCACCTGCTCTCGTATTCTCTCTATCTCGTCACGAATCTGTACTGATTTATGAATTGCCTCTGTTGAGAGGGATTTTGATGCGAGAGTATTTGCTTCGCGGTGCATCTCCTGACAAATAAAATTTAATTTTTTTCCAGCTTCATTCTCTTTTTCGAGTGTTTCAAGGAAAAAATTGAGATGGCTTCGCAACCTTACACACTCTTCTGTGATATCAGATTTGTCGGCGATCATTGCTATTTCGTATTCAATCCTTTCGGGATTGATATTGCTGTTTTCAGTAATTTCGAGTACGCGTCGTTTAAGTTCGTTAAAATATTCACCAACCTGACCGCTGTAATCTCGTTCAACATCTGCCAAATAATCGCTAATTAGCCTGATTCTTTCAGCAAGATCTCTGGCAAGTGCTCCTCCTTCAGCTTCTCTCATCTGATTGAGTTGTTTCACCGCCTCGATTACCACCTGTTTCAGATGATCGATATGTTCATCATCGAGTTCGTCTAATTCTGGAGTAAAGATATCTCTGAAATTAATTATATGATCGAGTTTAATATCACCCGAAACTCCATAATCATTTTTTATCCTGCCAAAAACTCCTAGTAATTCTTTGAGTTTGCTTTCATTCAGGAAGAAAGATTCATTTTCATTCTCTTCGGGTCTAATCGAGAGACTTATATATATCTTTCCACGCCTTAGATGGTTCTTCAAGGCTTCCCTTATCTCGTATTCTTTGTTTTGCAGTAGTGAGGGGAGCTTTATTGTGATTTCAAGGTAGCGGCTATTGAGACTTTTAACCTCTGATTCAAAGGCATATCCTTTAAAGGTTGAAAGGGCCTTGCCAAAACCTGTCATGCTTAGGATCATAAAAACCGGATTTTAAATTTTTAAATATACGCAAATCAAGCGAGTTAATCAATTTGATATTGGGTTAGAATGCTTCTCCTATACCAAAATGGAACTGCATGAGATCAAAAAAACGACGCTCAGGGATTGGAGTGCGGTCATAGGGATCATAAACTTTGAATCCAAAATCCAACCTGAAGGCAGCTATCTGTGTGTAGAAGCGAAATCCAAAGCCTGCAGCAACCGCCACTTCACTTATTTTCACATTGGAAATTTCTTTCCAGGTGTTCCCCCAGTCAACAAATGCTGCCATTCCTATCAGATCGTTAAATCTTTTTCTAAGTTCAAGCGAACCTTCTGTCAGGATTCTTCCACCCGGTATGCTGTTTTCGTCCAGCCCTTCGCTCAACCCTTTTTGAGGTGGAAATGCCCTTGAAGACCAGCCTCGCACAGAATTGCTGCCACCTACAAAAAACTCTTTGATGTATGGCACTGCATTTTTATCGCCGGATAATGTGGCGATGTAGCCGGCAGAGAACTTAACACCAAAAACCAGATCGTTAACAGAACTGAGGGAAAGGTAATAACTGGCAGTTGCCTGCGATTTTAAGAACAGTAACGACAGGTATTCACCTGTAAAAATCTTCGAGAATAAATAAGGGAACAGGTTTCCCTCCTCAAGGTAGAGGCTATAGTTGCTCCCCTCGGTTGGGAAAATAAAATCATCCACATGGTTTGAAACGAGTTGGGCACCAAATCCTGCTGACATAAGGTCGGAAACAGGATTCCCAAGTCTTTCACTTATTACAGTCAACTTGTTGTACTCCAATGCGTAAAACAGGTTCATACTGTTAAAAAATGTGAATTTTGGAAGCTCAAACTCGAAGTTGACTTTTCCTTTGTAGGTAAGTCC
>CAYSJM010000045.1:0-27714 GCA_964431385.1 uncultured Ignavibacteriaceae bacterium | reverse complement strand
CAAATTCAGAATTTGCTTTTTTGAATTTGTTCAATTCGACTGAATCGGGGGTAGCTGAAGATAAATGTTTCGAATTGAGGCGGTGAAGTTCGTCCAATTTTTCGATCATCGAAACAGTATAACTGACAGAGTGATAATTATCGACTATTGTCCCTTTCGATTTGTTGGCGAGGTGATTTATAAATGCGATACCCGCCACACCCAAAAGGAGAATAATGAGAAAAAGAAGACCAAACCCAAGGGTAATCTTATTTTTTATCGTGATCATTTGATGCCACCAGTAAAATGTCAATGTTTTTTTTGCCTGTCAGACTTGTCAGCCGTCTGAAAAAATTGTTTAATCTCAACCTGTAAAGAATCGAGAATGAAGGTTCTCCCATTACGATCAAAGAAGCTTCAACCGACACGGCAAAATTAACAATTTCCAGAGCAGGATCATCGCTTTTCACTTCCACAACCTCGGAGCCAAGCTCCGTTGCGAGTCTGAAATTATTGATTAATTGCCTTTGAGTACCCGGGTTTATTCTCAGCGGATTCTCCGCGGAAGTTTGCACATAGATTGAGTACCACTTTGAATTGTATAGTGAAGCGATACCGGATGATCTTCGGATTACCCTTTTTGCCGAGACATGGTTTGTCCCGATTGCAGAAACCACTGCACCCATTTTTTGACGGTGTGTAAGAGGAATTTCACTTCTGATTTTTCTTTCAACCTGGTGGGATACCTCTTTCAGGGCAAGATCCCTGAGGAGCAGGAGTTTGTCTTTTTGGAAAAAGTTTTGAAGTGCCGTGGGTACTTTTGATATGTCGTAAATTTTCCCCTCTTTCAAGCGGTCGATAAGATCTTCGATTGCCAGATCGATATTTACCACTTCATCTGCTGATTGCAGAAGTAAATCGGGAACCCTTTCCTCAACACAAATTCCCGTGATTTTTTCCACAAGTTCATTCAGGCTTTCAATGTGCTGGATGTTTACAGTTGTGATGACTCCGATTCCCTCTTCAATCAACTGGAGCACATCCTGCCATCGTTTTTTGTTTTTAGACCCCGGGGCGTTTGTATGAGCAAGTTCATCCACGAGAACAATTTCCGGTCGCTGTACAAGAACAGTTTCAAAATCAAATTCTTCAATAAGCTTTCCCTTATAAAAAACTTTTTTACGCTCAAGAATCGGAATCCCCGCCATCAGTTTGATAATATCTTTTCTGCCGTGTGTTTCAATGTACCCGGCAGTCACATCGATATTATTTTCGAGCAATTCTTTCCCTTCAAGAAGCATTCTGTAGGTTTTCCCCACACCGGCTGCCATCCCGATGTAAACCTTAAGTCTTCCTTTCTTCGATTTTTTAATCAGATTCAGGAAATAGTGAACGGGGTCGTTTACCTCAGACATTTAACTGCCTCCGACTGTCTCATCAAGCACAAGATTCAGCTTCAATACATTTACACACGGTGTGCCAATTACCCCTAGGATCGGCTGTTTGATATTCTCGACTACAATTTTCATCACAACCTCTTCACGCAAATGTCTCGATTTTGCTATTCTTTTTATCTGAATTATAGCTGATTGGACTGAAATATCGGGATCAATTCCGCTTCCCGACGAGGTTATCAGATCGGATGGTACCTCATCTTTTGTAATTCCCGGGTTCCGTTTCAGAAATTCTTCGAGCCTCTGTTTAACGAGAGCCAAATAAAGCGAATCTGCCACCGGTTTGTTTGAACCTCCTGATGCAGATGCGTTGTAACCCGTGGCGGATGGTCTTCCCCAAAAATAGCGGTCACTCGTAAATTTTTGCCCGATATTTTCAAAACCGAGCGTAATGCCATTCCTGACAACAGGTTTGCCGGCTGAATTCTCCGGCATTGTGAGTCCCAATAGCCACACCACAAGCGGGAATCCTATCCCGAGTAATAAAAATATTATTAGGTTTAACTTGATTTCACTTATTAAATGTTTCATTTTCGTTTTTCAAAATAGAGTGGAGACTAATAAATCGATACATTTTATTCCTGCGAAAGGGACGACCAATCCGCCCAATCCATATATCAAAAGATTCCTTGCTAATAGAGAAGAAGCTCCCAAAGGTTTGTATTTTACCCCTTTTAATGCTAACGGAATGAGAGCGGGGATGATTAGTGCGTTAAAAATCACCGCCGATAATATTGCTGAATTGGGTGAGTACAGCCCCATTATGTTCAGTGCTGAAAGAGCGGGAATACCCGTCGAGAAAAGAGCCGGAACAATAGCAAAATATTTAGCAACATCATTAACAATTGAAAATGTAGTGACATTTCCCCTCGTTATCAGCAATTGTTTACCAATCTCGATAACTTCAAGAAGTTTCGTGGGGTCATTATCGAGATCAACCATGTTTGATGCTTCTTTCGCTGCCTGGGTACCTGAGTTCATTGCCACACCCACATCAGCTTGTGCCAAAGCCGGAGAGTCGTTCGTCCCATCGCCCATCATAGCTACAAGTTTCCCCTCTTTTTGCTCATTCAGTATGTAATTCAGTTTATCAACGGGAGTGGCTTCAGCTATAAAATCATCTACACCCGCCTTTTCGGCAATGTAACCGGCAGTAAGCGAATTATCTCCAGTAACCATTACTGTCTTTACTCCGATGCTGCGAAGCCTGTCGAATCTTTCCTTTATTCCCGGTTTTATAATGTCTTGAAGCTGAATTACTCCGATAATTTTTTTATTAACAGCAACCACCAGCGGAGTACCCCCCTTCTGCGAAATACCGTTACAAACCGTCACAACATCCACATCATCAGCAGTGGTATTCGCCCACTGTAAAATTGCGGATGCCGCCCCCTTCCTTATCGTAATTCCATTTTCGAGATCCACTCCACTCATCTTTGATTCAGCACTAAAAGGGATGAACAGGGCATTTTTGAGATCGTGTGCCGAAATGTCGCTGTTAAATTCCCCGGATAACTCAACAATGGATTTCCCCTCAGGTGTAGGATCTGCCAGAGAACTTATTCGTGAGTAAAGAGCAAGTTCATCGAGAGGACAACCATTTGCAGGATAAAATTGTGTGGCTTTTCTGTTTCCAATGGTTATTGTACCTGTTTTGTCTAACAGAACCACATCAATATCTCCGGCACTTTCGACTGCTTTACCCGATTTAGCTATGATATTCGCAGATAACGCCCTCTCCATTCCGGCAATTCCAATAGCGGAAAGCAACCCGCCAATTGTTGTTGGTATAAGACACACAAAAAGAGAGATCAATGATGTAATGGTAACTGTGGTTTTTGCGAAAAGACTAAAGGGTTGCAAAGTCACCGTTACAACAAGAAAAACGATGGTAAAGCTTGCAAGAAGAAGTGTCAGGGCAATTTCATTGGGAGTTTTTTGTCTCCCTGCTCCCTCGACAAGTTGAATCATTTTATCGAGGAACGATTCCCCTTTTGCAGTGGTAACTCTGACGACAATCCTGTCAGAAAGTACTGTGGTTCCTCCAATTACCCCCGAATGATCCGTTCCGGCTTCTCTTACTACAGGGGCAGACTCACCCGTTATGGCAGATTCGTCCAGAGATGCGATGCCATCTATAATTTCACCATCAAGGGGTAAGGTATCTCCTGCCTCCACTACATAAACATCCCCTTTTATAAGAGAGGCAGAACTTGTCATCGTCACCGAACCATCTCTTTCGAACTTTTTTGCGGGGGTATCTTCTCTTGTTTTTCTAAGTGATTCAGCCTGTGCCTTTCCTCGTGCTTCGGCAAGCGATTCAGCAAAATTTCCAAAGAGAATCGTTAGGAAAAGAAGTGAAGTAATCACAGAATTGTAGATAAATTCGCCCTTCTCCACAGTCCCGCTAAAAACAGGTATCAGAGTAATAACCATCATCACAACCGTGCCTGCTTCAACCGAGAACATTACAGGATTTCGCATCATGGTGAGCGGATCAAGCTTCCGGAATGAATTTTTTATTGCATTAAAAACAATCTTTTTTTCAAAAAGTTTTAGGTTTTTCTCTTTTTTCATGGCGATTATCCTATGAGAAGTGATAAATATTCAGCTATCGGACCAAGTGTAAGAGCCGGAAAAAATGATAGTGCGGCTATCACTATAATCACTCCCGCAAGAATAATACCGAAAGCAAGTCCTGAAGTATCAAGTGTCCCCTCTGATTCAGGGACAGTATTCTTCGATGCAAGCGAACCGGCAATTGCTAACGGTCCGATAATCGGTATGTATCTCCCCAAAAGCATAACAACCGCTGTAGTGAGATTCCAGAAAACCGTGTTGTCTCCAAGTCCCTCAAAACCTGAACCGTTGTTTGCTGCTGCAGATGTAAACTCATAGAGCATTTGGGAAAATCCGTGAAAAGATGTGCCGCTGATCCACCCTGTGCCCGGATCGACCGAGACCACATAAGACGATATTGCCGTTCCCGTAAGAATCAGAATCGGATGTAAAAGAATTACTAATGCAGCAATCTTAATCTCCTTGGCTTCAATTTTCTTGCCGAGAAATTCGGGTGTCCTGCCAACCATCAAACCGGCAATAAAAGCTGCAATTACAATAAAAAGGAAGAAGTTAAGCATGCCCACCCCAACTCCACCATAGATGGCATTAATCATCATATCAATCAAATAAATTGCCCCTGCACCGGGAGTGTGACTGTCGAGCATTGAGTTTACAGAACCATTCGAAGTGGAGGTGGTCGAGACTCCCCAAAAAGCAGAAAGGACAGCCCCAATCCTTGTCTCTTTTCCTTCCATATTTCCATTTGGCTGAATTACTCCCATCTGTGATATGTCAGGATTACCCGAAGATTCAAAGTATATCGCTGCCGAAGAAAAGAGAATAAAGAGAAGGGTCATTACAGAAAAAAAGAGTATCGACATTTTTAACCGATTCAGGTAAAACCCGAATGTAAAGACAAGGGAAATGGGTAGCAACAAAATCGCCAAATTTTCGAGGGCGTTTGTAAGCACATTTGGATTTTCAAACGGGTGGGCGGAATTTGCTGCGTAGTAACCACCTCCATTTGTTCCAATTTGTTTGATCGAGGTTATCGTTGCAACCGGTCCCATTGCAACTGTATTGGTGCTGTTTTCCAAACCCTGATACTGTACCGGTGGTGAATAATTGTTTGGAGTACCTAAAAATATTAAGAGAACTGCCATTAGAAGGGCAAGCGGAAGAAGAATTCTGGTGATACTCCTTACAAAAAACCAGTAGAAATTACCCATCCCTCTCGAGTTTCTCTTCAAAAGACCAACTAACAATAATGCAAAAACCGCTATTCCCGTGGCTGCTGAAACAAATTGAAGAAAACACACCACCACAATCTGAGAACAGTAAGAAAGATTCAATTCACCGGAGTAGTGTTGAAGATCAGTGTTTGTAACAAAACTGACCGCTGTATGAAATGCCAGATACGGGTCCATCGAACCAATGTTTGCAGGATTTAAAATTCTTGTTTCTCCCTGAAGAACAAGAATTAAAAAAGCCCAAATAAAGAAGAAAGAATTAATGCGAATCAGTGCCATTGAGTTTTCAGCCCAACCCATTTCATAAAGAGGATCGATACCGGCAAAGCGATATATTTTATCCTCTATGGGCTTCAAAAAATCAGTGAATACCGGCTCACCTTTAAACACATGGCTGATATATTTCCCGAGCGGGTAAGCAACCAAAATTGCTGCAGCAAAAATCAAAAAGACGGAGATAATATTTTCGTACACGGTTTCCTCAGAATTTTTCCGGATTTATCAGAACATAGAAGAGATACACTAACATCATTATGCTCAAGATTAACAGAGTGATCATTTTATTTACTCCTTAAAGTCTGTTGAAAAAAACGATGAGAAGCTTCATCAATTGAAATAAGAACAATCCGGCAGAGAGTAGAACGACAGTTTCCATTTTTACACCACATTTTTGGTATATAAATGCTAAAACTGTGCCAACTGATTTTTTTTACTATTAGAGGGGCTAAATCGGGCTATTTGTGAATGCGGGAGAGTCACCCTATCAAAATGAGAGGGTAATCATATTAAATTGAGAGTATTTGGAATGTTAATCTGTCTCCGAAGATATCCCGTACTTTTCCAATTTGCGGTAGAGCGTTGCTATTCCAATTCCAAGTGCAGATGCTGCATGCGTTTTATTATTGTGAAATTTTTTCAGCACATTGAGAATATGTTTCTTCTCAACCAGGTCGAGGTTCTCCTCTCCGGCATCAATGCACGATTCGATAAAAAACTCCAACGGTAGATGAGTTTCACTCAGTTTTCCGTTTGTCGAAAGAATAAGAGATCTTTCAATTACATTTCGGAGCTCTCTGATATTTCCGGGGAAAGAGTATTTTTCAAGTTGGGAGAGAAACTTTTCCTCCACTACAACTTTTGGCAAGTTCATTTTAAAGCAAAGTGAACTTATTATTTCGAGAGTCAACTCTCGGATGTCCTCTTTTCTTTCACGCAGTGGCGGGATGTTAATGCTGAAAACACTTAATCTGTAATAGAGATCTGCTCTGAAATTCCCTTTCAAAATCTCTTCTTCCAGATTTTTGTTTGTAGCTGCTATTATTCTGACATCTACATTCGTTACGACAGTATCACCCGTTTTAATGAATGACTTGGTTTCAATCACTCGCAGGAGTTTAGCCTGGGCAAGGGGTTCCAATTCTCCCACTTCATCTAAAAAAAGAGTACCGGTATGGGCTTCTTCAAAAAGCCCCTTCTTGTTCTTTGTCGCACCCGTAAAAGCACCTGCCTTATATCCGAACAGCTCGGATTCTATCAGGTCTTTTGGTATGGCGGAACAGTTTATTGTGAGCAGTAGGGCGTGCGAGCGGTTGCTTCCGTTGTGAATTGCCTGTGCCAGTATCTCCTTCCCCGTGCCTGTCTCTCCTGTTATCAAAACGGGGACATCGGTAGCCGCCACTTTTTTCGCCATTTCCCTGATCTGATGAATTGCAGGGCTGCTTCCCGTTAGTGAGTTAAAACTGTGCCCCATCCCGATTTTTTGTTCGAGATGCTGAATTTTCTTTTTTAATTCGATCTTTTCAAAAGCTTTTGCTACCACAGGAAGAATTTTGTTATCCTCATCCCCCTTGGTTATATAATCGAAAGCCCCTCTTTTGATCGATTCCACTCCGTCCTCAATGTTTCCGTATGCAGTAAGAAGTATAACTTCAATCGCGTAATCCATCGATTTTACTTTGGAGAGAAGATCAAGACCCGATATCCCTGGCATTTTCAAATCAGAGAGTATTACAGGGAACTCCTCTTTCTGCAACAGATCTAAAGCACTCTCACCGCTGTCTGCTTCTGTTACAGAGTATCCTTCGAGAGTCAGAAACTTTACAATCAGCTTCCTCAGTTCCACTTCATCATCAACGACGAGAATCTTTTTCTTCATTCTTCTGAATACCTCTTTTTTTCATCGGCAATATTACAGGTTTTTCATGAATCTACAATACACTTTCATTCTCTCCTAAGCCATCAAAGTTTCTTCATATTTTATCAGGGTATATTTTTATCCCCTTCATAAAAAAACACACCAAAATTTATTAAGTTTAGTCTCAATCGAATATTTTTTATGAAAGTAAAATAAATGAAAAAAGTCTTCTTTATTTTCAGTTTAATCGCAACTTTTTGGCAGGTATCCGCTCAACTTAAAGATCAGTATATACCCAACGAAAAAGATACCATCAAATACCAGCTCGATGATGTTGTAATTACCGCAACAAGGGTTGGTGAAAAAATTATTGATATTCCCTATCCCGTTTACAGAATGGACAACAGTGCCTACACATTTGATAAAAAAACATCTGTAAATGAAGTTTTGTCGGGTATCCCGGGGCTCTTTATGCAATCCCGCTACGGAAACCACGATGTCAGAATGTCAATCAGAGGATTTGGAAGCCGTTCAAACTCCGGAATCAGAGGCATTAGAATTCTGCTCGACGGTATCCCCGAATCAGAACCTGACGGACAAACCCGCATAGAAGCAATAGACTTTAATTCAATCGGATCAATCGAACTTGTCCGCGGAAGTGCTTCTTCTCTCTATACGAATGCACCCGGTGGTGTTGTTAACTTCATCAACGAAATCAACTTCCCCTCTTCTTTTGTCACTCAGTTTAACGAATTTGGTGAATTTGGTCTGAGAAGAAACGGCGTAAAACTCGGTGTTAAATCGGGGGATACCAAGTTTATGGCTTCATACAATTATCATAATTTTGCAGGTTACCGACAACACTCTGAAGATTTTTGGAACATCTTTAATACCGTGCTTGAAACCAAACTGAACGCCGTATCAAAACTCTCCCTTTTTGGCTACTCAGCTACGGGTGTTATCAAACTTCCCGGCTCTCTTAAAAAATCCGAGTTCGACCTCGACCCATACCAGGCAGCCAAAACCGAAAAAGATTTTGACTATTACAGACTCTCCAACAAAGGTAGATTCGGCGTCAAGTTCGAAACTTCGTTTGATGAGAAAAAAAATAATGAGTTTGAAATAACAGGTTATTTCACACTAAAATATTTCGAAAGAGCACAGAAAACAGTCAGAATTTTCAACCGTTACGGTATGGGTGCCTCATCAAGATATACCAACAAATCAAAAATTGCAGGCTTCAGCAACACCTTCTCGGTCGGTGGCGATCTCTTCTACCAGACCGGTCCCATTGAAGAATATAACAACATCAATGGTATGAAAGGTGACAACCTCCTCACACTTGTAGATGAAACGATTCAAAATGCCGGATTCTTCCTCCAGGAAAGATTCGAATTTATCCCCGACAAATTTGCTCTCCTGCTAACAGGAAGATATGATAATGTTACTTTTGCCGCAAAAAACAGACTTTTGGGTTCCCAGGATGATAGGAAAAAATATGAAGCCTTCACCCCAAAACTCGCTCTGAACTATAAACTGACTCCATATCTTTCCCTTTACACTTCTTATGGACTAAGTTTCGACTCCCCCGCAGGAAATGAACTCGACAACTACCCGACAAGTTCAAACCAAGGGAAAATCTACAACCCCGATCTCGAAGCTCAGAAGTCAAAAAACTTTGAAATCGGTACCAAAGGAAACCTGATTTTCTCAAAGGGACTTTTTAACTACCTCTTCTTCGAAGGTACTTTTTTCAATATCATGATCGATAACGAAATTGTCCCGTTCGAAGTTTTGGGAAGTGTCTTCTATCGCAATTCTGCAAAAACAAACAGAACAGGTTTCGAACTTGGGGCTGAAACAGCTATTCTTAAAGCTCTTGTGTTTAAGTTTTCATACACATTCAGCAGCTTCAACTACGATACTTATACTGCAAGAGTGATTAAATTAGACAATCAAGGTAATTTTGTAACCCAGGATAAGGATTTCTCGGGTAAAATTGTCCCTTCAGTTCCAAAGCATAACTTCTACTTCTCTGCTGCCTGGAGCAAAAACCTGACCGAAAATCTTACGGGATTTGTAAAAGGGTCTGTTGTCCATATCTCAGATATGTACACCGATGATGCAAATTCGGAAAGCAACCCCTCCTACACACTGTTGAACTCGGTGCTTGGTCTCGATCTCAAAGTTAAAAATCTCAATTTCTTGCTCTCTGGCGGTGTCAACAACATCTTTGATACCAGATACGCTGCGTTCCTGAACATAAACTCAACCTCTGCCAGATTTTATGAACTCGGCGAACCAAGAAATGCGTTTATATCTTTTACAATGGGATACAGGTTTTAATGCAGTAATGCAGTAATGCAGTAATTTTTCGTATGAGGGGCATTTTTGCCCCTTTGCGATCTTTGCGTCCTCTGCGGTTTTCTCCTCAGTGTGCTCGTTGCACTCTGTGGTTTAATGTAAAAACAGGTCAATAATGCCAAATAAACAGAATAATAAATTTTTGAATGCTTTAATCCGGAAAACATCCCTTTCATTCGCTTTTTACGGAATTTTCTGTTTAATGACAGTTACCTCAGCTCAAAATTATACCCGTTTGGGTATCCCGAATTCATCAGTTTTCCCATCATCCGTAACACAAACCGAGGTGGTGGCTACCACACATCCATATTTTTCCGATTTAATATTTTTATCAGCTAATGCCATTAGTTTTGCACCCCAGTTTTTTGTGAGTGAGGGAATTTATGTCTCAACCGATGGAGGAACCACATTTTCTGGAACCGATACATGTTCCGGTGGTCCTTCAATAGCTTTTCATGGTGGTGATCCCGGTGTTGCAATCGACAAGGATGGTAACTTTGTTATAACCCGGAACGGAAAAATTCCACTATATGGACTCTATTCTCACCGTTCAACTGATAAGGGAAGAACATGGTCAAACGCAAAAGCCATAACTAATGTTGAGCTGGAAAGGGCATGGCTTGCTTCTGACCAACGATTGATAAGCCCTCATTATGGAAGAATTTATGCGGTTTGGGTCAGGTATAGCCCACCCTATCCTTTGGTTTTCTCTTACACGGATGATGGTGGACTAAACTGGTCGGCGGTAACACAAATTAATTCCCCAACCGACAGAAATTACGGTGGGGGAATTGTTGTCGATTTTATCGGGAATATTTATACCGTTTGGGCTGCAGTTACCTCCACTTCCCCATTTACTGAAAAATATACCGGTTTTGCCAAATCAACCAACGGCGGAAACACATGGAATGTAACTGAAAATGCGTTCGTAACCAATGGAATTCAAGGTGTGCTTCCAACTAAACAGAATATTCGGGTGAACAGCAATCCACAACTCGCCATGGATTATATCGATGGTATGTCAACCCCATGGCTATATGTGATCACTACACAAAAAAATACATCGGTTGCCGGCTCTGATCCCGACATAATTTTTAATCGCTCCACCGACGCCGGTGTAACATGGTCAGAAGGAATTCGCGTAAACCAGGATCCACTTAACAACGGGAAAATTCAGTTTTTCCCTGCTATGACCGTGGATATTTATGGCGGAATTAATGTAATTTATTACGACGACAGAGCGACAACCTCCGACTCCGCAGGGGTCTTCCTCGCAAGATCACTCGACCACGGAAATACCTGGACAGAATATGAGATTTCAGACAGAAATTTTAAGCCTACACCTATCGGCGGGTTGGGACAGGGATATCAGGGCGACAATATATCAATTGTCTCTGACAATAATTTCCTGCACCCGTTTTGGATGGATAACCGCTCGGGGATTTACCAGATTCAAACTGTAAAAATCCCCCTCTCAACGGTTGGTGTGAGTGACAAATCTCCAATTGCTCCCGCAGATTATAAAATGGGAAATGCAACTCCAAATCCTTTTAACCCCCAAACGAGTTTTACACTCGATATACCTGCTCTATCAGATGTGCAGATATCTCTGTTTGACAGTCGTGGCACCCTCGTAAACACAATATTTAAAGGCACCAAAGATTCAGGCGTTCACCACTTCACAATAAACGGATCAAATCTTTCGTCAGGTGTCTATTTTGTTACAGCACAAATGGGGACTAAACGACTCACTCAAAAGATTATTTTACTCAAATAATTTAGAATCGATACACCTCAGGAGCCAACGATTTATAAAAATTGTTGCGGCTGTCCGCTTTCCTTTTGAATAATTGTGCCTGATCTTTATTCTCAAATTTCTTCGAACTAAACACCTTAAACAGATGATAGTTGATAAATCCATAGTCGAAGATTGACCCGTGATCTTTCACTTTTTCTATTATGTCGTTATCGAGCACATAGACATTTTTCTGCATCCTCTCTTTGTCACCAGTCAGAATTGCTGAAAGTATATTCAAATGAATATAAAACTTATAGATCGGATGATAAGCCGTTTTTGAAAATTTATGCTTTTTTATCACTCGGGCAAAAGTTGAAATTATGTTTTTTAACCCGCTGGAATCCCCCGTGTGGAAACATAACATCCCCTTTAGCCAATAATTTTCCTGATAACCAAGAATAGATGGATATTCAGAAATGGTGGCTATCGATTTGCTGATAAGGTTTTCAGCTTCCTGAAGATTACCATAAAGAAATTGAGTGAAAGCCAGGTAAAACAGCCCGTTCATCTGCAATCCTTCATTCCCTTTCACGAGACTGTTGTAGATTGTAAATGAGTTCGCAGCATTAGCCCATTCTCCTTTTACAGCATGAAGAAGGCCGCTACCACTGTGCAGATATTCAAGACTCGGGTCCCGCTCCAATCCCTTCTGTTTGTAGATTATCGCACTGTCAATCATACCCGCCGCAAAAAATCCATCTGCCATACTGTCGAAAGAGTTTGCGGAACTGTCAAGCTCAACACATTTTCTAAAATGACCTAATGCCTCGGTTGCCCTGTATTTATTCAGTAAAGAATATGCTAAATGGTTTAACGCAAGAGTAAACTCGGGATCAATTTCCAAAGCCTTGCGGTAATATTCGATTGCATTATCGTTATCCACAAGTTCGTAGTAGGCTTCTGCAATTTCGTAGAAAGAAAATTTGTCATACGGTAATTTTTCGGCTATCTGCTTAAAAAATCCCACTGACTGAAGATAAGAACCCGAAATTGAATGCTCAACGGCAAGCACCCTTACTGAATCAACCGCAGAAAGATCGTTCATTTTTTTCTTGACCCCGGTCAACAATGAATCGATCTCCGAAGTGTTTCCCCCCTCAAACTTTAGTACTTCCAACAATTTAAGTTTGGCAAGGGTAAACCCGGGGTCGTAAGACAATGCTTTTTCAAATTCCAACTTTGCTATCGTTTTGTCCATCCTGTTCCATGCTCGTCTGCCCCTAAGAAATGCTGTGAAAGCATCCCAACTTGAACAAACAGGAGTTTTATTAATCGCTTTGATCTTTCTAAGTGACAGTACTGAAGTGGTAATTACGGGCAACACTTCCTGCAGAAATGTAACCGGCTCATTAAACACCACCGTTGTATCTTTTATCTTTTCACCCGACTTTTCATAGGTTAGCAGCAGTTCATACCCCGCTTTTGAACGATTTAGCTCCCCCCTTATATACAGTTTAGGTACATAATCGAGACCATCGTTCGAATTTTTGATTACCCGGTACTCCGCACCACTTATCGTGGTTACATTTCCTGCTCGCATCAGGTTTTCCTGTAGCAAAAATTCAATTTCTTCATGTATCATGGGTGAGACGGTGCTAAAATCCTGACTACCGGGCACCACTTCAACTACAACCTCCTTTAATTCCTTTTCCGTGGAACCGAGGGTTTTTAAGCTACTGTAATAACGGAACACACCAAAACACACCGCCACAAGTGCCACAACCAAAAAGGTTCGGAGTGCATATTTTAATATCGGTAATTTAACGGTTTCAGGTTTTTTCTGCTCCGAAGCGGCATTTGTTGTTTGTTGCTTCGTCGTGTGTGTGAGACCATCCCTAATCCTTTGCAAACCACTTAAAAATTCATCGAGATTCGAAAATCTATCGGCGGGATTTTTACTCAAACAAACTCGAAAAAATTGATCCAAAGCGTCAGAATTATTAAATGCCCTTAGTTCCGTGAAGTTTAATCGCCCGTTTACTATCTGTTCTTTAGCCTTTTTGGGATTTAGATCGATGAAAGGCAGTGTATTTGTTATCAACCGGAAAAGAAGCATGCCGAGTGAATAGATATCTGACCTGACCGAGGGCTTCCCGTCAGTCAAAAGTTCGGGTGCTGAATAAAAGATTGAGTCGCTGTAAAGCCTTCTGCCATAACCTCTTATAAAACTTAAGATATCAAGATCGAGAGTGGCGAGCATATATGTCCCATCATTCGATTCAATTACTGCTTCGGGAGTAATATAGGTATGTATAATGTTATATTTGTGAAGCTCCCTAAGACCCTGCAACACTTCTGTTACGAGTTTTAGACATTTGTCGAGGTGCAGGCTTTTCCTTTTTAGAAGGATTTCCCGCATCCTCTTCCCCTCGGTATAACTCCACTCAACCAGAATTCCCCCTTCAAACTGGTGAATTGTAGTCGCCTCCACAAGGTTTTCATGGTTAAAAACTTTGTCATGCTTCAGAGGTAAATTCCTGTTTTCCGTCGGCAAATATTCTACAATTTTATGCTTTTCTTCCGGGGATACAACCTGAAAAACATACTCCGATAAAAACCCCCAGGGAAGTGTCCTCTCAAATCTGTAACCGAGAGTGGTAATCGATGAGAGCATTTTGATGCAAAATTCGATGTAACTGTTGTTAAGCCCCCACTTCTGTGCCATTTTTTTAACGACAGCCATTTCTGCATCATTAATCTCTTTATCGGCAAAAAAGAGAATTAGCAGGTCGATTAATTGCTGCTCCTTTGGCTGAAATTTCTCTTTAAAATCGAGTACTTTTTGCCACTCCCCATTCTCTTTGTATATCCAGCCATCTCGCACAAATTTGTTAATCAACTCTACGAGATTACCCGGCAACCCCTTTGAAACTGTAAACAGGAGATCAATCTCCTCACTCGTGAAAAAATCTTTCCCCACCACAGGTGCCAACATCTGCTCCGGGAAATCAGGATCGAGAGGAAGCAGGTGAATCTTCTCGATTCTTCCTTCTTTTATCAAATTATAGATGAAATCAACAGCATCGTCTGAATCACCCAGGTTTTCACTCATCTCGAGGATGAACGCTCCCGCAAATCCGTTTGAATTATAGAGGATCGACTCAATCAACTTTAGTGAATGAATGTCGAGATATTGGGCATTCTTGATTACAAAAACAACAGGAACTCTTCGGGTTAGTCGTTTAAGAAAAGCCTTATATCTATTGAATTTTTTTATCTCCAACTGTGACAAATCTTTTTTGTCCTCAGTCTTTATCGTCTTGGCGAGTGTCATAAGTGAATTGAAAGCTTCACTTACATTGTTCACACCAACCAGCACCATTATAAGATTAACGATCTTTGAAAAGACGAGCCTGTATTTATCGTTTTTAAGAATTTGATCCGTGATCGATAAAAATGCACTGTAAGGTTCCTTTTGTGACTCAAAACCACATTCAAATTCTATTACATGTTTCGATTTTTGGAAGTTTTGCATCTGAGAAGAGATATCCAGATCATCCCGCAGTCTGTTCACAAATTGTTCAATTAATGCAGTTTTCCCTGCGTTAACCTGACCACTTATCACGCAGGCAAATGAATGACCGGTGAGGATTTCCTCACGGAACAGTTTTACCAGTCTTGCCAACTCTTCTTGTCGGTTGAAAAAAGGAATATTCATAATCTGAGCCTGTTGAAGTCCCGAATAGATTTATTTAATTCATATTTGACACTGAATTTCATAATTTTCACTTCTTTACAAAACTAAACATCTGCATCTCTGTGCAGTAAAGATTGGTGCCAACTCTCTGAAGCACAAACTTCTTTTCTGCCATTATGCCAACATACTTGCCGGTCGCCAATTCTGTGTAGTCGTGGTTTTCGCGGGTATAAACAATAAATTCTTTTGGCTTTCGTGCATATATCCTGGTATATTCAAAATAGTGGAATTGTGTTTTGTATCTTGCAAAATATTTCCCTGCAAAATCCGCCAACTCCTTTTCGTCGTAAGATTTTGCACCGATTAAAACAGGGTTTTTGTATAGTTTTAGATATTCTTTCACATCTCCGGTGATATTTAACTCCGAATACCGTTTGAGATATCGATTTACTCTCGACAGGGTGGTTTCATCTTCCAATCGTACGGAATCTTGTCCGTTAAACTTGATCGTATCGGAAGCATCCACCGTTTCCACTGTATCAGGCTTAACATTAACTTTACCGGTGGGTTCTTTAATTGGTGGTTTATTGGTCAAATTATCGGAGGAAAAGAATATAATATATAAGAGGAGGACCAGGGCTATTGATCCCATAAAAAGGAGAAAAGTGCGAATTCCGGAAATTTTCATATTACAAAACCACTTTTAGAAACTAATGGATGAAGAATCTGTTATATCCAAACATTATTATACCCTTCGCACGCTACACTCCTAAAATTATAATAGAAGAATTAACTACCAATTCGGAAAACCGATAGAGCTAATAAATATTTTTCTTTTGTAAGTTTATTCTTTTCGCAGGGTGATTTGTCTGTTGAACAAAGTTGTATGAAGATTGTTGCCACTCACATACCCGACCTTTACAAATCCCGATTCATCCATCAGGTCCTTTCCTTTAACCAGGCCCGTTTCCACTTCGAGCTCACCCATTATTTTATGGTTCCCGAACCATTTATCGCCGAGAATGGTTATTCGAGCAGACATTTCAGAATTTTTGAAAGAGTAAATGCCGTTTATATCGTTGTAATCTCTCGAAGTGCCGCCAATTTTTCCGCTGCTTTCCTCATTATCATTATATGAAGGAGATGTGCCGTCTGAAATCATAAAATCTCTTTTATACATCCATCCGCGGGTTTCTCTCCCGCCATAGACGAACCGCGTATAGATAAAATCTCCCTTTTCCCTCTGAATTTCTGCTGATTGTCCTTCAATAATATAGTCCCGTCTCCGTGAACTTAAGTCAGCAGAAGAATAAAAGTAGGCTCTTTTCACAATTGCGGTTGCACTTCCGTAGAATCGTCTCTCGACTGCCGGAGGCGGTAAAGGCTCTTTGCTCTCCTTTTCCTCCATATTCATCTGGTTTTCAGTCTTTACAGAATCAGTCGCAGGAGCCTCGGCTTTTGGTTGGTCCGCCTTATCGCAACCAACCAGACCTAAAACCATCACACAAAAAATTGATAACAAAAACACTCTGGTATAAATGAGCTTCATAATATATCCCGTTCAATTATAAGATGAAAAGCCGGCGTTAAATCTCCGCCATTTAACAATTCCACGCACAATCACAATAAATATCACAGTAAACACAATCCCCCTCGGTCACCAAAACGATTAACAAAAAGGATGAGAGGGAATTTAGTGAAAATAATTTGAATTATCATGATTATTGACTGATAATGTCTTAAGTAGGGTGAGGTATTAGAAAAGTTTGATTAGTTTAAATTGTGAATTGCTTGATTATCATGCCATCCATTAACTGCCCCCGGGGATCGGGAGATTTATCCAGCAGTATAAATGGATTTTTCAGGGTAAATCAATTGATGTAGTTGAGGTGACGCTTTAAGATTTTGTTGGAGTATCTTTTGGGCTCTATTTATTAGAGGTAACAGTTGCAAAAAGGGTGAATTAGGCTTGAAATTTTTGAAAACTTCAACTTATCCATTGCAGTGTTAAATCTTTGATAGAAAGACTATTTTACAAACATCTATTAAAAATGACATAAAAAAAAACAAAAAAATTCTGTGTCTTCGTTTTCATTCGAATTTATACCTTATTTATACCTTCACAGAACAAGAAAAGGAAATCGTTAAGCTATTTTCTTCTTTCGCTCAGCGATGTCTTCATACTCTGGAGTAATTGTCAGTACCTTGAAATTATCCGAAAGTAGGATTTTTTCGGTTTGTCTCTTTTGGGACTTGTATTCAACATCTTCAACTTTAATAGATTTTACTCTATCGCGTGTTATTGTGTAATGTTGTAACAGATCAGATATCTTCGCGTTATCTGTTTTTATAAAAATATTTGTAAAGTCATTTCGCGTAATTATCTCTTCAGCGATTTTTCTTTCTTCGCTATTTAAGGCATACAGTTTCATTCGCCAATCTGCTGTGTGACCATTGTCCTCGAAAAAATATCGATAGACGATATAAGTTTCAGGCATTAATAATATTTCGTGAAATTCTTCCAGATTTTTTCCAAATGCCTTCTCGAAGAAATTCCTCCCAGGAGCCACTATCCCCTTTGTAACATTCAAAATAGATTGTATTGCTCGGATATATTTCCTATTCCATTTAGGACCAATATAATTCCTATGTTTTGCCTCTTCACCGAATAAGGGGATAAATTTCATGGGGAAAGAATAGATATGGATATTTAGTTGTTCACAAAGTTCAACATTAATTTCAAGACGTTTGTACAACTCATCGGGTTTATCATTAAAATTGTATAAAATGTAGTTGGACAATTCGTTAATACCATATTTTGCAGCTAACTTTACGGCGTTAACATATTGATCTTTTATACCCCAATAATCAAATGCTATACGAAGGGGTCTGATTGGAATTTCACTCAACAATCTCATAATATCATCCGTAACATATCGAGCATCAGTACCTTGATTAAAATCAACATACCTGTGCTTAGGAGCTTTATTCCTATATTTTTCGTATATCTCCATTACCTCTAAACTTGCTTCTAATATGTTTCGTTTAGTAGCGTTGGTGTTTATCTCGAGCAAATTATGACCCAAAAGAATCTCATAATATGTTTGCTTTACACTTCCTTTAAGTCGAGGTAATAAGCTATTTAACAGTTTCTTGGACCTCTTTATATTTGCTCTTTCATTTTCTCCTAGACGAAGATTATCGTAACAAATTTGTAATTGATTTGGCTCATGAAATAGAGCCCCCTTAACAAATCCCATCTGTTTTATTTCGGCTATTATCTCTGCGAATTTAGGAGAAGCAAGAACATTATTATCCATAAGTAACAAATTTTGCTGCTCCCCAAATTTTTGCTTAATCTCATAGAACTTATCGATTGTAGAAATTTTTTCCTTATAAGTTGGTTCTAATTTTGGCACGGAACAAAAGGAGCATTTCCGAGTACAACCCTTTGTCATAAATGTAAAGTAAGCACTACCAGTTGGATAATTATAATCAATCTCGTCCAGAATTGAATAGTCTAAAGCCAAATCATCGACAATCATATTTTGGGCATCATTTAGCTCAGGGTCTAAGATACCAGGCTTATCTAATAGTCCTCGAAACGGTTTAATACCTGTTTCTGCTTCTAATTCTGCATGAAGTAGAGAGGCTAATACGCCTCCAACTTTTAATTCTTCTAAATTAGTAACCAGGTTCTTTGCGAAGTTGATAGTTTCAACAGTTATCTTCCAATAAAATGTAAATAGTGTGGTAATGTAGACTCTATCCCATTTGGGGAAAGTATCATATTTTCTCGATCGGAATCTATATGAAAAATCAGCCAAGTTTTTCCGTAATAGTTCGCAATACTTTGATTCCTGTAATGGAATAAGAGGGATAATATCTTTTTTGCCAGTTTTAATAAAGCCGCGAATCAATGAATGGTCTAACTTCTCAACCAGGTATGAATCTATACTGGTTAATTTAGAGATGCATTCCTCAGTCATCACTTCAAGAACTAAATTTCTTAGATCGCCTTTGAAAAACTTAACTTTGTCACCCAGTTGCTTATGATAAGTAGAAATCTTCATAAGCCCAATCGGAGGGTATTTGTTCTTATAGTCCGGCTCTATCAGTAATATTGATCTCATAGAAATTCTATCTTTCTTGGGGAATTAACTTGACAACTTTCTGAAGAATTGAATTTACATCAATTTCAATTTCATCTAAAAAGGGTGTTACACTCTCAAATGTACTTCCATTGACCGTTATAAAAGCTTCCTTAATAACTGACTTAGAATCAGAATTAAAAGGATCTTTCGGTTGAGAATCGCTTAGTACACAGAAGTGAAGTAATGATACATCGTTAATTCCACTGTAGAAAATTACAGGTAAAAAACTAAAGGATAGTGAAAATTCCTTAAAAGAACTGTAAAAACTATCATAAACAAATAAACGCAATATTCTTTTTTTTCTCTCCAATTTTTTTAATTTATTGCAATCTGAGATGTAATTCTTCATCCAAGATTGTGGTGGATTTTCAATAAAATTTCGAATTTCCTCACCATCATAATGACAGTGAATAGTGAGAAAAAAAACAAAACTCGAACTCCCAGTTTTTAAACAACTTTGCAACTCAATTAGTTTATTTATTGCATCGAACTTATAACCTTTCCGAGGATGTCCATTTTCATCAACATATTCAATCGGTGAAAGAATGTTGTTGCAAAAATCGAGATTAAAAAGTGTGATAAAACGATCCATGTTAAATTTTATAAGTTGCGGGGAATTATCATCTCCTCTCAATATGACTTCTTCCAAGTAACCATCATAAACAACAAAATTTTCGATTTTTGACTCACGTTCCAATTTATTTAAGTAATTGAAAAGTTTCAGTATCTCATCTCTAGGTTGCTCTGGGTCTGACGGGTAAGGATAGTTTCTACATTGAAACGCTATTACAACACTTAAATAGTCAATCCAATCAGTAATATCTTCAGCATCCGGTGAGGGCAAGCCAAAATAAACCAATTTTTCCCCCAACTGCTCAGCTAAAGTTTTGAGAATAGGCTTATCCCATTCATTTCTAATGGTGTATTTATTTGGTGTATTAAACTTGGACATTATATTAAAATTAACTCAATTATTAAGAACAGTTTCTCTTAGTTCAATGAGTAATTTATAATACTCTTTTCGGTTCGTTGCTAATCGTTGTACAAACATTTCGTCAATGATTGATATCAATTCAGTTAATTCTGAATCGAGGTTGTATTCTAAATCTTGCAACAAAGTGACGAGACTATCATAATTTTTAAACTCTGTTTGTTGATTTATACCAATTTCAGCAATGTTTTTTGCAATTGTTAATTTTCGGTTTGGTTGTTTTTTATTATTAATTTTATCAGGGCTGATTTTAGATTTAATCAAATTTATTAATTCATTGACCTGATTCTTTAGTTCCACCGCTTTCTGACGTGTCTCTGAGCTAAAGCCTTTTCTTTGAATTCGTGATTCTATCTCCTTTTCGATTTTATGGAGATTGACTATACTTTTAATTAGTACATCAGAGTTTGTAGTTGATTCATTAAACTGAGCCAACTCTTGATTAAACAAATCAAGATTTTTTGCTAAAGAAACCTCTCCTTTATTTTCTTCTTGGAATTTGTTTGCCTCAACGTCGAAATTTGAAGCTACATTTGTTAGGGCTTCATAAAATTTCGACCGTGTCGCACTATACTCAAGCTCATTCCGAGAGGCATTTGGTAGAAGTTGTGGATTGATAATGATTATCTCCCCGGTATATCTATCAAAAAAAGTATTCCCCTTGGGGAAATATTTTACTAAATTTTCTCTATTCCCAATTGAAAAGCCCTGTTTTTTCAGAACAAACCCTCTTATGGATTTATTTGTAAGTTTTTTTCTTTCTGGATTTAGACAACCCCATGCAACACCAAAAAATTCTTTTCCCAATTTAATCGGGAAAATTTTAGGTTCGATTAGTTTGATATCACCTGAAAAATCAAAATCTAAATATGGTTTGAACAATTTAACCGTCTCACCTTCAATTTGTAAAGTGAGCATTATTGATTCATATTCTGCGTTATTCTTTTTGCAATATTCTTCAATCTCATTTTCAATTAGTTCCCCATAATAAAAATTTTCTTTATCAAAATGAAGAGGTACTACATTTCTTAAGTAAGTTGCAACTAAAGCAGAATTAGATAGGTGAGTATAAAAATGCGGCTCGAGTTTTGAAATTTCTATTCTTGTACCCCTTTTAGGGTAATCTTCAACAGTCAGCGATCCTTTCTCAGAAATAGTTATATGTGATTCAAGAATTGATTGAAGGTCCATGATTTCGTCACCAGAAATTTCTTTACGGATTCTTGTTAATCGTTGTTCTTCAATTATTTTTTTCATTCCTCCAAAGTCAATTGTGATTTGATTGACTTCATGATCTTCGGTATGGCTAAATATTAAGAGTTGATTACATAAGTGATAAGAACTGTATAAACCAATTCCCATAAATCCCACATCTTTGGAGGGAGTTTTATTCGAAACACCAACACGAACAGCTTTTCTCATTTCTTCCCAACTCATCCCAACTCCGTCATCTTCAATAACAATTGAATCTTGTCTAATTTTTACAGTCATATGTTTGGCCTTCGCATCAACGCCATTTTGGATGTATTCTCTGAGTGCATCCTTTGGGTCAGGATACATCCCTTTGGTAAGTATGGAAATAATTTCAGCACCGAAGTCAAATTTATTAAGTTTCATTTCAATTCTTCTTCAATTTTAAGGATCAAATTTTCTGCTGTTGATTTGTCAAGGACTTTCTTTATTATACCGAAAATTCTCCCAAGGAATTTTTGTTGTTCTCTACTTAAGGCGGATAATTTCGTAGTCCGAAGTTTGGGTTTGCTTTGATGATCTATAATTTTTAGGTTTTCAGGAATTGAATATTGAGCGATTACAGGGGCAACACCGTCAATCACCTTCTTTATTGGGGTTAAAGCCATCTCATGTGATTCTCTTTTTATTTTTTCAAGCTTTTTTTGAGCTTTTACTGCCTCATTGTGTTTGGTCTCCAACGCCAGCCGATACTCATCATGCTCATCAAATGAGGTGAATCCATCGATATTCTTTTGTTGAAAATCATTTTGAAAGTTGGTGAATTCTTCTATTTTTTTAACGCTGCTATTAATCTCAGAGGCTGAGTAACACAATTTGTATATAGTTGAATGGAAAAAGAGTTTGATTTTTTTTTCGAATTCTTTGCAATAATCGTTCTCAGTAAAATAGTCTCTCCTGGAATTTGGGATTAATTCGGGGTGAAGTGCATGTATTTCACCCACAAAGTAAAATTGAAATCTCTTATCTCTGTGGAACTTTTGCAATGTGTATTCATCACCAATCTGAATGTTAGATTTCCGCAATCTTAAACCTCGGCCATTATTAATCTGGTTTAGTGATTGAAGCTTTTTTGAAATCGAGTACCATCCCCAATACAATAACTCCCCGTCAGATGCTTTTTCATAAATAAATTCAATGTCGACTATTTCGTCTTCCTTTTTTCTAACTTCTTCATCACCTTTGTAAATATAAGTAGTATAATCTTTAAACAAAAGCTCTGTGTTTAGAAATATTTTATATTCATCTAAATTTATACCAAACTTTTTGAGGTCTTCGCTGATTTTGGACTTAAAGTAAAACTTAGTTGGAAATGGTATCGGTGCAACTAGTGAAAGATATTTCTTCACTTCCTTTAGGTCTAAAAGCAGAGTATTGCTAACACCTTCAAGTATCACTTTAAAAAAATGGGAACTACTATCTGCCTCTTCAACTTCAATGGATGCCACTGATTTAATTACTGAAGTTGCTTCTTCCTTTTGAGAACGATTATTTAGTATTTTCTTCAATAATTTAGAGTCCCAAAGGACTCTCGTCTTTTGTTTCTCGCTCATATACGAAGTTTCAAAAATTAATTTTTCACAGTAAGCAAGACCACCCAACCTTCCAATACCTCTAAATCCCTTGTTCACACCTCGTGTTTTGATTGACTGGGCGATGTTAAGTAGAATATTTTCCACTTCTGCTGCTGGTATTCCGGTTGCATCGTCTTCTATCTCGATTTTGGAATTCTCAGCTGAAATTGAAATGTGAATAGAGCCTTCGTTTTTTGAAAGTAAACCAATCTCGATAGCTTTATCTATTTGGTCAGCAGAGTTTTGAATATATTCTCTATATATGAATCTTGGATCATCATACATGCCGAGAGTTAAAGATTCAATAACATCCTTTCCAATTTTTGGTAAAAAACGATCATCCATTTTTAAACTGCCTGTAGATGGGTTTCGGAAATTTAATATTCAAAAGAGACCTAAAAATAGGGTTTTGTACTATATATTCACCTTGTTTCAACCTTGTCAACATTGACTTAAAGCTAGAGGGTACATATTGGAAATCTGGTTTTGAGACCTCTATTGCATTTGTTCTACCAAAGGCATGTGTTGAACAATTTCCCTTAACTCTATCGTGGATATCGCTCTTAAATTGTTCGGCGGAGAACAAAACTATTCCCAACGACCTTCCCCTCTCGGTGATATCAAGAAGTTGCCTTAATATGGGACTATTCTTTGGAATATCCTTGGATGCGTATTTATTTAATTCGTCAATGAAAATAACAATTCTGGACGGGATTTCAGATTCTTGTCTATCGAAAGCTTGGCCTAATTTTAAATCATAAATTGATCTTATTACATCTCCAAAAACAAAACCTTGTGTCTCCTCATCTAATTTAGCTATGTCAATTACGAATACATCGTTTTTCTGGATGTCCAGCAATTCTTTTTTAAGTCGAACCTCTCGATCGTTTTTATTTGAACTTAAGGCGTTTGAAAAAATTGTGGTTTTCTCGAGTGTTTTTCTTAATAATCGATAAAACTTCCGCCAACTTAAGACACTAATTTCTTTTTCTTTGTTTATTCCGCCGGCTTTTGTAAGTTCTTGAACCTCTTCCATCAATTCATACCAATTTGTAATCCGACTAAATCCCCCTTGTCCTGTTGCGATGTGGTTCACTATTGAATCAATTGTTTGGTTGGGGTCATCGATATTTGAAAACAGTAGATCAATATTTTCTTTATCATCTTCAAAAATATATTTAAATAAATGGGCCTTTTCAAGCTCAATTTGGGCTTCAATATCGTTTTTCTTTGCGTAACTCGAGTTTCCAATATCTTTTGAGTAGGGATAGAAATACTTAACATTCTTAAATGCTGAGGTATCAAGACCGAGCATGCGGTATTGATCTAAATCAGTTTGAGTCAACTCCGTATTTGGTTCATCGATTGCGAGTAAATCCCTTCCTTTAACATTAATTATTACAAATGCTATTGATTCCTCATTTTTTGAAGCTAAATATTGATCTTGTATCGCTTTAAGTAAAAACATTGCATATGAAGTTTTAGCTGCTAAGCCAGATATCCCCGATATATTAAGATGAGCACCCTCTGGTCCAATTAAAAAATGGGAATTAAAATTAACTGGAATGGTAATCTTATTTGGTGCTTCATACATTTCAATGTACCCACCAGGAAGTGCATTTTTTATGTCTTTTAATCCCAATGCTTCCTTAACATCATCTTCTAAAGCAAGGGATACAGGGCTTCCGTCAAGAACAGGTGTGTAAATCCCCAGAGAATTACCAACAACCTTCGCTTTTACATAGTTCATCCCAATTCTTTGAGTTTGTGCAGTATATGAGACATCTCCAAAATCACTTGAGATATAGCCTGCCAGGAAGCTTGAGTTATCCGTCAGGTGGGATATCTCCTCAATTACCCCGAATGTTATGGAATTTTTGATATGATGAACTTTTATTACATCAAAAGGCTTTAGAATAAGCTCTTTGTCAGTCCAGAAAAAAAACTCATCTACGGTTGTAGGTGCCTTTTCAGTGGCAATTATTTTTCCTATTAGCATAAATTAAAATATGTTTAGATAGTGAATATCGCTTAAATAGCTGTTTTTTAAATATTGTTCGGTAACGAAGATTGGGTAGATATGGTTCGCCCAACGACTGTCTTTACCGTAACAAACAGGGTTTCGCTCATTAATAACATTTGCAGAGATGTAATCAACCAAACCTGAATCCAATCCATTATTATTTTCATCTTCTGTTATCAAAATTTTTTCAACTTTCACAATACCAGCAAATAAATTATCGGAATACTTAGTGTCTCTGATTCTTATATACCAAACACTATATTTGAAGTCACCCAAATAACCCCATTTATCATGGTCATGTTGAAACTTATATGCAGGTGTACGATGAAATAGCGGTAATTTTGCAAGAGATGCCGCATTACTTTTCCCCCCCCGATCTTTGCTAAATTCAGGATTAAATCGCTTCGAAAGACCTATAACCCAGCGGTAATTATTCTTTATTTTTGCAAGTTCTTTAAATTCTCCTGTTTTCATCGGTTTATACTGAAGTGAACCATCTTTTATTAGATAATTATCTTCATTAAGAGTATTTTTTGTCGTTAAACTTGCAACAATTCGCTTCTCACTATCAATCATCTCATCCTGAATCGCTGCTATTCCTAACATTTCATAGTGATTACTTGGTTCTTTTGAATCTTCGACCAGCTTTGAAGAGTATGTTAACACCTTTGAGAATTGAATTCCAATTTTCTTAACGGTTGGCAGAGAATTAATTTTATCTCTTAGTATGTTTAAAAATAGTTCTGGGTGACTTTGCTCAGGGTTTGCTTCACGAGGAATTACGATGATAAGATTTTTATCATTCTCAAGGTTTCTGAATGTACCATCGAGTCTCCTTTCACAAGTTGCAACCCCTACTTGACCTGAAATTATTGGGAATATTCTTCCATTTATTTCTATATCGCCGACTTTATAAGTACGCCTTGATCCATCCAAAAAGAATTTAAATAAAGGCTCTGATTTTTCAAGTTGTTTCGCGAGATAAGTAAGGTCTTTTGTTTGTTTTAAAGATGCATCTGTTTCACCATATCTGTCAGGATGAATTGTAAATTTTACACTTTCATCATAATTGAGTGTAGGGACTTTAAGTTCGTCATCAGTGCAGTATCTGTATGAAGAATAACAATTGCCTTTAGTCTCTTTCTCTAGTATAGATAAGATATTAGTTATCATGAAATCATTTTCTGAGGTATTTGAAAGGGATTATAAATTGAAAGCTATCAGAAATGTTCATTTGTACTCTAGTTTAAAAAATGTTAAAATTGATCCAGTTTATTAGGTTGAAAATTTTACCTGGTAAATTCTGTAAGTCGCTGCTTATCTTAATTTATATGAGAATAATTATTCTTGCTCAAATATACAAAAATATTGCTTCGGATTCAAAACAATGCGAGTAAACCGACTAATTATTGTAGTTCAAGGATAATTTTGGAGGTTTATCTGACCTCTTCTTTCGCTAGGTATCTGGCATAGCAAATAGCAAATCTAATTATCTTGTTTAAAATTTTTATAAACAATTCAGAACAAACCACTTCTTCTGAATTGGAAGCACTTTCTCAAACATTCTAATTTGAAAATTAGCGAAATAAATAAGAAAATTTGGATATGAAAAATTTTAGAAACTCAAATAAAGGCAATTAAATCAATCCTTTAACCGCATCAATAAACTTATCAAAATTCCCACGGAATTTGCCCAAAGGAATACTGATTCTTTTATTGTAATCAATTCTTGATATTGGAGCCTTCAAGTCTGTTTCAAGAAAATTAATCCATTTGTCAACATTTTCTGGAGCAAGATGGCTTAAATAACTTCTGTACTTCTCTGCTGATTGCACAATAAATTCGTCTCGTCCGTTTGTTATTGCAACGATTGATAATGATTTATTTGTGGCTTTAGGAGTGTAAACTCTAAATGAAAATCCATCTTTACTGACTGTATCCGTATAGTACATTCCCTGGACAGGTCTACTTGCATACTCATAAGGTTCGTATTCTTTCAACGCTTCGAGCATGTCCTTTACAAGTCCATGATTTAGCATGTGTTCTGAAACATTTGTTCTTCCGTTTCCCATATTCTTCTCCAAATAAGTAATGATTTTTGATTGAAAAAACAGCTAAAGTGTAACTCAAAATTACAAAATAATCAATATTCTAAATAACGAAATTGATGATTCTGAACTACTTATCAAAAAATTAGATTTGGACAACCAGAGACCGTGCTGCCCAGCTATACTGTGGAAAAGCATTTCCCCCTAAATTTGACAGTTCATATCTGTAAATAGTTATTCTATAAAGAGATAAAAAATAAAGTTCGCAAAATTGTCCCTACATTCTGTTTGCAAGTATTAAAGGTTGAGTCGCTTTTCGAAGCGTTGTTTTAACCAATCATCTTAAGTACATTCACAAAGCGGGAAAAATTCCCTTGCAAAATCATTCGTAGTATCATATATTAGTATCGCACGAATACGAAAGACTTTCGAATACCAACGAAGATTTTTAACAGAAGCCGGAGTTAAATATGGAATATAAAGGTTATGTCGCTG
>CAYSJM010000044.1:3393-28249 GCA_964431385.1 uncultured Ignavibacteriaceae bacterium | reverse complement strand
AGAGCAAAGGACTGAAAATCCTTGTGTCGGCGGTTCGATTCCGTCCCTGCCCACCTTTCGCCACGATACCGACCGTGGCGTTTTATTTTAGGGATGCCGAAATGGCGAAATTGGCAGACGCGCTGGACTCAAAATCCAGTCTGGCTCACACCAGGTGCCGGTTCGACCCCGGCTTTCGGCACCACTTATTTTCCTCTAAAATTTTCTCCGGTTTTTCAACCCGCATTTATATTATTACTGTTCTCACAAGCCTCAGAACTATTTTCTTCTTTCTCTCCTTCGACCGTTTTTTCTAACTCGCAAGTTTTAATCCAACTATCCCGGCAATAATCAGAAAAACTGAAAAAATCCGTGCCATTGATGTTGAATCATTAAAAAATAGAATCCCAATAAAAAAAGTTCCGGCTGCCCCAACACCTGTCCAAATAGCATAAGCTGTACCAATAGGAATATTTCTTTGTGCCAGCCACAGAAAATAACCACTTCCTGCCATACAGATTGCTGCCGCAGTTATCCATCCTGCTTTACTCCATCCACCTTCGCTAACTTGTGACAGTTTGAACCCCAGGGGCCAACCAACCTCCAAAATTCCTGCGATTATCAAAAAAATCCAATCCAATATATTCTCACTTTCAATATTTTTGTAGTTATTAATTTATAATAAGCTATTGGCAAGTTTTTAATTTCACAGTACAAAAAAACCACTTATCACAATTTCAAATATATGGGTAAACATTTATTTTCAAATATTAGTGCTTTATATTATATTTGAACTCCTTTTTGAACATTTTAAGATATTATTCAAATATTCATATGAATGAAAACAAACTCTGCCGGAGATCAAAGATACTCAATGCCTTTACTTCCCTCGTAAACAGATACGGGGTGGAAAAGACAACGATGACTGATATCGCCCGGTATGTCGGTTGCAGTGTTGGTACCATATATAATGAATTCAAAGATAAGGAAGACCTTATCTATGAGTTTTTTTTGGAGCATCTCAACCACATCACCTCCCGATTGGAGGAAATAAAAAATTCCTCTCTTTCCCCGGATGAAAAACTTCACAAGATGATTCCCGGTAATCTGAAAATTGTTATTCACGAACTGAAAGACAATTCACTTTTTGCTGAGTATTTAAAATCAAATACCATCACGGTGAGGTATCTTGGACAACCCGAGCTAATTTCCCAGAAAGTATTCAGGAAAAAATATATCGAGCTGATCCAGACTGTCCTTATTGAAGGGGTGGATAAGGGTATTTTCGAAATTGATGACATCCCTCGAACGGCCGAGATATTGTCTGATTCGATGGATAACTATGCTCTAAGAGTTTTAGTAATGCAAGAAAAACCTAAAAAAAATCTGGAGCGTGCTGAACTTATGTTCAAGATGCTGTTAAAATCTATTAAAAAAAATAATTTTCAAATTCAAGGAAATTAAATGTTAAAGCAAATGTTCTATATAACCGGCTTTTTCCTTCTTTCAATAACCATTTTAACTGCTCAAAAAAGTGTTGAAATGAGTTTAGAGGACTGCATCAAATATGGAATGGAAAATAATAAAGCAATTAAAGTGGCTGCTGAGAAGGTTACTTCTGCAAAGCTAAAAAGAGAAGAAGCAGGCACAACCGGTCTCCCCGGTTTATCACTTCAAGCCGGGTACACCCGACTTAGTGAAGTTGATCCCTTTGCTATTACTCTCCCCTTTGGCGGATCGATGCAAACCTTTACAGTCTCACCGAGTATCCTTAATAATTATTCAGCGAAACTAACCCTCACTCAACCGGTGTTCACCGGATTCAAGATCGACCTTAATAAGGAAATCTCTGATCAAACGATTGTGGCAAGTCTTTTCGACCTTCAATCTGAAAAAAGTAAGCTAAAATATACAATTTCGAATGCTTACTGGTCACTCTACAAAGTGATTGAGGGAAAAAAAGTTATTGACGAATATATAAAAATGATAGAAGCGAGATTGAAAGACCTCAAGAACTTTTTCAAACAGGGGCTGATAACCGAAAATGAACTTCTGAAACTTGAAGTGCAACTTTCATCAGCAAAAGTTCAACGACTCGAGGCTGAAAATGGTAGAGAAATGGCAACATTATTATTGCTGAATAGCATGGATATGCCTTACGATACCGAGATTACACTAAAACTAGGCATTTTGGATGAGCAAGCAAATCAAAATTTGGTTTTGGATGCACTTAACGCTCAGGCTTTGCTCGCTCGACCCGAAATTAAAGCGATGGAAGTCAGACTCAACACACGCAAAAGTGCAATTGAACTGACAAAATCTGCATGGTACCCCGATGTGTATTTTATTGGTAACTATAATTACTCACGACCCAATCAGAGAATTGTACCCAGCAAAGATGAATTTAATGGTACCTGGGATGTTACACTCTCGCTTTCTTACACACTTTGGAATTGGAATGCCACTTCAATTCGGACACAACAAGCCGAATCTGACCTCGCTCAGACTAACTACCAGTACCAGATGATCAAAGATGGAATATTAATAGAAGTTAAACAGGCTTACCTCAATTATATTGCCAATAAAAGCAGGATTGACCTGGCTCAGAATACAGTTAAACAAGCAGAAGAAAATAACCGAGTCAGTTCAAACTTGTTTAAACAAGGTCTTATAAAAAATTCTGATTTAATAGATGCAGAAGTTGCATTGTTTGAGTCAAAAATTAAACTTGTCACCTCAGTGTCTGATTTGAGGATTGCAGAAGCACTTTTAGATAAAGCTATTGGAAATTAAGAAAGAATTTAAGAGACAAAAATGTTAAAGAAAATAATTTATATCCTGATTGTTGTTGCCATAATTGGAGCAATCACTTTTGTTCTTATTAACAACAAACAGAAAATGGCAACAAAAGTAGAAACTAAAAAAATGACTACAGTTCCGGTTTCTGTTGTTGAAGCAACCATGGAAAACATCGACAAAAAGTTATCTCAGGTCGGGACTATTTTCGCAGATAAGGAAGTGGCAGTCGTCTCCGAAGCTCCCGGTCTAATCAGGTCTGTTCTTTGCGATGTGGGTGATGCAGTGAGAGCAGGTCAGATTTTGTTCAAAGTTGACGATGAACTTAAATTGGCTGCTCTTAAATTGCGTGAAGCTGATTATGATAAAGCGAAAAAAGACCTTGAAAAATTTGAGGCTCTGCTCAAGGAAGGTTCGGCTACAGACGCTCAAGTGGATGGCTACAAACTCGCTCTGAAGTCTTCAGAAGCCCAACTGACCATCGCACGCCGACAAGTGGAAGACACCAAAATAAAGGCTCCTTTCTCCGGTGTTATTTCTCAGAGAATGGTTAACCTCGGAAGTAATGTGACTGCAGGGACTGTAGTGGTGAACCTCGTCGATATCAGTGCCCCAAGAGTAAGAGTGAGCATTGCAGAAGCAGATGTGTTCTTCCTCAAAAATGGTGATCTTGCAACTATTAAAAGCGATATCTTTCCTGACAAAGAATTTAGTGCAAGAATTAAATCGATTGGTGTTAAAGGAGATGAAGTTCACAGCTTCCCTGTCGAACTGGTTATTCTTAACAACAAAAACCTCAAAGCGGGCATGAATGTAAATGTTGAATTCAACAGAAGAGTAAATCGCGAATCTGTAGTTGTGCCCAGAACAGCAATAGTTGGAAATATGAGCGAAGCTAAAATCTTCATTGTTCAAAACAATGTTGCAAAATTGAGATCAGTCACTACCGGAATTGAGACAGGAACAAATATAGAGATACTTTCAGGCATCGAAAAAGGTGATCAGGTTGTGACTTCAGGTCAGGTAAATTTGAAAGAGGGAAGTCCTGTAAATATCGTTAAATCAAAATAGGTTTGAAAACAAAACAATGACAATTACCGAATTATCGATCAAACGACCCTCCCTGATTATCGTACTTTTTACAGTTCTGATATTACTGGGTCTTTTTAGTTACCAGCAGCTTAGTTATGAGTTGCTGCCAAAAATCAGTCCACCTGTTATAGTTATCGTCACTACATATCCCGGTGCTTCACCTGATGAAGTTGAAACATCGGTAACTAAAATTATTGAAGATGCGGTTTCAGGTCAAGATCAGGTCTCGACTGTTAATGCAACCTCCTCTGAAAATGTTTCTCTTATTACGGTTGAATTTAACCAATCGGCTAATATCGATCTGGCTTTACAAGATGCTCAGAGGCGTGTTAACCAGATTGTCGCAAAACTACCTGACGGAATCGATCCTCCAACTTTGTTAAAAATTGCTCTTGATGAAATTCCAATTTTAAGAATTGGCACCACGAGTAACCTTCCTCCTAATGAATTTAGAACCTTCTTGAATGATTTTGTGAAACCTGAACTTGCACAAGTGAAAGGTGTAGCCCAGATTTCGTTCGTTGGGGGTGAAGAGAGGGAGATTCAAATTCTTCTTAATGAGAAGAAACTTAAAAGTTACAACCTTTCAATCGGTGTTGTTACACAAATCATCAGAGCATCAAATCTTGATTTCCCCGCAGGAGCAATTAAAGATGCGGATGCCCAATATGTGGTACGAATCTCCGGAAAGTTCAATAACATTGATGACTTAAGAAATCTCGTAATCGTCCGGAACTTTAATGGTTCAGATGTGATGCTAAGGGATGTAGCTGAAGTTGTTGACGGTACCAAAGAGTTTACGCAGCAATCCCGAATAAATGGCGTTCCTTCGGTTGGTGTATTGATTCAAAAACAATCTGATGCTAACGCGGTTGAAGTGGCACACCAAAGTAAACAAACCCTGATTGAATTAGAAAAACAATATGCAAATCTCAACTTAAAATTTGATATTGCTCAAGATGGTTCACTCTTTACAATTGCCGCAGCAGATGCCGTAAAAGAAGATTTGGCGATCGCAGTTGTTCTTGTAGCACTTGTTATGCTCCTGTTTCTACATTCGTTCAGAAACTCGGTTATCGTGCTTATCGCTATCCCCTCTTCACTTATCTCGACATTTATTGCGATTTATGCCTTCGGGTTTACACTTAATCTGATGACATTGTTGGCTCTGTCACTTGTTGTGGGTATTCTGGTAGATGATTCCATTGTGGTTTTGGAGAATATTTACCACCATCTTGAAAAGGGTGCCGACCGAAAGGTTGCGGCACTAAAAGGAAGAAATGAAATAGGGTTTGCAGCCCTTTCAATCACGCTGGTGGATGTGGCAGTGTTTTTACCATTGGCACTCGTTACCGGAATAGTTGGTAATATTTTAAGGCAGTTTTCACTCGTGGTGGTTGTTTCTACTCTGATGAGTCTTATCGTTTCATTTACCATAACACCGATGCTCGCTTCACGATTTTCAAATATCGAAAAATTTTCTGAGACGACTGTGCTGGGAAGATTTGTTAATGGCTTTGAGCGAATATTCAAAAAGTTAACAGAAGATTACATTTTCTTGTTGAAGTGGGGTCTTAACCATAAAAAGACTGTATTCCTTGTTACCACCGTTTTGCTCATTGGCTCATTAAGTCTGGTACCGTTTGGTTTCATCGGTGCTGAATTTATGACCGTAGCAGACAGAGGTGAATTCACTGTTGTAATTGAGATGCCTGCATCAACCAATATTAAAGAAACAAACTTCAAGTCGATGGAGATCGAGAAGATAATTGCCGATATCCCTGAAGTTAAGAGAGTTAACACAACTGCCGGTGTGGCTTCAGAAGGAATGTTAGGACAAAGTTCGAACAACACTGCTTCAATAGATGTTACGCTTTATCCTCGAAAGGAGAGAAAAAGATCGACTGATGAAGTTAGTGAAGAAATTAGACAAAAATTGAATGCAATGCCGGGACTAAAGGTTCGGGTAAATCCGATTGGTATCTTTGGTACTGCTAATCAGACTCCAATTATGCTGGTTGCATCCGGTGCAAATCTTGATAGCGTTAGAGTTGCCGCAGAAAAACTTGCCGAGATAATTAAGAAAGTACCCGGTACAGCGGATGTGAGACTCTCTTCCGAGCAGGGCAAAAAAGAAATCTCAATTAAAGTTGACAGAAGACTTATGGCAAGTTACGGATTGACTCTTGCGGAAGTAGGTCAGTCGCTGAGAATCGCATTCACAGGTGACAACGAGACCAAATTCCGGGATGGTCGTAATGAATTTGATCTGAGAATCATGCTTGATGAATCATCCCGTAATAAAACCTCATCTTTGGAGGAGCTTGTTTTTACCAGCAAAACGGGGAAACAAGTAAAACTTAGCCAGTTTGCAACTTTGGAATCGACTACAGGTCCCTCTAAATTAACGAGAACAGATCGTAGTAATGCTTTGTATGTTTATTCTCAGGCTGTTGGAAGACCAACCGGTTCGATAGCCCAGGATATCGACATAGCGAGAGCAAAAGTAACATTCCCTTCCGGCGTTACTTTTAAGTACATGGGAGATATAAAGATGCAGGGAGAATCATTTTCCAGCATGTTTCTCGCCCTGACAGCCGCTATTCTCTTTGTGTATCTTATAATGGTTGCTCTTTACGATAACTGGATTTATCCGTTTGTGGTACTTTTTTCAATCCCTGTGGCAATGGTTGGAGCCCTTCTTGCCTTGGCAATGACAATGAAAGCTCTTTCAATCTTTTCAATGCTCGGAATTGTAATGCTTGTTGGTTTGGTGGCAAAAAACGCCATCCTGCTCGTGGACAGAGCCAGCCAAATGAAACTTGAACAAGGAGTTTCGTCGCGAGAGGCACTCATTGAGGCAGGAAGATCAAGACTGAGACCGATCGTGATGACAACACTTACGATGATTATGGGTATGATGCCTATTGCCATGTCTGCGAGTGATGGATCAGAATGGAAATCGGGTCTTGCGTGGGGAATTGTTGGTGGACTTTCGAGTTCGCTACTTCTTACGCTTGTACTCGTACCTGTAGTTTACGAATTGGTTGACAATACAGGGATCAGGATTAAAAATCTGTTAAATCGAAGAAAAGCCGTTTCTTAAAGAATAATAGAGGCTGTCTCAAACGGGGCAGCCTCTTTTTTTATCAACTAATCTTCAGTTATATCAGGAACTGGTGCGTTTAGCCCCGCCTCCCTCTTTTTCCTTCTATTCTCAACTATAAAATAGATTACCGGCAGCAACATCAGAGTTGCGAGAGTAGATGTTATAAGTCCACCGATTACTACTGTTGCCAAAGGTCGCTGCACTTCAGAACCGGGTCCTGTGTTAAACGCCATCGGAATAAAACCAAAACTTGCCACAAGTGCAGTCATAAGCACCGGTCTTAATCTGTCAGCAGTTCCTTCAACAACAGCTTTTCTTAAGTCTGAAACTTTATCTCTGACATGATTAAGATGTTCCAACAAGACTATTCCATTCAAAACTGCGACACCAAACAGGGCTACAAATCCGATGCTGGCAGATATTGAAAGATATAACCCTCTGGCGAGCAGTAAAAGAATTCCACCGGAGAGTGCGTATGGAAGGTTGAGAAATATTAATCCTGCGTAAACGAACTTTCCAAACATCAGATATAATAAACCAAGAATGATAAAAATAGCCAAAGGTACCACAATATAAAGGTGCTTCATGGCTCTTTGCTGGTCTTCAAATGAACCACCGTACTGGACAAAATAACCCGAGGGCACCTCGATATTTGTAGAGATTCTTGACTGTAGATCAGCTACATACGATCCGATATCTCTGCCTGCAAGATTAATCCCTACAATTACTCTCCTCCATCCATTTTCGCGTGCAATCTCTCTTGGACCTTCTTGAGTAGATATTTTAGCGACTTCTCTTAACGGGATATTTCCACCGGAAGAAATTTGTACAGGAATATTCGAGATATCATCAAAGGACCTGCGAAAATCTTCTCTTAACCTTACCACAATGTCAAATCGTTTTTGTCCTTCATATACAGTGCCGGCTGTGTTTCCTCCGATTCCGGTCTCAATTACCTGCTGAACATCGTCAACATTTAATCCATATTTAGAGATCGCTTCTCTATCAATCTCGATCGTCAGATAAGGTTGACCGGAAGGTTTTTCTATGAAATAGTTATCTGTTCCTTCAATCGAAGCCACCTCTTTCGAGATATTTTCGGCAATCAAGGAGAGTTTTTCTAAATCGTCGCCGTATATTTTTACCGCAAGATCGGATTTTACACCGGAAGTAAGTTCGTCAACTCTCATTGCTATCGGTTGGGTGAAATTATAAGAGAGACCGGGTTCTTTGTCTAAAAATGGTTTTATTTCCTCTTGAATTTTTTCTTTTGTCATGCCATCTCGCCATTCAGAAGTTGGTTTTAGAATCACCCAAACATCAGTCTGATGCACACCCATCCAATCGTTAGCGAGATCAGATCTGCCGGTTTTTGGAACCACTGTTTTCACTTCAGGGATATTAGACATAATAAACTTACCCAATTCATTTGCCCTGTCCATCGACTCTTTCAATGTTACACTCGGCAACCTGACTTCTTCAATCAAAATAGAACCTTCATCAAGCTCTGGTAAAAACTCTGTCCCAAGAAATGGAAGTGTAGCAAGTGACCCGAAAATTATAAGTGTAGATACACCTAAAACCAGTGACTTTTTGTCGAGATGTAGCTCTAATTGCTTCGTATAAATCGGTTTTAACCAATCTATCAGATAGTTTTTCCGAATTTTTACCCCTTTTCTGAAAACTATCGCAGAGAGAGCAGGAACATAAACCAACGCGAGAATTAACGATCCAAATACGGCGGTTGCAACGGTGATTGCCATTGGACGGAAAAGTATCCCTTCAATACCTGAAAATGTTGCAATGGGTACATAAACCATCAAAATAATCAGTACCCCGAAGAAGATCGGTCGAGCAACTTCGTGAGCAGCTTCCCTGATTATTTTGTCTTTATCCTCTGCCTTACTTCCCTGTAATTTGGTGACAATGTTTTCAACCATCACTACCGAACCATCCACAACCATTCCAAAATCGATTGCACCAAGACTCATGAGATTTGCAGCAAGACCAAACTCCCTCATTCCAATAAAAGCAAAAAGCATTGAAAACGGGATTACGGAAGCAACAATCAATGCTCCTTTAATTTCTCCGAGAAGCAGTAGAAGTACGGCGATTACAAAAAAGCCACCTTCGAGCAAATTCGTTTGGATGGTTGAAGTTGTTCTGTCAACAAGATCTGATTGGTCATAAAATTTCTCAATTGTCACGCCTTCGGGCAAGTTTTCATTAATTGAGTTAATCTTGGCATCAATATCAGCAATCACCTCCCTGCCGTTTCCACCTCTAAGCATCATCACAATTCCGGTGACCACTTCTCCCTTTCCATCTTGAGTTACACCTCCTTGCCGGAGTTGTTCGGTAATCCTCACATCAGCTACATCACCAATCGAGATTGATCTATTCTCGAATTTCTTGACGATTATTTGCGAAATATCATTTGCATTTTTTATTTGACCAAAACCTCTTACAATATATTGCTCTCTGTTGTGCTCGAGATAGTTGCCACCTGAAACGCTATTATTTCGTTCGATCGCATCGAGCAAATCCTTAAATCCGAGGTCAAATGCCCTCAGTTTACCGGGAGAAACCACCACCTCATATTGTTTCACAAAACCACCAAAAGAGTTTATTTCTGTAACTCCTTTCACGGTTTTCAACTGTGGCATAATCAACCAGTCCTGAATGGTTCTTAGGTCAGTCAGCGAATATTTTTCTCCGCGAACAACATATTGGTATATTTCACCAAGGGCAGTTGAAATGGGACCAAGATTTGGGGTTGATACCCCGGGTGGGAGTTGATCTTGAACGCTTTGCAGCCGCTGGGATACCATCTGCCTTGCAAAGTAGATATCCTGATCCTCATCAAATTCGATGATTACCGCAGAAAGACCAAACTGAGAAATAGATCTTACCTGTTTTACCCCCGGCAAACCATTCATCGATGTTTCAATTGGATAACTCACAAGTTTTTCAACATCGTAAGGTGAATATCTCCCCGATTTCGTGATCACAAGAACCTGAACAGGAGTTACATCCGGCAATGAGTTTATGGGTAACTCGGTCAGTGAATAATATCCACCAAACGCCATGAGTATCATCAAACTTAGAGCAACTACTTTTTGCCTAAGACTAAAATCAATAATTCCTTTTAACATCGGATTATTCCCCACCTTCATTCGATTTTGAGAGTGCCTTCAGATCGAATACATTGCTCGTGGCAATCTCTTCCCCGGAAACCAAACCTTCTTTTATTATGGCACTCTTCTCTGTAGATTTTTCAAGTCTTACAGGTCTTAAAATGAAAGTGTTTTCGTTTTTCTTTACAAAAACATAGGGTACATCACCTTGATAGATAATTGCATCTAAAGGGATTGCAATAACGGGTTCTTCGGTACCGGTAGAAATCTCCATCCGCAATATTTGTCCCGGTTTTGGCCATTCATTTTTAGTGGCAACCGTCGAGTTAACGGTAATTGCTTTGTTCACTTCATCTAACGATGGATTGATACTGCCAATTGTACCCGATATGAACTGATCAGGGTTATCCTTTGAAAATGCAGTAAATCTGTCACCAGTGTTTACAAGTTTAAGGTCTTCGGGTGAAACAAAGCCACGAATCTGAACTTTGCTCAAATTTACTATTGTCATCATATTTTGGTATGCGGTAACTGCTTGCCCTGGATCGATCATATCTTCATTCACCAGACCTGACATAGGACTGAATATTTTGAGAACTGGATCTTTAATATTTGATGAATTAAATGATTCTATCTGATTTTCCGGCACTCCAACCGATCTCAAACGGGCTTTCGCGGCTGCAAGGGCGGCAACGGCTCTCTCATATTCAGCTCTTACTTCCTCAAGTCTGCTTTCAGTGCTGATCCCTTTTTCTTTTAATTGTTGGTTTCTATCCAGGCGATTTGATTGGTAGTTCAATTCCGATTTCGCCTTTACCAAATCTGCGATAAGATCTGCAAATTCCAAACTCTCAATCTCACACACCACTTCCCCTTGTCTGACTCTGTCACCTTCGTTTTTATAAATCTTTATCAACCTGCCACTAATTGGAGCACTAACCTTTGCAATGTTTGTTGGAGCCGGCACTACCGTTGATGCCAGTACAAGAGAATAATCTAACGATTTCTTTTCTATTTTTAAGAGCTTAATTTTTAATATAGATGCCTGTTCTTTAGTCAGAGTTATTTCTTGATATTTTTTTGCAACATCCTTTTTTGGATCTTTTGTTTTTGGTTTAGGATCCTCACCACAACCCGCCAGAAAAAGTGGAAGAAAAACAAGACCTGCAATCAATTGTAAATAATATTTCATGTTAAACCTGGTGCTAATCATTGTATAAAAATTCTTTGGGGGAAAACTTTTCGAGTTCAATCAATCTGAAGTGATAATCTAAAAGATAATCGTAGTATCTCTTTGAACTCGTTAAATAGGTTCTGCGTGCTTCAAGCAGATTCAAAAAATCAATTTCTCCAAGTTTGTAACCTTCGGTTGTAAGATTGAGTAGTTGTTCACTATCAGCGAGTATTCCACTCGAAAATCGACCTAAATTTTCATCTGCTGCCTCATAACCGTGCCACGCAATTTCAACTTCCTTCTTCATTAAAAGAAGCTCTTCCCTGTAATTCTGATCTGATATTCTCTTTGATGCCAAGGCATTCTCAACAAGACTTTTTTGATTTGAACCGTACCACAAAGGGAATGAAAGCCCCACTTCGAAACCCATCGATTTGAATCCGGAACCAAAATCCTGACCAAATAGATTAAGAGAAATATTTGGATAATAACTTGCATTGGCAACCAATAGTTGATTTTCCGCTGCTTCTGTCAATTTCTTTTTTGAACGAACACCCGGCATCTCATAAAAGGTTGAGAGAATGTCGCTCTGCAAAATATCCACCTTTTTATAATAGAGTGTATCCGGAAAATTGATTGTATATTTTTGATTTTCTGTCTCAAGACCTATCTGATTAAAAAGAGTATATCTCGCTTTGTGAAGATAATTTTGTGCCTCACTAATTGAGTTTTGTGCCTCATCAACTTGAATTTTTGCTTTTAACATCTCAATTTTGGTCGCTTCTCCCGACTCAAATTTGAGCTTCACTGCTTCAAAAACCCCTTTGGAGATTTCTAATTCACTTTCGCCAAGATGAAGAATTTCCAAGCCATACTGAAGCTGAGAGTAACTTTTTTTAATTTCTTCTCGTAACAAGAGTAAGGTATTTTCATATTCAAGTTGAAGTGCTTCTATTTCAGACTGAATTCTATCAGTTATTCGTGAAGTTGCCGTAGGAAAGGTGAAATCCTGTGTGATACCAATTCTTTGTTCATCAAAGCCGGCAGAACTGTTATTGCCGATTCCTTCACGGGTGTATGAAAAGACTGGATCAGAGAGACCACTGTTTCCAATCAACTCAGCTTTTTTCTGATTTATTGTTTCAGATAATTTTTGAAGACGGGGATTTTTTTTCGTAGCAAGATAAAGAGCCCGCTTTACAGTAATCGTATCGATAGTGGAAACTTTATCGGGTGATTGGGCTCGCATTTGGCTTGCAGAAAGTAGAATTAGAAGAGTAATAATCTGTAGTTTTTTCATTTTCACATTTTCCAGAGTTTCGCTTTAATTTTCTATTATCTCATGAACAAAATTAATGAATTCTGTTCATATTAAAAGATTTTTTGCAGTTAAATCAAAAAAAAAACCGCTTCCAAGCGGTTTTTTTTAAGATCATAATTGATTATTCTATGTGGTTTTTGCTTCAGCTTCGTATTCTTTCTTCTCTTGTTCTCCGTGATATTTGTGAGTTCTGAAGATAAGGTATGCTGATAAAAGAAGCAGCAACATTATCACTAAAAGACCACCGGCGGAGATCAAAAGACCAAAAATGAATGAAATAACCAATGCAAATACAGCCGTTAAAAACCAGCCACCTACAACGGTTAAAACTCCATTTACTCTGTTTACTGCATTATCATGTTCCCATGCTCTGTCCGCGAGTGAGGTTCCCATGGCAACAATAAATGTAACGAATGTGGTCGAGAGTGGTAATTTTAGAGAGGTACCAAATGAAATAAGGCTCGATGCTACCACAAGATTTACAGATGCCCTTATGAGATCGAACGAAGGCATTTTACCATCAGGTCCCGGTTCCGGTTGATATTTTGATTTATCGAATCTGGTATTTACCCAAGCCGTTAACATATTGGGTGATATGGTTTTAACCATATCGAAGATAAATAGTGTGGATTTTACAACATTCTTTGCAATGCTGGACTTTTTGAATTTTTCCTTCCCTTTTCCCTGTCTGGCTAAATTAACCTCTGTTTTAGTAACCGTGTTTGATTTTTTCGATTTCCAGATCGTTACAATCATTATAACCCCGGATAATACAAGTATGAGGAACGGTACGGCACCAGCCTCTTTCAATGAAGACATCATCGTTAAAGACGGATCTGATTCAAATGAAACAATTTGAAATGCTTGAAAACCGGCGAGAGGAACACCAATGAAGTTTACCAAATCGTTTGCTGCGAATGAAAATGCAAGTGCAAAAGTGCCAAGAATTACAATTGGTTTAAAAATATTAATTTTTAGAAGATTATTTAAAATGAAGAAGAGAATCAGGGCAACTCCGAAAGAGTACAAAAGACTTTCTGCCATGTGGCTTGACACCCATTCGGCAAAGGCTGTATGTTCAAAAATTGATCCCTTTAAACCCTTTGAGAACAAGAAATATGAAATAAGTGAAAAGGCAACTGCTCCAAAGATGGCACCATACTTTTTTATTCGAGGTTTGTAATCGAATGTGAAGATCATTCTAACAAAGTATTGTGTAACTAAGGAGACATTAAATGAGATAATCACGGATAAGAATATCCCGCTTATGATAATAAAAGCCCGATCGGTGTTGATGAAACTCATTACGGTTTCCATATTACCCGAAGTGGAGAGAACATTGTAGGTTGCAGTACCCAGAGCAGCTCCAAGGAGTCCAAATACCAGAGAAACTGTGGTTGAGGTGGGAAGTCCAAAAGTGTTGTAGAGGTCTAATAACAATACATCTGTAAACATTACAGCAACAAAAAGCCCCATAACCTGGGCAAAATTGAACATTTCAGGATGGAAAAGTCCTTTTCGAGCAACCTCCATCATACCACTTGAAAAAAGAGCTCCACCCAAGACTCCCAAACTCGCAAACACGAGAATAATATGTCGGGGAGCAACTTTAGAACCAATAGCCGAGTTTAAAAAATTAACCGCATCGTTTGCAACTCCAAATACAAGATCAGATATAGCCAGTATAAAAAGAACAAATACAATGATTAAGTAATATATTTCCATCGATGTCTCAAATGTGAATAAAATGCCAAAAAATTAAATTTTGACATCAAAAATTAATTATTGTAATTCGGACTTTGAGGGTGGAATGTATTAAGAAATTATTAACATATTTAATTTTAACTGCTAAATTCTTGCTCCGGGGCGATATCCTCTGTACGGCAAAGAGGATTGAACAGAGACAAAAGCCTTCGGATCAATCGATTCGACAAGTTTCATCAGGTGTTTTTGTTTTTTCCTATCAACTACGGAAATGAGCATTTTTATATTACCGGTGAGACCTTCCGCCGGTAATATTGTTACCCCAAAAGCCGAAGACCTGAGTTCAGCAGCAATTTCTTCAGATTTTTCAATTGAAAAAATCGTAGCTTGAACAAAACCAAGTCCTATTTTTTGCTCGAACCAGATACCAATAATATTACCAAGTCCATAGCCTGTTGCATATCCAAGGATCATCCATGGGTTATCATTCAAGTAAGCAAATATCTGACTGACAGCTATCACCCAGATGGCAGCTTCAAAAAATCCTACAAATCCGGCAAGATATTTTTTACCCTGTACAACCAAAATGGTTCTGAGAGTTCCCAGACTTACATCGCAAATTCTTAAAAGTCCGACTATGATCGGACCAAAAACGCCTTCAAACATCTATATTCCAAATAAATAGTAAATATGTCGTTAGTTTAATTCTAAAATCCACATTGATTAGTACAATCCCCAATCACCTTGTTCAAAGTATCGATAAAGGACCGGATCCGTCAGATTATTCACTTTAATCTCCTCATCGTTCTTAATCGGTGATTTCCCAAAAGAGATAAGTGCTTCTAACACATTGTTATTTAACCAGTTGGTTATTTTCTCATCAACCTTAATTTCTTTATACTTCTGTTTCAATTGATCTTCTTTAAGCGAGGGTGAGGCGATAACAAAACCCCACTCTCCCATGGTTGGCACATGATTCCTCATACGGAGAGTACTAAAACCTGATACTTTTATCGTTGTATCGATGCAAGCGAAAGCTTTTGCAGCAAAATAAGGACTACAAGCCTGCGTTATAAAAACTCCGTCTTTCGAAAGATGTTTTTTCACAATAGAATAAAATTCTTTAGAATATAACCGACTGATATCAGAATTTCTCGGATCAGGAAAATCGGCGATTATTACATCAAACAACTCATTACTTCCATCAAGAAAACTAAAAGCATCGGTATTAATCACCTTAACTTTTTTATTATTTAGAGATCCCTTATTGATATCCAACAAAATTTCGTTCTTCTGAGCAAGGTCGGTGATTGCTTTGTCGATATCAACGAGCAACACTTCTTCAACTTCCTGATATTTTAGTGCTTCTCGGGCGGCACATCCATCACCTCCCCCGAGTATCAATATCCGGCTTTTTCTTCCAGCCAACTGTAGGGGGATATGTACTAATGGTTCATGATACAAGGGTTCATCGTATGTACTGAATTGGACACTGTTATTCAAATACAACCAATGGTATTCTTTCCATTTCGTGATCACAATTTTCTGATACTTTGTCTGCTCTTCGTAAACAATATTATCAAGATATTTTAATTGCTCAGAGAATCGAATTATTGGATTGGAAAAAATTGCCCCCGCAACAATAATTGCTGTCACAGAAAGAATGACCGTAGTCATTGTAATTTTTGAATATTTGAACCGATCTCGAAGACGGAAATAAAGCAGAAGTGCAACTGAAAAATTGATCCCGCCCAGAATAAAGGGTGTATAGGTTAATCCGATGAGAGGCAGACCAACAAAAGCGAAAAAGATGCCGCCAACCAGACTACCATAATAATCTTTTTCGAGCACATTCGCAATATTTACGCGCAATTCCTCAAATTCTTCATTTAACCTGGTAACAATCGGGATTTCTAATCCTATGAGTAGTCCGATAAAAATGGAAAGGGAGTAAATAACTATCCCCCGGAACTCCGGAAATGCCGAAATTGAATAGACAATAATCGCCGAAAATGAAGTGGCTATTGAGAGTGTAAATTCAATTAATATGAATTTTTCAAGTAGATTCTGCTTAATATATTTGCTTAGACTGCTTCCGAGCCCCATTGAAAACAGCATCAATGAAACAATCAATGTCCACTGAATCACCGAATCGCCAAGAAAATATGCTGCCAGCGTCGAGAGAATATACTCCGCCACTATACCGGACAATCCGGTTGCAAATAGACAAATTTTTAAGAGGTTGGATTTCTTCAAAAACCTATAACGCCCAACCTATTAGCAATGCAGATCCTATATAGACAAATGCTTCAATAAGTCCGGCACCAATGTTAGGAATCGCCTGACCCTGCACTTCATAGCTTAATCGCTTCCCTGGAAGGATTACTTTGTCTGTTAGAAGTCTCACGAGAGGTAACAAGATGATACCAATCATTAGATCGATTAGAATGTCGGAGCCAAACTTTTCCCAACCCGGAAAGTCGCCAAACATTGCTTCATTGATGATTATAGAAATGGCAATCAGAATACCGGCAAAACCAAGACCAACAGCTACATTATCTTGTTCAATCTCTTTGAGATAATCGTATGGAGTGATCAATTGATATAAAAATGAGAAAAGAATAAGTGAAAACTGCCCGACTACCCAAAAAGCCAATGCAGTAAGAATACTGCCGCCTTCGCCTGAAACTGCACTTGAAACAACTAATCCGGTGGCAATGGAAGAAGCACCCAGCACTACTGCAGTACCGGCATTTCTGTCTTCAGTAATCTCTTTGGGTGCATCTATTTTTCGTAGAATAAACCAGTCATTTATGTAGGCAGAGATATTTAATAGAATTATAGCTAAAATGCCGTAGATCCCTATATCTATCAGGTCATCTACCAGACCGGAAGAGGGACCAAAGAATACTCCACCGATAGATATAATAACACCGGCAAAATAACTTGCAAAAACAATCGCAAATGCAAAATTGTCTTTTTCGACGAGTTCATCTTTTATATTATATTTAGGATTAAATATCCTGAAAGAAAAAATGCCCAAAAGCAACAAGACCATTCCGGCTAAAAAATAAACTCCCGCAGTCAACAAGTGATCTATTAGCATCTCATTTCCCTCCTGATCCACCGCGCGATCTGACATTTGGGGTGCCTCTGCCAACCGAGCGGGAAACTTTATTGTTAACTTTATCTTTGAAACTTTGTGATCCACTTTTTATTTTGGAAATCTTATCTCCAAATGATGCAGGGCGAGTTTTAGTTGTGTAAGAACCGTAAGTTCCATATTTGTAACTCCCACCGGACATTGGACCGTAATACGGCTTCCTGTACCTGTAATTTCGATTGTAGTCATCATATTCGCCACGGAATATGGAACCTGATGCGAGATTCATCATCGAACTTAAAAACATGTACTGCCCATAAAACTGCCAGAATGAGCCGGAACCGTTATTGACCCAACTTCCATATTTTGGATTTCCGACATAATTATTATAACCTGCCGGTGCAACCGCTTTGCTCACTTTTCCATCTTCACCTTTTGAGGCTACTTCCATACCGAGATAATTTTCATTCTCCCAGAAAACTTCTTCACTGACTTCAATCCAATCAGTGGTTTCGTTTTTTATTTTGATGGAATCGAACTGTCTTATGATTTGATACTTATGTTTGTAGTCTTTGAAAAAAACTCCATCTACATCCATATCATTTAAGATGATTGAATATTGGGGCACTTTTTCGGTGTTGAGCTTGGTAATAAGATCATCGACCGGAGTTTTTTTATATTCCTTGTCACATCCTGTAAAGAACAAGAGTAAAACAGTGGCAAAAATTAACTTTTTCATCTAAATTTTCCCGGGAAAAATGTTGCTTATCTCATATTCACCCACCACCCTGCCAATGCTGGCTTCGAATTCATCTTCACCCCATTGCTCAATGGTGAGAATATATTTCCCTGTTTCATCCCTGTAATCCCAACTGATGAAGGGATCCCAATTATTGTTTGAGATATCACGAAAATTTCCGGCTGCTTCAGCTTTTCTGAAAAATGTTCTACCGCTAAATTCGATAACTCTTCGTGGTTTCTCCTGTTCAATGATTTCTTCAATCAGGTTTTTGTCGATATTATTAATATCAACTTCCTTAAGAACTGTAACTTCAATTTCATCATCCTCTTCCACATGCAAATAAGCAGTAGCATCAGCAGATTTAATCTGAAATTCAAGTGTAAAGAAGTCGTCACCCCAATCGTATTCAAATTCTTTGGTAACTTCCCAACTAATCCCTTCGATATCCAAAACAAAACCTTTTCTAAGGTCTGTCACTTTCAGATTTGTGGGGTCAAAAGATGGTTGTTCTTCTTCTTTTTTCTTCTTTTTAAACCAGTTAAAGACCATTGCTAAATTCCATGATGATGAAAAAAACAGGCACCCCGTGAAGGATGCCTCTAATTCTATTTAAGGTTTCTTCAGTTTGCTCTTCAGATCTTCGAGTAACATATCACCCTGTAAATCTGTCTCTGATAAGGCTTTATCTATTTTGGTATTAAGCCCTTCATTAAGACCTTCCATTTCAGCATAAGCCTGGGCGAGAGTTTCATCAGCTTCAACTTTTTGTTTCATCCTTTCAAGCATGGCAATTGTACTGTCAGCATCGATACCTGAAAGTTGTTTATTAACTTTTTTCATCGATTCAGCAGTCTTAGCCCTGGCTTTAAGGGTGATCAGATCATTTTCCTGTTGCTGAATTGTTCTTCTCAACTTTTCAATCTGACCCTGAAGTTTGCCTATCATCTCGTTCTGTTTTTCAAGGTTTACAGCCGATTCAGTCGCCTTTTTTACACTATCTTCTTTTTGAAGAAGTGCTTCTTTTGCGAGTCTTTCGGCTTCTTCAGGGGGCATTTGACCTGATTCAGCTCTTTGTAACAGCAACACAGCCTTTCTTTCCCACTCGATAGATCTTTCACCGTAGAGATTTTTATCGCGTTCCATTTTAATAGCTTGTGCCTTCACTTCGGCAAAAGCTTGCATCGCTTGTGATAAATTATTTTTAAGATCGCGAATTGCCTGTTCAGACATCTTAATTGGGTCTTCAAGCTTATCAATTACTGTGTGGGCTTCTGCTTGACCGATTTTAAACAGTCGTTTGAAAATGCTCATCATGCTCTCCTCTATTTACAAATTTCAATTAGAAAATCAGTGTGCTCAGCCATCGCAAAATGAATGGACGACATGGTGCCCTCAACCTCGTTTTCATCGAGATTCTCAAGTTGAAGTGTATCTCTGAAGAGAAGTGTGTTGTTATCCTCTTCCAGCACAAACGCTCCGTGAACCAGTTTCCTGTTCACTTGTAAAAGCTTTTTGTAAACATCCTTTTCATCTTTGTTGAGCTTTCCGATATACTGTTCAAAGATCAAGAGAGGATCCTCACAGTCAATTATTAAATTTGAAATTCCTTTCTCTGAATCGTCAACTATAACGATCTCTTCCTCAGGAATCTCCTTTGAGATATGATATCCCAAATTAATTAAATAATTTTTTACCAGTTCATATTTTGAAGACATATTTTTTCCTCGAATGATTAAATTTTGATCGAAATATAACCAAAAATCTGCTAAATTATACTCTGTTTTTGATTAAATTTTATAATCGCTGACAAGCGGTAATTTTACTGCCATGATGAACAAATATTCCCTTATTTTCGAGTTGTGCAATTGTAAAGGTCATGATCTTTATGACAACGATAAGATTGGATCCGTATTTAATGATCTTCTCGTCAAATCCGGCTTTTCAATTGTCTCATCCATAAAACACGATTTTACACCTCAAGGACTTACTTTTGTAACTATCCTGAGCGAATCACATGCCCTCGTTCACACTTTCCCCGAAGAGACTCGCCTCTCTATTGATCTATATACATGTTCTGATCCCGATAAATTGGAATTTTTTATTGAACTGGCTCTTCAGGAATTTTTGCCCGGGAAATATTTCTTTAAAGTAGTTGATAGAAATAAAATTGTAGAGATTTAACTAAGAATATTTTTGAATTATACTTTTCACTTGCTGCAGATAACCTGACCCGAACAGATTTAAATGATTCATCAGGTTTTTATAAAATAATCGATTCCGCTTTCACCTGAATAGACAGCAGAATCTGCTATACAGCCACCACCGGATCTCCTCACAAATTTGACACTCTCACCGATCAGACAGGATATATCTTTCATTTTGAATCGTAGTGAGTAAGCAGGAATTTTAGTAAATTATTACATCCATCCTCCAACAGGTCGATCACATGATGAAATGCCTCCGGACCATCGTAATATGGATCAGGTACTTCATTCACCTTTTGTTGTTTCACAAATTCTGTCATCATCTTTATTTTATCTTCATATCTCCGATGAGGATCGAGCGAGTTGATGTTAAAGAAGTTTGATCTATCCATCGCGAGCACAATATCATATTCCTTAAGATCGTCCAAAGATAGTTTCCTGGTACGGTGAGGTGATATATCGTATCCCCTTTCCCGACAATGATTTATCATTCTTCTGTCGGCTGATTCACCAATATGATATCCGGCAGTGCCGGCAGAATCAATCTCAAAATTATCTTCCAGCCCTGCTTCTGTTACTATTTTTCTAAAAACTCCTTCGGCAGCAGGAGAACGACAAATATTGCCTAAACAGACAAACAAAACTTTCATTTACTTTTCCATGTTTTATAAATTTTCATTTTTAAACATACTTTAGTCACTTCGATTTTAAAAGAACATTTTTGGTAGAGTTCTCACAAACAAAATTTCATTAAATTTAAAATTGTATTAAATTAAATTTTGGATAACAATGATATACAATCCTGTAACTGTAAAAGACCTGCTCGCAGGTGGTGAGAAGTTTGAAGGTGAAAAACTAAAACTTACCGGTTGGGTAAGAACTTCCCGTACTTCAAAGAATTTTGGATTTATCGAGTTGAACGATGGTTCTTGCTTCAAAAATCTTCAGATTGTTTTTGACGATGCAATAACAAACTTTGAGGAAATTGAAAAAATCTCCATCGGCTCATCACTCGAAATAAACGGAGAGTATGTCCGTTCACAGGGAGATAAACAACCTTTTGAGCTTAAAGCAGATGAAATAAAGGTAGTTGGTTTTGCATCATTGGATAATCCAATCCAAAAGAAGCGTCATTCATTTGAGTTCTTGAGAACAATCGCCCACCTGCGACCAAGAACAAATACTTATATGGCTACATTTCGTGTAAGATCGATTGTCTCTTATGCAATTCATAAATTTTTTCAAGAACGCGGATTTGTATATGTGCACACACCGATTGTGACAAGTACCGATGCTGAAGGTGCGGGTGAAATGTTTAGGGTGACCACTTTAAATATGGACAATCCACCAAGAAATGAGAACAAACAGATTGACTATTCCCAAGAATTGTTTGGAAAACCTTCATTTCTTACCGTTTCAGGGCAGTTGGCTGTCGAAGCGTTTTGTTTTGCATTTAGAAATGTATATACTTTTGGACCCACATTCAGAGCTGAGAATTCGAACACAGCCCGCCATGCAAACGAATTTTGGATGATTGAACCTGAAATTGCATTTGCTGAACTCGAAGATGACATGGCTTTAGCTCAGGATATGATGAAGTTTGTTCTAAATGAAGTTATGACACAGGCTCCCGATGAACTTGAATTTTTCAATAAATTTGTGGATAATGAGCTCCTCTCTCGTTTGGATAATGTATTAAACTCAGATTTTGCAACTATCACTTACACTGAAGCAATCGACTATCTCAAAAAATCAGGTCACACATTCGAATACCCTGTTGACTGGGGAGAAAACCTGCAAACAGAGCATGAACGATATATCACTGAAGAAATATTTAAGAAACCGGTTTTTGTGATTGACTATCCAAAAGACATCAAAGCGTTTTATATGAAACTTAACAGTGACAATAAAACCGTTCGTGCCATGGATTTATTAGTCCCCGGTGTTGGTGAGATCATCGGTGGTAGCCAGAGGGAAGAAAATTACGATGTGTTGCATCAAAAAATGCTCGCTGTCGGAATAGTTCCAGAGGAATACGAATGGTATCAGGATATCAGAAAATTTGGTTCTTTCCCCCACGCAGGATTTGGGCTCGGTCTCGAGAGAGCTGTTATGTACCTTACCGGCATGAAAAACATCCGTGATGTAATACCTTATCCAAGAACTCCAAATAATTTGCTCTTTTAATTGTTTTGGGCGGTCATATTTTAGGATATTCGATCGCCTTTTTCTTTTTTATACCCCCGTTTTCTGTTATCTTGCTTTAACAATTAAAAAGATTTCGATGGAAAAAAGCCTTAATCGGATAGTAATAATTCTTCTATTTTTTGCGGGGGTACTTGCATTTTATCTCCTCGCAACTTTTTCCGCAATCATTATACCTCTTACCTTTGCTTTTCTTGCTGCAACCATGTTTCAGCCCATCACAATTTTTCTGAGAAGTAAAAAGGTACCCTTTTATCTCATTATACCCTCAATTTCAATAATCACACTCGGTGTTTTATTTATGATGTACCTGATAATCTCATCCACTTTTGGAGAGATTGGTGCTCAGAGTGACGATTTTGTGCAGACATTAATCACAAAAATTGACGGATTGATGAATGGGATCGAAAACCTGATAAATATTAGATTTCACACGACTGTAAACATCGAAAAAGAACTTACCCAACTCCTATCTAAAGAATTTATTACCTCAACTGCAAAGGGACTTGTCTCCTCATTCACTGCTTTTACAAACAGTTTTTTCTGGTTTTCAATCTATTTTGTAGTTTTTCTCTTTGCACTTCCTAATTATAAAAGGTATTTAAGATATGTAGCCGGTGGTCAAAATCTTGAACTTGTAACGAGTGCGTATCTTACCATTCAAAAATTTATTTATTCATACGCTAACATCAAACTTTTTATAAATCTCATAGTGGGTATTCTTGTTTACGCAGTTTGTATCATTTTCGGTGTTAAATTTGCATTCCTTTGGGGATTTGTAGCCTTTTTACTCCATTTTATACCTTTTATCGGGGCAATTATCTCGGTACTGTTTCCGTCACTTATGGCACTTGTTCAATTCGACAACATCTATGTTCCCGGGGTGATTTTTGTGCTTTTGACAACAATTCAGATGGGAATGGGTAATATTCTTGAACCAATTCTCATGGGGAATAAATTACGGTTAAATACTATTACAGCAATGTTTGGACTCGTATTCTGGGGAAGTTTATGGGGTGTGAGCGGACTCTTTCTTGGGATACCGATGCTTGTAATTTTTAAGGTAATGCTCGAACAATTCCCGGAAACAGCTATTTTTGGCAGAGTGATGGGATTCCCTGAAGATACCGAAGGAAAGCGAATGAGAAGCTGGGACCCAACAACAATTATTACAAGAAGTTTTAAAGTTAACCCGCCATCTGAAACTAAATCAGATAAATAGGGGTTATCCAATTATCAATTAATTACGGAGAAACAATGGCAGAAATTACATTAAAAGGAAATAAAATTAACACAATCGGCTTTCTTCCAGAAGTTGGAACCGAAGTCCCTGACTTTTCATTGGTGAATACTTCATTGGCTGAAGTTACACTCGCAGACTATAAAGGCAAAAAACTGGTATTAAATATCTTCCCAAGTCTCGACACAGGCATTTGTGCCGCATCGATAAGAAGATTTAATGCTGAGGCTTCAAAATTTGAAAACACCGAAGTGCTTTGTATTTCTATGGATCTACCCTTTGCACACTCAAGATTTTGTACAACTGACGGATTGGATAAAGTTAGCGGTCTGAGTGGATTCCGCAATTCCTCATTTGGTGAAGATTATGGCGTTACAATCGTGGAAGGTGGTTTCTCAGGTCTTTATTCAAGAGCAGTTGTTGTGGTAAACGAAGAAGGAAAAGTTATTTATAAAGAGCAAGTTCCTGAAATTGCTCAAGAACCAAACTATGAAGCAGCTATCGCAGCTTTAAAATAGTCAGAATTGTTTCCAAGATAAAATCAGGGTCGATCGTTTGATCGACCCTTTTTTAATTTTAGTTACTTCAGAAGTGTCATTTTTTTCATGGAAGTGAAGATTTTACCATTGCTCACTTCCGTTGCTGTAAACCGGTAAAAGTAATTTCCCGAACTTAAACCATACATTTGAATATCAAGCATGATTGAATAAAATCCGGGTTCATTAACGCCACTATAAAGATTGGCTACCTTCGAACCTGACACATCAAATAGCTCAATATTTACCGTAGCAAGTTCAGCAACAGTAAAATCTATTTTTGTGGCAGGATTAAATGGGTTGGGATAATTCTGTGAGATACTGAACTCGTTTGGCACCCCCACCTCAACTTCGTTTGAAAGTTGATGATATTTAACAGAACCGTCATAATCGATTTGTTTGAGGCGATAAGAATATTTACCGACCGCTACTGTATTATCAATAAAAGAATATTCAGTCGGTGAAAGTTTCGTTCCGTTCCCTTTTACAAATCCAATTGAAACCCACTCTTTTG
>CAYSJM010000044.1:2202-3293 GCA_964431385.1 uncultured Ignavibacteriaceae bacterium | reverse complement strand
GGTGAAAGTTTCGTTCCGTTCCCTTTTACAAATCCAATTGAAACCCACTCTTTTGTGTTTATTGCTCTTTCAACCTGGAAACCACTATTGTTCTTTTCTGTGGCAGTTGTCCATTTTAATGAAACAGAATTTCCGATCACATTTGACCCAAAAGAAGTTAATTCAACCGGCACGGGGTTTGACGCTTCATCAGCACCTCTATAAGGTGTGTTTGCATCCCGAATTGATCAAGGGCAATAAAATTATTGTAAATCTGATAGTTTGCATCCCTCCCGGCAGTGATTGCAATTCCTCTCATCTGAGTTGAGCCGGTTGCGGAACTGTTCATCCCAAAAATTTTATTTCCTGTAATGGTCAGGTTTTGCCCTACAATTGCACCTGTGATTATTCCGGAAACAATTGTGTTGTTATAACCTTGTGTCTGATAAATGATATTGTTTTTAACTTCAACATCAGAACAAGCCGAAAGCAACCAGATACCCGCATAACCCCAATTAACGATCTCATTTTCTTCAATTTTTAGATATCTGTTCATTATTGTAACAGTTCCACTTGAAGCTATTCCGGTTCTGCTCCCTTCAATTTTGCAATTAGTAACTTTGTTAAAGGAATTTCCTTCGGGATTATTTGCTGAAGTTGAGAAGAGAATTACGCACGGACCGGCACTTCCCTGAAGATTGTTTTGGCATGGAGGTATCTTAATTCATTATAAGTAGCTCCATTTATTAAGTTGATTGTAGTGGTGTTTGCACCCGTTGTAGTGGTATTTTCGATAAATAAATTGATTGTTGATCCTAAACCACCGGCTCTACCGTCAATCGTTATAAAATCACCTCCATCAAATAAAATTACTGGAAAACTTGCTTGAAGTGAAGAAATAGTAGCCATCGTTACGCCGGCTGCCGGACGGATGGTAATTCTTTTTGATGAATCAATACCCGCCTTCTGAGAAAGTGTGATTGGAAAGGTCTCACTTGTTCCTGTATAAGTAGAAGTAATTTCTATTATATAACCCTGCGTCATTGGAGTGGTGATTGCTCCGTATGCTTCAGTTATTGAGGCATGACTGCTGATTAATGATCCTCCACCAT
>CAYSJM010000044.1:0-2102 GCA_964431385.1 uncultured Ignavibacteriaceae bacterium | reverse complement strand
AAATGTAAACATTTTTTTCATGACAACTCCTTTTTTATTGGGACATCTTTTATAGGAGTTAACCGATAAGAAAATATTTAGTCACCTATAAAATATTAATTATTTTCAATTTTCTATTGTTTCGTAGATCAAGAATTGAAAATAATGTCAAAAATATCGTTGAAAGACCCCGTGTACTCGAAAAATCACTTGACAGTCTCGTAAAAAAGTGTTAATTTAGCACTCGCAATTATTGAGTGCTAATAACAATTGATTTTCATTAAATAAACAGAGGTAAACATGTCATTAAATCTTCAACCCCTCGCTGACAGGGTTATTATTAAACCACAGGAAGCTGAAGAAGTAACCAAAAGTGGTTTGTATCTTCCCGATACAGCAAAAGAAAAGCCAATTGAAGGCTTAGTGGTAGCAGCCGGACCGGGAAAAGTTACCGAAGACGGTAAATCAATTCCAATGTCCGTAAAAGTCAATGATAAAGTTCTCTATGGCAAATACTCAGGCACCGAAGTGACCATCGACGGTTCACAATACCTGATTATGCGTGAGAGCGATATTTTTGCAATAGTTAAGTAACAAACAAAAGGAAATTATTAAAATGGCTTCAAAACTAATAGAATTTGATGTTGATGCTCGCTCCAAACTGAAAAAAGGTGTGGATCAGCTCGCAAATACAGTTAAGGTTACTTTAGGACCTAAAGGTAGAAATGTAATCCTTGAAAAGAAATTTGGTGCACCTCTCGTAACAAAAGATGGTGTTTCAGTTGCAAAAGAGATCGAACTCGAGGACGCAGTTGAAAACATGGGTGCACAGATGGTTAAAGAAGTTGCTTCAAAAACCAGTGATGTAGCCGGTGACGGAACTACAACTGCTACAGTTCTTGCACAGTCAATCTTCAAAGAAGGGCTAAAGAATGTTACCGCCGGTGCTAATCCAATGGACTTAAAACGCGGCATCGATCTTGCAGTGGTAAAAGTAGTTGAATACTTAAGAAGTATCTCAAAACCAATTGAAACCAGCGAAGAAATCGCTCAGGTTGGCACCATCTCTGCAAACAACGAAAAATGGATCGGTGAGAGAATCGCTGAAGCCATGAACAGAGTTGGTAAAGAAGGTGTTATCACAGTTGAAGAAGCAAAAGGTACAGAATCAGTACTTGATGTAGTTGAAGGTATGCAGTTTGATCGCGGATACCTCTCCCCTTACTTCATCACTGATGCTGATTCAATGGAAGCTATCCTCGAAGATCCTTTCATTCTTATCTATGACAAAAAAATCTCTGCAATGAAAGATCTTCTTCCAATTCTCGAAAAAACTGTTCAGCAAGGAAGACCACTTCTTATCATCGCTGAAGATGTTGAAGGTGAAGCTCTTGCAACTCTCGTAGTTAACAAACTCAGAGGAACACTCCGTGTTGCAGCAGTTAAAGCTCCCGGATTTGGTGACAGAAGAAAAGCAATGCTCGAAGATATCGCCATTCTTACAAATGGTCAGGTAATTAGCGAAGAAAAAGGTTACAAACTTGATAACGCTCAGCTTGGCTACCTCGGAACCGCTTCAAAAGTAGTTATCGACAAAGATAACACAACTATTGTTGAAGGTAAAGGCGAAGAAACTGAAATCAAGAAAAGAATCAACGAAATTAAAGCACAGATCGAAAAAACTACTTCAGATTACGACAGAGAAAAACTTCAGGAAAGACTTGCTAAACTTTCCGGTGGTGTTGCAGTTCTGAAAATTGGTGCTTCAACCGAGATCGAAATGAAAGAAATCAAAGCCAGAGTTGAAGATGCACTTCACGCTACCCGTGCAGCAGTTGAAGAAGGTATCGTACCTGGTGGTGGTGTAGCTTTCATTAGAGCAATCAACGCTATTGCTGATCTTAAAGGTGCAAACGAAGATCAGACAACAGGCATCGAAATCGTTAAAAGAGCTCTCGAAGAACCACTTAGACAAATCGTTTTCAACGCAGGCCTCGAAGGTTCAGTAGTTGTTAACAATGTAAAAGCCGGTGACGGTAATTACGGTTTCAACGCTGCTACTGAAGTTTATGAAGACCTCATCAAAGTTGGTGTTATTGATCCTACTAAAGTATCAAGAACAG
>CAYSJM010000043.1:0-28732 GCA_964431385.1 uncultured Ignavibacteriaceae bacterium | reverse complement strand
ACGCCGGATTAAGATTTGACCTCTTTAATCCTGATGGCAAAATCCTCGCAGACCCAACCGATCCTGATATCAGAAAACCGGTTAAACCTGCAAACAGAGCCAAAACATACGAAGAAAGACTTACCTACTGGTATAAGGATGCATCTGTTAAAACACAGATCAGCCCACGCCTTGGTATCGCTTTCCCAATTACGGCAAGAGGAGTCATCCACTTCTCATACGGTCACTTCTTCCAGCTTCCAAGTTATGAATTGCTCTACAGCAATCCTGATTTTGAAGTTCTTGATGGATCTGGCAATGTTGCGTTGTTTGGAAATGCTGATCTGCAACCACAAAAAACTGTTAAAGGTGAAATCGGGTTACAGCAGCAACTTTCAGATGACATGGCTATCGATGTTACTCTGTTCTTTGAAGATTTTAGAGATCTTACCGGTACACAAACCGATCAGATATCGATATTCGGTACACAATCAACTTACAGCCAGTATGCAAACTCCGATTTTGGATTCTCGAAGGGCTTCATTGTGAAGTTTGAGAAGAGATTCGGTGGCGGTTTGTCAGTAAACATGGACTACACATTCTCGGTTACCAAGGGTAATTCGTCAAATCCTGCTGATGCAAGAAATGCGATCCTTGGCGGTGCTGCTCCCGAAACCTACATTGCACCACTCGATTGGGATCAGACACACACCATGAACCTTGCTGTCAGTTACTCAGTGCCTAACGATTTTGGTATCTCATTAATTGCAAACTATTTCACAGGTCAGCCTTACACTCCTTCTGTAAACAAAAACACAAGAGTGACACAAAATGCTTTCCCAAGAAACAGCGATTACAAGAATGATATATTTAATATCGATATGAGAGCATACAAGGAAATTGAGATTTTCGGTCAAAGAATCACAGCTTTCTTGAGAGTTTTCAACCTGCTCGATCTGGATAATCCACGCGGATTATACTCAGATACAGGTGATCCATATTTTACATTCGGGCTTCTTGAAGCCAGAAAAGTTAACCCAAGGTTGTATTACAATACACTCGAAGAACTGTATCAAAATCCGGGTTTCTTCTCTGAACCAAGAAGAGTTGAAGTCGGTTTGTCGTATAACTTTTAATTCAGGTTGAGTTTATGAATAAAACAATTTTAAGTATCTCGTTATTGCTTCTTTTCGTCTTTGCCGGTGAAGCTTTAGCTCAACGCGGCGACCCAAATCTCAGGAGGATAGGGTATCATACGGGCAACCGGATTGGTATCTCATTCTATAACGATGGTCAGATATCCGGATTTAATCAGGGTGTCGATATCAGAGGTGAATGGCCTTTAGGGTCAGGCGAAAATTATATTGGTGATCTTATCCCCCTTATCGGTGTGGAATTTACCAATAGATTGGGTGAAGTTAAGCATTCGGTATGTATCTCGAGAGGTCCCAGAAGAGGACAATTCGAAGAGAGACATCCATTATACAACTATTTCTGGGGCTGGAACCCGATGCCGGGCTTCTTAAATCCTGCTTCAGAGTCAGTAGCAATGTCACACCTTCCAAATTCGTGGCCAATCGGTGGCTGGAGAGATCAACCTACATGGGTTGACCCAAATACCGGCAAAACACAATGGAATGGATATTTTGGTCGTGGTATCATTCAGGCCGATCAAGAGAGCTACTATTGGGCGGATGACAACCAGGACGACGAGTTCAATGGTAATTTCTTGCCCGACAACAGAGACACTTCCAGAAAAGGAATGGGTCTGCAGATGGTAGTTCGTGGTTTTCAATGGTCGAGCTTCCTCGCTGCCAACAGTATTTTCTGGCTTTATGATATAAAGAATGAAGGTACTACCCTTTTCAGAAAAGCTGATTTTGGTACCGTGGTTGGAACCCTCGCCGGTGGTGATGGTGATAGCCAGGATGATCTTGGTTCTTTTGATGTCAACAATTCCATTACTTACTCTTGGGATAGTGACGGATCTGGAAACAAAGGTCAGAAGGTTGGCTATGTAGGTTATGCATTCCTCGAGTCTCCGGGTAACCCGTTCGACGGAATTGATAACGACGACGATTGTGGTGATCCAAACGCACCAAGATTTATCCAGACATCATTCGACTCGGTAACTTATTTACCAGGTCAGATTATGATCCTTACTGATGGAACAACCTACGCAAGAACACAATATACTGTTCAGCCTGGTGACAACACAGTTACAAGTCTTGGAAAAACAACTACATTTACTCCCGGTGTTACCTACTTCAGAGAAGGTCACATTAAAGAAATCATAAATGGTGTTGCAATTCCTGATTCATCAGCAAATGATGGATTTGATAACGACTTTGATGGATTGATTGATGAAAATCAGGCAATTCACTTCGAAGCAAGAAAACTTAAAAATCTTCCCGGTCTGAAATACAAAGATTTCAAAACCGGTCTCGCAGTTAACGACCCGCTTATTGATGAAAAAAGAGATAATGATGCCGGTGGTATCGTATCATCTTTCATTAAAAATCCAGATGGTACTTCAACTCTTGTAAGTCACTTCTTTGGTGACGAGAACGCCAACTGGGTTGCTCAGGATGCTTCTTCAGGCGAACTTAGAGATGATATCGGAACAGACGGTATCGGACCATTCGATGAAGGTTATCTTGGACCAGATCCTGACGGAAGTGAAGGTAACGGCAGACCTGACCAGGGTGAACCAAACTTTGGTAAAACTGATATTGATGAATCAGATCAGATTGGTCTTACAGCATTCAACTTCTTTGAGCAGGCTTCTTCCCCCGACATGAGTCAGGATGAAGTTCTCTGGAGCAGAATGTTCCCCGGAAGATTTGATGTTATCCCGCCAAATCCACAGGATGGTGACTTTATCTACGCTTCGGGTTACTTCCCGCTGGCACCTGATAAAATTGAAAGATTCTCTGTCTCCCTCCTTTTTGGACAGGATTATGCAGATGTGGTGCGTCAGAAAAATGTGGTGCAGCAGATTTATAATGCCGGCTACAAATTCCCGCAACCACCAAGAAAACCAAAAATTTCTGTTACTCAGGATGACGGTAAAGTAATTATTTACTGGGATCCAAGACCTGTTGAAAACTCGATCGACTTTATATCCAAAGCAAAAGATTTTGAAGGATACAAAATCTATCGTGCTAGTGATGCAGGATTTATTGATGCAAGGACTATCACCAATGCTTATGGTGTGTTGTTCTTCAACAAACCACTAAAACAGTTCGATATCAAAGGAAATGGAATAAAAGGATTCTTTTATCCAAAGCCTGAACTTCTTGAACAACTTGGTGGTGTAACTTATTATCTCGGAGATGACACAACCGGACTTACCAACAGATTCATCGACTCATCAGCTACAAAGGGTCAGACCTACTACTACGCTGTTGCAGCTTATGATAAAGGTGATGCCCCAAGCAACATCTTCCCGAGTGAAAACTCCAGCTTTATTTTCCGCTCAAACACCGGTGAAATCATCACAGATGACAACACAGGTTACATTACTCCGGGTGCTAGACCAATCGGATATGTTGATGCAGGTCTCGAATCACTCGCACCTGAAGGAACATCGAGAGGAACCGGAAAAGTGATGGTGGAAGTTGTGGATCAGTCTGCAATAAAACCGAAAAACACATATCGTGTTGTTTTTGCTGATACTTCGATGCAAAAATATACTGAATCATGGTCGTTGGTTAATGCCACTACCGGTGATACAGTTATTAAACAAGCAACGGTATTTGGTGGATCAACACCTATAGTTGATGGGTTCAGAATGCAGATTGCAAACGATGAAACCATAAAGCTTGATACTCTAAAATCAGGTTGGTATGTGAACGGTCAGGATACAATCCCTTCAGCGGGAGGCGCCGGATCAACTCAGTTCCCTGGTTTCACTTTCACAACTTTCCTTGTTGGAACAAACAGAGGAACAGTTTGGGCAGATGACTACTATCTCGAATTTAGTGCCGATACTCTTTTTGGTACATCAATCGGCGATACACTGTCACCTCCGACGAGTGCCAACAGATTCCCTTCAAGAAAAACCAATTTTAAGGTGAAGAGAATCGCTGATAATTCAGAAGTTCCTTTTGTTTATTACAAAACAGGTACTCAGAGTACGGTTCATAACATCTACTTTAGAGAAGTTATAAACGGTACAAGATATCGTACATGGAGATTAAACATCTTTATGGATGCCGTAAATGCCCCACTTCCAACTTCAGGTTACTTAAAGGCATATACGAAAAAACCTTTCTCAAGCTCTGATTCATTTAGATTTAACATGAAATCGAGTTCGATTAACAATACTGCAGCAGCAAGTGAATTGGACAAAATAAAAGTTGTTCCAAATCCTTATGTGGTTACTCATGCAAACGAAGCAAGACTTCTTAGCACACAAACCAGTGGTAGAGGCGAGCGAGAAATCAGATTTACCCATGTTCCTCCGGGATCAAAGATTAAGATTTTCACTGTAAAAGGTGAATTGATTAAAACTCTTGAATCTGCAGATGTTTATGTGGGTGATGTCTATTGGAATCTCAGAACGGAAGAAAATCTTGACGCAGCATTTGGAATGTATGTTTATACAGTAGAAATTCCAAATGTGGGAACCAAAATCGGCAAGTTTGCCTTAATCAAATAGCGGAGAGTTTGAGAATGAAAAGACTTTATTTTTTAGTAATTCTTGTGTCTGCCTGTTCGTTGATGTTCGGGCAGACTAAAGTCGGCTCTACTGCTGCTCCATTCTTGTCAATAGGAATTGGACCCAGAGCCGTCGGTATGGGTGGTGCATTCACAGCTACAGCCAATGACATAACTGCACTCTACTGGAACCCGGCAGGTGTGGCTCGGATGGGTGGAAGTGGTGCTTACTTCTCGCATACCAAATGGTTCGCTGATATTAACTTCAATTACGCTGCTGCAATGTTGAGCCTCGGTGATTGGGGTACAGTCGGCGGAAGCGTTACCGTACTTGATTATGGTGAGACCGAGATTACAACCGTAAAAGAACCCGATGGTACCGGTGCCAAATATGGTGCCAAAGACCTGGCAATGGGTTTGCACTACGCGATGAATCTTACTGACCGTTTTTCAATTGGTGGTACTGTTAAGTATGTTCAGCAGTCAATCTGGAATACAAGTGCCTCAACTGTGGCATTTGATTTGGGTGTTCTCTTCCTTTCAGAGATTTATGGCTTAAGAATTGGAGCCACTATCTCTAATTTTGGTGGAGACATGACGATGGACGGTAAAGACCTTTATGTACTTTATGATATCGATCCGGGCATCTTTGGTAACAACGACCAGATTCTTGCCAAGTTGAAAACAGACCCATACCCCTTGCCTCTGACTTTTAAAGTTGGTGCTGCAATGGATGTGATCAACTCATCGGATCTCAGGCTTACACTTGGTGTGGATGCTCTTCACCCGAGTGATAACTCGGAAAGCATCAATGTCGGTGGCGAGGTCGTTTACAAAAATCTTATCGCTCTTAGGGGCGGCTATAAATCACTCTTCCTTGATAATGCCGAGGAAGGACTCACACTTGGTGTGGGACTAAATTATGATATCGCTCCAAATCTTGGTTTATCTGTTGATTATGCCTACCAGGAGTTTGGATTGCTGAAGAACACTCAGTTCTTCTCATTAGGTATCAGATTTTAGACTTTAATTAAACCATTATTTTGAATAACTTGAAATCACAAATTCATTTAATTGGAGAAACGCTATGAAAAAACTCTTTACAGCTGTATTATTAGTTACAGCTATGGTTTCTATGGCTTTCGCCCAGAATGCAGTGACATTTAAAGTTAACATGGGAAAACAGGTTACCCTTGGTAATTTTGATCCTATGGCTGATACTTTATTTGTCAGTGGTGCATTCAACGGGTGGGGCACTGGAAACCCGATTCCAAAACCAGCCGGAAACGATTCCATCTGGGTTGTAACTGTTCCTGCAGTTGGTGCAACAGGTGCCACCGCTGAATACAAATTCAGATTCAGAGATGTCTCTGCTGCTGCTGATGTATGGGAAAGTGTTGCAAACAGAAGTCTGACCGTAGCCGGTGACCCTACTGTTCTCGATGTAGTTTACTTCGATAACAACGGTTATCAGGCAACAACAAACATCAGCCTTACTTTTTCAGTTAACATGGAACTTGAAAGACTTTCTGGAAGATTCACACCAGCATCAGATACCGTTTCTGTAAACGGTAACTTTAACGGTTGGACTTCAAAAGTCAATATCATGCTTCCAAGTGCAAACCCTGATATCTATGAAGTAACCTTCGACAAAGAAGTTTCACTTAACGAAGAGCTGAACTACAAATACTGGTACACACCAAACGCTTGGGAAAGCCGTGCTAACAGACAGTATCTCATCACACAAGATGATATTAATGCCGGTTTCCTCGTTCAGGAAGGTACTTACAATGACGGAAGCCTTGCAACCGTTATCAATCAGCCATGTACAATTAAGCTCACAGTTAACACAAACGGTGCAAGTGGTCCTATCGGTCCATTTACATCAGTTACCAATGCTATCGTTGCCGGTTCATCAGCTCCTTTGGGCTGGCCTGGTGGCGGATGGCCAACAAGTGATTCAGCAGTAGTTATCAGATTATTTGATGACGGTACTAACGGTGACCTTGTAGCCGGTGACAAAATATTCTCAAAGGATATTCTTTTCCCTGCTTACACTTCACTTGGTCTCGAATACAAATATGGTCTTAACTTTGGATTGGCAACAAACCAGGGTTCAAACGATAACGAAGCCGGTGTTGGTAGCAACCACACACTCAACTGGCAGATCAATTATGTAAGTGCTACCGCTATTGATACATTCGGTAGAATTACAACTGCTAACCTTATCAATGTTGTTACAGGCGTTAAGGAAATTGACAACAATATTCCTAACAACTATACAATGAGCCAGAACTATCCTAACCCATTCAACCCTTCAACATCTATCCGTTTCAGCATTCCTGAGACAGGTAATGTTAGAATGGTAGTTTACAATGCAATCGGTCAGGAAGTAGCAGTTCTCGTTGATGAACAAAAATCAGCCGGTAACTATGAAGTTAACTTCGATGCAGCTAAATTACCTTCAGGTATCTATCTTTACTCAATTCAGTCAGGCAGCTTTAGCCAGACTCGTAAAATGATGCTCTTAAAGTAATTATCTGTAACTGATAATATTAAAAGAGGTCGCTTGAAAAGGCGACCTCTTTTGTTTTAAATCTACTTGGTGTTTTTAAGCTGTTCGGCGAGTTGCCGAGCCCCGGGGAAGTTGGGCTCGACTTGAATACATTTTTGTATATAAATTTTTGCGGAGCTAAAATCTTTTAGATTTATAAATGCACCTGCCAAATTATAGAGTGTCTGGGCATCATTTCCATTATAATTTAGACTTTCAGTGAACCACCGTTTTGCAGCTTCAGCTTTCCCGTCATTTAATGCGAGAATGCCCAGCCATTTTGTAGCGAATGCTCCCGGTTTAACAGCATGACTTTCTTTTAATACTCTTTCACTTTCCGGATATAATTTCATCTGCAGAAATGCATCTGCAAGCATATCATAAAAAGTTGTCAGGTAATGAAACTGTGCGATGAGAACTCTAAACTCTCTTTCAACACTTCCAGGGTCATCTTTTCTGATGAAAAATTGTGCTGCTCTTTTATGAGCTTCATCCCACTTGATTTCACCTCTTGCCGACGCAATTGCCAACGAATCGAGGTAATCTGTTGGCTTTTTAATATCTTCGAGTTTTAACTTCTTTCCCGATCTCACAAATGGCCATTGTGACATTATTCCTGCAAGACGATATTCTGCAATCAGTGAATCGAGCTTTGTAAAAGGGAAATGTACCCAGACGAGACTGTCCAAATCCCCGCTTCCTAAACCTTCGGCGGGTGATTCTTTGATTGAACCGGCTTTAACAATAGCATTAAGAAAGATATCTGCAAGCAGATTATACCCTTTTAAATTGGGGTGAAGATGGTCCACAAGTAAATTTTTCCCCTGAATACCATTCTCGCACTTTGCTGCAAAAACAGAATCCACATTTACAATTATAGCACCAAAATATGAAGAGGTTTCTTTTATGATGTTATTAAACTCTTTTGGAGCGCGAAATCTCAACTCATCCAGCTCTTTGGCTTCAAGGTATTTGGCGGCAGCCTCGTTATATTTTCCCAATTTTGAAAACTGCCTGGCTTCGTCCCAGGCTTTCCCAGCACCAGAGAGTTCAGGATAAAACGGTGGTTGATCAGCAAGATTTGATACAAGAGTACCCACAATCACCGGTATGTTATTCGTTTTAAGTTTGGAAAATATCTCAGAAAGATTGTGCTTAAATTGGTCGAGACCGGCATTGTAGAGATCGGAACCCATTGGTATCAACTTGTCTTTAGCGAGCAACTCCATTAAACCTTCCGATTCTGACGGGGAACCGGAAGAGGATGAGAAGATTGAACCAATCAGTTTCATTACCCTGAGTTTACCGGCACTTATCAGAAATCGCGTAACGGCAGGAGATGCGGCAATACTCGTTTGTGATGCTGCACCGAGGGCACCATAATATTCGTTATGTCCCGTGTAAACGAGCACCAAATCAGGTTTTTGATTAATTAATTCATCGAGTATATCGAGAATTGCATAAGAATTGATCGCTGCAATTCCTAAATTTACAACTTCAAACTTTTTTTGTGGATACGACAGTTTTAGTTTAAGATTAAGGAAACGGGAGAATGAGCCATTCGGTTCATAGGGAAATCCGGCAGCACTGCTCTCGCCAAGGACAAAAACTCTGAGAGTATTCGGGTCTTTTGTTTTTAAGAAAACATCATTTATTGAATGGGGAACAAATTCCGATCCTAAAAAATATCGTCGTGTGAAATCGGGATTCAGCATCATCAATCGTTCCTCACTTCCGGGAACGGTGATAAATACAGGTTGTTCTTTTGCATATCCTGCAATGCGAAGTATCACTTCAAGCAGAGCAAAAAGTACAAAAGGAGCGAGAACAGTTACGAGATAAAACGATAACGGATATTTTTTTTTGTTTTCCATTTTCTTCAGAGTAATTAATGAAATCAAGCGTCTAAACTTCGTGAAATATTGACTATTATAAAACTATAAAATAATTATGAAACTTAAATTTCCTCTGTACTTCTTTTTAATGTCTCTTCTTTTTCTCTCCCCACTTCATTCACAACTCAAGAAAGATGTTGTGGCAAAGATTGGTGATCGTGAGATAACCGATAAAGAATTTATTCTGCGGTACGAAATGACCCCAAAGTATATCGCTCATGTGAAGGGGGCTCAGCAGGCTCTTAAAGAGGAATTGATTTACACAGTTGCTGCTGAAAAGCTTTTCGCCCAGGAAGCTGAAAAACTGAGACTCGACACGATCAAAGAAGTGAAAATAAGAATTGAGCAGTTTGAAAAAATGTTCGCTAGAGATGCACTATTTAAGGTTGAGATTACTGATAAAATCGATCAAACGCAGCAAAATTTAGCCAATGAAATGGCAAAAGCGATAACAAAAATCGACTTAAGAGCCATCCGAAATAAAAATGAGGGAGAGATAAACAAAGCCTATGATGCTCTCCGCGCAGGTGTTTCGTTCGATTCACTTTTTTTCTCAATTTACAAGGAAAATGCCTTCGACAATGCTCTTACTTACACATACGGAATGTTTGACTACGATATTGAAACAAAACTGTATGAGAAAAAACCGGGCGAATACACTTCTCCAATTCAGTTCAACGATGTTTGGTATATATTTAAGATCGATTTGAAAAGAGACTCATCCTTCAAAAATTCAACCGAAATCGAAAATGAGTTTGCTCGCGTTAAAAAACTTTATGTCGAACGATTGACCGACAAGTACTACAAATTGTTCAAAAAAGAATTCTTTAAAGGGTTGCAAATCAAAACAGATGGTGCTCTTTTTACTCTTTTCACCGATCGATTTTATTCCATCTTAAAAGAAAAATATGACACTGATAAAAGTTTTAGAGAATCTCTTGAAAAAGAGGCAAAATGGACATTAAAAAGTGATTATATCTACCTCGTAAAAAACCGGATATCACCGGACTCCTTAAAAATGCCCTACTTCACCCATAACGGTAAGGGGTATTCTCTCGAGGAGTTCATCTATTATCTTGCCGGCGATGTGCGGGAAATTGTATCGATAGATAAAAACAAGCTTTCGATCACGATAAAGAACTGGACAAGAGATTTCATAGAGTCGGAGCTTCTTACTGAGGAAGCAATGAACAGGGGTTTGCATAAAAAGCCGGATGTGCGACGGGAATTTAACACCTGGCGTGACTTTACTCTCTCAAACGCATATCAGATGTTGTATGTTGACTCGGCTAAAATAAGTGACACAGAAGTAATGGACTATTTTGTGAAAAGAAATACAGGGAAAGCCGGGGGTGTGAACATAAAACTACTCAGAGTGGTGAGCGGTGATCTCGATCTCCTTTCAACGATGTTGGACAAAGTTGAGAAAGGGGGGGATTTCGCAAAATTGGCTGCTGAGATCAACGGTAGTCGTGATTCTGAATTAAACGGTAACGCTGACAAATTCCTTCCGGTTGCAGATTATGGGGAAGCAGGGACAATCGCTCTTAAGATTAGTGCGGGGAGAGTTTTTGGTCCGGTAAAATCAGGTGACGAATATATGATTATTAAACTGGTCGATAAAAAAGTTGATACAATAGCACAAGACGAAGAATATGATGTTGTAAAAGATAAACTAAAGCGCGATCTGGGATATCAAAAATATTTTAAGTCGATAGTGAATAATACTGCCGGGCTTGCAGAAAAGTACAAAACACAAATCGATATAAAAAAGATAGAGGATTTAAAAGTTACCGAAACCAATTCCGTCTATTTCAGGTATATGGGATTTGGCAGCAAGCTTACTGCCTTTCCGTTAACGAAACCTTTTACGGAATGGGTTGAAGTTTGGATGAAACAAAAAAGTCTGAACCCGTGATCAAACCTCAGGTGTAAATCCTATTTTCTTATTTAGTGATACGATCATTCTCCAAATTGCAAACGAGAAGAATGGAGCAACAAAGATATCAATAGTATAATGGACATGTTGCAATAGAATAAAAACAGCCATTATCAGGGCGAGAAAGATCAATATGTATTTTCTGATCTTGTCCGCAACTACAAAACTTAAAAGAATTGCAACTGAAAAATGACCCGAGAAGAAGAGGTCGTGTTTCAGCACTATCCCTGAACTGAGGGATGATATAAATGGGTCATAAAGAGGAATAAGAGTTTCAGGAGCTTTCAACGGGAGAAATGTCATCGCTATAAGGCGGGAGCTCAAAAGAAAAAAATAAGCCTGAAATCCCATCATAAATCTGATTGGTTTGTCAGAAAAATAGTGAAATGTTATAAAAACACCACCGTACAGCGAGATAAAAGTAAACCAAGTTAAATCTACAGGTGAAAAAGTTGTAAGAAGAGGATCATCAAAACTAAAACCCTTCCTGACTTCATTCCATTCTAAAACTCTTGGTGCAAGATAAGCAAGTGCCAGACTGAAAACCACAGTTGCCAATAAGTACCATTTAAAACTTCCATTCGACAGCGATTCTTTCCATATTCCGGCTGTACTCTTTACACTCACTATATCTTCTTTTCCTCGGGAAAAATTTTAAAATAATTCCCAAATATAACAATGAGTGTAAGCTACTAACAATCCCATTTTATCAAATAAAAGAAAAATTTTATTGATTTTGAAAATTGTGTGAAATAAACACTTCAAAATGCTTCGTCATGATGGTTTCTACATGGTACAATTTTTGCTGATAAATATTGCCACAAAGAAAAGTAGATGAATGTTTAAATCGATTATTAAGAATGGATCTTTCAAAGGTGGCGTACATCCGATGGAGTCGAAAGAATTATCCAAGGATTTGCCATTTGAGAGTCTCCCTTATCCAAAGACTATTTATCTCCCCCTTTCACAGCACGCGGGAAAAGAATCAAAACTGTTAGTAAAAAAAGGCAGCCCTGTGAAAAAGGGTGAATTGCTCGCTGAACCCGATGGATTTATTTCTGCACCAATTCACTCACCCGTAAAGGGAATGGTCACAAAGATTGCCAAGACCGCACATCTTTCAGGAGTACCTAAAACAGTAATTGAGATTTCCGTATCTGATGAAGGCGATTCGTCGTTTTTTCAGCCCATCGACTATAAAAATGCAACAAAGGAAGACCTCCTTAATAGAATAAAAGAAGCCGGAATTGTCGGCATGGGCGGGGCAGCTTTCCCCGCATTTGTAAAATTATCCCCTCCTCCCGGCAAGAAAATTGAAAAATTGATTATTAACGGTGCCGAGTGCGAACCGTATCTCACTCGCGACTACCGATTGATGCTCGAGTTTACCGATCAGTTAATTGGTGGCATCGAGATATTAATGAAGATAGTCGGGGTTGACTGTGTTATTGGCATAGAAGACAACAAACCTGAAGCGGTTAAGGTGCTGACTGACAAACTGCGGGGAAGAAAAGACATCACAGTCAAAGTTCTTCCTGTAAAATATCCACAGGGAGCCGAAAAAATGCTGATTTATGCAGTAACCGGCAAGAAAGTACCCCCCGGAAAACTCCCTATGGATGTTGGAGTGGTAATGCAGAATGTCGGTACTGCGGTTTCTGTTTATAAAGCGGTTGTTGAAGGTGAACCACAGATAACTTCATTCGTAACTGTTACGGGAGAGGGGATTTCCACTGCTAAAAATTTAATAATCCCGATCGGCACACCGGTATCGTTTGTTCTCGAATATTGCGGAGGGTTAAAATCTGATGCAATAAAAGTGGTCGCAGGTGGTCCGATGATGGGCACAAACTTATACGACTATTCCGCACCCGTAATGAAAGCCACTTCGGGGATTCTTGTTCTCACAGAAGTGGTATCAAAACCGGAGGAAGCGATTGCTTGTCTAAGGTGTGGGAAGTGTATCGAGGTTTGTCCTGTGAACCTGATGCCTACGCGTCTTTCTCAATATTCTCGACTACAGCGATACGAGGATGCTGAGTCTTCCGGAATCCTGGTTTGTATGGAGTGTGGATGTTGTGCTTATGAGTGTCCGGCGAATATTCCACTTGTTCAATGGATACGGCTTGGCAAGAAAGAAGTAATTCGGCTGAAGGCGAAGGAAAGGAAGAGTGCCTGATATGGAAACTGCCAATACTGTAGAATTAAAATCAAAACCTCTGCTTACAAGCACACCCCATGTTCATTCGGCGTTAAGTGCCCAAAAAGCGATGTGGCTGGTGGTAATTTCACTCCTTCCACCTCTTGTTATGGGAGTGGTCTATTTTGGCTTGTTCCAACTCGTTGTTATAGCATCAGCGGTAGCGGGTGCACTTTTGACGGAATACGCCATTAAATATTTCCGTAAACAAAAGATAACGCTTATGGACGGAAGTGCTGTTATTACAGGCCTTCTCCTCGGGCTTATCCTTCCTCCAAATTTTAATCCGGTCTTTGCCTTTATTGGTTCGGTGGTAGCGATTGGCTTTGGCAAGGAGGTATTTGGAGGGTTGGGATACAATATCTTCAATCCGGCACTCGTCGGAAGAGCTTTTTTGCAGGCAGCATATCCCGTAGCCACCACAACTTGGCACAAACCTGCAATGGCACTCGATGCCGTGACTTCCGCCACACCCCTCAGCCAGTTTAAGTTTGAAGGGGTTGCCGCAAAAGGTGGAGTTGATCTGATGTCCCTGTTTTATGGTAATATCGGAGGATCGATCGGCGAGACTTCAGCCGTTGCGATACTTGTCGGGTTGCTATTCCTTGTTGTTATGAAAGTTCTTAATTGGCGGGTACCCGTTGCCATGATTCTGGGTATGATTCTTTTTGCCGGAATTTTTTGGCTGTTGGATCCGACAAAATTTGCCTCACCACTTCACCACCTCTTCATGGGTGGGTTTATGTTTGGTGCCGTATATATGGCGAGCGACTGGGTTACTTCACCGGTTACCAACAAAGGAATCTGGATTTATGGTGTCGCAATCTCGCTTATTGTGGTTATGATCAGACTCTTTGGCGGGCTTCCCGAAGGTGTAATGTACGCAATTTTAATTATGAACGGATTTGTACCGCTCATAAACAGATACACAAAACCTGTAATTTTTGGAGCGGAAAAATGAACACAGTAGTAAAAATGTTATTGACGCTCCTGGTTATTGGAGCGATCTCGGGTGGGCTGCTCGCAAAAATTTTCGAGTGGGCTGATCCGCAAATAAAACTGAATGCCCAAAAAGAGACTGAAAGAGCGATTTTTATCGTTCATCCCGATGGGAAAAAGCAGGAAAAGGTAATGGGCACCACTTCGGAACTCTATAAAGTGATGGACGGAAGTGGAAAATTGATCGGATATGCTCTTCCCTGTAAAGGAAATGGATTTCAAGGATTGGTTAAGTTGATGATGGGGGTTAGCCCCGATTTGAATAAAATCACCGGGCTTACCATTATCGAGCAGGTTGAAACTCCGGGTTTGGGCTCCGAAATAACAAAAGAAAGCTTCACAGATCAGTTCAAAAAAGTGGTTCCCACCCCTGAAATTGTCGGGAAAAAAGGTGCAACTGAAAATCCAAACGACATTCTCACGATCACTGGAGCCACAATTTCTTCCAAAGCAGTTGTTAAAATCATGAATCTTGGGCTTGAAGAGATGAAAAAACTAAAAAAAGAGGGGAAGATATGAGTAAAACAAATAGTCTTGCCAATGATTTCATGAATGGAATCTGGAAGCAGAATCCGATCTTTAAACAGGTCCTTGGTACATGCCCCACTTTGGCGGTTACGGTCTCTGTTATGAACGGTATAGCGATGGGGCTGGCAACTACTTTTGTCCTCTTTTTTAGTAGTGTAATTATCTCAATGATAAAAAAACTGATTCCAAATCAGGTCAGAATTGCGGCTTATATTGTTGTAATTGCCACATTTGTAACAATAGTTGATATAGTAATGAAAGCACAATTTCCAGAATTGAGTAAATCACTCGGACCATTTATTCCCCTTATTGTAGTGAATTGTATCATCCTTGGCAGGGCGGAAGCGTTCGCATCCAAGAATACAGTAGTCAGATCAGCATTTGATGCATTGGGAATGGGTGCCGGATTCACGATGGCACTTCTCGTACTCGGCGGGATTAGAGAAATTCTGGGATCAAATAAATTCTTCGATACAGTAATTCTTCCCGCAACGGTCGAACCAATGTTAATTTTTATTCTTCCTGCGGGTGCTTTTTTAACTCTCGGAATTCTTTTTGGCACTGCAAATCATTTTGAGCAGAAAAAGAAAGACAGATTGTTGCAAAAAGCTATTGATACAGGAAGGGCTTCACAAAGGATAGCGGAACCGGTTCAAGAAGAAACAAAGAGAGAGGAGACATAATATGGACCTGCTAATAGTATTTCTTTCTGCCGCAATTGTTAATAACTTTGTGCTCTCATATTTTCTCGGAATTTGTCCTTTTATCGGTGTCTCCAATAAATTGACATCGGCATTTTCGATGGGGCTTGCAACTACTTTTGTTCTTGTTCTCACAGCAGTGGTCACCTGGATGATTAATCATCTTATTCTGATTCCTGCGGGGCTCGACTACCTGCAATATGTCTCATTTATTCTCGTGATTGCCTCGCTCGTACAATTTGTTGAGATGTTCATTAAAAAGACATCGCAACCCCTTTACAGAGCATTGGGAATTTATCTCCCCTTGATTACAACAAATTGTGCTATTTTGGGGCTTGCCCTCTTTATGGCACTTCGAGATTACGATATGATGCAGAGTATCTTCTTTGGTCTGGGTGCCGGAACGGGATTTACACTTGCGTTAGTGATAATGGCAGGAATTCGAGAGGAACTGGAGCTTGCAGACATTCCAAAACCTTTCAGAGGAGTTCCGATTACTCTTATTACTGCGGGTTTGTTAGCCATGGCTTTCATGGGTTTTTCAGGTTTGATATAAAAAGATTTGGAGTTTAAAATGATTAACAGAAGAGATTTTTTGAAGATATCGGGATTGGCAGTAGTGGCGTTGGGAAGTGGTGCCGGTATCAAAAAATTGTTCAGCAATGAAGAAAAGGATATCACTCTCGCGGCACTTCTGCCAGATAACAGCAGAATAATGGCAAGGGTAATAAATGAACTGGCGGGTGAAGCCGATATCAGATTAAAACCTTCATCAACGCTGTTGATGGGAGAATCGACCCTTGTCTCGCGGTTACGATATATGGGATTTAGCCCTGACAGATTGGAAAATCCCAAATTTATTATCTCAATCTCGAGAATACCCTCCGGAAGCAAAGGTGATATTTTTGTTCAAACAGGTAATCTGGAAATATTAACCCCCGAAACCGGTTTCACTGCATCTTTAAAACGGTTAAGAAGTGATATCCAAAATTCGGATGCTGCATTTCTTGTTACAATTAAATCGTTTAACGGTGGAAATTCAAACAAAGAAAAATTTGTCTCCATCGAGTCGGAAGGGCGACAAATCGATAAATTGCCTTTGAGCGGTGCCATCCGAGAAATAAAGGTTTACGGTGGAAATGTAATTGCAGTCGGAAACGGGAGAGCTTTTGTGAAAGAGCACGGTTGTAAACACGGTATCTGCAGAAGCATGGGTGTGGTTTCACTTCCGGGTGATATTATCGCTTGTGCTCCCCATAAAACTATGATTTCAGTGGTTTAGAGTTGAAATGATCAACAAAAAAGCCATCCTTTTCATTTTAGTTTTCGGCATCTTTTTTATCGCCGGACTCTTTTTCACGGATGGTAAACAAGAATCTCCGAAGCGGGTTAAACAAATTATCCCCGCTATGGGTACAATAGTTGAAATTCAGTTGCCCGAAGGAGATGAAAAAGCAAACGCTGATGCTTTTAAGGCGGCATTCGACGAAGTGCGAAGAATAGAATCATTGTTCACTGATTATAACAACGCAAGTGCAATTGGCTCCTTTAATGAGATCGATTCTGGTTTGGCGAAAGTTGACCCCGAAGTAATCTCGCTCATTAAAAAAGCCATCGAACTTTCAGATAAAACTGAGGGAGCATTCGATATAGCTCTTGGAAACATTATACGACTCTGGGGGTTTAAAGATGCATCGATGCACATTCCTGCTAAAGATTCGATTGTGACCGCCCTGAAAGAGTCGGGAATTGACAACATCAAATTGATTGGGGACTCGTTAATTGTCAAAAAGAACAGAGTTCACTTGGATCTCAGCGGAATTGCAAAAGGTTACGCCGTTGACAGAGCCTTCGCCATCCTCGAAAAAATGCAGGTACCAAATTTTCTGATTAATGCCGGAGGTGAGATCAGGGCTAAAGGTGAAGGATGGAAAACCGGAGTGCAGAACCCGTTCAATGAAAATGAAGTGGTCGAAATTGTCTATCCGGGTAAAATGGCTCTCGCCACTTCCGGCGACTATGAAAACTTTTTTGAGGTCGATGGTAAAAAATATTGTCATCTGTTCGATCCAAAAACAGGTTTTCCTGCTTCAGAAGTGTCGTCTGTTACAATAATTGCCGGAGATGTTACCACTGCTGATGCATTGGCGACAGCTCTTTTTGTCCTTGGTTTAGAGAAAAGCAAGGAATTGATTAAGAAGTTTCCCGGTTGTGAATACTTGATTATCGATAAAAACGGTAAAAAACATTATTCAACCGGATTCAAAGATTATACAAGGAGTTGAAATGGATACTCAATTTTTAATTGCACTTATCACGATGGGAGGACTCGGTTTTATTTTTGCCGGTGCACTCGCAATAGCTGATAAAAAATTAAGAGTGGAAGAAAACCCTCTAATTGGTGAAATAAATGATGTTCTACCCGGAGCAAATTGCGGTGGATGTGGATTTGCAGGATGCTACGATTTTGCTGTAAATGTGGTTGAACAAAAAGCAAAAACCAATGGATGCCCCGTGGGAGGCACAGAGTCCGCTCTCTCAATTGCTCGGCTGATGAGGGAAGAAGCCGGTGAAGTCGTTAGATTTTTGCCAAGGGTTTTGTGCCGTGGTGGCAATAAAGAGGCAGTTCAGAAATTTTCAACTTATCACGGACCACTTACTTGTAGTGCGATGGACCTCCTTTCGGGTGGTGACAAATTGTGTTTTTATGGATGTCTAAGTGGCGGCGACTGCGTAACCGCTTGTCCATTTGGTGCCATGGTCATGGGAGATAACGGACTTCCTGAGGTTATCGAGTCTCTTTGTACAGGTTGCGGGATGTGTGAAAAAGCATGCCCAAGAGATATAATTGAGATGCATCCGGCAAACAGAAAAGTTTTCGTCTTTTGTAAAAGCCACGATGACCCCAAAACTTCAAAATCAGTTTGTGCGGTTTCATGCATGGGATGCAGCATCTGTGCCCGCAAATCTGACGGTGGGGTTGAGATGACTGACAATCTTGCGATAATTAACTATGACTGTTTAGATACGGAAAAAATACCGTTTGAGAAATGTACAACTAAAGCTATCAGAATGATAGAGATTAATTAGGGAGAAGATGGAAGTTCTTACCGAGGAAGGAATTATCCTCGAGAAAAAGGGTGATCTTGCCGAGATCGCCATCATGGACAAAGGTAACTGTAAAACATGTGCCGCAAAACCATTCTGCAGCACAAGCAGCGATGGCATATATTCCAGGCTTACAGTACTCGATAATCTTGATGCAAGACCCGGAGACGAGGTTGTAATTGAAGTAAAAGGAGCCGATATACTAAAGGCGGTAATTATGGTTTATGGAATCCCCCTCTTTTTATTCATATTTACAATTGGAATTATTATTTATTTCTACGAGGGAAGTCCCAACAAAGAATTAATTGCCTTTCTTTCCTCAACAACAGTTCTTGCATTTTATTATGGTCTCTTGAAACTTCAAGGATCCTCAGGAAAGGTGGATAAAAACAGTTTACCCAAAACTGTGAAGATCAAACGATCTTTTCAGTCAGTCGATAATTAATTATGGTAGGTTAATGTTCAAGATAGTTTCAGCACAATTTTTGGCACCTGAAGTAAAGAAATTTGAAATAGTGGCACCAAAAATAGCAGCAAAAAGAAAAGCGGGTCAGTTTGTTATTGTTAGAATCTCTCCCCAGGGAGAAAGAATTCCCCTCACCATCGCTGATTCCTCTGTAGAAGATGGCACGATTACAATCATCGTCCAAGGTATAGGAAAAACTACTAAAGAGATCAATTCCCACGAAGCAGGCGACTCGTTTCTTGATGTAGTGGGTCCTCTCGGTCTTCCCTCACACATCGAAAATTTTGGAACCGCCGTTAGCATCGGTGGTGGAGTTGGTACCGCGATCGCTTTCCCAACAGCAAAAGCCCTGAAAGAAGCCGGGAACAATACAATTTCGATAATCGGTGGAAAAACAAAAGAATATGTCATTCTGGAAAATGAACTTAAATCGATTTGTGATGAGGTTTTTGTAACCACAGATGATGGAAGTTACGGTTATCACGGTTTTGTAACCGGGAAATTAAAAGAATTGATTGATTCAGGCAGAAAGATCGATTTTGTTCTCGCCATCGGACCGATCCCCATGATGCGAGCCATAGCAGAGGTTACCAGACCCTACGGAATAAAAACTGTTGTTAGTCTAAATCCTGTAATGGTTGACGGCACAGGTATGTGCGGCGGGTGCAGAGCAGTTGTGGGTGGCAAAACAGTTTTCGTCTGTGTTGACGGACCTGAGTTTGACGCACATGAAGTCGATTTTGATCTTCTGGTTAAACGGAATAATACTTACCGAACTGAAGAAAAAGATTCGTTAGAGCACCACATCTGCAACCTCGATAAACAATACGCAGAAGCAGTAAGATAATTTCAACCCTTTATTAATAAAGAGAACCAATGGCAGAGTTAACAAAAAAAGAGAGGATGCAGATCCCCCGCCAGCCGATGCCCGAACAAGACCCACAGGCTCGGAACAAAAATTTTACAGAAGTAAACCTTGGCTTCACCGAAGAGCTTGCAAAGTTAGAGGCAGAAAGATGCCTTCAATGTCCAAAACCAAAATGTGTTGAGGGATGCCCCGTAGGAGTAAAAATTAAAGATTTTATTCAGCTTGTCGCTGATGGTGATTATCTCGCAGCCGCGGCTAAAATAAAAGAAAACAATGTGTTGCCCGCTGTCTGTGGCAGAGTTTGTCCACAAGAAGAACAATGTGAGGCAAAATGCGTTACAGGTGTAAAAGGTGAATCTGTTGCCATCGGAAGATTGGAACGATTTGTTGCCGATTATGAAAGAAATACTGTCGGCATCAGACCCGCTGAAATAAAAGAAAAATCGGGTAAACGAGTAGCTGTTATTGGCTCCGGACCCGCAGGTCTTAGTTGTGCCGGTGAACTGATTCAGTTGGGGCATGAAGTGACGGTGTTTGAAGCACTTCACGATGTGGGTGGTGTGCTCATCTATGGTATCCCCGAGTTCAGATTACCAAAAGAGATTGTAAAAGCTGAAGTGGATGCCCTGGAATCACTCGGTGTCGAATTTAGAACTAACGCTGTGATCGGTTTTACTGATACCATCGATGAACTGATGACCACTGAAGGTTACGATGCAGTGTTTATTGGCGTTGGTGCCGGATTACCTTATTTTATGAACATCCCCGGTGAAAACTATAACGGAATCTACTCAGCAAATGAGTTCCTGACTCGTGTAAATCTGATGAAAGCTTATAAATTCCCTGAATATGATACCCCTGTTTTTGATGTCAAAGGGAAAAATGTTGCTGTTTTTGGTGGTGGAAACACGGCTATGGATGCCGTACGAACTGCGAAACGACTTGGAGCCGGAAGTGCCTCAATTATATATCGAAGAGGTGAAGTGGAGATGCCGGCAAGAATTGAAGAAGTTCATCACGCAAAAGAAGAAGGAATTGAATTTGTAATGTTAACCAATCCCCTTGAATTCCTCGGTGATGACGCAGGTTGGTTGCACGGTGTAAAGCTTCAAAAAATGGAATTGGGTGAACCCGATGCTTCAGGAAGAAGAAGACCTGTACCCGTTGTTGGTTCAGAGTATGTGATGCCGATAGACATGGCAGTAATCGCAATCGGGAACGGCTCCAACCCGATAATCAAGAAAACAACTCCTGATATCGATTTTAACAGATGGGGCAACATCCTTGTAGATGACGCTACCATGAAAACATCTAAAAAAGGCGTTTTTGCTGGTGGTGATATAGTTACAGGTGGTGCTACTGTTATTCTCGCTATGGGTGCCGGCAGAAAAGCCGCAACTGCCATTGACGAGTATCTTAGGTATTAACTGTTAGGTATTAACTATTAGCTGAAAGTGGATAGCCTTTCGTTTCAATAAAATAATAATACCTGTTCCCGGAAACCTGATACCTGAAAAAGAGCCCTTGTCGCGACATGCGATTGATATCCGGCGATAAATTTCATACCTCCCCCCCCCACCTTAACAAGGGCAGGGGCGGTGGAGGGAGTCAGTAACAAGGTTTGAAGCAGGGGAAGTCATCCCTCATCCCTCATCTTTCAACCCTCATCCTTCAGCCCTCATACCTCATACATCATACTTTTTCCTTTCTTATTGGATAAAATTGCACAATCTTATCATAATTAACCTGAATAATAATATGTAAGTATTATATATTTGATTTGATTACTTCAAAAAATTCCCCAAAACCTTTTTAATATGTAAGCAGCGACAGCCCCGGCCGTTCTGAAACTGTTTAATCATTTTTTTAATCAAAATTATCCGGTGATATTATGCGATCAACACTACTCGCTACATTCGTTGTTATTGTTTTATTCTCTGTGACCGTTAATGGGCAGATGAATTATAAAATGGAAAGAACCACAGGCACCTACACATCTTTGGTAGGTGGCAAAAATTTCAAATATGTTGCCAACCCCGCCTTTTTGAATGACAATTATTCAGTGGCAACACCGATAGGGTTTTCCTTCAACTATAATAATGCTGTTTACGACTCATTTCAGGTCGCTACTAATGGTTTTATTAGACTGGGTTCAGGCTTGAACGATGCCGGTAACACCAATTCACTTAACAGATTGGTGAGGAGATTGATCGCCCCTTTGTGGGATGACATTCTCGCACAAGATACGACCAGCATTCAATATTTAACTTCGGGTATAGCCCCTAACAGAGTGCTCTCTATCGACTTCAGAACTGTAAAGTGGAACACTGCCACCGGATTCACAAGTTTCATGATAAAACTCTATGAAACCACTAATGTTATTGAGTTCATCTACGGCACAATGAACCCCGGGACTACTGTTTCATACACGATTGGTATGAGTAGCAACCAGCTCATAACCACTTCGGGAAGTGCGACAGGCACTAATTCATTTCTTTCTGTGAACCTTGGAGCGGACTCCCTTAATCCATCTTACATGCAAAGTATGGCATTGAGCTATGACAACATACCAAGATTACCACTGCCCGGAACTCTGCTCAGGTTTACACAGGTAAATACACCGATCGCAACAGGTACCTACACCGTCGGACCAGCAGCTGACTTTACGACTGTTAGTGACATGGCAGTTGCACTCAACTCGCGGGGAATATCAGGTCCCGTTACCTTTCTTATTCAGAACGGCACTTATGACGACTTTATGCACCTAAGTCTGATTGCCGGCACTTCACAGACAAATACTGTCACGATCAAAGCCGCAACCGGTGCAACTGTTACCCTTTCCCCTACGAACGGTTCATTTACAACCAATCAGATCGGACCATTTGCCGGTGAGAGCATTGTCAGATGCGCCGGTGTAACCTGGGTAACCATCGACGGAATACAGATTGTTCAGAACCCGTTGAACTCAGGCACAAACGCGAGGTATAAAAACGGGCTTTGTGTCACCTCTTCAAATGTGCCGATAAGTAATGTCACCACTTACACAGGCTCAAAATACAACACTTTCAAAAATATCAGCATTGATATGAACGCGGAATTGTCCCCGGGCACCTCTTCAAATACCTCAGGTATAATGTTCGGAGGGCAAGGATTAAACAGCAGCGATTCAACCGTGGCTTGCAGCTATAACACATTCCAGGATTTTTCGATCCGCGACTTTGGTGCAATCGGATTTTACATGATCGGTGTTGTTGAGACGGCTCCTGATATTGGGAATAAACTGACTGCCACCACGGGAAGAAATTTTATTGGGGACCTCTCTTTTACCGGAACAACTGTTTCAATGTCTGCTTCTGGAATTTTTGCTTACAAGCAGAAGGATCTTACCATTGAGAAAACCGATATCGCGAACATTCAATTTTCAAACTTTGCGGGCTCATGTTATGGGATCAACCTCAACCAGATCGATGATAATACATTCGCGAATCAGGGTAACATCATCATTCGGAACAACCGGATCTACAATCTGAAGTATTTTCCTGTAGAGCAAACTCCAAATACCGCTGGTGGAATTACGGCAGGTATTCTGTGTAACAGAACCAAACCCGGTTCCTTCGTCAGCATAACCGGGAATGAGATTTATAATCTCGAAACAAACCTTCCTTCAAACCAATGCCGGGTTGAGGGGATAATATACAGCGGCGGTTACCCAGGTGATATTGCCTCAGCCACGATCGCGAATAATGTGATAAGCGATCTTAAAGTCTCAACTTCAGCATCACCGCTCACTTCTCTCTATGGCATCGAGGTAAAATCAGGAAACGGCAACAGTTCAAATGTTACCGTGGCAAACAACACGATTTATCTGAATGACTTTACAGCCCCGAACATTCAGGTCGTAAATTCAGCTTGCCTGTTAATAGGTAATATTGGCACCGGAAAACTTGATTTGAAGAATAATATCTTTATCAACGATGCAAATCTTGGCATCAGCGGGAGTGGATTTGCCACCTCACTCCGTTCAGACCTGGCTTCCAACTTTCTGAAGTTGTCTGATGAGTCGAATTACAACCTTTACTACAATTCCAACCCTTCATCGAACAGGGGAGTGACTTATGTGGGAAGTGTGTTCTATAAAACACTTGCCGAACACATACTCTACCTCTTTAAAGTCAACAATACCGGTTCGAGGGACTATAATTCGATCTACGCCACTGTACCGTTTCTTAATTCAACCGTGGCTCCCTATAACTTAAGGTTGAGCAGCACCCTCCCCACTCAAGCAAGCAATGCCGGAGTGCCTGTTGCCGGTGTAATTACCGATCTCGACGGTAATACAAGAAGTCTGACTACTCCTGATATTGGAGCATTCGAATTTAATGGGATCGATGATGATAAAACCTCACCTTATATCTCGGTTACAAAACTGCCGGATTTGCTGCCCACTGGTCAGATGCTAACTTTCAAAGCAACATTCAGAGACAGAAATGGAGTAGCAACAGCCGGTAATGCTCCCAAGGCATATTACAAAACAACCAGGGGACAGACTTATCTGACCCAGTCAAGCGTGGCGATCGCAGGTGACTCATTACAGTTCACTATCGACCCGACACTCGTGAACGCCGGTGGAAGTGACACACTACTTGTTTATGTTGCTGCGCAGGATAACAACTCCACTCCAAACGGCGGTACCTTCCCTTATGGAGGTGGTGGCATCAACCCTCCGGGTTCAACTCCTCCTCAGACACTTCTCGCGGTGCCAATACAAGGCTCCCCGCTTGTTGGAAACTATACTGTAGGCTTGAACGCATTTAACAAAGCCACAGGCAAACAGCTTTATTATGGCAGGTCAAAAACCGGCGAAACCGGTCTGATGGAAAATGGGCAACCTTACACAGGCTCCCAATTTGTAACAACATCAACGGAAGCTGTTTACGCAACTCTCTCACAGGCGATCAACGACTACAATGTCAGGGGTATCTCAGGCAACACCAACTTCATTCTGATCGATACAGGATACACAGTCGGTTCAACTCAAACACTTGCCACACTCTCTGCTTATCTTCCAAACGCGAATGCGAAATTGAAGATTGCCCCGGGTGCGGGTGTTAACACAACTATATGGCTCAACTCCAACGACCCTGTATTTGTGATCCGAAACTCTTATGCAGAGATAAATGGATCAAATACGCCGAACGGTACTTCCAGAAATCTGACTATCCGAAACCTGGGGAACAATTCAAACTCGGGAGGCATTATCGCGAGAGGAAGGGGCTTTAGTTTTACAAATATGAACATTGCCTGTGCCGACTCATCAGTTGGTTTTGGTATCACTCTCGACAGCACCCAGAGCTCCTCGGTGATCAACAACAGCATTAACACTGCAACAAGAGGAATTGTGGTGCAAAACTTCTCCGACTCAATAACCGTCTCTAAAAATATCGTCGGAAGCACATCCACAGGATCAAGAATATTCCTCGAAGGTATCGTTTTATCTTCAACCACTAATTTTACAATCGCGGAGAACACAATCTGCGGAATCACAGGCGGTGGAAATTCAGCCGTTACCGGTATCAATTTTACCAATAGCTCTGCCGTTACTAATCCGGTGAATGGTGTGATTAACAGGAACCACATCTATAGTTTGAGGCACACCGGACAGGATAACTCAGCCCAGCCCGTTACCGGAATTTATCTGGCTCCCAACACTTCAAACTCACAGATATCGGTAACAAATAATGTTATTTCTGATATCCTCTCAGGTTCGAGAAATTCGATATTCTCAACTTCAAGGGGTATTAATGTGCAGAATGGTGGCGGAATCGCAATAGTAAATAATTCCATCCGCCTTTCGGGACAGATTACTTTTACATTGGCGGGTGCCGTACCTACAGGATGTATCGTTTTTGTGAACAGTTCCTCAACCGGTATCACTCTTATGAACAACATTCTTTCTAACAAGATAAGCAATCCGGCTGGTATAAACGGAGCTCATTATGCCATTTATACTCCGTCTGCGAATGTTTTTTCAAGCTTCAATTTCAATATTATGGATGTGTCGCCGACAACAGGCAAACTTATGTACATTGGCGGTACGATTGTTAACAACAGGGACAGTATCCCCACCCTCACAGGTAAAGGTGATTTTACTTATATCGGTCAACCTGTTTTCGCGGACACATTAACCCTCGCAATCGACAACCAAAACCCGGATGCATCCAACACAGATGGCTTCGGCTATCCACTTGGAGTAGTGACCGATTTCCTTGGAAATCCAAGAAGCACGACTCTTGCAGGAGGACCGGTTGATCTTGGTGCTTATGAGTATAACCTTGATGTTGAGCCGCCGCTGTTTCAACCAAATCCCCCCCCGGCTCCCGGTGGTCTCTCAACTTACACACTTAACGGGATAGTCATTGCTCAAATCCAATGGGGGAACACAGGGACACTTCCTTCAAATATGACTCTGGCATACTATGGTGAAGACCCGCAACAAACTGAAGATATCAAGTACTACTTCGGAAAGTGGAAACTTGTGCCCACAGGGGGCTCCGGTTACAACTTTACCCTTCGCACAAGGTTGTTGCCCGGGTCAGTTGGTGCATCAGACACCACAATACTAAAGGCAATTGTATTTACCGACAGATGGAGCCTGACAGGTACCTCGACGAAGATACCAGGCTATATCTCCACTTCGGGCCTGACCGCCGGTGGACTCTACAGCCTCATGGATGCCGCTTTTATTGCACCCGTTCCTGCTTCTCCGGCAAACAACCAGGTTGTGAACAGTACTGTGACGCTTAAATGGTCAAAAGCTAATTTTCTGCTTCCCGTTCTGAATCGGTACGGAAACTCGAAAATGCTCGATCCTGAAGGAGAAGTAACAACTTATTCGGTTCAGTTGTCAGCAGATTCTCTGTTTACATCTCCAACAGTCCAAACTACAACCGATACTTCATTGATACTGAACAATCTTCCTGAAGGTGCCGCAAGGTATTGGAGAGTGGGTGTTACGGAAAAGAATTTCTTTACGGGGTACTCAAATCATTTGGGATTCAGGGTGAAACTGAAATCTCCGTCAGGTCTTGCAGCAGTCTCCAATCAATACAACAGAGTTACTTTGATCTGGACAGACAATTCATCCTTGGAAAGCAATGTTGTATTGGAGAGAAAATCGGGTGATTCAACATCGGCAAACAATTACTCGGTGGTTGCAACACTCCCCGCTAATACCATCGCTTTCCAGGACACTACTGTCTCCGGGAGCACGGGTTACACATACCGGGTGAAATTTACAAATTCGGACTCATATTCCGACTACAGTAACCAGGCTCAAGTGGTCACCCTTGTACCTGTTGAACTGACATCTTTCACCTCGTCTTTGGAGGGGGCACTCGTTAAACTGAACTGGATTACTGCATCTGAGAAAAACAATCGCGGTTTCGAGATCGAAAGAAAAATGAACGGCGACTGGCAGAAAGTGGCATTCATCGAAGGCAGAGGTACATCAACAGGGGTCAGCAGTTACGCTTACGATGACAATTTGCGTTTTATCTCGTGGAAAGGCACCATTTCCTACAGATTAAAACAGATCGATTTTGACGGTTCCACAGTCTATTCACCTGTGGTTGCAATTGAAGTGGATTTAACACCAACTGTGTTCGCTCTTTTTCCGAACTATCCTAATCCGTTTAATCCATCAACCGTCATCAAGTATGCACTTCCATTCGACAGCAAGGTATCTTTAAAAGTGTATGGTTTGAATGGAGAATTGCTCGCAGATATTGTTAATTCCAATCAACCTGCAGGATACCACGATGTTGTTTTTAATGCCACTAATCTGTCATCAGGGGTTTACTTATATGTGATTGACGCATCACCCTTAAAAGGAGGAAACGCTTTCCGGCAAGTGAAAAAAATGGTACTTTTGAAGTAGGGCTGAAATTATAAAGGCTGAAGGCTGAATGATTGAGGGCTGAAAATCTGAAATATGGATTTTTAGCCCTCATCTTTATACATTGAGAGCTATTTGGTTACCACTGTTTTCACATTTTCAGTATGCGTTTTTGTGGTCAATCCGAGAATTTTTATCTCGACACAGTGTTCATGTGGCTGTCAGTTCAGAGAATCCTTCTCGTGAACTCGAATTTAATGCCCCTGTCGGCAGTTGAAGGAGACCATTTTTTGTTATTCAGGAGGTCACGAAAATCGAATCCAAGTGAGAATCCTTCTGCGACTGCCCACCTGATACCGGCATGAAGATATCCGTTCCCTTTGCCGTACCGGTCGTTGGTGTTATCGTTGAAACCGAAGTTATATTCAACCATAACACTGACATTGGAGCCGATTGTTTTTTCGGCACCTATCATGATATTTGTGAATCCATCTCCATCTTTTTGTTCGAAAGAGTAGTTGATGGTTCCATGCAAACTTAAATATCCGAGAAGTTTGTAGTTTTTACTTACTGCAGCAAAAATTCCCGGGGATTTTATTTCATATCGACTTTCGGATGAGAAATATCTTCCCTTTCCTTGTAAATCAGCACCCACCGCAATGGAGGGAAGTGACAGACTTTCATCAAACAACTTAAATCTGATATTTACTCCGGGGTATTTATACCACTCAACTTCACCGGAACCGATAAGATTTTCGCCACCATAGGAAATTCCAAAACTGAGATTATCAAAAACACCAACATCTAATCTTGTAAGAAGAACACCACCCGGCATCAGGTCTGAACCAACGCTAACATAACCTCTTTTAAGCACCCCGGCGGTAGGCATATCTATGAGGAACCGGGGCTCAAAATCGAGTTTTTCTCCGGCAAGAATCT
>CAYSJM010000042.1:0-28757 GCA_964431385.1 uncultured Ignavibacteriaceae bacterium | reverse complement strand
CTCCTGTTAAAATAGTAAGGCCATTTAACACTTATGGCCCCCGGCAGTCGGCAAGAGCCATCATCCCAACAATTATAACACAGATCCTTTCGGGGAAATTTGAACTTAAACTTGGTAATCTTGACCCTACCCGTGACCTTACCTTCGTGAAAGATACTGCCAAAGGATTTCTTGAAATTTACAGGTCAGAGAAAACATTCGGTGAAGCAACAAACATCGGCATGAATGAAGAGATATCTGTTGGAGACCTTGTGAATCTCATCGCTTCATTATTGGGTGTTGAGGTAAGCGTAATTGAGGATGGACAGCGCATTAGGACCGGTAAATCAGAAGTTGAGAGACTGTGGTGCAATAATGCGAAGATCAAAGATTTAACGAATTGGTCCGCTTCATATAACTTGGAAAAAGGGTTGATAGAGACAATAGACTTTTTAAGAAGTAATCTCGAGAGATACAAACCTGAGGCATACAATGTCTGATCAAGTTTTTGTTAAGCATCCTGAGCTAAATATTGCCGGAAGACTTGTCGGATTCAATTATAATCCGCTTGTTATTGCTGAACTCGGAATTAATCATGGTGGTTCACTTGAAGTCGCCAAACAAATGGTTGATGCTGCTGCAAGAGTAGGTGTTGAAGTAATAAAACATCAGACGCATATTGTCGAAGATGAAATGAGCAGTGAGGCGAAGAAAGTGATTCCCGGACATACGAAGGAATCAATTTATGAGATCATGGCCAAGTGTGCATTAGGCGAAAAGGATGAGAGGGCTCTACAAGAATATGTACATTCTAAAGGCTTAATTTTCATCTCAACACCATTTTCAAGAGCGGCAGCAGATCGACTTATCGCAATGAATGTGCCGGCATTCAAAATTGGATCCGGTGAGTGTAACAATTATCCTCTCCTGAATCACATTGCAGATTTTGGAAAACCAATTATTCTTTCTACAGGTATGAACACCTTGGAAAGTATATCAAAAGCTGTCAATATCTTTAGGTCGAAAAGAGTGCCATATGCATTGTTGCATTGTACCAATGTTTATCCTACACCTCCGGAAATAGTGCGATTGAACGCGATCAATGAGCTCAAGATTGCATTTCCCGATGCAGTGGTTGGATTGTCTGATCATACTGTAACAAATTATCCATGTATTGCATCAGTGGCACTCGGTGCTTCGATACTTGAGAGACATTTTACGGATCGTATGGACAGGGAAGGACCAGATATAATCTGTTCCATGGACCCTTCCGGTTGTAGAGAACTAATTGAGGCATCCAAGATAGTAAAACTTGCGAGAGATGGTGTAAAAGGCCCTGTTATCCAGGAAAAGCCAACTATTGATTTTGCCTACGCCTCAGTAGTCACTATTAAATCAATTAAAAAGGGTTCTGTGCTCTCCAAAGAGAATATTTGGGTGAAACGACCTGGTACCGGCGAAATCTTGGCTGAAGACTTTGAGAGAGTCTTAGGAAGAATTGCAGCAATAGATATTGAAAATGATAGACAATTGACTTGGAAGGATTTAGAGTAAAGAATGCGTAGAGTATTTATTGTAGTTGAGAGACGCGCTGATTACAGTCGATTTCGCCCAATTTTACAAGAAATGAAAAAGGATACTTTTTTCGAAATATATCTTGTAGTTACCGGCATCTGTCTTTTGGAGACTCATGGTAAAGATATAAATTATATAACCGAAGATGGTTTTGAGATTCATGCTCAAATTCCAATGTTTGTTGAAGGATCAGAGGATACCGGGGCTGAGATGGTTCGCTCTTTGAGCCGTGTTATGAAGGGGCTGGTTGATGAACTTGAAATCGCTAAGCCTGACCTTGTATTGTCAGGTTTCGACATTGGTGCCAATTTGGCAGTAACAATTGCGGCAGCTCATATGAATATTCCCGTTGCACATATCCAGGGTGGTGAAGTAACAGGGAGCATCGACGAGAGTATTCGTCATGCCATGAGTAAGTTTGCTCACATACATTTCCCGGCAACCGAACTCTCCAAGGAGAGGTTGATAAAAATGGGTGAACATCCTGATTCAATTTTTGTCGTCGGCTGTCCTTCGATAGATGTTTTATTGGAAACTCCTGTTATTCCGAGGAAAGAGATTGAAGATAAACTCTCAATTGACCTCAGCAAGCCGACTCTACTGATGATTCAACATCCGGTAACCACTGAAAGTTTAAGCTCTTTTGATCAGATTTCTGAGACAATTGATGCGATATCTGAGTCCAACGTTAACTGCATTGTCTCCCTTCCAAATAATGATGCGGGTCACGCGAAAATAATTGAAAAAATTAAATCATCTGGATTAAATTGGTATCCAAGTTTGCCAACCGATATCTTTGTTAACCTCTATCGTAATGTATCAGCTTTGATTGGTAATTCCAGCTCTGGAATACATGAGACCCCAACATTGAGAATACCCACAATAAACATAGGGACACGACAACAGGGCAGGGAAAGAGCACCCAATGTGATTGATGTCGGTTACAATAAAGCAGAAATAGTTGAAGCAATCAAAAAAGCAGTTTTTGATGAATCATTTAGGAACTTTGTAAAAACAATTGATAATCCCTATGGTGATGGGCACTCCGCTCTTAAAATAGTTGAAATACTGCGCACAATCAAACTTGATGGTATTGTTCAGAAAATGTTTTATGACTAGTGTTGTTTTGTTAGGTGGAGGAGGATTTATTGGTTCTAAATTATCTGAGCGACTGCGTACCCTAAATTACAATGTTGTTGTAGCAGATATGCACCAAATGCCGGGAAGCAGTGATAATTTTATAGAACTGGATATATTGTCAGGTTCAAATTTTGCTGAGATTCTGAAAAAATTTGATGTCGTCATTAACTTAACAGGCCAGATTACTTCCCCTATTAATGGCTGTTGGAAGTTGAATACTCAAGGCATTACAAACATATTGTCGGCTTTAAAGGGAAGTAATACACATTTTATTCAAATTTCTACTGTTTCGGTATACGGTACTGCAGATTTTGTTGATGAAGATTCAGCATTAAACCCTGAGACACCTTATGCTGTTTGTAAGTCCTTTGCAGAATTTTTAGTCAGACAAAATTTAAAGGAAGAGAATTATACAATTCTTAGGCTCTCCAATCTTTTTGGGACAGAACAAAAGAAAGGTTTCTTCTCCTATATCGTCCAGGCAGCAAAGGGTAATCGTACACTCGAATTTAATAACGATGGCTCTTTACTACGGTATTACCTACATATTGATGATTGTGTTGAAGCAATTTCCCTCATGGCGCAAAAACGACTTCCGGGTACATATAATGTGTGTGGGTTAAAAGCATATACTATTAAAGCTATCATTGATATTTTTGACAAAATACACAATATCAAGTTTTCTGTTAAATATTCAAGTATTTCACCGCCAGAAAATATAAAAACCATAAGTTCTAATAAATTTAAAGAATTAACTGAATACATTGCCAGGCATTCAGTTGAAGATTATATTAAGGAAATAGTGTTGAATGACTAAAAAATTCACTGAGTTTTTAATCACTCAAATAGCGACTCTAAGAGAGGCAATGTCTCAGTTGGACAAAACACACAAAAAGGTCCTTTTTGTTGTTAACCATATGAATCATTTGATTGGTTCGCTTTCCGACGGAGATATCCGAAGAGCCCTTTTGGCAAATGCAGATTTTAATATGAAGGTCGGTGACTTTTGTAATACCCAGCCGCACAAATTGGGTCTAGATTACGACGCTACGGTGGTCAAAAATCTCTTTGTGGAGCATAATATTTCAGCATTGCCGGTAGTAAACTCAGAAAATTTGGTTGCTGAAATTATATTTTGGGATGATGTTTTTGAAGTAAAGCAAACTGCTGTCAAAAAAACACAATTGCAACTTCCGGTATTAATAATGGCTGGGGGGCAAGGTACCAGACTGGAACCTTTTACAAAAATTCTTCCTAAACCTCTGATTCCAATTGGAGATAAGTCAATCATCGAGTTAGTTATTGACAAGTTTCTGCTTTACGGAATTGACGAGTTTTATATAACTGTTAAGCATAAAGCAAAAATAATAAAATCCTATTTTGAAGAACTTGACCCACCTTACAAGGTGAATTTTATTGAAGAAGGTGATCCCTTAGGAACAATTGGTGCCTTATCCCTTATTAAAAACAATGTACACGACACCGTCCTGGTAACAAATTGTGATATCGTGATAGATTGTGACTATAGTGAGTTCCTAAATTATCATAAAGTAAACAACTATGGAATCAGTCTGATTGCTTCCTTAATCAACCATAAAATACCATATGGGATTTGCGAAATTGAAAACGGTGGGAATCTTAAGACATTCTCTGAAAAACCGGAGCAGTCTTTCCTTGCCTCAACCGGGATGTATTTGATAAATCGCGATGTAGTCGATATGATTCCAGAAAATACATTCTATCATGTAACGCAGCTTATTGCTCAATTAAAAGACAAAGGCGGAAAAATTGGTGTGTTTCCGATATCTGAAAATTCTTGGGTTGATACAGGTGAATGGTCCGAATACAAAAAGACAACTGCTTTCTTTAATGATCTGGCACATCATTTTTAATGCTGTCTCATCTGACAAACTTATTTTAAACCATGTCGAGTAGAAAATTGAATTTACTGATAACAATTTGCGCCCGTGGAGGCTCAAAAGGAATCCCGGGAAAGAACTTAAGTAAAATCGCGAATTTACCACTCCTCTCCTATTCAACAGTAGTCGCCAGGGAATTTGGTGCCAAATTTGATGCTGATTATGGGTTTTCAACGGATAGTGTTGACATTATAGATTTGGCCAAGAGTCTTGGGTTTGGTACTGATTATCTCCGGCCAGCACACCTGGCTACAGACAGTGCTGGAAAAATTGATACTATTCACGATTTGATTAAATATGAAGAGTCAAAGAACTCTAAAAAATATGATTATATATTAGATCTCGACATTACTTCACCTTTAAGAACAGTTGATGATCTTGACATTGCGTTTGCACTAATACAATCCAATCCTGTAGCGCTAAATCTATTTTCGGTGAACAAAGCGAATCGCAATCCATACTTTAATCAGGTTGAAATCAAAGAAAATGGTTTCTTTGATCTGGTAAAAAAAACTCAGATACCTGTTTTAACCCGGCAGTCCGCACCTAAGGTTTGGGATTTAAACGCTTCTTTTTATTTTTATCGGAGGTCATTTTTCGATCTCAATTATAGGAATGCATATACTGAACGGTCAATAATATATGAAATGCCACATATGTGTTTCGATCTCGATGAAAAATTGGATTTTACTATTATGTCCTATCTAATTGAAAATGAGTTACTTGATTTTGAATTGATGAAGTTAACCTAAATGCGTGTTGGGGTTGTTGGTTTTGGTTCAATTGGTCAGCGTCATGCACAAAATTTAATAAATCTTGGTATTGAAGATTTATTGCTTCTGAGACTTAAGGGGAGAGGCAATAAGTTTGGCATTAGTGAATATTATTCGATTGAGAGTTTTTTTTGTGAGAATCCTGATTTTGTTATCATAGCTGTTCCAACCTCTGAACACATTCATTTTCTGAAGGAAGTTATACTACGAGGGAATAGTTTTCTGTGTGAAAAACCTCTTGTAAGTTCCTTGATTAACTTGACTGAACTTGAGCAATTATTAAAAGGATATGATAAGCTCGGCGCTGTAGCAATGAACATGAGGTATCATCCATGTGTCATCGCCGTCAGGGATTTGATCCAGAATCAAGTGATTGGAGAAATTCTTAGTGCCAGGTTTTTTGTTGGGCAGTATCTTCCCGATTGGAGACCCGGTCGAGATTATTCGAAATCATATTCTGCAAAGCGAGGATTAGGAGGTGGAGTGACTCTTGATCTTATTCACGAAATTGACCTAGCGGTTCATCTGCTGGGATCACCATCAGAAAAGTTGGTCTCAATCGCTGCCAAATTTTCATCATTAGCGATTGAAACAGAGGATATTACAGAGATTGCCTACATCACTGAACGAAGGTGTCTTGTTTCTTTACATTTGGACTACGTGTTTCGTGGATATAAAAGGGATATCACACTTCTTGGAACTAATGGTCATATCATAGTTGACCTGTTCAAGAATAAACTGAGTGTTTTTAATGAAGATAATTTGTTAGTGGAGGAAAACACCTTCACTGATTTTGAAAGAAATGACATGTACTTACAAATGCTCAGTACCTATATCTCAGATTTAAATAATGGGACATTTGCTTCACCTTCGATTGAAGAAGGATTAGTTACTAATAAAATAGCGTTAACAGTACTTGAACAGAATGGACTAAACATTTGACTAATATCCTTGAAAACTACTTTAATATTAAGAATAAAGTAATAGTTCTTATTGGTGCAACGGGTTTGTTGGGATCACGATATACTGATTTTCTCTCCTCATTGGGTGCTAATATTGTCATTGCTGATATCGATCAGGACAAATGTGATAATTTGGCTGAAGAAGTAAAAACGAAGTATTCTGTTGACCCGCTTCCAATCCGGATGGATGTGACAAATGAGGAAGATATTTTAAGTCTCTTTACAAAGGTAATAGATAAATATGGCAAAATTGATGTTCTAATCAACAATGCACAAATAAAACCGGAAGGTTTTTACGCACCTTTTGAGAGTTACACAAAAAGCACCTTGATGAAAGTTTTAGACGGTAATCTGGGCGGAGTGGTTTTGTGTTGTCGAGAGGCATGCAAACAATTTGTCATTCAAGGGTATGGTGTAATTATCAATGTTTCCTCTGTTTATGGCAATGTAGGTGCGGACCAAAGATTATATGATGGAGTAGAAAATATATACTTCCCTAATGAGCGTTTTTCATCTCCTGTTTCTTATGCAGTTTCTAAGGCTGGAATACTAAATCTGACCAGATATCTTGCATCATATTATCGAGAGAAAAATATTCGTATTAATTCGCTCACACCGGGTGGAGTTTTTGACAATCATGACGAAAAATTTAATGATCAGTATAGTGCAAGAACACTATTGGGCCGAATGGCCGACCACGATGAGTATAATTCAGCTGTCCTTTTTTTGTGTTCTGATGCTTCGAGTTATATGACAGGAGCAAATATAGTTGTTGATGGAGGTTGGACAGCAATATGAGTTCCACAATTATTTTTCCGATTGAAACATCTTCAAGAGAGTTATTATACAAGGTTTATTTATCCCATGAGCTTGCTGTTCGAGGTTATAAATGTTACATCGGCGAGAAAAATGCAGTCAATAAGCTAATCCAAAGATCAAGTCGTTATATTTATTTTGACAAAGGCTATCACAAGGACTTATCCGAAAAATATTATGAAGTTATTAAAAAAAGGGAAGGAATTATTGTTAGTCTTGATGAAGAAGGAGCGGTTGACTACGATGATAATAGTACTTTATTGACTAGATATCCGCGGGAAATGATAAATAATGTCGATCACATTTTCTTATGGGGGAATCGGCAACTGAATTTGATCAAGAATCTTACAACCGATTTAAAGAAGTTTACTGTCTCTGGTCATCCTCGATTTCACCTGCTCAAGAAGGAATTTCATTATTTGTATGAAGATCAATCCAAAGACATCCTCTTAAAATATGGTGACTTCATCCTAATCAATACGAATATGGGGTTTGGCAATAATATCAAGGGGGAGGATTTTGTTTTAAGCAATTATGCCAACAGAATAAAAAAACTTGATCAAATAATTGAGTTTGATAAACAAAAACTTAATTCAATCATAAACATGGTTAAAGATCTCTCACTTCGAACTGAAATGAAGATTATTATTCGTCCTCATCCAGAGGAAGATGCTTCTATTTATAGAAAAAATCTCAAGGGATGCAAGAACGTTGAGGTGTTATATGAGGGATCTGTAATCCCATGGTTATTAGCATGTAAGCGCCTAATCCACACTGATTGTACTACAGCCATTGAGTATTATTTATTGGGGGGAACCCCATTATCTTTGTTACCTGCTGGGTTTCAACGTGCATTGGTTACCGAGTTACCGCTGCTTGTGAGTGAATCGTTCTCAAAATCAGACGAAATAATTGATAGATTATTTGCTTTTGATTCTGATTCCTCTTTATTAACCATTAACCCGGTTGTTGAAGATTCCTTTGCAACCTCTCTTAATTCGATTCAAACAATCTGTGAAAAGATTTCAAGTGAATTTAAATTAAATTCAACCTTTAATGACACTGACCGCTTTTCTTTCAAAGAAATCTCTCAAGCTTGTTTTAGACGATTTATTAATCGATTTTTTAGAGGTAACAAAGCTTTACAATTGAAGGAAAATAAGCTAAACGGATTCTCATTAAAGGCGACAAGGGGGATTGTAAATAAAATGAATTCAAAGATGGACACCTCAGTAAATGTCAAAGAGGTATATCCTGGGTTATTCTCAATCGGACTTTAATTATGTTTACTGAAAGAATATTAATTATCGCGGAAGTAGCCCAAGCCCATGAAGGAAGTCTTGGGATGGCTCATGCCTTCATTGAAGCAGCTGCAAGGGCAGGAGCTGATGCAATTAAATTTCAAACGCATTTCGCTGCTGAAGAGAGTACACCAGAAGAACCTTGGCGGGTGAAGTTCAGTACTCAGGATGCAAGTCGATACGATTATTGGAAAAGAATGGAGTTTACACCCGACCAATGGCTTGAGTTATCAAATCATGCTCATCAACTCGGGATACTTTTTATATCCTCACCTTTCTCGCTCAAAGCAATTGAAACCCTAACTTATGCCAATGCGGATGCCTTCAAAGTGGCTTCAGGTGAAATTAACAATTTGATTCTCTTGGATTCAGTTGCCTGTACAGGAAAACCAATACTTTTGTCGACCGGAATGAGTCCTTATGTTGAAATCGATAAAGCAATAAATATCCTAACTAAAGGTTTGCAAGAATTGATGATCTTCCAATGTACCTCGGAATACCCAGTGGAACCAAAGCATCTTGGTTTGAACCTGATTAGAGACTTTAAGGAGCGATACAATCTGCCTGTTGGTTTATCCGATCATAGTGGAAACATCTTTTCTGGTTTGGCTGCCATTTCTTTGGGGGCCGATGCTTTGGAAGTTCATGTTACTTTCAGCAAAGATATGTTTGGTCCCGATGTCCCGGCTTCAATTACTTTTCAAGAATTATCCACCCTTGTTGAAGGGGCTCGTTGGATAAGAGAAGCATTGAATCACCCCGTTAATAAAGATTTATATTCTTCTTCTTTTGAAGAGTATCGTAGAATTTTTATGAAAAGTTTTGTGGCATCTAAAGACATCCCGGCTGGGCATAAATTCACTTTTACAGATGTGAAAACGAAAAAGCCATGTATAGGCATTCCAGCCTCTGAACCGGAAAGGCTGATTGGGAAAAATTCAGCCAGGTTTATAAAGGAAGGTTCGTTCATTATGCAGGAAGATGTTCAAAATGTTAGCGAAGAGAGAGCCCTTGAAAATTAACATTTCATTTTGTCCAAAATCTGAACTTTCAGAACTTCAGATGTTTATTAATGTTCACTGGAAAAGGGGTCATGTCTTGTCTCATTCCAAATCATTGGTTGACTGGATGTATTTCGATGTTGAAAAGGATAGATACAATTTTTTCCTGGCAAAAAATGATAAAGAAGATATAATCTCAATCTTGGGTTTTGTTAGCCCCAAGCATTATGACAGGAACATCCCTCATGTTGATGTTTGGCAGACTATTTGGAAGACTCGTGAAGATATGTCAATTCCCGGTGTCGGGTATATGTTGCATAGAACCTTGGTTAGGGAGTTAAACCCTAGAACCATTGGGGGAGTCGGACTTAGCTCAATGATAATCCCATATACAAAGACTCTTGGATTTAGTCATGGAATCGCGCATCATTACTATCTTCTTAATAATCAAATATCATTCAATGCAATTGCTTCTGTTAACCGATCATCACCCAGAGAACCCGTAATTGTTTCAGGAGAACGATTTGCTCTTTTCACAAGTGACATGCTCAAAATGTTTCCAGATTCAATCAGAAGTGTGTTGTTTCACAGGATTCCCACAAAATCTATCGATTATATAATCAATAGATATATAGATCATCCCATTTATAAATACTACGTTATTGGAAAGTTGGATAATGATTTACAACCATTCCTTTTGGTATTTAGAGCGATCACCCACAATGATATTTCTGTATTGAGGATAGTAGAATTTTTTGGTGTCGACAGTGCCCTGTCGGGTACTTATTCGATGTTCCAGAATTTATTAATGGATTTCGAAGCAGAGTATATCGATATGTACTGCAATACAGTAACGCATTTTGCGCTTGAGTCAGCGGGATTTCAACTCAAGGATCCTTCGTCAGAGATCATTCCGGATCATTTTGAACCATTTGAATTAAAGAATAACGAATTGAATTTTGTTTATAAGGCAGAATCTGGTATCGAATACTCTATCTTCAAAGGAGATTCAGACCAAGACAGGCCAAATGTTATATGAAACTTACAGTTCTAATGTATCATTATGTTTTTGCTGATTCAGAGAAGAAATACAAGAATTTCTTTCATCTGAAGACGAATTCATTCCAAAGTCAGCTTAAATATATTGTCAATAACTACTCAGTCATAACTCCTGATGAAATTGAATTGTTTGCAAACGGGGAGCTTAAAACTGCGAAACCTCCAATTGTGTTAACTTTTGACGATGGACTCAAATGCCATTTTACGGAGGTTTTTCCACTACTCAGGAAGATGAAAGTACCCGGTTATTTTTTTATTAACACACTCCCATATCTGGAGAATAGTATTCCCATTATCCATAAAACACACTTGTTACGGGCAAAAATGGGAGATAATGAATTTGCAACCACGTGTTTGGAATTCACGGAAGAGCTTCTGGGCAAAATCATTCTTGATGAAGTTGCCCCGTTGCATCTGGCAGCGAAAACTTACCGCTGGGATACCCCACATATAAAGCAGGTCAAATACTTGTTGAACATGGTTCTTCCGGACAATGACCGCGAACAAATTATTGAAGAATTGTTTAAAAAGATATTTGTCGAGTCTGAAAAAAACATAATAGATGAGTTTTTTATCAATTATGTGGAAATGCGCGAAATGCAGAATAACGGTATGGTATTAGGAGGACATTCTCATTTCCATAAACCTTTATCCAGACTTGACTCCCGGGCATTACAGTTGGATCTTAAAACATGTATCAGGTTTTTGAATTCAACTTTGGACTCACCGGTTCAGACTTTTTCATATCCGTATGGAAAACAAGACACTTTTAATCAAGAAGTAGTGAAAAGATTAAAGGAATTAGGGATAAAAATGAGTTTTTCTTCAGAAGTAGGAGAAAATTCCAGTCCGGTTGACTTATTCCATATTAAGCGAATTGACCCGAAAGATTTTAATTATGAATAGAAAAAAAATATGTGTAGTCGTTGCCAGCAGGGCAAACTATGGCCGAATTAAAGCAACAATGCAGGCCATCCAAAACCATCCTTTGTTGGATTTACAACTGGTTGTGGGGGCATCGGCCCTCTTGCAAAGATATGGTAAAGCAGTCGACTTTATTGAGAGGGATGGCTTCCAAATTAACTCAAAAGTTTATATGGTAATTGAGGGTGAAAATCCTTCAACAATGGCAAAATCTACCGGATTGGCAATTATAGAGTTAGCTACAATCTTTGAGAATCTTAAGCCGGATGTTGTGTTAACTGTTGCCGACCGATATGAAACACTTGCCACTGCGGTTGCTGCAAGTTATATGAATATTCCTTTAGCCCATACTCAGGGTGGTGAAGTAACTGGTTCAATAGATGAAAGTGTCCGTCATGCAATTACGAAGCTCGCACACATTCATTTCCCTACCACTGAGTTAAGTGCAAAGCGGTTGATTCAAATGGGAGAAGACTCCACAAATATTTTTATTGTTGGATGTCCTTCAATCGACGCCATACAATACCTCCCATTAACTATACATCCAGAATTCGTAAGCACTTATGCCCGAAAAGGTGTTGGCTCGTCGATCGATTTTTCTCAACCCTACCTTCTTGTACTCCAACATCCGGTTACGACAGAGTTTGGTCACGGAACCGAACAAATTAATGAGACCTTGGAGGCTATTTCACAAATAAATATGCCAACTGTTTGGCTCTGGCCCAATATCGATGCCGGTTCTGATGACATTTCTAAAGCTATTAGAACATTCCGCGAATCGGGGCGGGCGCAACATATCCATTTTTATATAAATTTTCCGGTTGAGGATTATGCGATCTTACTAAACAACTGTGCTTGCATTATCGGCAATTCTTCCAGTGGAATAAGGGAAGGGAGTTTTTTAGGTGTGCCGGCTGTGAATATTGGTACAAGGCAATCCGGTAGGGAAAGAGGGGCAAATGTAATGGATGTAAACTACAATCGAACTGAGATCTATGATGCGATTAGGAAACAGTTAGCTTTTGGCAGATACCCTCAGGAAAATCTTTATGGTGATGGGACCGCAAGTGACAAGATTGCTGATATTCTAGCCAATAACACTTTTGCGATTAATAAAACTTTCAACGATATTGGTTAAGATGGAAAAAGTTTTAGCAATTATCCCTGCCAGGAGCGGTTCGAAAGGTATTCCTCAAAAGAATATTGTAGATTTATGCGGTAAACCTTTGATTTATTACACAATAATCGAAAGTTTAAAGGTCAAAAGATTTAATAGAATTTTTGTCTCAACAGATAGTGTTGAAATCAAAGACATCAGTGAGGAATATGGTGTTTCTGTGCCGTTTTTGAGACCTGCAGAAATTTCTCAAGACAAGTCGCTCTCAATAGATGTGGTTCTTAATGTGTTAGATGAATTATCTCAAAGATATAATGAGTCATACGATTATGTCTGTTTACTTCAACCAACTTCGCCATTAAGGACCTCTACTGACATCGAAAATTGCCTTAATTTGATTCTGAATTCGGATTGTGATTCTGTTGTTTCTTTGTCACTAGTGGATGAACCTCATCCCTTTAAGATGAAATTGATTGAAAATGGATGTGTTGTCCCTTTTATTCCAAACTCAGATTCATCAGTGCCCAGGCAACAGCTCCCCAAAGTATATATGCTTAATGGTGCGATTTATTTGTCCACTGTTTCATCAATTAAGCAAAATAAAAGTTTTTTTGGATTGAAAACCATCCCTTATCTTATGGAAAACGAAAAATCGGCAAATATCAATTCACAATTTGATTTAGAATTATGTAGGCTAATAATTGGTCAAAAGCTTTAAAAAGATTTTACTAAAAGTTGTAAACTTAGCATTTAAAATTACTATTTTTCTCAGAATTGATATCCTTACAGTTCTGATTCTGATTCTTTTAACAAAGAAATGTAATAATCCAGGTTCGCAGCGAAAATATAAAGTGCTTTGTTTATCAAAGTCAGTTTTCAACGATGATGTAAATGCTTTAGCTAAAAAGAGCAAAGAGATTGAATATTTACTATTTCCTCGATTACATCTTTTGGCAATATTTCGACAGTATTTCGAATATAATGATGAGGTATATACCAACTACCACTTAGTTGAAATGTATAATTCCCGGAGAGAGTTGTTACAAAAGAGATATATGCGTCTTCTGGCAGGTTTGAAAAAATTGCTTAAATTTGACGCTATCTTAAGTGGGAATTTTGTCTATCTCTCTCAGCAAGAATTTGCTTTTGCAGCCCGAAATCTTGGAATACCTTTTATTGTTTTATACAAAGAGGGTATGGCACCTGTAGAATCATTTGAACCATTCATCAAAACTTACTACAATAAAGTCTTTACTGGTGATCGAATACTGTTTTACAATGAAAATATTAAAGATGCCCTAATCAAAGCTTCAGTTCCTGGATTAGAAGATTCCATCTCAAGAGTGGTAGGAATTCCGAGATTGGATTTGTTAAAATCAATTAAGCCCGAATCCGATGCCAAAATGATCACTTTGTTTTCTTTTTTTCAAAAAGACAAAATATCCTCCTTGTTCAAGGATTTTGTTGATGTTGAATTGCTTGAACGGAGGTCTGATGAATTCCACCTTAATGTTATCGAATTTGCGAAAAGACATCCTGAATTCAAGATTGTCATTAAGACCAAAGCTGGTCAGACATATGTGGACTATGTTCATGATTTAATAGGAAGATATGAAGTCGATTTAAATATCCCAAATTTGATAATCACTAATAGTTTAAATGTGCATTCTCTAATCAAAAGATCTGTGTTGGTTTTAGGTTATATGTCGACGACTCTCCTGGAATCCCTCTATTTGGGAGTTCGTATTGCCTCTCCGGATTTCAGTGACATGAGTCGTGAAATAGTCTTCGATTATTTCACCAAAAATAAAGAATTAGTTTCATATATAAATTGTTATGATGATTTGGAAAGAGCGGTCCAGGATGCGGTGAGATATCAAGGATATCCACCAAACAGTTCCAAGTTTTTGGAAGAATTTTGTTATAAAACTGATGGACGCTCCTGTGAAAGAGTTGAGAAAGAGATACTCGAGGTAATAAAAGATGTTTGTTAAAATCAAAAAAAATAGTGAATTAATTGTCGAAGGCAAAGTAGATAGAATAGATTCATCGGCAAAATCGATATTCGTATTTAATTCTCCTTGTAGTTGGAAAACTGTTAACTTATCATCAGAGGATATTGCTCTTTCTCATAACAATCTGGCCTATAAGTTTGCTGATTCTTGTGTGCTCTCAATAGACCATGGAAATAACAAACTATATTTTAGTCGTGATATCCCTGGCAACAGTATGGTTTATTATGCTTACTCGAGTAATACTGAGACCCACCTTATTTCGGATTCAATTTTAAAAATATTACAGGAGTGTAATGATTTTACGATTGATTTTAAGAGGACAATGTTATTTCTAAATAATCGAAAACATTATCATCTAAACACTGCATTTAAGAATGTAGAAATATTATTGCCGGGGTTTGGAATCTTGATAGATTTAGCCAGCCTGTCTATTAATGCATTTAATTGGTATGATTTTATGCAGCCAATAAAGAGAATGAGTTTAAGTGAGGCAGCAAATCACTACCGTGAGTCAATAGATAATTCAATACGCGAATATGTTGATACTGATCGAAAAACAGCGCTGATGTTCTCAGGAGGTAGCGACTCTGCACTGTTACTTGAAAGAATGGTTGCTATTGGGATTAAAGATTTAACTCTTTTCCATGTCAAAATAAAAGGCAAGGAAACTGAATATAGTCGTGCACTTAGAACTGCCAGGCATTTTAATACTGAATTTATAACAATAGAGATAGACCCTGATCAAATCGTTGTTCCTTGGTTTGAAAAACTGAAAAAATGCTATATTTGTTTATCTGATGTACGCTATGATGGGATGTTCGCCGCTTCAACAGAGATTTACAAACACTTAAGAGAGAAATATGGCGCAGAGCAAATAAATGTCGTTTGGGGTTTGCAACACTCAATTGCTGCACCTGGAATATCGATCCGATTGCTACTTAAAAACATATTACTTTTTTTAGCGATATATTTGAAGAGCAAAATAAATTTTGAGAAAGTAAATCGTTTTGTGAATAGGAGGGTTTTTAGTTCACTTAACATTGACTCAAATAATTCACCAGCAGAACAACTTACTGTTCTCCATAATTATGTTAGTCAATATCTAAATACAACTTCCCGCTTAAGTCAGTTAATAAATCTTAAAATATTGTTTTCCAATGCGCGGAAAAAAGAATTTTCAATTGAGCGACAAAATTTTCTTGCTAATGAGTTATATCCGGAATGTAGGAATATCTTCCCCTTCTATTCTCGCAGGCATCAAGAGGAGAACCTTAATTTATCAATACTTGCACGACTTGGTGGAATTAAGGGACTTTTGAAAGGGACTAGATCGTATAAGTCTCTTACTTTGCGAGCATTTCAAACAAGTATTAGTGCAGAATATTTGATAGGTGGTACGAAAGCAGCATTAAAGTCTTGGAGAGAAACACTTCAAACTGAACATTTATATCATCGTTTTCGTGACTTTTTTGCTGAAAATGCATCCGATATCAAACCTTACTCCGACATAGTTGGTGAGAGCATTGAAAGTTATGAGAAATTCAAAGTAAGCTCTAATTTGAAGATCGAGTTGTTAACAGGCCTTGTAATGCTGTTGGCAAAGAAACAACTGAAAGAGTAGAATTAGAATTGAAAAAATTGTCAGAACTGAAAAGGGAGACCTTGAAGGTCGGTTTTCTCACATTTGTTGCGAACATGATTGGGAAGTTGATCTCTATTCCTGTAGGAATATTTGTTGCTGGTTTTTTAGGTCCAAATGCTTTTGGCTTATTGGCAATAGTAAACCAAATTAAGACTTTTTTAGGATATGGGAATTTGGGCATACTAATGAATCTCACGCGCGAATTGCCAATCGCTTATGGGAAAAATGATGTTGAAGAGGTTCAAACTATTAAAGATGTTGTATTTACAAATTATTCGATTACAACTATTTTGGGCTTGTTCGTTATTTGGACTCTTTTTCTCGTAGGATTTGATTTTAATGATGTACTTGAGAATCCAATCATGATTGCTCTGACGATACTGGTGATCACTTCAAACGCAGATTCTTTTCTTCATACATATGTTAAGGGCGAGGGGAAATTTTTGGTATTTGGGCAGTATGAGTTGGTAATTAAAATATTGGGTCCTGTAATTACATTTGCATCTGTTTATTTATTTTCTCTGTATGGAATGCTTGCTTCCCTTATCCTGGCTCAAATCGTTGGGTTTGTGTTTGTGTTATATCGGATTGGCCCACCAAAATTAAGATTTAAGTTCAACTTAAAAAAAACAAAAGAACTTTTAGGTACCAGCGTGCTTATGTATCTAAATAAGCTCTTGGATACTTTTTTGATATCAATTTCGGTTATAATTGCCGGGGTTTATTTCACTTTAACGGATGTTGGTGTTTTGAGTTATGCTTTGGTTATCGCTTCTACAACTCAAATTCCGTTTGCTGATATTTTTGCTATGACAACCGACAGAACCATGGCACTTCAGTCAGGAAAAGTGGGAAGTAACGATTTTGTGAGCTTTCAGCGATTTCTGAGACTGCCACTGGTGATGTATTCATTGCTCAGTTCTACTGTTTTAGGAGTTATAGTCATATTTTATTCGCTTTCAATCGAAGTATTTTTGCATAAATATGAGCCAAGTCTTCCCATGTTTATCTTTTTATATTTCGCGATGGTTTATTATAATACACGACATTTCTTGTATTCATATATAAATGCCACCAGACAAATGAATAGAAGGTTAATAATATTGATTTTGGGAGTTGCGATACATGTGCTTGTCTCCGTAATAATGATTATCCTTGGAGGAGGAGTTATCTCTATTGTGTATGGAATTACTATTGCTTTTATATTTGTTTCTTGCAATATTATATATACTGTGTTTAAACAAGTTTATGAAGGTACAATTGAGGCAGTAGAATTCATAACAAAAATCTCCATTATCGCAATAGTTCTTACAATTATTCTTTATATCTTTTCTGAATTTAAGTATCTTCGTCCGGAAGAGATTATGAGTTTGAATTTGGCCTATATCTTTTTTGCTATTATTGAATTATTCCTTAAAACTGTTGTCTTTGCATTGAGCTCAGTCATTTTATATGGATTCCTGTTTAAGGAATATAAAGTTTTTAATGAAATAAAAGACTACATCAAGTATTTTACTTCGATCATCAAAATGAGAATATCCGCTTGATCAAAATAAAGAGATTCATTCTGAATTTATTGAAACTCTGGAACAGAGTAGTAAGGGCTATTCTGCTCAGGTCACCGGGTAAAATTAAGTTGGTCAGGTTTGGAAGTAAAAAATCCCACACTTTTTTTGGTTATTATGATGTTACGCCATTTTCGAGCGATGATCAGATGATCTTGGTAGGCAAGGTGCCCGTGAACATAAAGAAAAACGGGAAAAGTAAGATGGAACTTGGATTTTATCTATTGAAGAATCCCGAAATATTTCATAAATTCGCTGAAACCGAAACTTGGTGTTGGCAGCAAGGAGCTCGATTAAGATGGCTCCCCGGTTCGAATACTCATGTCTTCTATAATTGTCTTATTGAGGATAGATATTGCAGTATTGTTCAGGAAATTGAATCAGGCTCAATTACTAAAAAATACGATTATCCTTTCTATGACATTTCGCCAAATGGGAAGTGGGGGTTATCATTAAATTTCTCGCGTTTGCAGAGGTTGAGACCTGGGTATGGATACGATAATCTCCCGGATCCGACGATTGAAGACAATGTTCCGGAAGAAGATGGAATATTCCTTGTTGACTTGTCAACTAACTCGATTGTACTTAACATTCCATTGAAGCAAATGTTAGATTTTCCTCACAAACAGATGCGAAGTGAATCTCAACATTATTTTAATCATTTATCATTCTCTCCGGGATCTACAAAATTTTTATTTTTTCATCTTTGGCAAAACTCCAACCGTCGCTACAGTAGACTGTTCATCTACAATTTGAAAAACTCGCAACTAGAATTAGTCGAAAATGATTTGGGAGTATCGCATTTTACCTGGAAGAATGATCAAGAGATTCTCTGTACAGCAACACTTCCGGACGGTAAAATCGGATATTTTGAGTATAACTTAATTGCTAATTCTAAAAGACAGATTGGTCAAAACATTTTAATTTCTGATGGACACCCAACATATTTAAAAGTGGGCGATTCAATAATATCTGACACATATCCGGACAAGTATCAAGATCGAACAATTTTTCAGTTTGACAAAATTGAAAAAAAAAAGGAATTGCTTACTGTTTTTAGTCCATTCCAATACCAAGGTGAATTTAGGTGCGATTTACACCCTCGTTTAAGCAACAAGTTGGATAAAATAGCTTTTGATTCTGCCCACAATGGTGTCAGGTCTTTATATGTCATGGACTTAAAATGAAGATTCTATACGTTCACACCACTCCTCTGAATTCTAAGATGGCGAACTTACTTCAAATTGTCCAAATGGCAAATGCCTTTTCTGATTTAGGGCATGATGTCACATTATTATTACCTACACCAAAAGGTGAAATTAAAAGGCTTAATAGGAATGTTACTTTAAGGTTTTATGAAAGAGTATTACAAAGTAGAAAGTATGAATTATTTAATATTTTTAGAATAAATAAAATAGCAAAGGAAATTGGACCAGATTTGTGTTATACTCGCACTGTATGGCCAATGTTTTCACTCCTGATACATGAACATCCCTTTGTCTTTGAAGCTCATGATCTGACACTTCATCAAGGATCAAAATTACTAAATTGGATTTTTAAAAAAATCATTTTGAGGTCGATTAGATACCAAAACTTTCTTCTTTTTGTAAGTATTAGTCAAAATCTCTTATCTAATTGGAAAAAGTCCGGGTTGGAATCAGCGAAGACCTTTGTGGCACATGATGGATTTGATAAGAATATTTTCGTAGAATACGATTCCATAAAAGAAAAGTCACGATGGGCTTTCGAGCCTGATAAAAAGGTTGTAACTTACACAGGGAGTCTATATCCGGATCGAGAAATTGAGACAATTCTTAAACTTGCAAACCACTTCAGAGATGTTCTTTTTATAATTGCCGGTGGTCCTCAATCTCAAAGGAGTGTTTATGAGTCGTTGAGCAAAGAGCAGGGACTCCAAAATATTCACTTCTTGGGTCACATTGAGCACTCAGAAATTCCGTCTCTTCTTGCCGCATCGGATATTTTGTTAGCAATCTGGTCAGAGAAAGTTCCAACGATTGATTATTGTTCCCCCCTGAAGTTATTCGAGTACATGGCAAGTGGAAAAACAATAGTTGCTCATGGTTTTCCCACCATTAAAGAGGTGTTGGATGACAATGTTACTGCCTATTTAGCTACATCAAGCAGTTATATTAGTCTTGTTGAAAAACTAACAATAGCAATTGAAGAATATCCAAATGTTGAGATGATTATGAATGTGAAGAAAAAAGCATTTGATAATTATAGTTGGCAAAAAAGGGCGGAGGGGATTCTTATTCGACTGAAACAAATTGCACCAAAGAGGTTATTTTAGTGACTAAATTCTTTTTATATGGATTTCTTATAGTATCTCTCTATCAGGTTCCGTTCGAGATTCTCGAGTTTTCAGGGACTTTAAGCAAACTACTGATCATTTTATTAGGTGTTCTTTCGTTAGTTTCTCTTCTTTTTGAGAAGAATCGATTCCATCTATTGCCCGGGATTGTTCCATTGCTTATTTTCGTAGGTGTGACATTCATCCCTGCTATGCTTACTTCAAGCACAACAGCTTGGATTTCATTGGTCCTCCCCATATTAATGGGTTATATCGTTTATATTATACTTTTAAATCATCAATTCACCTCCAAAGAATTTAGTAGATTACTTAATTTCATGTTTGCGACAATGTTAATTCAGATAGTCGCTTCTGTTATAAAAGTTGTTACGTGGGGAGTGTATGAAAAATCAGTGGGAACGATACATTTTCTTGCTGGAGGTCTAAATACGATTTTACCCCTTTGCTTCATCGCAATCGTTCTTAGTCTATTTTTGGTCTATAAAAGAAAAGCTTATTATCTGTTGTTAATCCCCGGGTTCCTTTTCATAGCTTGGGCGGGGGATAAAAGAGGTATTTATTTCTATCTACCAATAGTATTAATCATGGTCTATACCCTTTATTCTATATATGAGAAAGGAAACATAGGAGTTCTATTTTTAATCAGGACATTCTTTTTAATTGTTCTGCCTGTAGCAATGATCTTTTACTTGGGTGTGAGATTACAACCAACGCTCAACAAAGAAAATGTTACCTGGGGTAAGTTTGAACTTGATTATGTCTTAGACTATGCATCTAATTATTCGACGGGTTATACTCATGATAACAGGGCTGCAGGGCGCGTCGCTAGTTATAACGAAATAGTAACAATTTTTGTAGATACTAAAGAAATTGAAATTTTTCTTTTTGGCTACGGTAGCGATAAGGTAATAGGAGTAACCGAAGCAGAGTTCTCTTTCTTTAGAGATAGTTTTAATGTGTCGCAATCGCTGGCTTTAAGTGGTTTTACAACTTATTTGATATCACAAGGTGTAGTCGGCGTTTTTACCCTACTATTCTTTTTCTATTCTTTAGTCAGAATTACTTTTAACATCCAAAAAAAGAAAATTCAAAGTAGATTTCATCGCGCTTTAAATTTTGCAGCCATAATAATAACTCTGGTGTACATGCTTGATTTCTTCACCTACTCAAAGTCTACTATTACAGTTTATGGGACTCTTGTAATTTTCTTTTTTATACATGGTATTAGTTACCGAATGTTTCTAACACCCTCAATTAATGCAAAAAAGTAATTATTCTGTATATTTTATGAATATAGAGTCAACCGCGCGTCATAATAGGACGGTTAAATGCTTCACTTGTTTAAGATTAACACTGAGAGGAGTCCAAAATGATTAAATCGCTTATCTTAGGATTTTATAAAAAATTATTGATGCGGAAATTTGCAAAAAAAGGGATTCTGATAGGAGAAGGTACTTGGGTTTCATACAAAGCGTATATTGATTCTCATAGCCCGGCCAAGGTTACTATTGGAGAAAACTGCTTTATTACGAGAAATGTAATCATTCTAAATCACACTGATACGCGAATGGGCGGACCAAAAAATATTTGGAAAGAAATTGGAGGGGAAAGAGTGTTTGGCGATGTAGTTATTGGTGATAATGTATTCATTGGAGTTGGGGCAGTGATAATGCCGGGTGTTAAAGTAGGAAACAATTCCATTGTAGGAGCTTTATCTGTTGTGACAAAAGATGTCCCAGATGGGAAGATTGTTGCCGGTAATCCCAGCAGGATAATTGGAGACACTATGGACCATGTAAAAAGAAATAACAAATGAAAATTGCTATTTGGGGAGAACTATCGGATGATAAATTTATCGCGAAGGTAACAGCACTTATAGTATTAAAAAAAATCTCAAAAGTTCATCTCGTTAGATACTCCGGTAATCCTTTTAGCGGTGAAATTAATGCCAAAATCGAATACTTATACCCAAAGTTTAAATCAAAACGATTATACGAGATAAGCGGGTTGATTTTCCTTCTATCTAAGCGCATATTCTCCGGGTTAGACCTTATTGTGTCGGTATATTTTGTCCCCAATGGAGTTTATACAACACTAATAGGCCGAATATTTGGAATTCCCATAATTCAGGTTTTACCAGGATCGGATCTGAATATAATTAAAAAGAGCAAAGTATTGCAAAACCTTTTACACCGGTCAGAAGGGGTTGCTGTAAGAGGTAGGCACAGTTTTTCGGAGGTTATATCTTTAGGTGTTGAAAGGTCAAAGATATTTATACTTGACAATCTTTTAGAATTTCCGAATATTAAAAGTGCCAATACAACTCATAGTATAAAGGAATTTGATCTAATATTTGTTGGATATTTCCGACCGATGAAAAGATTGGATTTACTTCTTCTAATAATCAAAGATTTAAAAGACAAATATTCTGGGCATCTGAAGGTCGCTTTGTTAGGTGATGGCCCAATTAGGACTCACATTGAATTACTTATAGATAAATATGAATTAAGTGAAAATGTCTATTTGCCGGGTCATATAGAAAATGTTGGTGACTATTATCTCCGGTCAAGAGTCTTTGTACTTACATCAGAATCCGAAGGTTTGAATATGGCTATGATCGAGGCAATGGCATACGGTTTACCGGTTGTTGTATCGAATGTTAATGACCTGTCTGATGTTGTAATTGATGGTGAAAACGGATTCCTTATAAAATATGGTGAGATATTGGATTATGTTGAACGGATTATCCACTTGTTGAAAGATGACGAATCTTATAATCGAATCTCCAATAATGCTAAAACAACCATTCAAAATTTATGTGAAAATAACTATTCTCTTGAGACTCTGAGCAAAGTCTGGGAAAATCAGGTAATTCGACTTACAGGTAAAGATGAAAAAAGTTCTGATTGATATCAATCATCCTGCACATGTGCATTATTTTCGTAATCTCATCTCAATCCTTAAGGAAAAAGGAATAAGTTCAACTGTTATAGCGCGAAAAGATGAAACAATAATCAGATTGCTTGAATTTCATAAAATTGATTTTTTAGTCCGAAATTCAAGGCCTAAAAAGTTGATATTTAAGCCATTTTATCTGCTTTTTGCCACCTTGTTTAATATCAGACAATCCTTTAAAGTGAAACCGGATTTATTTATCGGTTTTGCTTCATTTCCGGTTGCATTTTGTTCGTACCTGTTAAATCGACCATCAATAATACTGGATGATACAGAACACAACAGATTAAACCATGCATTATACGAGAGGTTCGCAAAGCTCATTATAACTCCTACATGTTTTAAGAAGAAGTTCTCCACCAAACAAGTGTTTGTCGATTCTTTTATGGAACTGTCCTATCTTCATCGCGATTATTTTGAGCAAATAAAGGACTCAATAAGTCCGAAGTATTTTATCAGTCGTAAGATTTTGTTCGATGCGACTCATGATTACAATGTTGATTCATCCTCGACAAGATGGAAAGTGGATTATGTAAGTTCCAAATTACAGAATACGTTTGAAAGAATAGAAGCGAATGAAGGAGTTAGAGCAAAATTTCATCCGGCTGAAATACACCAATTTTTGGCGAATGCACAATGTTATATTGGAGAAGGAGCCACTATGGCAGCGGAGTCAGCATGTTTGGGTGTGCCTGCAATATATTCAAATAGTTTAAAAGTTGGTTATCTTGAGGAATTGAAAAGCAGATATTCAATTTTGTTTGATTTGGATGATTGTAAAACTGAGGAAGAGTTGGATAAGTTGATTGAGTACATCCTTAATTTCGGTTCAGAAGATCGGTTTATGGTGCGAAATAAAATATGCGATCAAAAAGTCGATATTACCCGTCTTCTTGTTTGGTTAATACTTGATTTTAACAATGCCAAAGAACTGAAGCAGGCAAAAATCATAGATAAAGAGTTCTTTGATAGCCATAAAATCGCCATTGAAGTGCAATGAAAATTATTAATTGGAGAGGAAGGCATCAATTCAACAATTAGATAATTCAAGTGAATTGGGAAGTCTAGAAGTGATTTGTTGCACTTCTTCAGTCAGAAAATTTACCATAATATATTTTTGTCACCTTTGTTTGATAGGAAGTAATTAAATGAATAATGCCCAACATTATAATCACATAACCGATTTATGGCCGTTACTATTGGGAAAAAATTTTCATTGGGGGTTATTTGATATTGGAGATCTTTCGCTGGAATCAGCGACTGATAGGCTTATAGATAGAATGCTTAGTTTTATCAATTATAGGGAGGGTTTGAAGATGCTTGATATTGGGTGTGGAATAGGCGAACCCGCTTTTTATGTTGCAAACCGATGCAAATTAAAAATAACCGGAATTAGTAATAGTGAAAGTGGTATCAACACAGCTAACGCAAGCGCTCAAAAGTTAGGTCTGTCAGGAGATGTAAATTTTTTTATGCGAGATGCCTGCGATAACCGGTTTCCTGATGGAACATTTGATATTTGTTGGCTAATGGAAATGTCCCATTTGATTGAGAATAAAGAGCAACTCATTAAGGAAGCAACCAGAGTGTTGAAAACTGAGGGGGAATTTATTTTATGTGATTTGATCCTAAAAAGAGAATTGACTCCAAAAGAGATATTCCTGAACAAAGAAAAACTGTTGATATTAGGGAGGTCATTTGGTAAGGCCCAGTTAAGAACAACAGATTATTATATTCGCATTTTGGAATCAAGTGGGTTAAAAGAGATAAAGGTCTTAGATATCAGTATTGAAGTACAAAGGACTTTAGATTTTTGGATAACGAATGCTAAGCAAAATAGAGAAGTTGCTGCAAACTTAGGATACAGCGCGGATATTGAAAATTTCATAACGTCATGCGAAATTTTGAAGGAATATTATTATGAAGGGACTTGGGGTTATGCAATATTTTATGGAAAAAAATAACGGTTAAAAAATGGAGAAGAATATGATTGAAAGAGTTGTGGAAATTATTAATTTAATCCTCCTCAATCGAGGAAGAGCAGCAGTTGGGACTTACCAGCCTGATCTGAAACTTAGAGACAATTTGTCCCTTGATTCCCTCGATCTTGCAGAACTTACAGTACGAATTGAAAATGAATTCGGGATTGATATTTTTGAGGATGGGATTGTTGAGACAGTTGGAGAAATATTGGAAAAATTAGAACAATCAAAATGAGTCTATTTTATTCTGAAGCTGGTCGTTCAATCTCTTATGTTACCCTTTTTAAGGATATTGTAAAGCAGAAGCAGTATCCTTATGTTGTCAGGCATCTTGATTATTATAGTGTCTTTAAGGATATTATAATTTCCATGGCTGACAACAAGGAATTAGTGATTATAGATAGTGATCTGTCAGAGGAGGAATACAAAAATATCGGCCTGGATGAAAGCATCCTTCAGAAGAGTGTCGAAATTGAGTTGAAGAATATCAAGGATGTTAATGATCTTTTGAATTGTGTGATGAACGCCGATAAGTGGGGATTAACGCTTTTTACTTCGGGAACCACCGGTGTATCCAAAAGGATCACCCATAATTTAAAAAGCATTACGAAGGCTGTCAAAGTTTCGGAACAAAATAGTCAAGATGTATGGGGTTTTGCTTACAATCCCACTCATATTGCTGGTATTCAGGTGTTCTTCCAGGCTCTTTTCAATCTGAATCATATCGTCAGATTATTTCAGTTGCCCAAAAGTGAAATATTTTCAGCAATCAGTAATCATCAGGTTACCAATTTATCAGCAACTCCGACATTTTATCGTTTACTAATAGACCCTAAAAGTTCATTCCCTTCTCTAAAAAGGATAACTTCCGGAGGTGAAAAATTTGATGAAAATCTTAGAGTACCGCTCCAGAGAATGTTCCCTAATGCAAAAATATTGAATGTTTATGCCTCAACCGAAATTGGGACTTTGTTCGCTTCTGAAGGTGAGATATTTACTGTGAAGCAGCATCTTCAGAATTTTGTGAAAGTGGTGGATGAAGAACTTTATGTTGCCGGAGAATTTGTTGGAAAATCTGAAGATATCAAGTTGGTTGATGGTTGGTTTAAAACCGGAGATCGGGTTGAGATTATTGCGTTGGACCCTTTACGCATCCGTTTCCTGGGGAGAGTAAATGAATCAATAAATGTTGGGGGATATAAGGTATTTCCCACTGAAGTTGAAGAATTGATAAACTCCATCCCGGGAGTGAAGCGTTCATTGGTTTATGGGAAGAAAAATTCTGTTCTCGGCAATATCGTTTTATGTGATGTAGAGAGAAATGACAATTCTTTGACAGAACCCCAGATTTTGGAATTTCTGAGAGACAAGTTGCAACCATTTAAGATTCCGAGAATTATCAGATTTGTAGATGAGATTGAAACAACCAGAACAGGAAAGATTTCTAGAAAATGAAAAACATCATATTGACAGGTGTTTCTAAAGGCCTCGGTATCGAAACAGCAAGAATACTCCTCGAGAAAGGCTACTCTGTTTATGGGATAAGCAGGAGTGAAACTGAAGAATTGAGAGAACTGAAGGAAAAATTCCCGGGAAATCTTCATACCCTACTCTATGATCTCTCGAATGTAGATGACGTTAAAAATACCATCTTTGATAATTTTATTCCTCTTTCAATACCAATTCATGGGTATATTAATAATGCAGCACTTGCCTATGATGATATAATCACAAATGCAAATTACGACAGACTTAAAACATCATTCGATGTGAATTTTTTTACTCCTGTGATGATGACTAAATATGTCATTAGAAATATGATTTTCAACAATATCCCCGGTTCGATTGTGCACATCTCCTCAATCAGTGTCCACACCGGTTACAAGGGATTGTCCATGTATGCTGGTTCAAAAGGTGCCCTTGAAGCATTTTCCAAAAACACAGCACGGGAATGGGGCAGCAAAAAGATCCGTTCCAATTGTCTTGTCGCAGGCTTCATGGAAACGGAAATGTCAGCCTCCCTATCTGACGAGCAGAAAGACCGTATTTATAAAAGAACGTCACTCAAAGAAGCAGTCTCTATCCATTCCGTCGCGGCAATGATAGAATTTTTAGTTTCTGATGCCGCATCATCAGTAACAGGACAAAACATTTTTGTTGATAATGGGACAATATAATAAAGGAAAATAATATGTCACTTGAGGAACTTACAGAAAAGCTTTCCACTGTCAATAGTCGACCTGATGAAATCCGGTTAATCTCTGAGTATATTCTTGAACAGGGACAAGCATTTTCATCAAATAGAGCAGTTAATTCTGATGAAATCATCAGAAGATATAATGAAATTATCGAGAATAATCCGACATTGGATTTACCGTCAATTCCAGAAAATTCATTCAGAGTCATTCTTTCTCGGATTTCAAAAGAACCTAACACTAGAATAACATGTGATGGGCGAAGGGCTGGATATTACTTGGAAGAACTTGTTACCACGCTGGAAGAATCTAACGACGAATCGCTAACTCAGCCTCAAAAAAATATTTCAGATTCTAATATTGCCTTGCGCGAGAAGGATTTTTATGTCCTACTGAAGAATTGGTTCTTTGAGATGAAGTATGATCGAGTTCAAGTAACTTCTGAAATGAAAAAAAATGGTAAATGGGGTAATCCAGACCTTGTGGGTTTAAGGATCGATCATATTCTGACCAATCTCAATTTGGAAATTGCTACCATTGAATTTAAGCTATTTATGGATAATTGGCAATATTGGATATTTGAAGCAGTTGCACATTCTAGGTTTTCGAACCGATCATATTTTGCATTCTGTTCTACCGATCCATTATTTGAAAAGATAGAGAACGAATTGAGACTCTATGCGGATCACTACAAAATTGGACTGCTCATTGTAGAACTTCCGGTTGAAGAATTTAAGTTGCTCAAGGAAGGTAAACCGTTCAATGTCTCTAAAGACAGAAAGGTTAGAGAACTTCTTCCAGCTCCTTATGTTGAAACGATGCCTTTCTTCCGAAAAAAATTTTTAGAAGCAGTCGGAATTACGGATATTGACGCCTTATATAGATTCGGCTCTGTTTTGGAGGAATAATACCTACGATTGATTATAATCTTTCGTGTTCATCTATTTATTAAAGAAGTTTATCACCCTTTTTCCGATTAGCTTCCCATTGTAAAGGTTGTAAATTAGAAATATCATCACTACCCCCGAGGCTCTCCGGGAAAATGTGGTCGATTTCCCAACCGAGTTTTGTTAACGTGCCGTAAGAAGAGTATCTAATCAAATTCCCAAATTTGTCCATACGGTATTTATCCGGGTCTCGTCCTGCTACAAGTTGACCCTTTTCCCAAACTTCCTTCTTCTTAGATTCAAATAGAAAATTGTTTAAAGCTTCGCCTAATAATCCGGCCATAATAACTCCTTAGAATTGTGTGATTAAATGTACAAAAAATATTTTATCTGAAAGCTAAATGTTTCCCCCCCCCCCCTCAATTTCCGCCCTCTACCGCCATTTAAATTTGTAACCCCTTACAAATAAACCACTTACAAATCGTCGTGAAGGCAAAAATGTGTGGAAACATGACGGAAAGGGGTGAAATCATTACATTTGCGACATTAAATGTGTCGATTTCTAATCAGAAGAGGAAAAGATGTTGAAAAGAGTTTTTGTGTTTGTTTTGGTGA
>CAYSJM010000041.1:26044-28952 GCA_964431385.1 uncultured Ignavibacteriaceae bacterium | reverse complement strand
TGCATTACTTCAAGAGTAGCATCTTCATTTTTTGATTAAACGAACCTGCCTTCATTTCGTAGAAATAAATTCCCGAGCTGAGCGATTTTGCATCAAATGATGCTTCGTAAACCCCTTTGTCCATTTCTCGATTTATAAGTTCTGTTACCATATTGCCAAGTATGTCGTAAACTTTTATGCTAACCAAACCCGGTGATGCGACGGAAAACTTGATTTTTGTCTCCGGATTAAATGGATTTGGATAATTCTGAAAGAGTGCAAACGACGCAGGCACCACATCCTGTATTTCTTTAACTGATGTTATGACTCCCCACTTTAACCTTGCGTTTGCAATGGCATTGTCGAGTGTGGCATCCGAGTTTCCTGCTGCAAGAGCGAATGCTAAATCTATGCTGTCGCCGGGTGCAATATTAAACGGACCTCCACCAACAACATGCGAAATGTCGCCGGGTCCCATCTGCGTGGTTGTCACTCCCGTTGAAAGTGAGTTCCACTTCTCAAGATCAGTGTAACCGTCATAAACATTTATACCACCAACAGAACCATCGTTCATTATCGGTCTAAAAAGGTAGTTTGTGCCACTTACCAAAGCTGCCGCCACTTTAGTCGTGAAAGAAGCGTTGTTGTTCCAAACTTTTCCATAATTTCCGGCAGTGTTCCACTCGGTTCTGTCACCCGACCCATCGATCAGATCCCAGTCAAAATAGAGCCCGGCATATAATCCGTTCACGGGTGATTGTGATGTGTTTTTAACTGTGTAACGAACAATTACAAAATCTTCATCGTTTGTAGCCGAAAAATTGTATGATCTCTGTCTGATCTGAAGTCCAAGTTTTGAACCGCCTGCGAGATTGTCGTTAAAAACTCCAAACCCTTCCACATCCGCCTTTTCACCCGGAATTTTGAGCGAAAATGGCGTTACAGACTGAAAATCTTTGTCTTGCACATTCTGAGTTTGTCCTCTTGCAGAGTTGATAACCTGATTTGCGGCTGTTGAAAGCATCAGAGCACCTTCAAATAGCATGTTGTTTTCACCATCGTAAACAAAACCTTTACCTTTGGTGTTATTTGGGTAGTCGGCATATCCAAGATTACCCGTACTCGTAACTGTAACCGCAACTTTATTCCCGATTGTAGTAGCAAAAGTTGGATTTCCAATGGTGGTTATCCATTGAAAATCGGAGTATGGACTATCACTCATATCGAGTATAAAGCCAAGTTCTGAATTTTCCGGCACAGTATTCGATATCGTAAACTGGAATAGAGAGCCGGTATTATCAAATATCTCATCCGGTTGTTTGGCACCAAATGACACACTCGGATTCGCGGTAACCGTCGCATTTGAAGTTTTGCTTACAAGTGTAACCGCAAAATTACTCGTTGCATTGAGCATATTTTTAAACTTTACAAATACCGTAATGGTCTCTCCCGGTTGGAAAATTCCATCATTATTTCCCGTAACAGCATCTGAAAAAACTGTCTCAATCGCCCTGACCGATTTAAAATCGTTTGATTGCAGGGCACGAAGGGCATTTATTCTCCCTTTACCGAGTAACAGGGCATAAGAAGGATTAAGATTATCGATGTTATCAGAAGCTACTCTCACTTTTTCAGCGGCCTGAATCGGAGTGAGGCTCGGGAACTGTGCCATGGTCAGGGCTACAAGTCCTGAAGTAATCGGCGAAGCCATCGAAGTGCCGCTTAGGCTTGCGTAAGTATTGTCCTGCCATGTGTTATAAATACTGCTCCCAGGGGCAGCTACATCTACATAAGTACCATAATTTGAGAAAGAAGACCTTAAATCGGAGGAAGTGGTGCTTGCTACACCAAAAACTGAATTGTAGGCAGCCGGATAAAATGGATCTCTCAAGGATGAGTTACCCGCAGCAGCCACAACAACAACGCCGTTGGCAGTTATTTCATCCACAATATTTTGTCCAAGCAGTGAATATCCTCCACCACCCCAACTGCAATTAATTACTTTTGCACCATTTTGTGAAGCATAAAGCAGAGCTTCGTAGCCATAAACAATATAGGGAGCTCCCGAGCTGGGGTCTCGTTGATCGTTTCTCGAGGCTTTAACAGCCATTACTTTTGTATTGTAGCCAACTCCGGCAACACCGATTCCGTTGTTGGTCGAAGCACTTGCACAACCGGCAACATGTGTACCGTGATCAGGCTGATCTTCCATCGGATTGTTATCCGGCGTTCCGTTTGATCCGCCAAAATCCCATCCGCGGTAATCGTCTATGTAACCGTTGTTATCGTCATCGATTCCATTGTTTTCAATTTCATTTGTGTTAATCCATACATTTCCAATCAGATCGGGGTGATTCCAATCAACACCTGTATCATCAATTCCAATGATAATGGAAGCGGATCCCTGATTTATGTCCCAAGCTTCTGCAGCCTTGATTTTTGGCAGATACCACTGTGTCCCGTATGATGGATCGTTTGGCACAGCCCCTGTTTTATACACGATTCTTGGCTCAATCCACTCGATATCTGCAACTTTGGAAAGTTTTGATGCAGCAAATTGCGGGTCGATATCAGCAGAGTATTTAACAGAGATTATCCTGTCGATTCCACTGATTGAAGAGGCAATTGCCTTGGGCGGGAAGAGGGTTTTTGCCGATTTGAGGTTCAGAAATTCCATTTTTTCTGCAATTGATGAGGAAAGTGCCGCAACACCCTGAGCATCAGTCGCCGGTGCAAAACGGAATTTGATTATCAGCTCGTTCGAAAGATAATCTACACTTCCTTTTGAGATTACCCGTTGAGGTATCTGCTGGGCAGAGAGTGCAAAAACGATAAAAAGGGACAAAAAAACGGTCTTTTTAACCGCAGAAAAGAAAAACATTTGTTGCTCGATTATAGTTGAAGGGAAATTTAAATTTCTACATTTATT
>CAYSJM010000041.1:0-25944 GCA_964431385.1 uncultured Ignavibacteriaceae bacterium | reverse complement strand
ATTATTGCATTACTGCATTAATAAAAAATCACCTCATGCTTGGCAAACTCCCCCTTGTCATACTCAAATTTTGCTGAGAAAACTTTACCGGAGCCAAACCACTTCATGAAAATGGTGTCACCTTCCCAAAGGTTAAGATTAAACAACTCTGAATCGGGAATCCACTCGAGAACCCCTTCAGGTGAGTCTATTAATTCTCCGGAAAATTCATTTACTGTAAAAACAAATACATACCAGTCTTCAATGTTGTCGAAAGCAGGGAAAGTAATAAAACCCTCCATTTTTGGGTTTTTTATTTCAAGTCCTGACTCCTCCCTTACCTCCCTGATTACACACTCTTCAGGAGTTTCACCCGGCTCAAACTTCCCCCCAAGCCCGTTCCACTTCCCCTCGTGCATGTCATTCTCTTTTTTTATTCTGTGGAGCATGAGAGTTGTGCCGTTTTTCACATCCTTGACATAACAAAGTGTGGCAAGTTTCATTTTTACTTTCCTTTCATCGAAAAGTTTTGTAGGTTTAACGATGAGATTTAAGGGTTTATAAATTTAATTGATCGATTGCCCAAATTTAAGAAACAATGGGTACTATTTATGCTAAACAATCCAAAACTTTACGAAATAAATATCCGCGTGTGGATCAAAAAATTCGGTCCCAACGCAAAAATTAATGATATCCCCGTTAGTGTGTGGAGCGACTTACGGGCAAAAGGAATAAATTTTATCTGGCTTCCGGGCGTCTGGAGTTCGTGCCGCGACAATATCGCTGATACCTGTTTTACACCCGAACTTATCAAACAGTATAATGCCGCATTAAAAGATTGGACCAAAGATGATGTAATCGGCTCCCCCTTTTCGATTAACGACTATGTTATCAATTCCGATTTGGGAACTGAAGCCGATGTTCTACAGCTTAAAAAGATTTTGAACGACCTTGGAATGGCTCTGATTCTCGATTTTATACCAAACCATTTTGGTTCAACCAGTAGAGTACTTCGTGAAAACCCGGAAATATTTCTCTCCGTTGACAAAAAGTCATTCGAAGAAGAACCACACACATATTTCTCCTCCCCTTTTCACCCTGATTTATATTTTGCTCACGGAAGAGACCCGTTTTTCCCAGCCTGGCGAGATACTGTTCAACTGAATTATTTTAATCCTTTCACTCGCGACTATATGTCAGGCGTGCTCCAACATATTAGTCAGTTATGCGACGGTGTCAGATGCTCAATGTCGATGTTGATATTAAACAATGTTTTTGGAAATACCTGGAGCGGTGCCGCCGACCAGCACAAGTATCCCGAACTAAATGATGAATTTTGGTCAACCACTATAAATGAGATCAAATCTTTTAATCCGGGTTTCATTTTTATTGCTGAAACATATTGGAATCTTGAAAAATCGCTTCAAAATCTCGGTTTTGATTACACAACTGATAAGGTTTTATACGATAAACTAAAAAACAACGGTGCAAATGAGGTAAGGGGTCACCTTACTGCTGATATGAATATGCAACAAAAGTCGATTAGATTTGTCGAAAAATTAGAGGAAGAACGAGCTTTAAGAGCTTTTGGACATGATAAATCGATGGCTGCTGCCATTATTACTACTACAATTCCCGGATTGACTCTCTTTCAGGATGGACAGTGGGTGGGGAAAAAACAAAAACAACCTCTTCAGTTGGGCAGAGAAGCAAAGGAACAACCTCACCCGAAGATCGAGAAATTTTACGAAAAACTCCTTCAGATTACTAACGACAGGGCTCTAAAAGATGGAGCATGGGAGTTGCTCTTTTGCCACCGGGCATGGGATGACAACCATACAAACTTAAATTTGCTTGCGTGGAAGTGGAAACTTGCGGTAAGAAACATTCTGGTTGTGGTTAATTATTCCCCAGTCCAATCACAATGTTTGTTAAAATTTGGACTATCGATTGCCGATGATAGACTGCTTCTGAACGATGTGCTAAATGGTAAAATTTATATAAGATCGCTCGCGGAGGTAACCGATTTGGGTTTGTACATCGATTTACCCCCTTACAAGAGTCATATTTTTATCTATGACGAAGATTATTCAGCCTCGGGAAACTATTATTAACCCTGTACTGTGATTTCCCGACCGGTTTCGTTGACAACCCAGTTTTTCATCGACTTTATCAACGACTCCATTACTATTATCACATTCTCTTTTGTGCTTTCGTCAAGAGTATCAAATATTTCTTTATGCACTAAAATATGACCCGTGTTTATCTTGTTTATGTAAGGTCGGCTTTGCCCTGTGAGGTAAACATTGATGCTTCTTTTGTCTGTCTCATCCTGTTTCCTCATAACTAATTTTTTATCTTCAAGCGAAGTGAGGATATGAGTAATCCTGCCGGGGGTCAAAGTTAACTCGTTTGATAACTCTTTAATCGAGATACAATGTCTTTCACCAAAGAGCATTAAAAGCCGAAGTTCTGCCGGAGTCAGATTGTAACACCTTGCAAAAAAATCTTCTTTTCTGCTGCATTCTCTCGAAAGTGAGCAGGTTAATTCTGCGAATTTTTTAGCTGTTTCGTCTATCATTTCATTTTTTAAATTATTTTACCGTGTAAATTATACGATTGTAAAACAACTTGCTAATAAGACTTTAACAAAATAATAACACCGCTGCATTAACGATAAATATTAACAGCCCCCAAAAGATTCGCTCTTGTAAACCTGATTTATTAATTTCTCTCTCTATCTTATATAAATCATCTTTCGGTATGTGGTTGCCATTCTACCGATATTATTGAGTATCGACAATTTATAAAAATAGACTCCTGAAGGGAGATTTTCCGGCTTAAATCTTGCACTAAACGAACCCGGAGTGGAATATTCTGAGATAAGCTCCGCCACTTCCTCTCCTAATGGATTTAATACCGAGAGTTTTACGAAAGCTGATTCAGCGAGAGTATAAACGATCGTCGTGGCAGGATTAAAAGGATTTGGGTAATTTTGCAGTAAGGTGAATCCATCTTGTTCAATCGGTTCTTCTTTCACACTTGTTAGATTGTTCATCTCTGAAAGGCAAGCCTGAAAAACATCTTCTTCAACATCATACCAACCGCTGTAAACACCGTTGCCCCACTGCCCTCCGTTGGTGATAAAGACAACTCCGAACCTTTTATCAATTGAGTAGTAAGCATCACTTATGAGACCGTATGCTTCCCCAGGATGTCCGTAAAGAATTTCAGTCGGCAACAATTCAGTAGTTTTATGCTGGCCGTAGCTGTAGGAGTTGAAAATCCCGTAATAGTTATTGCCGTTAGTATTATCATAAATCCAGTTCATAACCCGTAATCTCGCACAAGTTGAATCGCTCAGGAGGCGGGTATTTGCGTATAATCCACTATTTAATAAGGCAGTCAGAATTTTCGAAAGATCTCGGGCAGAGGTTCGTAGCCCCCCTTGAGGTCCAAATATCAAACCATTATTCCCGATTACATATTGCGAAAAATTGCGTGGGGGTGGTTTTATTCCATTATAGTCATCTGCTTGTGCCACCCACTGACCTCCACTTTTCCTGTATAAAACCGCAAGATCGTTGAATGAGGAGATATCCTGAATGTTGTATCCTGCGTCCATTCCAAGGGGGATAAAAATATTCTCTCTGCAATAAATATCAAATCTTTTCCCCGAAACCCTTTCGACTACAGTACCGATTATCCCAAAATTAACATTGGCGTACTGAAAGTAGTTTGAATTAGGGGGTTTGGTGTTGCTGAACATATCCGCAGAATAAAATGCCCCGCCGGGTGTGAGAAGAGCCTGAATATTGGGAGGTGGATTTTGGTTATAGGTGGCGGAAAGAAATCCATCGTAACCCGAGCCATCCCTGATACTGGCGGTATGCGAAATAACTTTCCGAACAGTGATTATATCATTTGGTGAGGAGGGATTTCGAAGATTAAATCCGAGATAATTACTGATATCTGAATCGAGATTTATGAGTCCCTTTTCATAAAGTTGCATAAGGGCAATAGCTGCCACCATTTTAGAAATTGAAGCTATTCGATAGATGGTTGAGTCGTTAACAGGGAGGTTTCTGCCAACATCCCTCAATCCAAATCCACGGGAAAAAGAGACCCCATCATTCTTTACAACCGTTACAGACATCCCAAGAATGCCCCGGCTGTTTTTTATTGCTTCAAGTTTGGTGGTTAGTTGTTGACTCTGCGAGTAAATGTCCGTTACAAAGAATATAAGGGCAATCAACAATGTCTTTTTCATAAAATTCCCGGGTGAAAAAAAGTAAATCTACCCGGGAAAACTAACAATAAATGTTAAAAGTCTCAATCACACTACATCAATAAACAGATTAATAAAAGAAACTTTATTGAAACTTTATTTTTAACAGAATTATTTCTGAATCACTTCCAAGTCGCACAGGGGGACCCCAAACACCGGCACCCGATGAAATGTAATATTGTGTATTCCCTCTTTTGTGGTAACCCCATGCCTTTTCATAAATTTTTTGAACTATCAGGTTTGCCGGGAACATTTGACCATTGTGTGTGTGCCCCGAAAGCTGCAGATCCACACCGTTTTGTTCCGCTTGCTCAAGGTTATACGGCTGGTGATCCAGCAGAATAACGGGGAGGTTTAACTCTTTTACACCCGCCATCAGTTCCGAAAGATCTTTCCTTTTTTTATCCGCAAACCGGTTAATCGAAAGGTCTTCCCGCCCGACAACCACAAGAGAGCTGTCAATCACTATCATCGAATCAGCAAGGAGAGAAATGCCTGATCTTTTTATAAAATCCACACTTTCCCTGTATCCGTTAATAAACTCATGATTTCCGTTTATTGTAAATACCCCGAGTGGTGCCTTAATTTCACGCAGTTTTTTATCAATTTCATGTCTTTCGAGGTGATGAGCCTTGTCATCGATAATATCACCCCCCATAAGGATGAGATCGGGGTTCAGTCCTTTCAAAAGATCGTGAATCTGCTCCGCCTTTCCATGTCCGGTTATAGGTGAAAAATGGGAATCGGAAAGGAAAGCTACCTTCATTTCTGAATATTTACCCCCTTTTTTAGGAAGTGTAACCTCAAGTGTTTTTATCTTTATATTACCGGCGTTGTAAACCCCATAACCCACAACAGCCAAAAGATAAACAACAACCACACCAAAAACAGCAAGTTTTAAGTGTTGTGGATTGGAAAAAAGGTTGTAGGGGATGAATGGATAAAAACGGTCGATTAGCCTGACCACATCCAGAAGCAGTACCGCCATAAATGAATAAAGAAGTATCGCAAACCATAGTGCTCCCCAATAATGAACTATGTCGTAGAGGATGCCATCCCAGTCGAATACCCTCACTAAAATGTAACCCATCGCTCCAAGAAGGAAAACAGAAGAGTAAATAATTTTAAAGTATAACGGGGCTGATTCTAATGCCTGAAAACCTCTTAAATAAACATACAGGTTAGCCGAGCCATAAACCAGAAAGAAGATTGTGAAAAAAATTGCCATCTTGTTTTTTTCTAAAGTATTAAATATCGTAGATTATGCGTTCTTAAATTCGTCCGACTTTGAAGATTTATTTAATGCTTCATTCGGATACAAGTTACAACACCGATAAAACCTTTTTTGTTCAATTGGCGGTTTTTATTCCTCTTCTATCAAAACTAAAAGAGTTAACTTTGTAGATTATTAAAAACAAAATTACGGTAAAAATGCTCAAAAGAGATTTTCTGGTAACTTCGCTGAATGAAAGTGCTCAGACCAAGCTTGATATGATTGAAGCATGCGGTGATGACATCCTCGCCGCGATAAATCTTTTTGTGGAATCGTTCAAAAACGGTAAAAAACTCCTCCTCTGTGGAAACGGTGGAAGTGCTGCCGACTGCCAACATCTCGCCACTGAATTTATGATCAGACTTAACCACGAATTAAACAGACCCGCAATTCCTGCAATTGCTCTTACTACCGACACTTCAAACCTCACTGCAGGTGGAAACGACATCGGTTTCGAAAATGTCTTCGCAAGAAATGTTGAAGGGCTCGGAACCACCGGTGATCTCCTCATGGCTGTCTCCACTTCCGGCAACTCCGGAAATGTTGTAAAAGCAGTAGAAAAAGCGAAGGAAAAAGGGATGAAGATTGTTGGTTTCCTCGGCGGAACGGGCGGTAAATTAAAATCAATGGTTGATGTGGCTATTGTTATCCCTTCGAATAATGTGCAAAGAATTCAAGAGGGGCATATAACAGCGGGACACATAATTTTTGAACTTACTGAACTTGAACTTTACTCCGATAAAATAGAAGGATAAGAATTTGAATACCGAATTGTTGATTATCGGCGGCGGTGCCTCCGGTATTTGTGCAGGAATTCAGGCTGCCCGTATGGGTATAAAAACATTGATTATTGAAGAATCTTCCATGGTCGGGGGAATGTTCAACGCTGCCGGTGTTACTGCCTTTGATGGCAACAAATACGCTGTCGGCGGTGGAATATTTGGCGAATTTAGAAAAAAAATTGAGGATCATTACGGCGGTCCCGACAACACCTTCACGGGCTGGATCAGCCTTACCTGCTTCGAACCCCGAGTTGGACAAAAAGCCCTCGACGAACTGATTGCCTCAGCAGGAGATAATCTTACAATCTGGTACAACACAAAACTTGTCTCCATAATCAAAGAAGCAAACACCATAAAAGGTGCCATTGTAGAACCGCAGAACTCGGGTGACTCTGAAGTTTCGAAGTTCCGAAGTTCTGAAGTTCCCGTGTACGCTGACATTACCGTCGAAGCCACCGAATACGGAGATGTACTCTATCTGGCAGGGTTACCATTCAGGTTTGGAAGAGAATCAACTTTCGAGTCGGGTGAACCCTCCGCCCCACACGATCCCGATGAAATAATTCAGGACCTCACATACTGTGCTATCCTGAAAAAAGACCCGGATAATATTAAAATTGTGCCCCCATCAGAGAATTATGACCCGGAAAGATTTGTGAATTCAACAGCGGAACACTCCAATTCATCCGATGAAGTATATCTGAATCATAAACTCCACAACTGGGAAAGTTTCATTTCCTACGCGACTCTTCCCGGCGATAAATACCTTCTTAACTGGCCGTTCAGATCAAATGACTACCCGACAACTGCTGAAATTTATGATGATTTCGAAAAAAGGAAATGGCATCTCGAGAAAGCCAAGGAGCTGACCCGCGACTACATCCACTACATGCAGACTAAATTGGGTCATCCCGAATGGGGAATCGACGAATCAGCTTATGATACTCCCGACAATTTCCCCCCAATTCCCTATGTTCGTGAAAGTAGAAGAGGTATCGGAAATTATTACATGAGAGAGTGGGATGTGGTACCCGATGAATATACCCTGAGACCTCCCCTCATCAGCGACTCGATTGCCGTCGGCGACTATTTCCTCGACCATCACCACAGTCACCTGTTTAAAGAGCCCGAAGAAAGACTTATCGAAGAGCTCCCTGCAAACGCACCATTTCAAATTCCAATGGACTGCCTGATACCCGCCGGTGTGAACGGACTTCTTCTCGCAGAAAAGTCGATTTCCGTCTCGCATATCGTAAACGGTTGCACAAGACTTCAACCATGCGTCATGCTTATTGGTCAGGCTGTTGGTGCACTTGCAGCACTTTCCATCAAAAAAGAGAGAAGACCCGCAGATATATCCGTTATGGATGTGCAGGATGTGCTCCTCGAAGCAGGTTGCCAGCTTTTCCCCTACAAAGACCTTTGGAATACAAATCCACGATTCACCAAAATTCAGGAACTTGCCATAGCAGGCTTTTTCGTGGTTAAAGATGATTTTTCGTTCAGCGGTGAAGAACCCGTAACTACTCAGGAAATTGAAGCTTACCTGGAAGCGTTCGAAATGGATGGCGACGAGGTAAACGAAATTATCCTTGATCACGAAGGCAAACCCCGCTACGAACTTTTTGACACTCTATACAATCTACTAAAAGCCGGATACTAATGTTTAAGCAATTTTTTGCACTGTTTATTCTATCCGTCTCGTTGTTCTCTCAAAGTGTTGACGATCAATACTTCGAAAAGAATGGCGAAGTCTATTTCCGCTTCCCTGTCTTCGACAAAAGGGAACTCCTCGAAATAACAAAGATCATATCGATCGATAAATTTGACGGTAAATTTGTTACCGCTTATGCAAATAAAGAACAATTCAGAAACTTTGAAAAAAACGGATACAAAAGTGAAGTGTTGCCCCCTCCGGGTGATGTGCAGGTAGCTATGGGAAATCCAAAAGCTCTCGGACTGTGGGATACCTACCCCACTTATGAAACTTATGTACAGATGTTGAATGATCTGGCTCTCGATTATCCCAACCTTTGCAGAATTGTAGATGCAGGCACTACCACACAGGGAAGGAAAATCCTCTTTGCAGTAATATCCGACAATGTGAACACTACCGAAGCTGAACCCCGCTTTATGCATTCATCCTCTATACATGGAGATGAAACCGCTGCCTTCGTAAACATGATCAGACTCGCAGACTACCTCCTTTCAAACTATGGTGTCGATCCCCTGGTAACCACCCTTGTGAACAACCTCGAAATTTGGATAAACCCTCTCGCCAATCCTGACGGCACATACCGTTCAGGTAATTCTACCGTCACAGGTGCAAGAAGAGGGAATGCGAACAATATCGATATCAACAGAAACTTCCCTGATCCTGTTCAAGGACAGCATCCTGACGGTTATGCCTGGCAACCCGAAACCCAGATAATGATGAATCTCGCCAATTCCAGAAATTTCAACCTCTCTGCAAACTATCACGGCGGTGCCGAGGTGGTGAACTATCCGTGGGATTCCCGGATTGCCCGTCACCCCGACGACAACTGGTGGCAGGTGATCTCAAGAAGATACGCCGACACCGTCCACTTCTATTGCAGCAACAACGGATATCTTTCTGATCTCAACAACGGTATCACTAACGGGTGGGACTGGTACTCGGTCTATGGCGGAAGACAGGACTTTTTTTCATTTTTTCGTTACGGAAGAGAACTGACAATTGAGCTCTCGAACACCAAACTTATCGCGGGTTCATACATCCCGACTATCTGGGCATACAACAAAAACGCATGGCTCAATCTGATGAAAGAACTGCTTACCGGCATCGGCGGAGCCGTCAGAAATCCCGACGGAGCCCCTGTAAGAGCAAAAATCTTCATAAATGGTCACGACAACACAAATTCCGAGGTTTTTTCCGATACCCTGTCGGGTGCCTATGCCCGCCTGATCTATCCGGGTTCCTATAACCTCACCGTCTCAGCTCCGGGCTATCAATCACTCAACATTGACAATGTTACAGTTTCTGCCGGGGTGAAAACTCCACTCGATATCACACTTTACCCTGTTGGATGGACTCCGGTTGAATTAACCTCCTTCACTTCCGAAGTGGTAACGGGCGGAGTAAAACTCTTCTGGACAACGGCAACCGAGACCAACAACCTCGGATTCGATGTTGAATTGTCGCAGGATGGCACAAATTTCATCCGCACGAGTTCTCTCGAAGGTGCCGGTACCACCACTTCACTTCATAAATATGAGTCTTTTGTTCCGATTAAAGATGCCGGAAAATATTTCTTCAGAATAAAGCAAAAAGACTTCGACGGAACTTTCAACTACAGTAATGTGATCGATGCTGATTACGGTGTGGTTTCCGATTTTACGCTCGAACAAAACTACCCCAACCCCTTTAATTCATCCACGGTTTTAAATTTCTCACTTCCCGCCACTGCACATGTCTCGCTGACTGTTTATTCAATCGAGGGGGCAGAAGTTGATAAAAAAGACATCGGAACCATGGAAGCCGGTAATCACTCTTTCAGATATGAGGCATCATCGCTAACAAGCGGAAACTATATTTTCAGATTGAATGCCGGCAGTTTTACCGCTTCAAGAAAATTTACTTACCTAAAATAACAGGATAACCGAATATGATATTCAAGCAGCTTTTCTTTCTCGTTTTTACCACCGTTTCTCTTTTTGCACAATTTGGGGGTATCAATCTCGATACCGTTAAAGCCGGAAAATGGGATATGGGTAAAATGTGGACTTTCGAAAAACCACCTGTCGATTATTTTGACAAAACTTACAACTTCAGACCTTCTGAAGAGTGGTTAACCAAAGTTAGAAGAGCTGCACTTCGTTTTGGTGGAGGGTGCACCGCATCCTTCATATCGGAGGATGGACTCATTATGACCAACCATCATTGTGCCCGAAATATCATTTACAAAGGTCAAAAAGAGGGTGAAGACTTCCTGAAAGATGGTTTTTACGCCGGAAATGATGAAAATGAAAGAAGAATTCCCGATCTTTCAATCGAACAGCTCGTTTATATCGAAGATATAACCGATAAAATAAATGAGGCACTCCTTACCGCAAAAACTGATGATGAGAGAATTGCTATCAAAAAAGCGAAATCGGAAGAGCTGATTGATGAAGCATCCGAAAAATACCCCGACCTCAATTTTATGGTGGTTCCCCTCTATAATGGCGGCAGAAATTCCCTCTATGGCTATAAAAAATATGACGATGTGCGGCTCGTCTTCGCTCCCGACCTAAGAACTGCAAAACTCGGTGGCGACTACGATAACTTCACCTTCCCAAGATACGGCCTCGATTGTATGTTCTTCCGTGCCTACGAAAATGGAAAACCGATTAAAACTCAGGATTATTTTGGATGGAGCGAAAAAGGTGCCGAAGAAGGCGAAGCTGTTTTTGTAATTGGAAATCCAGGCAGCACTTCCCGTATCAACACTATTGCACAAATGGAGTTTGAAAGAGACTACCTAAACCTCCCCGTGGTTGAGTGGCTCAGCGAACTCTACAAAATAATCGAACAGCAGGTGCTAAACGGAAACACCGAAAACTATAAACTTATCGCCGAACTTTACTCTATCGGCAATGGTCTGAAAGTTTACGATGGAATTTATAAAGGTTTAAACGATCAGTACCTCGTGGCACGCAAAAAAGATTTTGAGAAGAATTTTAAAGCCGCGGTAATGGCAAATCCTGCCCTGAAAGAGAAATATGGACATATTTGGGAAGAAGTTGCCGAAGGAAGAGAGCGACTCAAACCGATTGCAAGAGAGCTTTTTGGGTATAACTACAACCGCAGATATTCACCCGAACTTTTCCGGATTGCTTCCACCCTTGTAACCGTTGCCGAAGGGAAAAAATCGAATCCGGATAAATTCACAACTGAAAAACTTGATTCAATTGCAGCCACATTTTTCCCTGCCACAATGAATCTCGAAACACAGGAACGCTACCTCCAGGTACAGGTAAACCTCATACTAAGAAATTTATCTTCAAATAAAGAGTTGATGGAGCTCCTTTTTGCGGGAAAAACCGGAATTGAAGCCAAAAAACACCTTCTTGCTTCCACAAAACTTATGGATAAATTATTCAGGGACAAACTTCTGAAAGGTTCACCCGATGATATTCTGAACTCAACAGACCCCGTGATAAAATTCATCGTAACAGCTAAGAAAAAATTGACCGAATATGGTAAAATCAACAAAGAAGTGCTCTCTCGCGATCAAGTGAACAACACCATGCTCGGCGAAGCCCTCTTCAAAGTTTACGGAGAATCTATTCCACCCGATGCCACTTTTACACTCAGAATTAACGATGGTGTAGTAAAAGGTTATAACTATAACGGCACAGTTGCACCCGTAAAAACCACTTTTTATGGAGTTTTAGACAGATATCACTCATTTGGTAAAAAATTCCCTTTTAATCTCCCCAAAATCTGGGAAAACCTCCCAAAAGAGTTTGATCTTTCAACTCCCCTAAATTTCATCACAACCAACGACATCATTGGCGGCAATTCCGGCTCACCCATGATAAATAAAGCCGGCAAAATTGTTGGACTCGTCTTCGACGGAAATGTGGAATCACTAACCGCCGATTTCATCTACACCGACGAAGCAAACAGAGCCATCGCCGTCCACTCACAAGGAATGGTGGAAGCAATATCTGACCTCTACGGTGCAAAAAAACTCGCTTCCGAGATTGTGAAAGGGAAGAAGTAGAATCAGAGTAACAGAGTAGCGGAGAAACGGAATAGCGAAGAATCGGAGTAACAGAGTAGCGGAGAATCGGAGAAATGGAGTAGCGAGTGATTAAAAAATTCAAAACCTTTGATGAAGCCCAGCAGGACCTCTGGTGTTTTAATCCCGACGAAGCCTATTACAAAAGAGTAAAAGAATTTTATGAACTCGCTTCTCATCTCATTAAACGCAAACCCTTCAAAGGTGTCCTGAAATTCAAAACCTTCGAAGAAACTCAGGCACACCGGGAGAGTTTGAGGATAGAGTCACAGGATAGCAACAAAATATAATACCTAATACCTAAAAAAAACCTTGTCGCGATATGTGGGTAGGGGATTTAAATAATGTTGTCACCTCCATTATTACCGAATATCGAAATATTTTATCATATTTGCGTATCTCACTTTAAGAAAATTGAAATGAAACGGCTTCCGCTCGGAATACAGACTTTTTCGCAGATTATCAAAGAAGACATGCTGTATGTTGATAAAACGATGTATGTCAAAGAATTGATTGACTCCTACAAATATGTTTTTCTTTCACGCCCAAGAAGGTTTGGAAAGTCGTTGTTCCTCTCCACTCTCGGTGAATTCTTCAGCGGTAACAGAGATTTGTTTAACGATCTTACAATTCACTCGCTAATACCCGGAGAATGGGAGACATATCCCGTCGTTAAAATGGATTTTTCGGGAATTTCTTCCATCAACAAAATCGAACTCGGACAGACAATAAGAAATACATTGGTTAATATCGGGGAAGAATTCCAAGTGGAAGTAAAGGGTGATGCCGATATTGAGTTTTTTGCATCGCTAATCAAAAATATCTATCGCAAACAGAATAAACCCGTAGTTATTCTTATCGACGAATACGACAAACCGGTTGTTGATAATTTAGCGGATATCAAAATTGCCACAGAGAACAGGGAATTGTTGCGAAATTTCTATTCGGTGATTAAATCTCTCGATGAATATATCAAGTTCATGTTCGTAACCGGAGTGAGCAAATTCACAAAAGTTTCTTTATTCTCGGGTCTCAATCAGATAACAGATATAACTTTCAATCGAAAATTTGCAGGTATCTGCGGTTATGATCAAAATGAATTGGAATCCTCTTTCGCCAACCACCTGGATAACCGGCTCCAAAATTCAGATATCGACAGAGAATATCTACTCTCCGAAATAAAGAAGTGGTACAACGGGTATAGTTGGGATGGTGAACTAAAACTGTATAATCCTTACTCAATACTGGGATATTTTGATGTTGGTGTTTTTCAAAATTTTTGGTACACTACGGGAACACCCTGGTTTTTGACAGAATTGATAAAACGGGAAAAATTTGATATCTCAACAACAGGAAATCTTGTTGCCATAGAAGACTCCCTCAATTCTGATAATATAGAAAGACCCCAACTAAAAAGTCTGCTCTTTCAAACTGGATACCTGACAATCAAAAAAAGAGTGAAAACAGAATTTACCGACCATTTTGAACTGGATTTCCCCAATTACGAAGTACACTCTTCTTTTTACAGGTATCTCTTTGCCGATATGACAAACAGCACTTCTGATATGACCGGCATTTATGCAGGCGAGATAAAGGTTGCATTAGAAAGGGGTGATTTTGAAACATTTGAGGACCATTTAAAATTTCTTTTTGCCAAAATTCCATCAAATCTATACATCGCTGAAGAAAGATACTTTCATTCCCTGTTTATTATGATCGCTGCTCTAATCGGACTTGACATTGATGCTGAAGTTAATACAAATATTGGAAGGATCGATGGTGTTATCGAATTTTCGGATAAAATCTACCTGGTAGAATTTAAGTACAATAAATCAGCCTCTTCAGCAATTGATCAAATAACTTTGAAAAAGTATGCTGAGAGATATAACACTTCGAACAAAAAAATCATCCTGATGGGAGTGAATTTTACGAGAGAGAAGATTGAGTTTTTGATTCGCGAGTAAAGAGTTGTGGAGGTCTTAATTCAATTTTCGGTTTCAGAATTTTTCATTTCCGGGATTATTCCCCTTCATAAACCAAAAACCATCTTAATTCAGATTTGATGTTGATGTTCCAATCCCGTTCCATTCGTGGGTCGCTACGATTACGCAGGTACTCTTGTGAATTTCAAACCCTGACTTCAGCATGATTTCTACCGCTCATCATTAAATTAGCGTTAATTCTTAATAATAATTAGTAGATCTACTAATTTTTCTCTACCTTTGGGCAGTATTAATTTAGAATCTTCCCGGTTTAATATGAGCGACTCCCTTGTAATAATCATTTCGCTGGTCTTTTTTATTATTGTCCCACCCGTAACCATTGCTCTCTTCAGGAAGCAGAAGGATTCTTATCTGGATTCCGCAACAATCGAAAGCATGTCAACCAACCCTGATCTGGCAGATTTTGATGATGATCCCATTGAGGAAGAAGAACCCGAATCCCCTGAGTCTGAAGAAATTGAAATAGAAGAAGAGCCCCCAACACGAAAATTCACTCGAAGAACCAATCCAAAACATCACTTCAAGTAAATAGGATATTTCTGGAATTTTGTGCCAATTTCAAAACCGGTACATACAAAAACCATAAAATACCTTTTTTTTGTATATTTGAGCCTTTGAAGTGGGTGCGCGAGAGTGTAAAAGAATGCAATCAGACATTCTTTGGATGTAATGAATTGGGTAGAAGCATTAATTATAGATGCCTAAGGAGAGATGATAAGCAAAAACCCGGTAAGTCTGAATATTTAAAATAAAAAAGCCCTCAGATTTCTCTGAAGGCTTTTTTTTGTGAGCACGGGTGGGCTCGAACCACCGACCCTCTGCTTAAAAGGCAGATGCTCTACCCCTGAGCTACGTGCCCAACAAACTATAAAAATCTTTTTTTGCCCGATTGCCTGTCACATTCAGACAACATTTGAAATTATTTCAAAATTAGCTTACAAATATAAGCACTTCGAAAATAAATTCAAAATCTTTTTTTGCTGGTCTTTTTTAATTTAATATTCGGCGCAGTTGGAAACCTTTCTAATTATTAGTTTTCATCCCTTTACAAATCAATAATACACGAAAATAATCAAAAAAATTCTTAAATTTCAACTTGGATTATCTAATCATATTCTCATCATCAGGATATTGTTCCAATGAATTTAAAGAAATATCTTTCTGAAATAACCGAGACTTATAAACGCGGGGATGCAAGAGAAGAGTCTTACTATTCCACCCTCAAAGACCTTGTTTCTGCCTTTTCCGATCAAAAACTCAACCGACCTGTGGATGTTACAGTCCTCCCCAAAAAAACAGAGGCAGGAAACCCCGACTTTAGAATTTGGGACGGTGCGAACAGTATCACCGGTTACATCGAAGCAAAGATTCCCGGCACTAATCTTGATGATATTGAAGATACCGACCAGTTAAAACGCTACCTCAAAACCTTCCCAAATGTTATTTTAACAAACTTCCTCGAGTTCCGTCTTTATCGTGATGGTACTCAAATCGATTCGGTGACAATCGGAAGGTGGAACAACATAAAAACCCTCAGGGTAGCCCCACCTGTGGAAAAGGCCGCAGATTTTGAATTGCTGTTTGAAAAGTTTATTAGCTACTCCCAGCCAGCTATCACATCGGCAGAAAAACTTGCAAAAGTTCTCGCACAAAGAACCCGCTTCTTGAGAGATGAGATAATAAAAATCGAACTCCCTGTAAATGATGATGTAAAAGGTTTTTATGAAGCATTTACAAAGTACTTGATTGCCAATCTTGCAGAGGATGAGTTCGCTGATCTCTATTCACAGACCATTACATACGGTCTGTTTGCCGCACGGCTAAGGAGTGGCGGAAATTTTAATCGACAGCTTGCATTTCAATACATCCCTAAAACCATCGGTATCTTGAAGGAAATTTTCACATTCGTCTCGGTGGGAAATCTGCCAAAGCAGATGGAGGCGATAATCGACGACATTGCTGCTGTATTGTCGGCTACTGATGTGAAAGCGATACTTGAGGAATATTACAAAGCGGGTAAAGGAAGCGATCCAATCATTCACTTCTACGAAACCTTCTTGCAGGAGTATGATCCCTCCACCCGTGAGATGCGCGGAGTTTATTATACTCCTGAGCCTGTCGTCGATTTTATGGTGAGATCGGTTAACACCATAATTAAAGAGAAATTTGGAATTGCTGCCGGACTTGCGGGTGAGAATGTCACCCTACTCGATCCCGCTGGTGGTACTCTTTCATTCTTCACCATGGCGATGAAGGTTGCTGTTGATGAATATGTGAAACTGTACGGCGAAGGGATGAAAAAACAGTTCATTAAAAAGCAACTTCTTAAGAACTTTTACGCATTTGAGCTGATGATGGCCCCTTATGCAATAGGCCACATGAAAACATCATTTATGCTGGAGGAACTTGGCTATCAGCTCGAAGATGACGACAGGGTTCAATATTTCCTTACCAATACCCTGGAGATGGAAGACCTTGATACAGTCAAGATACCCGGTCTTTCATCCCTATCCAAAGAGAGCCACCTTGCCGGTGAAGTAAAGAAGAACACCAAAATTCAGATCGTGATCGGTAATCCACCTTATTCCGGGCACTCTTCAAATAACAGCCCTTGGATCAGGGAGAAAGTAAGCGACTACTACTTTGTAAATGGCGTCTCAATAAACGAGAAGAATTCAAAATGGCTTCAGGATGATTATGTGAAGTTTATCCGGTTCGCACAGCACAAGATTGACCAGGCCGGTGAGGGGATAGTTTGCATGATCACCAATCACGGTTACATCGATAATCCAACATTCAGGGGCATGCGCAAGAGCCTCATCGATAGTTTTGACGAAATCTATGTGCTCGATCTCCACGGTAACGCTCTTAAAAAGGAGAAGGCTCCTGATGGGGGCAAAGATGAAAATGTGTTCGACATTCAGCCGGGAGTTTCAATAGTTTTCTTAATAAGAGGTGGTTCAGATAAAACTGGTGATGAATTAGAATTTTATGAGATATTTGGACTTCGGAATGAGAAGTATAAATTTTTGATAGATAACGATCTCAGTTCAGTACAATGGAAAACACTGCTGCCGAGAGCACCTTTTTTTCTATTCAATGATTTGATAAAGGATAATGAGAGTGGTTACTACGAATTACTGTCACTTAAAGATATTTTTATCAAAAAGAACACTGGTATTATAACCAAGAAAGACCATTTTGCAATTGCTTTTCAAAAAGAAGTCTTATCCAAACGAATAAGAGATTTTTGTGCAACATCAATCTCAGACCATGATATTTCGACAATATATGATCTCAGGGAAAGAGATAAGGATAAATGGATTCTTTCATCAGCCAGAAGCCAATGCAGAATGATCGAGGATAGAAATTCATACATTCAACCGATCACTTATAGGCCATTTGATAAAAGACTAATTTTTTATCACCCGTCGATTGTTGCGAGATGTGTCCCTGATTTGATGCACCACATGTTAAAATACAATATTGCCCTAACAGTAGGACGACAGTGGAATTCTGTTGGATCAGAAGATTACGACACAGTTTTCATAGCTGACGCTCTCGTTGATTTAAATCTCTTTCGAAGAGGGGGTGAGGTAGTTTTTCCACTTTACCTATATCCAAAACACGAAGATGTTTTCCAAGATAGATTCTTTAACATTCGAGAAGAAGTTGTTCAGAGATTCAACGAGGTCTATACCGGATCTTCTGCTGATAGGGTGGACCCTGTGCAAATTTTCTTTTTCATCTATGGAATACTCCACTCAGAAAAGTACCGTCGTAAGTTTGAAGATTTTCTAAAAATTGACTTCCCACGCATTCCAATCTTGAGAGATTATCGAAGCTTCATTGAAATTTCTGGGTTGGGTGAAAAATTAACCGCAGTGCACTTGCTCAAAGATTCAGGATTAGTTACTCCATCCGCAAAGTATTACGGTGCAGGTACCAATCAAGTTGATGCAATTGACTATCGGGATCAGCAAGTTTTTATAAATAAAGACAATCATTTTGGGCCGGTTCCTGAGGATGTTTACCAATATACCATCGGTGGTTATCAAGTCTGTCACAAATGGCTCAAAGACCGCAAAGGTCGAGAACTTACCCTCGATGAAGTTCAGACATACTGCAAAATCGTCACCGCATTGGAGAAAACAATTGAAATTCAAAAGCAGATAGATGAGGTGATTGAAGTTTGAGGGGGGGATGAAAGCCAATTATACTTAATTAATTTTTTTTTAATCTATTAGAGCATTAATATGAAAAATGAAAAGAAAAGCCTCGAGAATTCAACTGAATGTACAATCTGTAGGATTTTTCATGATTTTGATAACCTGTTCGCGGCCTATCCCGCCATTCCCGTAAATGAACCCGCGGAAAATACCTTGTCGTTAAACTATAGTGCCTTAAGAGCTGAAATGCTTGAAGGATTCACACGAGTCGCGAATGCAAGAAACTGGGTAATATTGTCCTTATTTGCTGTATTATCGGTGATATTTAGTGAACAAGCTCACATAGACCACAAATTTCTATTACTAGGCTGCTCCTCAATTATTATTGGACTATTATCACATTTCGCTGCAGTAGCATATAAGGATATTTGGGAATTAGGTTCTCTTCTTCTCGCTTTTGAAGTCAAACACGAAAAACACTTTTCAAATGAGCATCACTCATGGCTAAATTTTATGCACATTGCCAAAAATGATTCTCTATTTCTTTTGTTAAGAAGATACGACATTACAGTAGAGGGCATAAGAAATTCTATTTTTTCGAATAATCTTTCGACAATGGGTAATATCGAGATTATTACTAATCCATATCGACAACCCTTTAGAAAACCATTTATTACCTTTATCACCGATTTCTACTTATGGTTAAGCTGCTTAAATCTTACAATTACAGTTTATCTGTTCTGTAATCTTTGCTGTTTTAAACAAGCCGAATTATGCGCCCTGTTTTTGGTTTCGATTATTCCGCAGGTAGTTTCCGTTCTGATTGCAGTATATTTCATATGGTTTGAAAGAGTAGCTTTTGGTTTTGCTTTCCTTGATAGCATGATAAAATATGTAAGAATGAACAGAGGTCTCAATTTGCAAATTAGATATGAGGGGCTGTACAAAATTTTTGCCTAGTTTGAAGAATATTTCTTCCTGAATTGATTCACACATAGTGCAAGATCGCGAAAATGACTAAGAAAAATATCAAATTGGAGTAGCCGATTAAGATCCACCATAGATTTCGAAACCTTGCTCAAAAGAAAAAATGTAAAATCTCCCCACCAATGGTGACTTAAAAAGAAAGAGATTCAATGAAATAAACAAAACAAGATACATTTCGATTCTTCTATGATTTCACATTTCTCTCCTGAACCAGCCGAGGCTGTGGAGTCAAAAAACATGTGGGAACGGGATGACGGGATTATATATAGAAATCACGATCATCCCGTATATCTATGAAGAGGTGATCTGTGACGCGCTAATACATATTAGGTCACGATCACGCATCACATTTGTTTTGGCTTGTTTTAGGTCGAACTCGAAAAAGTGATAGAATTTGGAAAGCACAGTATGATGGGGGTGAGAATCATACAGCACTAACCAAACAAATGCTCGAAACTCTTCACGATACAGCGGTATTGTTACCCCTCCCCTCCCAAACGGTACTTCCTACCAATTACACAAAACTACTGACACTCCCGAAAAAACCAATCCAGATCCCTTTATCCCTGTGAATACGAACCATCACCCAACTAATTCCCAAACTAACATCATCTCATCAACATCATCTTCTTCACTAAACTCACTCCACCCGATGCCATCCTGTAAAAGTAAACTCCGCTCGGCAGGTTATCCGCCTTGAAGGTGACCTGGTGGTTTCCGGTTTCCTGAATTCCATCAACAAGAGTGGCGACCTTCTCTCCCAGAGCATTGTATATCGCTATGGTGACTTCACCTGTTATAGGCAACGCGTAACCGATAACGGTCTCGGGGTTAAAGGGATTAGGGTAGTTCTGCCCAAGAGAAAACTCAGTCGGCAAACCCATGTCAATGCTTACTTCGGAGGAGTACTCATACCCGCCATCGGTATCGATCTGTTTCAGTCGGTAGAGTATCTTCCCCGATGCCTTCGGCTGATCGCTGAACGAGTAGAACTTTGGCGAGTTGCTTGTGTGGTGTCCCTCTACGAAGCCAATCTTTTGCCATTCTATGGTGCCGCTTTTCCGCTCAACTTCGAAACCAAGGTTCATCATCTCTGTTTTGGTTTCCCAGTTAAGGGTTACGGTGTTGCCGGTTGCTTTGGCTGTGAAGCTGGTAAGCTCTACTGGGAGGGGGTTATTTCTATCAGTTAGTGTCCATATGCTTGTGGTTGCCATTACGGCAGGATATGTAAGGGTAACTTTGTTCTCAGCAGGAACAGCAACCGAACCGGGATAGGTTATCCAACTAACTCCGCCATCGGTTGATTGAATCAGCATCAAATCAGCCTCGGCAATTCCGTTTAGTTCCGCGTCGTTGTACCTGAACTCGATGGTTGTTTCATCAGAGGAGCCCATCCCTGATTTTGGCGATTTCTTAACCGGAAATACCACAAAATAATTTCTAAAAATCGATTTCTTCGAGCCATACTCATAAGAATTGTGTTTTCTCCAAACATCAACTTCAAGCTCAATTGAAGATGAGATTGCGAATCCAAGGTTTTTATCATCCTTTAGCGGGGAGGCAGCCGGAATATAAACCGGTCCTCCGATTTTTCCGGTTGCACCAAATATTCTGCCACTGCCTTCAAGGAGCCATGGGTTATTCCCGAGTACGAGGGTTATCGTTTTCCCGTTTAGATCAAGGTCTCTTTCCAAAAGCAAATTACCATATATATTGATGTCTGCACCCATTGACGGGTTTGAGCCGGAGGAGATAAGAAAATGTTTCACTTCTGATGCAGTATTTATGTTTAGCTCATTCCCGGCGTCCCACTTATATGCCCCGGCATTTTGGCTGTTGACCGGTGAAGTTCCCAGACTCCAGTTTGCACCGTTATCCCAATTTGTGCTTTCCGCCCCTATCCAGGTGTTGAAGGCGGTTGAAGCAACACGATCGGTAGCTGGTTCCATGTTTATCATGGTACCATTCTGAGAAGAGGATACAAGATCATAAACCGTGGTACCTTCCCGTTCATCGAATCTGTAATACGCTTTAAGGTTGTCCTCATCTCCTCTGAGAGGTCGCATCATGTTTTCCCTGATCTCCTGCGGAGTACGGACATCCGACCATATACGCACCTCATCCACTTTACCAATAAAGTAAAAGTCTAAAAGTCCTATTTTGAATGTAGTTGAGCTTTTGGGGGTCTTGCCGGCTGCACCAGTGTAGTTCCTCTCTTCTTTCCCGCTTACGAAAAGACGGTAGTTGGTGCCGTCGAATGTAGTGGCGATGTGGTTCCAACTGTTAATTGTTAACGGGTTGTTTGTGGTTTCATCATTCCACCAGTCGGTCCCATCTCCAAATCCCCAGTGAACATTCAAGCCGTGTTGAAAAATACATGGTGTTCTATTGATTCCGGCTCCGGGGTGATATCCTATTATTCCTCTATAATTAGCTGATCCATCCGTGGGATATATCCAAACTTCCTGTGTGAATCGGTTACCGATGGCGGTTGTAAATGTTGCTTCAATATTTTCAGAGCCGTCAAGATCAATCGCATGTGTGGGATTCGCAAAACAACCCGAGGCTTTCCATAGTGGTCCGTTTATAAGACTGCCATGTGTGGTACCGCTCGTTTTATTATCTGTAACCGTGATACCTGAACCATTGCTCATCTTGTAGTAAACCAGGAGACTGTCTTCACTTCCCGACAGTTCCTTGAACATGTTTCCCCTTATTTCTCCAATTGAGCGAGCTGTTTTCCATATCCTGAATTCATCTATTTTCATCTTTGGAATTGGATTCTCCAGAATAGGCCAATTGCTTTTCCCGATATAATTGTTCGCACGAACAACAGTGTTCAGTTCATGAATTGGACCAGTGGCAACCTGAACACCATTGAAGTACATATAAGCTGTTCCATTATCTAACACGCATGCAATATGAACCCACTGATTAAGAGGTAATTTTGTGCCTGAAGTTATTCCTTGCTGAGTTGCACCCTTATAAACTTCGAATTTTGGATATTCAGATGTACCATCCTGTAGAGCAATGAGCACATCATTACTTGCCGCCCCGTTTCCAAAATCTATAAGTCGTGACCAGTTATACATCTCCTTGACATAAATCCAAGTTTCGATTGTAAAGGTGTTGTCATCAAAATAAACTCCGGAGGGGAGTTCTATATAATCATCCGCATCAGCCAATTCAACCGCGTACCCCCCAATTTGGGCAGAAGTGGTGGCGTAAAAAGCAAACAAAATGGTTGCAAAAAGTAAAAGTCGTTTCATATAATTCTCCTTTGTTGCCCGTGGCGGAAGACCGCACTGACGGGAATTAATCGCAATGATCTAAGTGATCACAGCACTAAACAATAGTGCTTTGTTTTGGAGATTAAAACCACACGGGATCGTGTTGGGGGAGAGAGAGCGGGTCTTTTAGTGTTAAAAGATCTGCCGAGTCTTCCTCACCGGTCGAGGTGAAAAGTATTAAAGAGGGGATTAAAGAGCCAAAAACTCCCCGTAAAACGGGCAGACCACGGCTTCACTTGTTTTCAATAACCTGTTTTTGATGATTTTTTGTTCTGCAAACAGATTTATGAGTAAAACACTACACGATTTTTTGAAAAATAGGGAAATGCAAACAAATATTCAAGTACATTTATCACAATTATACGATTTTTAATATATTATCCAAAAAAAAGTGCTTGTTCTAAGCAGTCCGCACCTATTATTATCTTAAGTTAAAACCACCTGATTTTAAAATTTAAAATAACTTTTTAATAGCCCCGAAATTCCTTAATTTTGAAGTCTGTTTCTGACAATTTTTGATGTCAGTAATACCATCGTAAACACCCCAATAGCCAACTGACACCCGTCTTCTCAAAAAAATGCAGGAGAAGCTATGATCGGAAAGATACTTCAGCCGGAGATTAGCGAATTGATTCAAAAAAGGAATCTTTCGCCAATCAAAGAACTTATTGATGAATGGACTCCTGCGGATCTGGCTGACCTCATTTCCTGCCTTCCTGATACTGATTGTGCCGTGTTTTTCAGAGTTCTCCCTAAAGATGTAGAAATCGAAACTTTCGAATACCTCGAAATTGAAGATCAAATGAACCTTCTAAAAGCCATGGGCAACGAAGAAGTTTCAAACATCCTAAACGAAATGTCGCCCGATGATCGTACTGCCCTTTTTGAAGAACTTCCGGCAAGCATCACAAAACAACTGATGTCTCTCCTCTCAACAGAAGAGAGGGCAATTGCAAAACAACTCCTCGGCTATCCTGAGAATTCAATAGGGCGTCTCATGACTCCCGACTATATAGCCGTCGAGGAAGACTGGTCTATTAAGGAAGTGCTCGATTACATCCGTGAAAATGGTGAAGATTCTGAAACCCTGAATACCATATATGTAGTGAACGAGAAGGGGCAACTCGTTGATGATATCAGAATCAGAGAGTTTTTGCTAAATCCTCTGCACAAAAAAGTTTACGATCTGATGGACAACAACTTTGTCTGTCTTAGTGCCTCTGAAGATCAGGAACAGGCTGTAGAAGTCTTTAAAAAGTATGATAAACTTTCGATACCTGTGGTTGACTCGCAAGGTGTTCTCATCGGCATCATAACCGTGGATGATGTGTTGGATGTGGCTGAAGAAGAGGCAACTGAGGATATTCAAAAACTGGGTGCGGTTTCCGCTTTGGAAGACTCTTATGTTGACACCACAATTCCGCAGATGATCAAAAAAAGAGTTGGGTGGCTCGCGGTTCTGTTTGTCAGTGGAAGTTTAACCGCATCTGCTATAGGAATTTTTGAAGAAGAACTTGCAAAGGCACTCGTTCTTTCGCTTTTCATTCCGCTGGTTATTGCTTCAGGTGGAAATTCAGGCTCACAAGCTGCCACACTTGTTACTCGTGCCCTCTCACTCGGGGAAATATCGATTGGCGACTGGTGGGGAGTAATGAAAAAAGAATTCATCACGGGGCTTTTTCTCGGTCTGATCCTCGCAGGCATCGGCTTTTTCAGAATAGCCATCCTCGAAGTTCTAAACCTCAGCCATCTCGATTACTGGTTTTTAATTTCCCTCAGCGTATCAACGGCACTGATTGGTGTTGTTTTGTGGGGAACCTTTGTTGGTGCGATGTTGCCGCTTCTACTCAAACGATTGGGTTTCGACCCCGCCACTTCATCCGCACCCTTTGTTTCTACTCTTGTGGATGTGACGGGCATAATAATTTATTTTACTTGTGCCGCTCTGTTCTTAAGAGGCACACTTCTATAAAACACTTCACCTCCGTCAAGCTTTTATAAACAACACCCCTCCATTATAATCTCCATCCTACGGTTACTTCCGGTGACTCTTCCTCCGTGGTATCGACCAAAAGCCGACATTTAACATAATGAATCACAACTCTGAACTGAGATCCCCCTTCCGGATGCGATAATAGTTTCCCAAATTTGGTTATTTGTGTGGTTCATTGAGTATGGATAATGGCAGCAAAAAGAATAAATAAAAGTGTTAGAAGGTTTTTTATCTGCAACATTCTTATTTCCAAATTTTGTACATAACAATATACATAAGCTAAATCTCACAAAGATGTTTCTCATAACGAAATAACCCGTGTTATAACGCATGTTCTTGAATCAGATAATTTTTTCCATTTATAAGAATTTTTTTTCTTTATTTTTAGAAAAATTCTCGGTTTGTAAAAATTTTTTACACAAAAACGGGCAAAAATCGCCCGTGTGTAGAGTTTTTCATCATTGGCACACAAATTGCTTAATTACACCAGCACTTTAATTTATAGAGGCAAAAATGCTAAAAAAACTACTTTTCATTCTGGTAGCTGTATCATTTACCGCAGCAGTGTACGCGCAAGTACCCAGAGCAAAAATCTTTTCCGAACCAATGTCAGAAGCCAGGTTGACGACATTAGGTTTGAGCACCAACTCCGTTTCTTCCGGAGCTAAAGTTACCGCTAATGGTACTTATTTCTATTTCTCACCAAGAAATATTGCAAATACACTACCTATCACAGCGTTCACTTTCACTTTAACAAATAAACCAGCTGGTTCAAATGCTACAATTGAAAATCTTCTACCAACAATGGTTGGTTTGAAGCCTGATGTAGTTGGTAACTATGTTGTTAATCTTTCTGTTACAACAACTGGCGGTACACATGACACCACAATGACATTTGTAGCCGGTAATTATGTTGGTGTTGGCGGATTTGACGGTATCGCAGGTACATTCCCAAAATGTATGACTTGCCACACTTCAAACCCAACCTTCAGCGGCATCTTTAACAGATGGAAAGACTCAAAACACGGTCTGGCATTAAAAAGAGAAATGACAGGAACCAACACTCATTTTGGACCTGCTTGTTTAAAATGCCACACTACCGGTACCGATCACAATCTCGCTTCTGTAAACGGCGGATTTGATGATTTAGCCGCAGCTAATGGTTATGTCTATTCAGGTACACCAAATCCATTAAAATGGGATACCCTTAGAGCAGTTAACGGTGGCATTCTTGTTAATACAGCAAATGTAGGTTGCGAAATGTGCCACGGTGCTGGTAGCCAACACGCTGCTGCTCCAAGCACAGCTAACATCGCTATCAACTATGAAGCCGGCGCTTGTATGAGATGCCACGATTCACCGCCTTATTACAGAACTTACAATCAGTTTGCTGTAACAAGACACTCTGTAGCAGT
>CAYSJM010000040.1:0-29051 GCA_964431385.1 uncultured Ignavibacteriaceae bacterium | reverse complement strand
AAAGTTTTTCCTGTTAAACTCGAGACCCACACCAAAATTGAATGCATTTTGAATATTGTTCATGATCAACTCAGGGTTTAAGTCGTTCATCATTGCAATATTTCCATCCAACTTTACCGGCACTGATGATTCTTTTATCCCATCCAGTCCGGGGTATATTCTAACATAACTGAAGAGACCGGTTCTGTAAAGACGGACCTGTGCCTGAGTTATCTTCGTAATATCGAATATTTCTCCGGGTGAGATACCTGTCAGGTCCCGTAGCATATCATCATCTACATCACTTTTACCCGGACCACCTGTGGAAACTTGTACAGAGTCGATGTAATATTTTTTGCCGAGTGAAAAGAAAATATCAACATAAGCCCTGTCAATAAGTGTATCCTTTACGACGACTGTACTATCGTAGTTTGAAAGCAGGTATCCCTGCGACTTTAGATAGATCAGTACACCATTGATCGATTCCAATACCTTGTCTTGTGAATATGCCTGCCCTTCGCGAACTAAAACACGATCATTAATTTGCCAATAATCACTTTGCGGGTATTCACTTAGTCCGTGTAATTTCACCTTCCCCATCACTGCTTGAGGGCCTTCGGCAACCAGATAGGTTAAATCTGCGGATAAATTTGCTGAATCGAGAGAATAATAGTAGTCAACACTGGTTTTAAAGAAACCTCTCGAATTGTATAATGCCGTAATATTTCTCGTGTCTGTTTCAACCAGGCTAAAATCGATATAGACCGGCGGAGCACCAAGAGATGTGAATTTATTGATAAACTGAAAAATGTTATTGGGAGATTCTTTTGACTTTAAAATTGAGGAAAGAACTTTTGAAGGAATGTTGGAATTCCCTTCAAAGTTGATTTTAGTCAATTCGAACTGCATCTCATCCTGGGCCTTAAGTGACAAGGTGAGAAGAAAAATTAAACAGAAAAGCCAGCAGCTTATCTTCAAAAGCTCTCCGGGAGGAAATTTATATTTATTTTGAGGTGCTGTCTTAAATGCTGTATTTCGAACATTTAAGACAGCCGTTAAAATTTAGCTCGGGCTAGACTTCCATTATCTCTTTTTCTTTGTGAACGATAATCTGATCAATCTCTGTGATGTGATCATTTGTCGATTTTTGAACTTTTGCTTCAGCTTCCTTTAGCAGGTCCTCCGAAAGTTTATCGTCTTTTTGTTTTTTCTTCAGATGCTCGTTTGCATCGCGACGAATGTTCCTTATCGCAATCTTTGCTTCTTCACCAAACTTCTTAACAAGTTTAACAAATTCCTTCCTTCTCTCCTCGGTAAGAGGGGGAATCGGAACTTTAATTGTAATGCCATCATTCACGGGATTGAGACCAAGATCAGCCTGGAGTATCGCCTTATCGATTGCCTGAATAGAACTTCTGTCCCAAGGTGAAATCGAGAGTGTATGAGCATCGAGAACGCTCACATTTGCGACCTGTTTTAGTGCAGTTGGTGTTCCATAATAATCAACCTTTATTCCGTCCAGAATTGCAGTGGTTGCTTTTCCGGTACGAACCTTTGCCAATTCATGTCTGAATGCCTCAATCGACTTGTTCATTTTGAGTGAGGCCTCTTTAATTAATTGTTCCATTTCAAACCTGTTCTAAATTTACTGATTTTAAAAAACAAATTTACTTTTAACCAGTATGATTTACAAATGTACCGATATTTTCTCCCATAACCACACGCAATAAATTGCCCGTAATGTTCATATTGAATATTTGTAGTGGAAGATCATTCTCCTGGCAGAGACTAATTGCCGTTAAATCCATGACTCGAAGATTTTTATTCATCACATCGAGATAACTGATGCCTTCGAATTGTTTTGCATCGGGATTTTTTTCCGGATCTGAGTCGAACACTCCATCAACACGGGTTCCTTTTATTATAACATCTGCTTCAATCTCAACTGCACGAAGTGCAGCCGCTGTATCGGTGCTGAAATAAGGGTGACCGGTGCCTGCCGAAAATATTACAACTCTTCCTTTTTCGAGATGTCTAATTGCTCTTCTTCTTATGTAAGGCTCTGCAATTTCATCCATCTTTATAGCGGTCATCAATCGAGAAAAGACACCCGCTTTTTCAATTGCGTTTTGAAGTGCAAGCGAATTTATTGTGGTCGCCAGCATCCCCATTAGATCACCTGTAACTCGGTCAATTCCTTGACCCTCGGCTGCAAGTCCTCTAAAAATGTTCCCACCACCAATCACTATTCCAACCTGAACGCCGATATTATGTATGGTTTTAATCTCTTCTGCAAAAAATTTGAGCATTTCAGGATCAATTCCGAATCCCTTGGTGCCCATTAACGACTCACCACTCAACTTCAGTAAGACTCTGCGAAATTTAGCTGATGACATCTTTTTCTTCTCCTGTTTTATATAAAAAAAGGTCTTAAGAGACTTAAGACCTTTACAAGTTATTTATTGAACGACTACTTTGAGCTGTCGCCGAGATTGAATCTAACAAAAGAATCAACTTCGATTTTAGAACTATTGGATTTATTTACTTCATCAAGAAAAGCACCAACTGTCTTTTTATCATCACGGAAGAAAGACTGTTCGTAGAGTGCTACTTCTTCAAAGTATTTGCCAAGTTTGTTCTTTGCAATAAAATCGATTTTATCTTCAGGTTTACCTTCCTTACGGAATTGCTCTTTATAGATTTCGAGCTCTTTTTCAATAAGGTCAGCCGGAACACTATCTCTTTTTACTGCGACTGGGCTCATTGCTGCGATCTGTTTTGCAACATCCTGGGCTGCATGAGCTATGGCAGGTGCCACTTCAGCGGTTACATTGTCGAATCTTACAAGTGCACCAAGCTTGTCACCATAATGGATATAGTAATCTATTATCCCGTTTGGAGTTTCAAGGAATGCAATTCTTGATACTTCAAGTTTTTCGCCGATTTTGGCAGTCAGTTCATTTAAGAGATCACTAAATTCAGGAGTTGATTCAACCAATTCTGCAGAACTTTTGATCTTCTTTGAAAATGCGATATCTGTAACCTGCTTCGAAAAAGCAACAAAATCATCAGATTTTGCCACAAAGTCGGTTTCGCAGTTTACTTCAACCAAAACACCATATTTTTTATCATCAGAAACTTTTGCTGAAATTCTTCCTTCGTTTGCACTTCTGTCAGCTCTTTTGGCTGCCATTGCTGCACCTTTTTTTCTCAAGTAATCAATGGCTTTATCCATATCTCCTTGTGATTCAACGAGGGCTTTTTTACAGTCAAGAATTCCGGCACCAGTTCTACCTCTAAGTTCGTTTACTTGTGCTGCGGTAATATTCATTCTAAGTCTAATCCTTGTTTTTTATTATTTTGAGTCCTGTTCGGTCTTGTCTTGTTCTTTTCTTACTCTTTCAGATTCAGCAGCGGCTTCAGCTTTTTGTTCTTTAGCTCTTATACCGGCTTCTTTTGCAGCTTCAACCATGGTCTTGATAACAAGTTCAATGGTTTTTACAGCATCATCATTAGCAGGAATTACATAATCGATCAAATCAGGATCGCAGTTTGTATCAACCATGGCGAAGACTGGGATGTCTAACCTTTTGGCTTCTTTAACTGCAATGGATTCTTTTTTCACATCTACGATGAAAACTGCTCCGGGGAGTTTGTTCATCGACTCGACGCCTTCAAGTATTTTTCTTAACTTGTCTTTTTCGCGAGTGAGGAAGAGACGCTCTTTTTTGGTGATTTTCTCAAAAGTACCGTCAGTCTCCTGTCTCTCAATCTGCTGGAGTCTTTTTACACTTTTTCTAATTGTTGAAAAGTTGGTAAGCATTCCGCCGAGCCATCTTTCGGTAACCCAGTTCATTCCACAATTTCTTGCTTCTGTCTCGATTATGTTTTTGGCTTGCTTCTTGGTACCAATAAACAAGACTTTGTTGCCTTGTGCAACCACTTCACCTAAAGCAACCGCTGCCTCGGTGATCATTTTTTTTGTCTTGTTCAGATCTATAATATGGATTCCGTTTTTCTCCATAAAGATGTAGGGTTTCATCTTTGGATTCCAACGGCGAGTAAGGTGACCGAAATGCGCACCCGCTTCGATCAGTTGAGTCAATTCTATATCGTACATTTAAACTCCTGTTAAACTTTTTCTTTCTTCCACTTTACCTTAAGCCGCGAGGCACAGGCGGTAAATCAGAAAGAATGTTGATTTGTAAATAAAATTATCTTTTCGAGAACTGGAATCTTTTACGAGCTTTAGGTCTGCCGTATTTCTTTCTTTCAACCATTCTCGGATCTCTTTTCAGATAGCCTTCTTGTTTCAAAGGTGATCTGTAATCTTCATTCTCTGCAGTAAGTGCTCTTGAAATGGCAAGGCGTATTGCTTCTGCCTGTCCGGCTGAACCACCACCCTGTACATTGGCAAATACATCATAACGACCCGTCAACTCCAATTTTTCGAATGGAGCAGCGATATCGTCCTGCTGTGTTTTTTGTGCAAAGTAAACGGTCAATTCCCTTCCATTCACGATTACTTTACCCTCTCCGGGTCTTAAAACGACACGGGCAACTGCGGTTTTTCTTCTTCCAACAAATAAAGTGTCTGACATTAATTCTCCGTTAAATACTGATTACTTCAGGTTTTTGGGCTGCATGTGGGTGCTCAGCGCCGCGATAAACCTTCAAATGATGAAAAATTTTCTTGCCTAATCTCGTCTTGGGAAGCATTCCGCGCACAGCATGCTCTATGACAAATTCAGGTTTAACCTTAATCATCTCGTTATACATCTTTGTTTTTAAACCACCCGGGTAACCACTGTGATGTTTGTAAACCTTTAACTCGGCTCTTTTGCCGGTTACGACTACTTTATCAGCATTGATTACTACGACAAAATCTCCGGTATCAGCGTTAGGGCTGTATTCCGGCTTCTTTTTACCCCGTATGATACTGGCTACTTCGGTGGCTAATCTGCCCAACACTTTACCCGAAGCATCCACGACATACCACTTTTTTTCTACATCAGTGGTGCTGTACCATGGGGTCATTTTTTCTTGTTTCAAAGCTATTCCTCCAACTACAAGTTAAGTTTTTTGAAAGACCACAAATATAATATTTTTTAAGGAGAAAAACAATTATTGAGGAGGGTACATCGCAAAAAAGGATGCACTTTATTTTAAAAAGATTATTGGAAGTGGTTCGATTGGCTTATTCCCTACCCTGAGATTACTAAAATTATAGAAAGTCCTCACTTTCATCTTATACCTTGCCCGTATGAATTCCGAATGGAATGAGAGTAATAATCTGGTTAACCCGGCTTGTAAACCTTCTTCATCCACTCAATAGTGTTTTGGATTCCTTCGTCCAAATTAACAGTAATTTTCAATCCCAAATCTCTTTGTGCTTTGGTTGAATCAACCTTCTTCTGTCTTGTAGTAAGAATTTCAGACTCACGATAGCTGACGAGTTTATCATCCAACTTAAGGTAGTCCAGAATCTTTTCCGCTACTGTTTCGATATTGTGATAGTCTTCGCCACCGATATTGTAAACCTCGCCGGCATTAAAATTTTGGGTAATATTTGCCAAAGCTCTTACAACATCAGAGATGTAGATACTTGTTCTATAGTGATCTTTATAAACAGTGAAGGGTAAATTGTGGAGAGCACAATAAGAAAACAGGCAAATTACTGAGCGGTAAGGACTATAATACTCCCCCGGACCATACGAATTAAACAGTCTGACTCGTACACTTTGTGTGCCTGACATAACAGCAGAATTCATGACCTGCTGTTCATTCACCCATTTAGTGAGGGCATAGTCGTTCATCTGTTTTACTTCGTAATTATCCATAACAGACTCGAGCATCACATCCTGAAAATCGCCATATACTTCAGATGTGCTGAAATAAACAGCCTTAAAACCCTCTTTTTCCTGCATTTTTAAAATATTCTTTGTCCCAATGGCGTTAGTTTTCCAAAGGGTTTCATAATAATCTTCACCGTTCCACCTGCCGAACTCAGCAGCCAGGTGAAAAACCATATCAAACTTTTTAGGAGAGTTAAAATAACCTCTCTCCCATCCACCGCCCAGCCAAAGTTGTTCCAACTGTCGGAACTCACTAACATCCACACGGGCGTAATTCTGCGCAAAATGGTGCGTATCAAGATCAATGACAAAGACGCTGTGACCTTGCTTCTCCAACTCCGGTATCAAAGCAGTGCCAACGGCTCCAAGTCCACCGGTAACAAGTATATTCATTAACATTCCATAGTGTAAGAATTTTCCATTTAAACAATTGAAGTAAGCCCCGCCCAATTCTAAATAACCACCTATTGCGATACTTTTCAATTACTTTAAAATTCCATAAAATTGGATATATTAAGATAGCAAAAATATTTGTAGAACTATTGTTATTTTTCAATGAACTTATTAATTATCTCCTTGTATTGCCTGATAATCTCGGAAGGATCATGTCTTAATAACGCCGTTTGCCGTGCATTTTTTCCGAGAGTTACAGCTAACTCCCGGTCATTCAAAAGTTCAATTATTCTCGCGGCAAGCTGATTGTGGTCTCCCGATTTAAAGATCAGTCCATCAATTCCATCACAAACAAGGTGTTTTGTACCCCCGGCATCCGAGGTTATTACCGGCATCCCAACCATCATAGCCTCACAAAGTGAAAGGGGGGCATTTTCGATATTTGATGGATTAACGTATAATCTACATCTTTTCAGTACCTCGATCATACTTTCTGGCTCCTTGACTCCAAGATATTCCAAACATTCCCAGGATGGGGATTCGAAAAATATTTTTTTGTACACACCTATAAAAAAACTATTTGAGGAGACTCCAATTATTTTCCACTTGAACTTAATATTCATCTCAACTAATAATTTTGCTGTCCGAATAATTACTTCAATTCCTTTGTAAGTGTACTCATTAGAAATGGTCACTATTTCTGAGGAATCGTTCACTTCCCAACTCTCGTGATAAAACTGCCTTCGAAGAATTAAATTAAGTTTATCATAAGATGTTACTAAATTCAAACTCCGCAAATATGATTCATCGAATTGAGTAGTACCGATTACATGACGAACTTTCTTCAAAATAAGATTTTCATTATCCGCAGATTTCTTCATTCTCAAATAATCGAAGAAATAGCCTCCCTTTAAGAAATTCAATACTCCTGCTGAAAGAAATACTTCCTTTTTAGAAACACTTCCCGAATAGACCGGAAAAATTGTATTCAATAATCCTTGAATTTGGACTATAACCGGTATATTTTTTTTATATTCTAATAGCCCATATGGATTTTCAGTTCCAAATACATGAATAAAATCAGGGCGAAAATCTTCTACCGCAGATTGAATTGTACTGAAAGCCTCAGGTTTAGGTATTCGGACAAATATTCTGTTAAGCCACCTTGAAATCTTACTATTTTCAACAGTGAAAGGATAATATGTAATCCCATCAATTTCCGTTTTCTTAAGATCTTTACGCGAAGTTTGAAAGCAGTGCCCTATCTGAAAATTAGCCTGATCAGAATTAAGTCTTTCCAAAAAAGTTGCGACCCATGGTTGGTCTTTCACCTCCTGACCGGTAAGTTCTTTGGTAGCAGGTCCACCACGATGGGCAATAAAAAGGATTTTCATATTCTTATTCTACGAAAGTATTCATCATTTTTATATTTTACATTTTAATTTTGCTGACTTTTCCATAAAAAAAAGATCCTATGATTGCATCTACAAAGAATTATTTAGACAATTTACTCATATTTCTTGAAAGTAAAAGAGGATTTGTTCTAATTTCCATATTGATGTGTCTATTTACCTTCGTTGGACTTTATTTTATGTCAAATTTTGAACGGGCGAATGATGATTGGGAACACCTCGCTGCAATGAGATCATTTGCAGATGCCCCTTTCGATCCAACACATCCATACTCATTCGACACGGAATACTCGCATTTGTTCACACCATACCACTTTTTGTGGGGACTTGTTGCACGAATATTAAATATTTCACCATTCTTTCTATCACCTTTTATCGGACTATTGAATGTTTTTATCTTTATTATTTCGGTTCGTTGTTTTGCAAATAAGTTTCTAAAAAATTCAAATCTGGCGAGCTTACTGCTTTTAACAATGCTGTTCTTGTGGCTTCTTGCTCCGGGTTATAGTGGATTTTACCAATTCAGCCACCTGATGAAAACTGCTATTTATCCATACAGATTGGCATTTTCTCTGTCATTGATCTCCCTTTCGTTTTTCCCCAATAGAACATTATACAAGAACAATATTCCTCTTGTGCTAATAGTCCCGATAATTTTCCTTATTCATCCTCTGACCGGTGTATTCCTGATCATTACCTTAGCAACACAAATCTGGTTTTTGGAGAAAACAGAATTAAAGACTAAAGTGCTGCTAATGACAGTTCTGGTAATTTCTTTAGCATTCGTTGTTCTTTGGCCATTTTTCCCAGTGCTCTCCACGATCATGGATTTCAATTCATTTAAAAACTCTTCATTCTCTGGACAATTTAGGGAATTCTACCAAGGACAATTTGTTTATTGTGTACTACCATCGATCCCTGGTATCTATTTTCTGATTAAATATTTTCCAAATGATCATAGAATAAAAACTATAGGGACTTCACTACTGATTTTCTTAATCATATATACTTTCAATTTTTTTATACTCGAAACCACACTAGGTGGGAGAGTTATGGTATATATCGTTTTTTCCTTACAAATCTTAATAATTTTAGGCTTTTCTCACATTGAAGGAACAAGAGAACTAAACATTCTAAAAAAAATATATTATCTCGGCATTTTCATTTTAGCGTTACCGCAACTTTTTATTTCATGGAAATCGATGTCCTTTATTCGTGATATGGAAAATTCAAAACCTTTGGGACACTATTCCAATTTTAATCATGTAAGGAGACTTGAACCGCTCGCCGACAAAATTGAGCGAAATAAAATTTTGGTTGCCCCAATTAATGAATCGTGGATATTACCCACCATTACTGGAGTAAAAGTGCATGCGATCAAGCATTCTGACCCCTTTGTTGACCCTTATCATTTCAAACTTAGGAATGATGTTATTGAGAGTTTTTATAACAATGACTGCGACCCTGGAATTCTAATAAACCAAAAGACTCAATTTGATTATATCCTCATTCCAAAAGGAAAATCAATACTCAAAGTGCAGGAATCGTATCCCAACTTAACCATCATCTATGCAGATTCTGCTTATACGCTTATGAGCAAAAGAGAATAGAACAAAACCATAAGTTAATTCAATAGTTGTGGAATTTCTAATCTACTTGGTGAATTTATATACACAGTATCGATTTGTACTGTCAATCTTCGTCCATTCTTTGATAACGCGATATGCAAGCTTAGAGCCGTACATTCTATTATAATCCCTGATCGATTCCTCAATTGTCCACCATCCTTTATCCACAAGAACAACCATTCTGTTATTAACCAATTCAGAATATATTTTTTGTTCTTGGTCGGCAATTTCACAATTAATTCCATAATCGATAGAGAGAGGTGAGTTGGTTCCCTTTAGAAAATTGAATAATGGCATAAACGGTAGTACTTTTATGTTATTTCCATACTTTCTTGCAAGAAAGTCAATTTCAACTAATTTATCAAATATTTTTTTATCGCCTTTAATATATTTTAAATTAGGCCCTACATGAGATAGGTCGAAAACTACATTGCTCCGCATATCACTATAATGAGGTTTTTGATAACCAATAAAATATGATGTAAGGCCTAAAACGAGCAAGAATTTCAAAAAATTTGATATATTTTTTAGATCGATGAGTTTTTCTGCACTCATTGCGAAGATCATAATTATCGGAGTAGAAAAAAGGTGAGGTGTTGTATGAGCCCAACTGATAGAACTACTCCAAGACAAAAATAGTAATAATACCAATCCCCAAACATTACTAAATTTTTTTGAGTAAAATAACAGCACTATACACGCCAAAAGGAATGTAATCGTTGCAAATTCATCTCGGAATTGAATCTTTAGAAAATCCAGTTCTGACATCTGCTTGAATAATAATCTGTTTATAAAAAAAGCTAAAGGATAAAGAAATATGAAGACGGAATAGATATATGGGAGAAGATTCGATCTGATTTTGTATTTTTTCATATCAGCCACATATGCAAATATTTTCCAAACCGCTAAAGGAACGAATATAAAAATAAGATCTGTGTGGAGATATTTATATACCCCAGCAGTATAAGCTTCTTTCAAAGAGGAAGCAGAGCTCGTGTAAACTATGAACTCATCTAAAGCCCCCAGATGATGGAGGATTGCCCCAAAGATAAAAACCATAGTTAATAGTAACCCGGTAGCTAAAAGAACCGGCTTCCAAGATTTCTGCTTCAGGAATAAATAGAGTATCCCGGCAATTGGCAGTAAATAAAAGGATTGTTTTGTTAGTGCTGATAAAAACATAAATAGAATGCCAAAAGAAATTCCTGTTTTACTTTCCTTTCGAATAATAAAATATATACCGATTGATCCAAATAATATCCCATCAACTGTATGCCACGCCATTGGTGCGAATGTGGCAACAGAAAATACGAAACCAACCGAAGTCAACAAATATGGATCTAAGCCGGAAGTCTTAAAATCGTAAAGTGCCTTAAACGATTTTGATGCAAAAATGCAACTGATAGCTAAACTTAAATAGAAGAATGCCCTCTCAAAAAAAATCAAATACTCCTTCGGAATAATAAACATCGGAATCGAGTGCAATAATGGTGAAAGAGGAGGTCTTACATATATAAAATCTTTATAGATTATCTCACCGTTGAAAATTCGCCAGGAAAGACCCGTTATAAATCCATCGTCAGCTTCGGTGAGACCGTATGGAGCATAAATTACGATATAGGCTAATACAATAGCAATAAATAAAATTTTATATTTGCTTGGGTGATTAAAAAATATCCAGCGTTTAATAGAAATCATAGATTGGGCTTTTATTAATTTGTCGATCGTGTTTTGAAAAACCAATATCCAAGGATTAGACATTATTTTATTAAATCATAATCAATATTTTTCGATGGACTTTTTGTTCCAAAATAAAACATTTACAATAGCTTCTGTAATATTGTTAGTTTACGCAACAATAAGTACAATTTTTTTAGAATCTTTTTATATCTCATATGATATATGGGATCATGTTGCTCAAATTACAGCTTTTAAAGATAATATTTTTTCTCCTGTTGACCCATATTTGAGGGGAGGGAACTTTTCACATCTTTTGACACCTTACCACCAAATTCTTGGTAGTATATCAAAACTTTTGGGACTAACCCCTTACACTATTTTTAGTATTGCAGGTATTTTTAATTTAGCTTTTTTTATATTTAGTGTCCGTGACGTTTCTCAGTATGTATTTGGTGATATAAAATACTCTCTCATAATTTTAATAGTACTATTAGGATTTTGGTACTACCCACCTGTGTCGAGTGGAGTTTATGATTTTTCACTAATCCCTTTAACACTTGGCTACCCATATCGAGCAGTATTACCTGTTCTACTTATCGTTTTTGCAAAAATTAATTGTAACCTTAATGTAAAATCTTATGTATTGTACACCATTCTATGTACATTCATCATAACAACTCACCCTCTTTCAGGGGCTTTTTTAATGCTTTTAATTGGGTCTAAAGCTCTGATGTTCGAGGGGTGGAACAACAAAAAGATCAAATTGTTGCTACTACCTGTTATATCATTGCTGCTTGCTTTTTTGTGGCCATACTATCCAATCTTCAAACTTATCAATTCAGCGACCGAATTGAATGTCTTTAATCTACCCGATGCTTACCAGATTTATTATAAGACTTTCTATACGGTAACAATATTATTAATCCCCTCGCTTATTGTTGTGATAGATAAAATTAAGTCGCGGGATTACGATTATAGAATAGCATTGATAACCTTATTGGCACCAATTCTTTTATTAAATTACATCTTCTTTCATAATGAACCGATTGCAAGATTTGTAATCTTACTTACTTTTGTGCTTCATCTGCTGACGATAGAGTGGCTGATCACCAAATGGCTTCCCAAAGGCAGTAAACAACAGCTTTCTTTTGTAGTGTTTTCATGTGTATTATTTATTTTACAACTTCAGTTTTCTTTTACAACTTTTTCTATTTTCCCGGATATCCAACGAAATAAACCCTTGGGTCATCACTCAAATTTTAGATATTACAACGAATATCTAAAATTGGATGATTGGATTAAGGACGGAGGGATTATACTCGCACCAATCGAAGTTTCATTGATGATCTCACGAATTACACATCAAAATGTTGTAGCATATTACCGCAAAAACCTTGCCATCAAAGGCACAAATGAAAAAAGTGCTGATGTTATAAATTACTTCAGCACTTCTTCAGTTCACAATAAGAATTCAATCATTGCTAAATATCATGTAAAATATCTTGTTTCCAAAGAGAATGATTCAGCTCTTAAAAAACAAGGACTGAATCTAAAATATTTAGGTTCGATTGATGATTATCCAGTTTATCGAATCGACGGTCTTAACGAACAATAGCAAGTTTTTCAGTTATTCGCTCGACTTTATCACCTTTTTTCATTATGATTCGATACAAATAAACACCATTTGCGATCGTGTCACCATCTTCATCTCGTCCATCCCAATATATTTTGTTGAAATCATATTTCAACTGACTCATCGGCACAGAAATCTCTTTAATCTTTCTTCCGGCAACAGTATAAATGACCACTTTCAATTCTTCCGGAATCTGGGTTAACTTAAAAGTGAAAAATGTCTCATGTTGTAATGGATTTGGATAATTATAAACATTCAATAACTTAGCCTCATTTACAACAGTGAATTTTTTCTCGATCCGGGCAGTATCTGCAAATGAACTGGAATTACCTCTTGCTACAACATTAAATTCATATTCACCGTCTTTAAACTCAGGTTTAAATGTTACTGTCACTTTAGGATTTGTATTGTTGAAAGTGTAAGCAACCCCCTGATTCCTAAAGAAAACAGGTGACCCATTAAGTTTCATTGAAATGGTTGAAGTATCCTGTAGTGGAATGGAGGAAAAATCATACAACTCAATTTTTAATTCAGCTTTTGGGTTGATGTATTCGCCATCGGGAATGTCTTCCCCATCAATCGCAAGAGTGAGATAAGGTTTAGAAGTGTCACCTTTTATAAAGAATGGGACGGAATAAGAGTTGTTATCTTTATAAAATTCTTGTAATACATTATCAGGATCTACAGTGATTGTGAGTTGACCAGCACCCACTTCGATAGGTGTTCTAAATTTGACGGTAAAGTTCTTTTTGCTAAATATTCCTAACGAGTCAATTGTCGTTTCAAATATCTTCGCTGAGGGGTTATTTCCGATCTTGCTCTCAACCTTCACTTTAAAATTCTTTGCCTCTGCTTCACTCCCATTAATAACGGTGAAGTTTAAGTCTGCATCTCTGTTTGGCAATAATGTATCGGATGAAAGTTTAACAACTTGATAATTTGTACCAACTTCACAGAAATCTTTATAGTTAACAAAAAGACCAGAGAGTTGGGGTGTAGTTACAGTTTTCGTTTCAAACTCTGCGAGTACTCTTATAGTTTGATACGATTTACTATTAAGACTCGACAAATCATAAATATTGGTCGTTCCACTTAAGTATCCTGTCGTATCGATTACGCCGGACGGAGAAGTACCCACTATCCTATATTTAATCGAAGTCGAATCCGGTACTGTTGCTTGAACTTCAAGTTTGTCCCAACTAACTACCGGTCCTATCTTGTTTGATAATAATCGGCCATTTTGCGTTTTAAAACTGTATGTTGTATCAAATGAAACTTCCCCCTGATTTGCTTTTTTCCAACGCTCAGGGAGACTACCGGGAGGTGCATTTTTTCTACCGATCATAAACCAAGAGTCCCTTGCTCGTACAGAGTCGATATAAATACTACCATAACTTTTTAATTTATTTCTCAATTCAGCATCTGTCCCGGTGAATGGGTCAAAAGCGGCAGCGATAACAATGAGTCTGGATTCATCGAGAGTATCGAGAAATGCCTTATAAGTCAACCTCTCATAAGCAGGATCACCATAAGTCAGGTTGAATGACTTAACATACTGAAATTGTAGAGTGTTTGCGTCAAATACTGCAACATTGTGACTTAAGACGGTACTAGATTGTAAAACATTTGTATTATTGTAAGATATTACTGAAGAATTGCCATCATAATATCCGGATGCAACAATCTTGAGACGGACGCTCCTGTCATTTAACATCAAGGAATTACCATTAAATGTAAGATCTCCAAACACTGACGAATAAAATGATATACTATCAGAAAGCCCAAATCCATTTCTTGTTGACAGATAAATTGATCGTATCGTTCCAAATAGTCCTGAAGTATTGTCCTTCACTCTGAACCAGTAGCGCTTTTCTTTTTGAAGTGAAGATAAAGAGACTTTTGTAAAAAATGAGTCAAAAGGAACCGTAAATTGAACAGAGGAGGACATTAGGGGATTATCTGCAATCTGTACTGTAACTGATTCAACTTCCGGTTTTCTTTGCGGATTAATAAAATAAAGAAAATCTTTTACAACATTTTCATTGCTATATTTGAGATAGTCGCGCGAGGCTGAACTGCTAACTATAAAGGATGTTTCAGTTTCATTATCGGTGTTGTAAATCTCATCTATTCGTCCATCCGAATTAAGGGTTGCTTTAATAGAATGTACCCCAAGTTTATTCTTTATAGGGATTGAGACAGTAACTGAATCTTTGAATTCAGGAACGAGTCTCCTGATTATCGATTCGAACACAACATCGCCATTTAACCTGTCTGTAATCTTGATGTTGAGAGAATCGTTCAGTGTTGAACCATAATTGAAATAATTTACTGTCACTTTTATTGAATCTTGCGTATCATCAGGATTTTTTGGTGATATCACTAATGATTCGGTATCGTATAAAAAGTTTACTTTTGGTGGGATTTTTAGTGTCAGGAATGGATCACCAAAATAAGTGTTAGTCATGGTGAATAATTGATTCGTAGTACTGTTACCATGCTGTTGAAGCATATTTATTTTGGCTGTCCTAAGTGCATCTGCCGGTTTCCAAACGCTATCCCGGATGATTGCGGTGTAAAATAAATTTGGTGCGACACTTGCGGTACTGGTAAATCCCAAACTCGCATTACTGACATATGCGATTGGCTGACCCGTCGGGTACAATAAAAATTGTTCTGCGAAACAATCAACATCAGGTTCACCAAATTTACCGGTTGAACAGCCAAAGTCAGTAAGAATAGAACCTTTCCCAACATTGTTCAATAGCTGACTTGGAGTACGAATATCGTTGTCCCAGTGAAAAGTCCCTGAATGCCCCACATATGAGAGAATTACACCACCCCGCTTTATATTTGCATCTACTTCAGATAATGGAAACGGACCATAATTAGTAAAGGGAGTGAAAGTTCTGTAGTACTGGTTGTATTCAAAAGAATACGGTTTAGCCTTAAATACATTTGAAAGAACTGTATTTTGATCTCTGAATTCAATCGCCTGAGATTCATTATCCCCACCTGAGAGAAGTAATACCCTTTTATTAAATCTGTCATACTTTTGAGTGTAGTGAGAAGATAACTTTCCAAAGTACCTCTGAACATCATCAAAACTTTTTGCGGGAATTCGTCCTGTGATTATTTGGGGGATATAAGAATTTGTTGAATCAAAAACCGATAACAAATTATCACTTAAAGGAGATCCATAGGAGGGAACAATGTTCTTCTTTGGTTTGAATCCAAGCACTGTCGAGTGGCTCAATCTGTAATCCCAAGCGGCACTTCCGACCAGAACGGCATAATCAGGATAAGGTGCACTCCAAACTGTTTGGGTAGTCTTGAAAAAATCTCTCAATGCATCAATTGAGAAATATCCATAAGAGTATTCATCATAAACATCATTAATATCAACAAAAAGTGTATCAATTTGATGTGAATTTTTCAAATATCCCAAATGTTGTCTAATTGGTATGTCAAATGCCTCTATAGAAACAGCAAGGTAATCCGCTTTATTCGCCGGATTGCGAAGATTTTTCCAGTTTTTCTTGTAATAGAGAGCCGGTTTTAGCACAGAAGAGTTTTTCACAAGGAAATATCTATCGGAAGTTGCTACTGTATCTTGAACAACAAGAGAATTCCCCGATCTGGTAGCAAATATTTTTTTAACTCCGTTTCCTCTTTTCCATAGAATGAGGCTATCGGATGCAATATTTGTTATTTCGATGTTTTTTATGCCACCATTGGAGGTGTAAGGGAATTTGAAATTAAGGGAGTCGTTCGTCGCCTTAAGTTTCCGAGAATATTCCATCTCGACCCAGTCAATCCAAACTGTATTGATCGCGGTGCCGGTTGGATAGGAAACCACTTTGAGTGTATTGTTTCCGTTCGTAAAAAGTGATACCGGTGCACTTCCATGAAGTACAATTCTGTCATATCTGTCAAGGGAAGAAGAATCATAAGTTGGATATAAATTACCAATCTGCATCACCAGACTGTGTGATAATGTGGCGTTACTGGAAGCACCACTTGCAATTCTGGAGTAGAATCTGACACTGTCTTCCTGGTCTAATTCACTAAAACTGAAGGTATAAGATCTTGAAGCAGCTGCCGTTGGTGCATTAATATTTTGCCAATAAAAGGTTTTGTTTTCGTAAAAATAAGGAAGATCTCTTCTTACCAAATTTCCATCAAAATTGAGATATGACCGATCTTGCTCTTGATGAACCAGTTCGGTATAGGCTTTAAGTGTATCTGCTGTAGCCTGTAAATTTTGAAGTGCCGTTTGCACCCTTTTCCCGCTGTTTTTATTCCAAGTGACCCAATAAATTGTTGTATCGGTGAATCGATCAAAATACTCATTATACGGTAAGCCATATACATTTGGTGTTCTGTAATCAGGGCTCCCCATATTTCTCTCACCAAGAAATTCTACATAATCAGTCGCATCAAAGCGATTATCAGCACCATCATATACAAAAATATCCTGCTGAATTCCCTTTTTCAAAAGTTGAAGTGTTGCCGGTTGAATTTCACCAATATTTACCCCAAGTCCTTGCAGATCTGAGCCATAAACCCTGTAGATGCCATCTTTTGCCACACCTATTTTAACATACGAAGCAGTAAAATCTATCCAATTGCCCAATGTATCCGAAGCGGGAACGCTCATGGCAAAATTTTGTGCTGCCTCAGGATTGACCAACATCCCCTTAAATAGTTTAACGGTTTCATCTGAAAATTTTATTCCCCCGTTGTAATTCAGGATTGGTTTATTTGAATTTAGTGAAAACTCAATTTTGTCAATTATTTCTAATTTCGCCGAATTAAAGTCATAATTGTACTGATTAAATTTGAGGTGAACTACCCTCACTCCTTTAATCTCAAAATATCCCAAGATCTCAATTACCTTCCGATTAGGGTTTCCCGGTGCAACTTTTGGTTCAAAATTGAGACTTATTGTGGTATCAACCGTTAAATTTGCTTCAGGGTTGAGTGATGGATTAAAATCTTCAGTTCTCTTCTCAATTATCACAAAATCTACCGTTACTTCAGCTCCCGGAGGTATGGCAACAAAAAGTGATTTGGATGGAAGTGAAAGTTCACCGGGACGGGATTCATCATAATAACTCAGTTTTTTAAGCTTTATGTCATCGGTGAGACGGGCAAGATTTGCAGCTTCAGGCTGAAAGGTAAATTTAATTTTTTGGTTACTATCTTGATAACCTGATATCTTATCTTGCGCCTGAAGTGAAAGGAAGACAAATGGAATTAGTAAAAGAATTCTTCGCATGGAAACCTGGGAAAATTTTAAGTTCAAAATGTTGCTCAATTTCAATAAAACAAGACTTACAATATAAAATATTTTGGGAAATCAAAACAGACTATAATCAATTAATCTCTTGACTCTTTTTCGTAGATAACTGAATATCCTTTTCCCCAATGGTCTTTTGTAGGCTTTAATCCAATGATTTTTGAAATGGAAATCGTCATATTCAATATCCCTCTCAATTTTCAATGGATGATTTAAAATTTTGAAATATTCATCAACAGATACATTAAAAAATGGTCTGTCGTCACCTGAGAAATGGGTGCCAGATATGCCTATATTTGAAACTAAATTCTTAAGTGGGATTATGCTCAACCCTTCATTTTCCCAAAATGTTAATGCAGTTTGATAATCCCACCCCGAATAATCGGGTCTATTTAAGTTAAAACGAATTTCATCTAAAAAAAAATTTCTTTCACGCAGCTTAGAAAATCGCTTCGAGAGTATCCATTCTACTCTGGAATTATAATGTTCCGTTCTCAAATCGACCATCTCCCAACTTCTACGCCAGGTTGCCCAACCACCTGTATGAAAATACCCAGAATAAAGGTAGCTATTTTCTGACTTATTATAATTCCAGCTAAAATTATGCCCACTTATCATCCAAACTTTTTCTTCATTTTGGTATCTTAACAGCAACTCCTCACAAAATCCAAAAAACGATTGCCCGGGGACACAATCGTCCTCCAAAATGATTGAACTTGTCTCTTTCTCAAAAACTTTCGTAATTGCATAAAATGGACCACCACCACAACCAAGATTTTTGGTTGAGTATAATTTTATAACTTCGTTGCTAAAATCGATAGTTTCGATTATTTTTTTACATTCCCCAATTTTAACTAAATCGTCTGAATTATTTTCTCTCGGTCCATCCACAAAAGCATACAATTTCGCGAATCTAATCTCGGAAAGTGCATCCACAACTTTTTGAAGCATTTCAGGCCGATTAAAAGCAATCAATAAAACAGGAGTATTAACCATTTTTATTTCTCATATGTGCCGTTAGAATTAAAATTAGCTGCAATAATGCGGAGACTACAAAAGCTATTGCCGCACCAGTGTAAATCATTTTTGATGTTAAAACAAATACCAAGCCCAATAGAGCAAAACTTCCGATCAGATTAATCGTGGCTATTAATTTTATTTTTTTTACTAAATAAAATTTAATCTGAACAGCCTGAATAATCGGTAGAATAAGAGCCTGAATCACAAGAATATTTGAGTACTCCAGAGAATCGTGAAATTTTCCAAGCGTCAGCACTTGAATTATTACATCAGAAAAGAGAAAATACGACACCACAATAATCATTATAAGCAGCAGAAATACCGTAAAATTTTTTGATTTTCTTATTGGTTTATTTCGGAAATCTTCATAAAACCTGGGCTCAAAAGCTTGAAAAACAGAGGTGCACGCGGTCACAACAAATGTTGAGATTTGCTTCCCCACATTGTAAACTCCCAACCCCGGCAGATTATTTAATCGTTCCAGTACAATCACATCAGCCGATGGTGCAGTGCTGTGGAGAAATGAGGCAAGTGTCAGCGGCAACATTTCCCTTAATCCCTTTTTCACTTCAGTTAGAGTGAAACTCTCATCTTGCTTTTGGTCCATTAGAAACCAAAGAGTTAAAGCAACTATCGAATTTGAGACAGCAATTCCTGTAAGCTTCCCTGTAGCCCCCAAATCAAAATACCATACGATTAACAGCGAAAAAAACAAATTCCCCAAGAGCTGAGATGCTTCTGTGAGAAAAAAGTATTTCCCTTTCCCCTCTATTCTGAATTCTACCAATCTAAAAACAATCACACCATTACTAATCAGGATGACAAACATAATAGGAACATTTGGAAAATACTGAATTGTAGTTTCAGAAAAAAGGAAGTATAAATAAACAAAGAGCATCCCCGTTGCCGAGAGAATCAAATTCCAGAAAAAATTGAAAATAATCAGATTTCGAAGCAATTGTTTCTTTTCGATCTCCGCTAATTCTCTGCTTCTGACGATATAATAATTTGTGAGGGAAAAAAAAGAAAATTGTGCTATTATAGTATTTAAAGCAGTGAAAAATGCCAGGATGCCAAAATCTTCCTTTGTAAGGAGTACGACAAACAGAGGGAAAGAAATGAATGAGACCGTTATACCCAGCACTGATGATGCGAAAAAATAACCGCTATTTAGAATTAATTTCAGCAATCCGGCAGGAAGAAATGCGGTTAAAGTCTTCAATTTGGTTTTCATTTTTGAACCGATATCTCGTAAACTCGGTACTCTTTACCGGAAGAGCTTAATTTAAGATTGTAGAATTGTTTAAGTTCTTCGAGCGAATAACTCAAATCTGCTTTATTGTCTCCCAACCAGACCAAAAAACTCTTCTCATTTCCGAAAAAATTCTTTAAATTTTTGTGTTCCACCTCAACAGTAGTAGAATTGTAGTAAAACTTTCGCGGTGCCTTTTTCGACTGAATTGTCGTTGCATAATAAAGTAATTCCGGACCGTTGGAATACACCGACCTTTCACTTTTTAGTCTGTCTATTACTTCCATTGGTATTCTAGGGAGGTGTGCCTGATATTCATCTGTGGAAATTCCACCGGCGCCGTTTAGAATTCTTGAATTAAATGATCTTATATCGGTACGGATGTATGCTAAAACCGGAATAGACATCAATATAATCCCAAAAAAAAACATCACTTTCTTTTTTTTCATCACCTCAATTCTTAGCTTAAGCTGCTCAACAGATACTAAACATACAATCAATAGTGGTATAAAAACTGGAAACAAAAGTCTGTTGTTTAATCTGTCAAACGCTGAAATTGTGGATGAGATAAATGTTACAATTAGAAATAAACCGATGAATAAAAGGTGAATATCTATCTTCGAAAGGATATTTGATCCCCCCGAGTCTGATTCCTTCCTAAGCCCAAGGAATAAAAAGATAGTTAGTCTTAATAACATTACGACAGGAAAAACCCAATAAAGGAAAGTCTCTATTGATATGAACAAAACTTCAAAGAGACCATAAAGTGATGATCCTCTTAACCCAAATGGGGTACCGGATACGAGATAATTCTTAACAACCCATAAAATAGCAGGAAATAGTGAAATCAGAACCCCAAAGGAATATTTCTGCAATTTCTTTTCAGTATTTCCCTTATAGATCAAGTAGAGAATAATTGGGAGAGTTACAATTCCAATATATTTTAGGAAGAATAATGTTAATGAAATTAGCGAAAGTTGACAAACTCTCGATATTGACAGGTTGTTCCGCCATTTCTGACAAAGAAATAAGAATAAAAGTAAAATTGGTACAAAAACTGTCTCAACAAATGCAAACACCCAAATTAAATAAACACCTGGAGCTAACACCAATAATAAAGAACCATAAAAGCGGATTTTTGCTTCCAGTAAAGTTTGTCGAAAGAGGAGTGACGAAAGTATGATGGTAGCAGTCAATGAAACAAGATTTAACGCCGTAAGAATTGAGTAGGCGTCTGAATTAGTAATAGCGAGCAAACCTGAAATGATAATGGAATAACCCGGTGGCCATAAAATAAATGAAGTTCCCCCCATTCCAACCACCCCTTTTCCGTTCAGCAGGTTTTCCGAAAGGGCAAGATAATTCATGCTATCTCCGGTCAGTCCTAAGCCATGTTTTGTGGTACCGATCAAAACGAGTAGTATCGCGATGATTATCGAGAAGGCTATAGTTATACGCTCAATAAGTTTTAAATTATTGTGCGAACAGCCACTACTAACCACCATCCCTCATGGCTTTCTAAACCCGCCCCTTTACGGCATCAGCAAAATCTTGTAATAAATCCCAATTCTTTTTCTCTTCGAAATGATTGCCTGTCACAATTATTTTCGCACCGGAATCCACCATTTTTCCGGCTGTTTCGGCAGTTTTTATCCCACCGCCGACAATAACGGGTATCGAAATATTCTTTGCAACCGCAGATACCATCTCAAAAGATACAGGGTTATCCGCTCCGGAACCTCCTTCGAGGTAGATCATTTTCATACCGAGATATTCTGCCGCAAGTGCTGTCGCAACCGCGATTTCAGGCTTATGTCTCGGAATTGGTGCACTTCCACTCATATACTCCGCAGTCGTACGCCGACCTGATTCTATCAGCATATATCCTGTTGAAATTGCCTCTAATCCATATTTTTTAATAACGGGTGCAGCAATCACATGTTTTCCGATAAGATGTTCCGGGTTTCTACCGCTTATTATCGAAAGGAAAAGAATTGCATCTGCAAAAGGTGAAATCTGACTTAAACCCCCGGGAAATATTATCACAGGCAAGTGAGTGAGGTTCTTAAGAGTCTTAATAGCAAGGTCAAAATCACCGGAAACCATTAAACTACCGCCTACCAGGAAGCCATCTACTCCGGCTGTTGCACATCTGTTGGCAAATTCTTCAAGATCGGCACCGTGAAACCGGTCAGGATCAAGAAGAATAAAATATAATGCTCGTTGATTAGATAATTTTGTTTGTATCGAAGAAAGGATGGTCATCAAATGTGTAGTTTTTCCAATTTTGCTTAAATTTCAGATTATTCTATTAAAATTTAGCGAATTGGCATGGAAATTAAAAACAAAGACTTCGTATTCCCACAATTCTGTGACTACAGTTGCAAATTTGCGGGTTTTGCAGGAAAGGAATTGATTGGCGATTGTAGAAAAGAACTCGCTGTTTGGTGCAACCACTTCGAAAGATACAACAACAAAAATTCGAAGTGTATTGCAGGTAAAAAAGCTTCGTCTCACTTTCAAGAAATAGGGTGACTATTTCAGAAATGTAATTTTAATGGTCTTGCTGTAATTGCGAGTATCCAATCTCACTAAATAATTTCCACTGGCTAATCCCGGCATTGCCACTTCAATTCTATAATGCCCCGGTTGCTGCAGACCCGAAAACAAATTCTGTACCAACCCTCCTGTCATATCGTATAATGCGAGAAGAATTTCTGAAGGTTCTATAATCGTAAAATCAATCTTTGTTGTAGGATTAAAAGGATTTGGATAATTCTGAAGCAATTGAAATCCATTGACCAAAATATCCACAGCAATTTCATTACTAACGGCAAAAGTACCATCGTAATCAATTTGCTTCAGTCTGTATTTCACATTTTTTGTGCCCGGGTCTTCAATATTATCAATAAATGAATAGGTGGAATTAGAGACAGTTGTCCCATGCCCTTTTACAAATGCAACAATACTCCAGGCGTCACCTGCAAATCTTTGCACCTCAAAACCGTAATTATTAGTCTCACTCGCCGTACTCCACTCAATATAAACTTTTCCGTCGGACCCACTTCTACAAGAAAAATCTGTAAATTCCACCGGCAGGGTTTTATAATCGACCAAACGAACAGATCGACCATCGAGTGAGAACAGATTAATCTGTTTATTCTTATCCTGAACTATCAAGTTCAGACGCTTGTCATGACCGGGATTCATCACCGTCCAAATCAATCCTTTGTTGGAACTGTAACCAAGCCAGTTTTTTCCATTGTAATTGGTGGTTACAATAATCCGTCCATCCTCCATATAAAGAGTGCTGACTTCAAATGCCGGCAGAGTTAATATATAAGTCCATGTTATTCCCCGATCACTACTCTTGATCAAAGAATTTCCGGTCGAAACTATGCATTCGCGGTCGTTATAAAAATGTGCTTTTCTTGGCTGACCATCGAAATCACACCTTGTAAGAAACCACGAATTTCCGCGATCTGTAGTATAGCAAATATTGTAATCAGCAAGTGTTACAGTAAATGTATTTTCATTTTGAATCGATAAAGATAGTGGTGTCCTGTCTGATGGAAGATAAAATAGTTGCCAAGTGACTCCAAGATCGCTACTTAATCCAACTCGTGCATCCAAGCCAACAACATAAATATTATTGCCTCTCGCTTCCATTTTAGAATAAGTAATCCCTCCGCCGTTATGAATAGAACGATCAATCCATGTTATTCCATTATCAGAAGAAATATAGAGTCTATCGTTAGTTGCGACTACAAGCCTTCCATTATCGGTAACAGCAAATGCTAAGGGTGCAGCCGGTGTCACAATATTATTAATTGTATTACCCATATCAGGTGAAAAATATAGAGTACCGGATCTTTTGAAGTAGAGAGTGTCTCCATATCCCACGGTCGCAAGGTCATACGGAAATTCAGCCGCATACTGAGTTGTATTCCAGTTTAACCCTGAATTGGAGGTTTCATAAATCTTCCTTTCAGAAATAAGAAATCCATTCGTGTTTGAATACATTTTTACTGCGGTCAGATTCGCGGGCATATTGGTCGTGATAAGTGACCAATTTAAGCCTGAATCAAGTGTTCTGTAAATTCGCCCATCAACAAGCTTAACAAACCAGCGATTTGAATCTGAGACATCAACCCTTGATATATCCGCCTCAAAACTTTTCAAGACTGAACCCGTGTCATCGAGACTCTCTATCATCACAAGATTTGAAGTTGTATTTAGAAGTATCTGAGTTGGTTTCAGGACATTAAATCCGGTAACCGGAGTCCCTTTATAGAACATTTTTTGGAGAGTCTGATTTCTGGCTACATACACAAAATTTCCCGACGCTAAACCGCTGTATCTGTCGATAAACCCTATTTTTCTTATCCTGTCATCCAGAGGATGGGCAAACTTGGTTAACAAATCCATCCCCCCATTTGGACTCTGGAGTATTCCATCACTATAGTTTATAACATAAAAGTAAATGTCATCAACTGCATTTATTCCGGCAAGTTTTTGAGAAGAAGTTTTGATTTGTCGCCAGGAAATACCATGATCTGAACTTTTTAAAATCCTTAGACTGTCAACTATTGCGTAACAAATACCGTTCTGTGTAAAAGAGATATCGGTCACAGTCCCAAACTCAGGAAGGTTAAAACAGAGCCAATCGCCTGTTTCAGGGGTATATTTTGCGAATTTTATAAACTCACCCGCAAATACAATGTTTCCAAAATTATCCTGAGCAAGCGAAGTGTATCCTTCTCCGGGAACCGGTTTGTAATGTTTGAATTCTACGGATTGCGACAAGAGAGAGGTGTGTAAAAGAAGGAAGAGAACCAACCCGGTCTTACAAATTATTTTCATAAAGTATTTAAGACTCATGACACTGCCTGATAAGAAAATTTGGAAATCAAATAACTATTTCGTAAAATGGCTGTGCACAAATTAATTATTTTTCTGCGAAAAACAATATCATGGAAAAATTTAAAGTTTTTATCTTCTTAGTGGTGCTCTTTTCTTCAGAATTATTGACCCAAGGAGTCCACACGCAATGGGTTTTCCCACAGCCCTCGGGGAATAACTATGTAACAGTTGAATATATTGATAACAGTACCGGTTACATCCTCCTGACAAAGAATTCGTTTTATAAAGTCACATCTTCGATTTTCAATCTTGAGCCAAAACTTGCTTTAAAAGGATATTATAAAACTTCTACTCTCTCCAAAGATGGTTTTGAAATCATTTCTTGTGACAGTGGTTCGATCTATACGACTACTAATGCGGGAGATTCCTGGAATATTTTTGATCTCCCTGAACCTCTTATATGCAATGCTCTCTCCCGGGGACCAAACAACAGAATCTATGCCGGTACGAATGACGGCACAATTTATATCTCTGAGGACAACGGAATTTCCTTCTCGCTATTATCAGCACTCCCCAAGAAAGAATTATCTTCAATCTGTATTTCATCACATGGTACCCTAATTGCGGGATTTAAAGGGGCGAACCGCGGTATATACCGATCTACAAATAATGGACAATCCTGGTCTTTTGTCAACAATGCAGTTCATGTTACCGATCTAAAATCGTTTGAGTTTTCTGATACAATTTATTCATTCTTTGTTTCAGACACCAACTCAACCACGATCCGGCTGATGAAATCGACTGATGATGGTTTAACATGGATCCTTTCCAATCACCCTGGGCATCATGCAGGAAAATACTACTTTTTAAACTCAAAATGTTTAATTGTTACGGCAGCAGGAATGATAGAGTACTCAACTGATTCCGGTTCTAATTGGATTAGATTATTGAATAACCACTCCGAGGGACTAAGTTGGCTTTCAGGATGTTTCAAGGATACCTTATCCGGAATTATTGTTGGTAAGGGTGGCTTTATTATTGAGTCGATTACATCACTGCGAAACTGGCAAAAATTATCAAATTCACGCCCATTTAACGGAATTATCAAGGGTTTAATCAAAACCCCTGAAATACCGGCAAAATTTAAAGTGATTACTTCTGAAACAACTTCTGTAACAAGTGACGAGGGTGCCAGCTGGTATTCTGATGCACTAATCGCAAACTGGAAATTCTATCGACAGAATGATGGAGTTTACATTGGACTGAACAGCGTCATTTATGCCAACCCTTTTGGACGCTCCGCAGCCAAAGTTTCAACGAATGGTGGTATCACCTTTACAACTGTTTACGGGGATACAAGTGAAATGATCCTGGGATTTGCAAGATTCAATTCCGAAAGATCAATCCTTCATCGCTCCCCCTATTATCCCACAAGTTTTCTGGATCGTTGGACAACTGATGGCGGTTTAACCTGGCCTTTTGAAAACTCCATTTCATATAACGACAATATCTTTAGAACCGGTGACAAGTCTGCAATTACATCAAATGCTCTAACGGCTATCAATTTTTTAACCGACTATGGAAAAACCAAGAATTCAATTTATCCTCAGTTTCCGAGTGCTGCCGGGGTAAACTCACTCGCAGCACCTTCAGACTCAGTTGCTTTCTTAGCGGCAAACAAGGGTTATATTGTAAAGTTGGATACAAAAAAACGAACTCTAATCAGTTCTGTAAACCCTCTCCCCTTTAATTTTAATTATATTGATTTTCGAAAAAACTATGGATTAGTTGTAGCTGATAGAGGATTTTTACTCTACACAACTGATACAGGTGATTCTTGGAAAGTATTGAGGGCAGTTACCGATAATAAATTGATTCAGGTCCATTTTGATAACGACTCTACAGCTTTTGCGGTGGATGAATTTGGCGGGATAATTAAAATCGGATTCAGTTACACTACCGACATCAAAGATCAAGTTGAGGCAGAAATACCTCAACAATATACACTCGAGCAGAACTATCCTAATCCGTTCAACAATTCAACCGTTATTAAATATTCTACTCCTGTTGCAGGAACAGTGAGATTGATGGTTTTCGACATTACAGGAAAAATAGTAGCAACCCCGGTTAATACACTTCATCAACCGGGAGTGTATCAGTTAAATCTCGATGCCGGTTCCCTTTCTTCTGGAATTTACTTCTATCAACTTGACAGTGGAATAAAGCGAATTACGAAAAAACTTATTTTACTCAAATAATTTAATTGGAGACTATTTTCTTTAGTTCAGCCTCAAATTCTTTGTAGCTAAGTTTTTTGGCATGAAATGATATTTGCTTCCCTTTACTGTTATAAATTACAGTAGCCGGAATAGCTCCGTTCCATTTTTTGTTTATCATCTCGATTAATATCTGATCATCCTTAAACTTTGCTACATAATTCTTAAAGCCCGGTTTCATTTTTTTAAGAAATGGTTGAATTTTGCTTTTAATCTCATCATGATGATCCAGACTAACTGCAACAAATTCGAAATCCGGATAATTCTTTGAGAGTTTTACAATATCCGGGAATTCTTCGGTACATGGCATACACCAGGTAGCCCAAAAATTAATAAATAATGGTTTTCCACCCCGAGACTCAATCAGTGATTTCATTCCTTTTTCATCTATAATCTTCACTTCCTGAGCCTGCACTTCCACTGAGAAAGAACACAAAACAAGGTACAGAGCGACAATTAATACAGTTTTAATTCCAAACATCAAATTAAGACCTGATAACTAATTCCTGAACCTGAAACGAGTTAGTTAACTCTTTTAATTGTGCAACCAAATGCTTTAGTTCTTGCCACTGTAACCGATTTACCGGCGAGAATTTCATCGAGAGCGTTGGAAAGATCTTTTGTTGTCACTTCTTCTTCTCTTCTTTTGTCGTCGATGCGACCGTGGTAAAGAAGTTTAAGATCGCCACTCATTACAAATACCTCAGGAGTGAAGGAAGCAGAGAGCTGATCAGCAACTTTATTACCCGCATCTTTAAGAATTGAAAAATCAAAACCATGTGTCTCAGCATGTTTCTTTATAGAAGCTACATCTTCGGCTTTATTTGAATTAATCCCCAGAAAAGATATACCCTTCTCTTTGTAAGCCTTTGCTAAGGATGCCATTCTGGAGTTATAGGCATTAGATACCGGACACTCTGTAGAAATAAACATCAAAACAATCGCCTTGGAGGTTTTATAATCAATTAGAGAATGCGATTTCCCATCAAGATCGGGAAGTGAGAAATTATTTACTATTGTATCCAACGCTTTGGAATTGTCTTGTTCGTTCGCAACTGCTTCCTTTTTGGTGCAGGCAACGAATAATAGTCCGGTTATCAGTACAAATAAAATCTTTTTCATCTGTTTTCTTTCATTAAAAGTGGTGAATTAGATAATAATGGGGATGAAGAATAATGATTGCTGGACAGCAAATTTATGAAATGGTTTAAAATAAAAAAGCCCCAAAAAAATGGGGCTTAAAAAATAAAACCGGCAGCTACCTACTCTCCCACACACCTGCGCATGTAGTACCATCGGCGTATGCAAGCTTAACTTCTCTGTTCGAAATGGGAAGAGGTGTTTCCTTGCAGCTATAACCACCGGAAAAAATCGGGGTTGTTCAATAAAATTGAAAGAGAGGATACAAAATCACAAAACATAAAATTAAAATAAAATTAATGGCAAGTCTCACGGCTTATTAGTACTGCTCAGCTGAATGTATTACTACACTTACACCTGCAGCCTATCAACCTCGTAATCTCCGAGGAGCCTTTAGTCCATAAGGAGGGATATCTCATCTTGAAGCGTGTTTCGCGCTTAGATGCTTTCAGCGCTTATCACGACCGTACGCAGCTACCCAACTATGCCACTGGCGTGACAATTGGCGTACTGGAGGTACGTTCACTCCGGTCCTCTCGTACTAAGAGCAACCCTTCTCAAATATCCTGCGCCCGCATAGGATAGGGACCGAACTGTCTCACGACGTTCTGAACCCAG
>CAYSJM010000039.1:0-29468 GCA_964431385.1 uncultured Ignavibacteriaceae bacterium | reverse complement strand
TCCAAACCCGTTTAACCCCGAAACAGTGATAAAATTCTCACTTAAGGAGAAGAGCGGTGTAATGCTGACAGTTTACAATATCACGGGTCAGAAGGTGGTCCCGATGAATCGGGATAAATGGTGAAATGGAGAAGGGTTTCTACGATAATCCCGATTCATCGGGACGATGGAGCCAAACTCTCATCGGGTGTTTATATATTCAGACTTGAAGCCCAATCGCTTGAGAGCAAGACAACTTATTCCAAAACTGTGAAGGCTTTGCTGTTGAAATAGTCCCGATTAATCGGGAATTTCAATCGGAGGAAAAGGAGTCTCATTTGATTCTTTGATCTGAAATCCATAGCTTAATATTACAGAGGCTGTCTCGAGGGGGCAGCCTTTTATTTCATCGGTTCATCAGAAATTAGTATAATGCAGGTCAGCCAAAAAGTTTGATGCCTCTTCCTGGATTTTTTTTTGATCCCCAAATTAGCTCGTTTTCAACTTTGCTTGTAAATATTCCCATAGGAAAAAATAAAAAATAATCCTTCCCGCTGAAACCAAAAATTCATAATTTAACCTGTTCGATTTCGCCCTTTTTTCATCCCCTTTGAAGGGTGAGACAATCAATTAATTTTTAGCGGTGGATATATTATGAGTAAAGACGACAGGAAAATGAAGTCCGGCAAGTTCCATGGCATGGAAGAGGACTACCCCGGATTCGAAAAGTTCAGGAAAAGTTTCATGAGTAATCCTGACTATCCGCATGGAGCGGATGATGAGTTAATTAAAAAAATTAACTCTCAACAATTTGGCTCCGGTCATTTGGTTGAAGACAGCAAAGTTCTCTTTGACGGCGAACGACCGGATACATCATATAAAGGATACCGACCCGGAGTTGTCGGAATCTCCCCTTCAAAAGGAAATGGTTTTCTAACCGGCTGGTACCCTTGCAGCACGGGTAGCTTCAAACGCAAACAATCAGATACGGTTTTTCTCTCCTCAAGCGAGGTTGATATAGAGAAGAATTGTTACATCCTCCTCAGATATCGACAATTCTTTAAGTATCATACACTCAGCGAAAAGAAATTTGAGATACCTGAAAGAAAAAAAACAGAACTTAAAACTAAAATGAACAATTTAGAGGGATAAGACAATGGGGACCAGGAAAAATATAGAAGAAGCAGAAAAATTCTTAAGAATGTTTCGAAATGATGGCTCTCTGACATCCAAAGAGCAGATAGAAGCTTATGAATGGTTTGAAAAGTTTTATTTAGGCAGGGCAAGACAAACGCTTTTCTATTTTGAAGAAGTTGAAGTTAAGAATTCGATGACACCTGTACTGGAGTCGCTTTTTAAGACATTCAGCCGTAAGGACTTGCCTGATAATCCGGAAGCCTATCTGACTACGGTTGTGGCGAACGGGTTAAAAACCTTGTTTGGAGATAAAAAGGATGCAGCCAGAATTACGGCAGGAAAAAAATATGAAAAGATTTTAAAAAGTTTGGAAAACGGGGGAAGAATTTACTCTAATGGTATAAAGGTAAGTGTTGATAATGAGTTTAATCAGCCAGAGTTGAGTGAAGAAGCCATTTATGGTTACATATACGCTAACTTTGATGATAATCCCGAAATTGACGCTGAGTTTATTTTCAAAGTGTTAAAAATAATTAACCAACCGGTTGAAAAAAAATTATTGATAAATCAGTTGGTTAATAGTAAAAAAGGAATAAAGATTATCGATATTCCAATTGATGATGACCCCGAGAGTGAGAAACCGGGTACAGAAGCAGTGGATACAGATTTATTACCTGATGAGAAACTTGACATAAAATGGTTCATGGATGATGTGATGAGAGAAATTGATATAGCCGCCAATTCAGACAATAAATTGAGCGAAGAAATTTTTATCCAGCTTCTCTATTTAACGATGAGCAAAAAAACCAGCAAAGAGATTGAACAAATTGTAAATATGAGTCAAAAAAATGTTGAATACTACATTTCTGAGAGAGCCAACGCCTCAACAAGAAACCTTCTTAGAGGGTGGACGAATGAACTGGCATCTCTATTACCAAATTACAGCAGGAGCACCATACTCGCTCTTGTTGAGGATGAATTAACCATGAGAATGGAAGAAAAATATAAAATCTATTTACGGGGGATTAATTGATGAAAATTGTGTTATTGTTGCAGATTTGTGAAGCAAGGAGTGTCTATTATGGACAAAAATGAGAAAAAGATGAGCAAAAAAAATATTGTCATGCCCGGTTTTGAGCAATTCAAAATGATGATGGAGAAGGCTCGGGCTGCTGTGTATGAAAAACCCGGAGAGATTAAACCGGGGCAAATTTGGGGAATTGCAGGCAAAGATTACCGGTTTGTGGTTCTCTCTTCACCCGAAACTTCCATTACAGGGAAAGATGTGAGAGTGGTGCCTGTGATAAACAAAATCCACATGGCGACAGAAGCAGATGTGATACTTCCTGAAGACTTCGTTTTTTATTCTGAGTCTGTTCTCATGCCGTTTCAGGTGACGAATATCATGTTGGACAAACTCGATCTTTACCACGGTGAACTTAAAAAGGATATTACAGACTTCCTCATTAAAACTGACAATAAAGGGGAACTGGCACCACTTCCGAACTTTACCCGCCAGGGTTCAAACGATCCTTACGATCCGATAATTTTTGAGTACTCCAACAATCTGAGAGATGAACTCTTTGGATTTGCCCAGGAGGTTTTTCTTGCTACAGATCTTTTGCAAGAAGAGGATGAGGTAACGGTTTTTGAAAAGCTTGTGCAACTTGGCAGAGAATTTCGAGACCGACTTGAGGAGTTTATTGCAGTTCCTGGTGTACCGGTTCTTCAGACGGGATCGATTCATCTAAATTTTGAGTCTCTTGAAGAAGATACTGATTTTGTAATTTCAGATGAAGAGGACTTTCAGGTACTTATATCTTTTACATCATCAAAAATTGTTTTTAGTGTTCGAAGCAAAAACTTCCAGGATGACAGAACTTTGAATGGTTTTAGTCTTGTGATCAATAATAAACCGTCCCAAACAAGTTACAATTTTGATCCTGTAAAAACTCTAAAAAATCGCATTGTCGATTTTACTCTTCCCGCTGACATGGTAGAGTCTATAAAAAAATCCTCCGGGTTTGTTATTTCTTTCGAACTTGCAGGCAAGCAGTTTACTTATCAAATAAACTACTGAGATTATGACAGACTATCAAGAGATTATCAAGAAATATCGTCAGTATAATTTGGGACTTGAACTTCTTAGCGAGAAGTTACCCGGTATGAGCCCGAGCAAGATGACAAAAGAGTTCACATATATCGAAACTTTGTTTCTGAAGTCTCCAAAGAGTGTTCGCATATCCGATTCTACAAAAAAAGCATTAGTCTCACGAGCATTTCCTGGAGTGGATATTTATGATGCCATCAAAATATACCCGGCGTTCAAGCCTGTTTCTGAATCGACAGGTTCCACCTATCTGCTTTCGTATGAAAAGGAACATGGTTTTGGTGCTGTTTACCGACTATCCCTTGCTGATGAGGATAAATTGGGAATGGGGGTGGCTGCTGACAGAACAAAAAGAATTGTTGAGCTTGTGGAGAATTTCATTAATTCAAAACTGCCTTCAAATGAATACTACATAATGCCTGAGAAATTAAAAAGACTCAGATGTAACCTGTTGGATGCATTTAATACTGATCCTGAATTGACGGAAGAGATTAATGGTCAATCCTCAGACCTTCCGATTTTTATGATTTTTCTTTCCAGGATAATTGAACAAGCAATTCCTGTTAATTTCGCAATGTCCGGAGAGCTAAATGAATATCTTCAGATAATTGAGGTTGATGGCGTTGCAGAAAAAATAGAGGCGGTTCTGAAAGAATATCCTGAAGTTGATAATGTGATTCTTCCGGAGAATAATCTTTTTTCTTTACCACAGGTAATTGATAATCTGCATTGCAACTTTGTAAGGAATATTGATCAGATTGTCGAATTAATTTTTCCATCATTTCAAGAGAAAATTAATCAAGAGTTTGAAGGAAAGATCAGATTTGTCAGAGAGAGTCGTAAGGTTGCCATTAATCCGAAGGAAAAAGATAAATCAAAGTTTAACGAAATATCGGTTTTCAGTCTGGTAGCTGAACCATATCCCAAGAATATTCCTTCAAGCATTCTAAAAAAACTTAATCTTGACAATGAAACTGCAACGATCTCTCAAGAAAAATGTAAATGGTTCTTGCTGGACAATATTCGTCCAACCTGGTATATTTCAGCTCTCACAACAAGATTTTTCAATAAGATTTCTGTGCTTGCAGTTACTAACACAGGGGGTGCCAATCCTCATGCAATTGTAGTTTACAACAAAGGGAATACCGGCGTGAAAGAAGGAGATATTCTCTACTTCGTTAAAGAGGAGAGTTAAACCACCGAATAAGGGTTCATATCAAAAACGATCCTGATATCTTTGTGTTTTGAGTTTTTTCGCCAGATGTCATGAGCTTTGGAAATGGTTTCTCGAAGAAGTGAAGCGGAGGGATCGACTTTCTTTGAGGTTTTGATGAGCATTTGGAAACGGAATTCGTTTTTAAGTTTGGACAATACCGCTGCAGATGGTGGCAGGATTGAAACATTCCTGTTGTGATTGAACATCTCTTTATACAAGTCGATTAGTGCGTTGCTTGCCTTAACGGGGTCTTTGTCCTTAGTTTCAGCGAGACAAAGATTAGAAAAAGGTGGGTAGAGTCTGAATTCGCGACTTTGAACATCCCTCGTAAAAAAACCGTGATAGTCGCCATTCAATACGAGCTTAAGAAGGGGATGATTTGAATCGTAAGTCTGTATTATTACTTCACCCGGAAGGTTGCTCCTTCCCGCTCTCCCGCTAACCTGAGTCAGCATTTGGAAAGTTCTTTCTTCCGCTCTGAAGTCAGGCATCCACAAAGAAGCTTCCGCTGAAATTACCCCCACAAGAGTTACGCGAGGGAAGTCGAGTCCCTTTGAGACCATTTGAGTTCCAACCAGCACATCAATTTCCCCGTCCCTGAATTTATTTAAAGTTTCACCCAGTTTTCCTTTTTCAGAGATAGTATCGGAGTCAATCCGTTCAATTCTTGCATCGGGGAAGTAGGTTTGCAGTTCATCCTCAACCCTTTCGGTACCTGTGCCAAAAAGTTTAACATTCCTGGAGCCACACACAGTGCACGCTTTTGGCATCGATTTCACAGAATTACAATAGTGGCACTTGATGTTGTTCGTTTTTATGTGGTAAATCATTCCAACTGAACAGTTGTCGCACTTCTCCAGGTGTCCACATTCAACACAATAGACTTGAGTAGCAAATCCTCTTCGGTTTTGCAGTAAAATTACACCTTCTCCCTTTTTTATTTTCTCGTCAATTTTGCTCAAAAGTTGCTTCGAAAAAACATTTTCCATCTCCCCCTTTTTTTTCATTTCCGTTGTATTTACAAGGATAATATCGGGAAGTGTCGCCCCGTCAACTCTTTCCGGAAGCTCTAAAAGGGAATATTTACCCGAGCGGGCGTTATGCATCGACTCGATTGAAGGGGTGGCAGAGCCCATTACGATGGGACAATCGTTCTGTTTTGCAAGAACCACTGCAGCATCGCGGGCATGATATTTTGGGGGTATTTCCTCCTGTTTGTAGCTTGCATCATGTTCTTCATCCACTATTATCAGATCGATTGAATTTAACGGGGCGAACAGGGCAGAGCGGGCACCCGTGACCACATTGCACTTTCCCGAGGCAATTCTCATCCATGCGTCATGGCGTTCGCCCGGGGAGACCCGGCTGTGGATAACGGCTACCTTGTCATCGAAGTTTTGGACGAGTCTTGCAGTCATTTGGGGTGTCAGAGAGATTTCAGGGACAAGCAAAAGACAATTCCCGCCCTTTGCAATTGTTTTCTTAATCAGTTCAATATAAACCTGGGTTTTACCACTCCCTGTTACTCCATGAAGCAGAAAGGGCTTAAAACTTTTCTTCGTAATATGCTCTGAAATGGCTGAAATCACAGTTTTTTGGTCTGCTGAGAGCTCAAAACTTTTTATATCTTCGTTGTAAGTTTCGTGATATACCCTTTCAACTGCCTTCTCATAGACTTCAACAAGCCCTTTTTCAACGAGTCCGTTTATCGAACTTGATGATCCGCCAATTACTTTCAGAAGTTTTCCGGAGGGGGCTTCTTTTGTTCTGAAAGATGCAAGTTTTAGCAGAAGTGTAACCTGCTTTGGGGAGCGTCTTTCGATTTCAGGTATTACAGAATAGATCTCTTCGAGTGATTTTGCAAGTCGGACATACCGTTCGGTTTTGGTTTTAACCTTTGGTTTGCTTAGTCCTTCATCTATTGTGAGAATTCCCTCTGCCTCCATTTTTTTCAGAGGGGTGATGATTGACTTCACACCCGTAAGGTTTTGGAGTTGTTTGAGGGTATATTTCTCTTTCTTCAGCAGCAGGTCCATCACCTTGTATCGGGTCGATGAAGTGGTTCTTTCGTTTCCGATAAATTTTTCGATGGTTTCACGGTCGGAATAGATGATTTTTTCAGATTGGATGGAGGTGCCGTAAGGGTCGGTAAGTTTTAGTGCCTCACCGAGCGAACTCATGTAGAAAGAAGAGAGCCACTGATAAAATTTTAATTTTTTCTCATCAAAAACAGGGTGTTTGTCGAGTACCCGGATAATTTTTTTGATTTTACTCAGATCATCAAAAGGAGGTTGATCGGTCATATCGACTATAAATCCCGTAAGAGTTCTCTGCCCGAATGGGGCTACAACTCGTTTGCCGATTTCCACTTCGTCGTACAAAGTAACAGGTACAGAGTAGGTAAACAAAGAATTTACCGGAAGTGCAAAAGCTACCTGAAGGAATCTCATGGAAGTATTTGGTATGAGTTTTTAGCCATGTTATTCTTCATAATTAGTAAAAACCCATACCTTACAATTCATTACTTTTTAACCTTTTCTTTAAAGAAGGGTATCAAATCTCTTTTGTTTTGGGGCTTTTTGCTGATCAACTCGAAATTAAGATTTTTTTCTTCTTTTGGCCAGATTATCCGGGTGTATTCCGGTTTTTTAATCACGGTTCCGTTTGTTACACCAATTGAATCTTTGCTGATATTAGTGTAATAATAGTATTCGCCATCGAACTGGATGGCTTCCACATTTCTGATAGAGTTGAAAGAATATTTAACGCTACCTGAAAGTTTTTTCTTAACCACATCAAGTTTTACGCTTTTTAATACTTTTCCGGTCTCAGCCATATAACCAAGGAATTCATCCCGCTGAAAGTAGATGTCCCATAAAATGGTTGTGTCCTGCTCCAATTCCTTGTTTCCGGTGGCATCAGAATAAATTCCTTCGGCAAACAAAGTGGCAACTCCAACGGTATCGGAATTTTTATTTATTGTGATTTCGTATCTCATTTTTTCGACGAGCAGGCAACCTTGGGAGGTCAGCAAAATGGTAAGAATTGAGATGGCAAAGAGTGTTTTTTTCATAATCTTCTTGATTTGTTTAAATTTTTACTGTTGGTTCGCAATTAACTTATTTAAGGTGTTTTGATCAAGTCATCAATTACCCTCTCATCATAGATGAGGTGGTCGTAGCTTTCACGGGATCGTGTAATATGCCATGCACTTCCATCCACTATAATTTCAGGGGGTTTTCTTCTGACATTGTAATTTGACGACATCACAGAAGCGTATGCACCGGCAGACATTATCGCAACCAGATCCCCCGGTTCTCCTTTTTGAAGTTCGCGACCCTTGGCGAGATAATCACTCGATTCACAGACGGGACCAACAACATCATAAGTTATACGCTCACGGGTGCGATCAAGTTCAACCGGAAGGATTTCGTGGTAACTCTGATAGAGAATCGGGCGGATTATCTCAGTCATTGAAGTGTCGAGTAATAGAATATTCTTATTTCCGCTTTCTTTGGTGTAAAGCACCTTGCTAATAAGAGCACCGCAGTTGGAAGTAATAAATCTGCCGGGTTCAAAAAAGATTTCACAATCAAAATCATTCAGAATCGGAGCCACCTTTTCGCCAAACTCTTTTATGTGGAATATATCTCCGCCATGATAGGGAGACCCAAAACCTCCCCCGAGATCAAGGTGTTTTAATTTTAATCCGTGATCTTCAAGTTTTTTCATGAATAACTTCAGTTTTTTCAGAGTCTCAAAGTAAGGGTCGAAGGAAAGAATCTGTGAACCAAGGTGGACATCAATACCTGTAAACTCGATGTTTTGATAGATTTCATGATTCAGGAAAATCTCCATTGCAGGTCCGGGATCGATGCCAAACTTCACGCCACTCTTTGCAGTTGAGATATTAGGGTGTGTCTGTACCACAATATCGGGATTCACACGCAACGCTACAGAGGCTTTTTTGCCAAGTTCACCGGCTATTTTATTGATTAGCTCCACTTCAAGTTTTGATTCAGCTTTTATCATCAACACTTCTGATTCAACGGCAAGTCGAATTTCATCGAGTGTTTTCCCCACTCCCGTCATAATCATACGGCTTGGGTGGGCACCGGCTTTCAGGGCACGGTAGAACTCTCCACCTGAGTTTACATCGAGACCAAAACCCTCGTTGTAAATTATTCTGATTACATTGATATTTGAGTTGGCTTTTACTGCATAAAAAACTTTGTGGGGTACATTTTTGAAAGCGGCATCAAACTCGCGACATCTTTTAATGAGCGATGCTTTGCTGTAAATGTACGCCGGAGTGTCTTCGGCAGAAATTATTTCTTCAATGGGGATGTTTTCACAAAATAGTTTGTTATTTTGGTAGTGCCAAAAGTTATCTTCAAAGTGTTGCATTTTTTGGAGGAATTTTCTGAAAATGAAACCGAAATTTAGTCAAAAATCTTAAGACAGCGGAATTTGGATATTCCGGGAGCTTACAATGCAAAAACAGATTGTAGTGGATGAGAGAAGGATAAGACTTCTCCAGGAGGGGTCTAACAGAAACGGTGTGGTGGTTTACTGGATGAGCCGGGACCAGAGGGCTGATGACAACTGGGCTCTGCTTTTTGCACTTCAGACTGCGAACCACCGACAAATGCCCTTGATGGTGGTTTTTACGCTCGTCCCAAATTTCCTCGAGGCAACTGAAAGGCAATACGGTTTTATGATAAAGGGGCTTATGGAAGTCGAGCGTACCCTTCGGAACCACATGATCCCGTTTAAAGTATTGACGGGAGCCCCCGAAGCTACACTTCCCGCCTTTCTTAAGGAGATAAAGGCTTCCGCACTTGTTTGTGATTTTGATCCGTTGAAGATCAAAAGAATCTGGAAAAGGGAAGTCGCAAAACAAATAAATATTCCTTTCTATGAAGTGGATGCTCATAATGTTGTTCCCGTTCTCCATGTCAGCAATAAAGAGGAGTTTGGGGCATATACTTTGCGACCCAAAATTCATCGGCTGCTTCCGGAATTTCTGACCGATTTTCCGGTTCTTTTCGAACCTGTTGTAAAGGAGAGTTACCCCGAGAGGGTTAATTGGGAGGTGGTGAATTCATCTCTGGTGATTAATCGGGATGTGAAGGAATCGGAGTATTTTCATCCCGGTTCAGGGTCAGCCACGAAAGCATTACAAAACTTTCTGATCAGGAAAATCGAATTTTACAACGACAAGAGAAACGATCCAACCGAAGATTTTCAGTCAGACCTCTCCCCTTATTTCCATTTTGGTAAACTCGCTCCTCAGAGGGCAGCCTACGAAGCTTTCATGAGAGTGAAAAATACCGAAGCAAAGGATGCATTTTTGGAAGAGTTGATTGTACGCCGGGAGCTGGCAGACAATTTTTGCTATTTTAATACAAAATATGACTCTTTTGAGGGATTTAAGGATTGGGGAAAACTTACCCTGGAGACTCATCGAAAGGATGAACGGGAGTTCGTTTATTCCCTCACTGAATTTGAGGAGGCAAAAACTCACGAAGACCTGTGGAATGCTGCACAAATGGAGATGGTAACAAAAGGGAAAATGCACGGTTACATGAGGATGTACTGGGCTAAAAAGATTTTGGAATGGAGTGAAAGTCCCGAAGAAGCAATGAAAATTGCCATCTATCTGAACGACAAATATTCCTTGGATGGCAGAGACCCCAACGGTTATACCGGCATTGCTTGGTCAATCGGCGGAATTCATGACCGTGCATGGACAGAAAGACCGGTCTTCGGCAAAATCAGATACATGAACTATAATGGATGCAAACGGAAATTTGACACAGTATCGTATGTTAATAAATGGCTGAATGGGGGAGGCTGAGGGCTGAAGTATGATGTATGAAATATGAGGTTTGAAGGATGAGAAAAAAAATATCCCGGCAGGTGGTGATACTTGGGATGGTGAGCCTTTTCACCGACATAGCGAGTGAAATGTTGTATCCCGTTACACCGATATTCCTCACTGCCACTCTTGGAGCTTCGATGGCAATAGTAGGTGTTATCGAAGGGTTTGCAGAAGTGATTTCCGGATTTCTTAAGGGATATTTCGGAATGCTTTCCGACAAACTCAGGAAAAGATCAATATTCGTCACCATTGGTTATTCATTATCGGCAATTGCTAAACCTCTTCCCGGTTTGATTCCCGGTATCGGGACTGTGATTGGTTCGCGAATTGCAGACAGAATCGGGAAAGGCATTAGGACCGCACCCCGGGACGCACTTCTTGCGAGCAATGCAGAGGGAAATTCGGGAGCCGTTTTTGGGTTTCATCGCGGAATGGATACACTCGGAGCGGCTTTGGGACCGGTTGTCGCACTAATTCTACTCTATTTTTATCCAGAGAACTATACACTCGTCTTTTTGGTGGCATTTATTCCATCGGTTTTTGCTGTTGTTTCCACGCTTTTAGTGAAGGACAGATTTATTGAGGGGAAATCGAAGCCTAAGACGAGCTATTTGGCATTTTTAAGTGTGGCGGGAAAAGAATACAAGTTTCTTTTGGCGGTTGTTGTTCTTTTTTCATTTGTGAACAGCAGTGATGTTTTCCTGATTTTAAAAACACAAAAAGAATCAAATTCAGAATTGTTGGCAATAGCAGGTTACATCTTCTACAATCTGGTTTATGCTTCGTTTTCATATCCTGCGGGGATCATTTCTGACAGATTGGGTAAAAAAAAGGTTTTTGCAACCGGGCTGTTCCTCTTTGCATTTGTTTATTCAGGATTTGCGTTTCTATCCAATATTTATGTGATTTTTGGGCTATTTACTCTCTATGGAATCTATGCAGCAACAACTGAGGGGATTGTAAAAGCATGGGTTTCGGATCTTGTACCTGATGAATTCCGTGGAAGTGCAATCGGGTTGCTGACGATGTTGCAGAGTTTTGCAGTCATGGCAGGTTCCGTTACAACGGGTGTGCTATGGGATGCTTTTGGGTCGAAATTCCCTTTCTTGATTTCGGGAGGTGTCGCCGCGGTGCTTTGTTTTGTTTTGATTTTTATGATGGCAGGGAAGCAAAGAAAAGATGAAATCCAAGTGTAAAACGAAGTTTTTTTCTCTCGGGCGGAGCGATGTTTGCCTTTTATCGTTTGTCGTGAATCAACCGCATTTAGAGAGATAATAAATTGTGTTTTCACATCAATTCATTATTGAGTAAATTTAAAGTCAAGTTTTTTTGAAATAAAGAAGAGTAAACGATATCCGATGGAATTTAAGTTAAGAACACATAACTGCGGAGAGCTTCGGGAGAGCAACATTGGTGAGAAGGTGGTTTTAAATGGCTGGGTGGCTGTCAGAAGAGACCTTGGTGGAGTAATCTTCATTGATTTACGCGACCGCTATGGTATTACACAAGTGGTTTTTGACCACACATTTAATGCAGATGCACATTCCCACGCAAAAGAATTAAGATCGGAATATGTAATCTCGATAGAGGGAACCATTCGTAAGCGACCTGAAGGCACCGAAAACGCTGCACTTCCAACAGGATTTGTTGATGTAATGGTTGACAACCTCCTGATTCTTAACAGAGCGAAAACACCCCCGTTTCCTGTGGAAGATGATATCGATGTTCATGAGGAATTAAGGCTTAAATATCGTTATCTCGATCTCCGTCGTCCGGCAATGCAGAAGAACATGCTTGTTCGTCACAAAATGTATCAGGTAACCCGCAAGTTCTTCGATGAAAACAGTTTTGTGGAAGTGGAAACTCCTATCCTGATGAAATCGACTCCTGAAGGGGCACGGGATTTTCTGGTTCCAAGCCGTCTTCATAAAGGGAAGTTTTATGCTCTTCCTCAGTCGCCACAACAGTACAAACAGATTCTTATGGTTGCTGGCTATGACAGATATTTCCAGATTGTTAAGTGTTTTAGAGACGAAGACTTGAGAGCCGACAGACAGCTTGAGTTTACTCAGATAGATGTTGAGATGTCGTTCATCAATCAAAATTTTGTCTTCGAGACCTTCGAAAAATTGATGAAAGTTCTCTATAAAGATATCTGGGGAAGAGAACTCGAAACCCCAATTCCAAGACTCACTTATGAAGAGGCAATGACAAGATACGGTTCTGATAAACCTGATCTTCGATTCGATCTTGAAATGAAAACCTTAAACGGCGTCTTTGCAAATACCGATTTCAGAGTATTCAAAGATACTCTTGAGTCTAAAGGAATTATAACCGGACTTGTTGCACCCGGATGTGGTGACTATACCCGTAATCAGCTCGATGTGCTTACTGACTTCATCAAGAAACAGGGTGCCGGTGGACTAATCTGGATTCGTGTGAAGGAAGACGGACTCGAGTCCCCAACCATGAAATTCTTCACTGATGCCGAAAAAAATGCAATGGTAAGTGAACTTGGTGCAAAACCGGGCGATCTGATTCTTATACTTAGTGGTAAAAAATACAAGACTCTCGGATTGATGGGCAACCTTCGTCTTGAAATGTCGAGACGATTAAATCTTATTACTCCCGAGTCAGAACCAAAACTTCTTTGGGTTAAAGATTTCCCTCTGTTCGAGTGGGATGAAGAAACCAATAGATATTATGCAATGCATCACCCGTTCACATCCCCCAACATGGAAGATGTGGCATTGATGGATACAGACCCTTCTGCGGTCAGAGCTCAAGCTTACGATCTGGTGCTAAACGGTAATGAGATTGCCGGCGGCAGTATTAGGATCCATGATTCTGAATTGCAGGCAAAGATGTTCAAAACCCTTGGCTTCACCGAGGAAGACGCTAAAGAAAAATTTGGCTTCCTTATGGGTGCATTCCAATACGGAGCACCACCTCATGGTGGAATTGCTTTCGGATTTGACCGTTTATGTATGATCTTTTGCGGCGAAAAATCGATCCGTGAAGTAATTGCCTTCCCAAAAACTGCAAATGCCATCTCACTTATGGATGACAATCCTTCCCTCGTCTCCGATGACCAGTTGAAGGAACTTCATCTGAGAGTAAGACAATAAATATTAAGACCCGGTTAACAGCCGGGTTTTTTATTATATTTCTTTTGTATAGTAAATTCCTTCAATTCTTGAATTAACGATGTTTCGGGCAGCATTTTTTTGGACGCAGATCCTCCAAGGCGGACTAAGTACACGCAGATTTTACAGATTTCCGCAGAGAGGCTTGAATGACCACGGAGTGGTCTGGTATGGGTAGCAACAATAATCCCAAATCAAGATGCGCCCCGCCAGGGGTGCCGTTTGGGTAGGCCTTATAAAACCAGAAAAGGAGCGACAATCGTCTCGATTGTCCTGCCGAGAATATTTTGAGGGAAATAACACATGTTTTTTGAACAGGATGGACAGGATTTAACAGGATATGCAGGATTCTGCCTTTTGATTTGGTGCTATATTGTGTAAAATTGGGTGGGCAATCAAAAGAAGTTGGCAAAAGCAACCGAATGACCTTGAACAAGAAGGCATCATTTGTAAAACCTTTGCGATACTTTTTGTCGGGAAAACGGGATATGAAGTTGCGGAAGTGTTTTGAGGGCTGAATTTCTGAGGGCTGAATTTCTGAGGGCTAAGGATTGGTCTCTGAAAAAACGAGTCTTTTATTTGTATTAGGTAACAATTCGATTTTGCAGATTCCCCTGACTTGACTTTAATCAAGAAAATGGTTATGTTTGCGTGTGACGAGTGTCTAATGTTTTAAAAGATACTCGAAATAAACCGGAGACATATCATGAATAAGTTCAGATCAATTCCGTTTTTCCTTTCGCTTTTACTGTTTACCTCTCTGTATGCCCAGGAATCGATAATCATTTCTCTTCACAAAGTTGACTCGACCGATTATTACATAATACTCGAAAAAAATGTAAATCTCTCCGAACTGTGGTTGAGGGAAAAACCATTCGCCAAATCAAATAATGATATAAAACTTGCTGTCATAGAGACAAAACTGACCAAAGAAGCATCAAAACTTGTTGTCAGACAACATCATCACTTAAAAAACAATATGATAGATGCCGGCAGGGCTCAATCTCTTGGAAGTGGAGTCGCATCGGTTGTCGGCTCAGATAATGAGTTATTGCCGGTCTGCATGGTTTTTCTTACTCCGAACATGAATCAGAAATTTGTGAAGTTCATAGAAGAGGACGGAATTATTATTGCAGATAATTTTAAGAAGTTTGATTATGGTGATCCAAAAGATGTGGTTATGAAGGGATTAATTCCTTCAGAGTTGGCTGAGGTGGCGATAACCGAAGCTTGTAAAGATTACAGTTTAACGAATTGAATAAACGATAAATAAAAAGAGCACACAAAGGAAATTCTCTGTGTGCTCTTCTGATATCAATTCTTCAGGAATTCAGCATTCAGCCATCATCCCTCTGATTTCATCATTATTTAATCAGCATCATTTTGCGGGTTGCACTAAAGCTTTTCCCGTTAACTGACTGTGCTGTTATCGTATAAAGATAAATTCCACTATTCATTTTTGAAGCGTCAAAATCAGCCTTATGCCATCCGGTAGCAAAGTTACCGTTAACGAGTTCCGAGATTTTGTTTCCCACCACATCGTAAACCACAATTTTAACATTCGATGCTTCAGGCAGGCTGAAGGTTATTGATGTTGACGGGTTAAACGGATTGGGGTAGTTCTGTGAAAGAGTGAATGCGTCCGGATTAGTAATGTCAACATTCACTTCATTCGAAAATGAGAAAGTACCATCAAAATCGATTTGTTTTAGACGATAGGTATAGTTTGCCGGCTGCGAAAGGTTTGTCGCTGAACGAGTAGTTTGTTATTTTAGTAGTTGTTCCATTTCCTGAAACGAATCCAACATTTACAAACTCACCATTAGCAGATTTTCTTTCAATTTCGAAACCTTTATTGTTTGTCTCAGTGGCAGTTGTCCAGTCGAGAACTACACTTCCATTTTCAGAAATGGCGGTAAAAGCTGCAAGTTCAACCGGTACAGGTTGAGTAATTGAAAAGTTGGCATCCGAAACATCATAAAAGATGTTGTCTGCTGCTTCCACATAAATTCTGGCAGTAGTTGTCTGAATGTTGGGTAAATTTACAATGGCAGCACCGTTATTGGGAACAGGACCGGCGACATTTGTAAATGTGTTTCCACCATCGGTGGTTACTTTTATGTTGACATTCTGGCAGTTTACAGGTGAAGTGTTGGTATTTGAAACATCCCAGGTAACAGTGACAGGAGAAAGAGCAGGAATTGAAACATTTGTGTTAGGATATGTAACTTTAAATGGTGCAGAACCTGCAACGGCAAAAGTCATTTCCTGGTAAGCATAGTTTCCGGCACCGGGATTGTTGTCTCTTACAATCAATCTGAATTTCAGGTTTCTTGCATAAGAAGGCAGAATCTCGCCAAGAACCTGTGTGCCACTGTAAACATCAGCTCTTTTTGGGAACCAGCGGGTGCCACTAACGACGGGATCAAAACTTCTGAAAATAGGTGCATTACCTGAAGGAGAATTAGGATGTGTAGATGGACCCACATCATACTCTTCCCAGCAATAGGTCAATGATGCGTTATCAACATCAGTTGCAGCACCGGTAAGTTTAAATGGTGTGTTTATTGGAATAGTAAATCCACCGGTTGGGAATGAAGTGATTACCGGTTTTTCATTTCCGTTAGAGACAGAAACAGCACAGTTGTTGCCTGTTCCGGCTATAAAATTTGAAATTTCTGCCATACTTCCGCTGTGGAAATAATCATCAGAGTTGTTCTGAAGATCGGGAGGACAAATTCCGGCATACCCCATGATGGTGGCAGCACTTCCCGGCTCATAAGCCGTTGAAGCATTTCTTTGGCAGTTGTTGTTTTGTGTATGGTTTGCACCAAATTGATGCCCCATTTCATGTGCTACATAATCGATATCAAAAGGATCGCCAACGGGAGCAGGACCACCTGTAACGCCGCCTGCTTTGCTTGAACCACAAACACTTCCAAGGTATGCGACACCACCGCCACCTGTACTGAAAACATGTCCGATATCATAATTTGCGGAACCAATAACATTGTTCAGATTTGAAATGTTCTGACCAAGCATAGTTGAGCCGTTGTTATTTGTATATGGATCAGTAGATGCATTTGTGTAAACAATCAGGTTGTTATTTGCGATAAGGATCATTCTTACGCTGAAATCCCGTTCATAAACCTGATTTACTCTGTTAACTGATGTAACTATTGCTGCCATTGCAAGAGCAATGGTTCCACCATGAAATGAAGTATATTCACCCGTGGCTGCCATAGCAAGGCGATAGGTTCTAAGGGTTCCGGCAGCAAGTCTCGCACCTGAAGTAACTGCTGGCGATTGTTCATCAACAAGACAGATACTTTTTAACAATTTTTCCTGTGAAGGAGCAAAATCTTTTCTGAAGTATGAGATGTGGAAAGTTGAATTTCCCTTTGAATAAGGATCAATGAAAATTGTACCTTCAGAAGTGAAAATCTGTGCGTGAAAACCTTGAGGTGTAAGATCAATTCTTGCAGAATATGAATAATTGTCGATCGATTTTGCAAGATATGTCCTTATTTCAGGATATTTTTCAGCCAGACCGGGCTCCATAACAGGGGAGTAATAAATCTCAAACTTTGAAGAACCACCATTTGGCAAGGGGAGTTCGAGAACCGGCACCTTACCGGCAGTATATGAAAATTCAGCAGGGGCAGTTGCGAGGAACTGTGAGATGCTTGATTTGTCGAGCTCTAAAAGTCGGTATTTCTCAACTGTGATCTGTTTGTCCAAACCGGCAGGTAAACTGTTACGGTTAAAGTCTTTCCAGGGATTCAAACTTAAGCCCTGAGCGACAACAAATGGGACGATTAAAAGGAAGAAGATGAATATTTTCTTCATGTGGGACCTGTTCTTTAAATAAAAAAAAGTGAGAACCTAAAGTTCCTAATAATTCAGCAGGTGAACAAACACTTTTTTGAATTATTTTTGCAGTTCGCTTGAAATCGAAAGAAAATCGAAAGAAAATCACTACAATAAATATAAATATTGTAAAGTTAACTATCAGTTTTCTACTTCATCAAAGTCATTTTAATGCTTTTAGTAAATTCTCCGGCTGTGAGCCGAAGCAAGTAAATACCGGAAGGAAGTGTATTTCCATCGAACTTGATTGAGTGATTCCCCGCAGGCATATTTTCTGAGAGAAGAGTAGTTATGTCCCTTCCGGAAATGTCGTAAACTGTGGCTTTAACAAATACATCATTCGGCAGAGAAAAATTGATAACTGTTTCAGGATTAAATGGATTTGGATAATTCTGAGAGAGAATGAGTTCAACAGGCAAACCGGGTTCATCTGTAATATCAGACGGTGGATCGGCACTTACTACCTGTCCGGCAGCTACAGTAACCACCCGTGTATATGCCCCACCGAGAGCAGTTATCGTATAAATACCCGGCTTCACATCGCCGATTCCATAGTTTTCGTTGTAGATATCATCACTTCCAACATAGGGATCACCAAAATTATAAGTGAGTGAGTACCCGTAAGTGGTGTAGGGAGGTCTTGGTTTTGGATCGGGGGAGATATCCACTCTTGTACTGTTGGGTGCATTTGGTACCCTTCCATAAATTGCACCCATTCCCGTCATTCCTGCCCACAATTCGGCATTTCTCCTTGAGCCCGGTGTAGCATAAGTAGCAGTATTCATTCTTATTTCAAAGTGGAGGTGAGGACCGGTTGAGTTTCCTGTATTACCTGAAATTGCTATCGGACTCCCCTGTAAAACCGACGCACCGGAAGCGATGAGCGGTTTTTGCAGATGCATGTAGAGCATATAAACATTTTTACCATCCCAGGTAGCTCGTTGCGTTATGTAGTTACCACCACCTCCGGGTTCATATCCACCAACAGTATCATTTGGGTTATAACCCACAAAAGTGATTACACCGTCAGCAGCTGCGAATACCGTATCATACCGGGCAGCTATATCGATTCCAAGATGTGCGAGAGCAGCATTTCCGTATCTTGGTTCACCATAAAGGTACGAACCATTTGTTTGGATATTGTCTTTTACAGGTCGCTTAAATCTGAAGGACTGGGCTGAGGTTAAGGTAACAACTAACAGGAAAAATAAGATCGTTTTTTGCATGATATCTGAATATTTTGACAAATGAATGGGAAAATTAATAAAATAATTGCAGAGATTGCAAATAGTAGTAAATTACATCATTAAACATCCTGAATTTTAAAGACCATATTGGAGACTGACTCATGCGGAATCCATCTGTGTGAACCAATGCTCAGAAAAGAAGGCAGAATATGTTTACCAATGTAAAATACAACATCCACAAAGAAGAAATCCAGGAATGGCTTCACGATGCCTCAAATTTTAAAGGTGATTGTGATGTGGTTTTCTTCCCAAAAGATTATCAGGAACTTGGTTCTTTAGTCGAGAAATACAATCGTGAAAAAGTACCCATAACCATATCGGGGAGTCGGACCGGGCTAACAGGCGGTTGTGTACCGCAAGGTGGTGTACTCATTTCGACTGTGGGGATGAACACAATATGGAAATTCAACAAAATGAAAATGGTTGTCACCTGCGATCCGGGTGTACTCCTCAGTGACCTGCAAAAATATTTGAAAGAGAGAGGTCTTTTTTTTCCGGCAGACCCTACGGAAACTTTTTGTACTGTTGGTGGAATTGTAGCCAACAACTCTTCCGGGGCAAGAACTTTTAAGTATGGTCAGACCCGTGATTTCGTAGCCGGATTGTTCTTTATGCTTTCGGATGGCGATTCAATTCGAATAAAAAGAGGCGATATTAAGGAGAAAAGAGGGTTTTTTGCCGTAAAAACTCTGGGCGGAAAAATTCTGAATGTTCGTCCACCCCGAATAAAAGCCCCTGCCGTAAAAAATGCTGCCGGTTACTTCAGTAAAGAGGGGTGCGATATTCTCGATCTTCTCACCGGTTCTGAAGGCACACTTGGAATAATCACGAGGGTCAAACTTTCCGTATTACCGCTTCCCGAAAAACTTCTTTCAACAGTTGCCTTTTTTAAAAACACTGATGATGCACTTGCTTTTATTGCAGAGAGCAGAGGGGAAAGAGTAACTGAGGATGATATTCCCGGCTCACTAAGGGCATTGGAATTTTTTGATTCAAAAGCACTAAAATTCTTAAAGGACGATTACCCCAAAATACCCGATAACATGGAAGCGGCTGTCTGGTTCGAAGTTGAAACTACAGAGAAAAATCATGAACAGGTAACTATCCGATGGAGTGAGAGACTGAATCGATATAATTCTGATATTGAGGATGCGTGGTATGCCTTCGACGAGAATGATTTGGAAGAAATAAAAAATTTTAGACATGCAATCTCTTACAAAGTGAATGAGTATATAGCACAAAATGGCTTTTACAAACTTGGAACTGATACAGCGGTTCCCGAATCAGTTTTTAATGATTATTACAAAAGTGCCATAAAATTAGTGGAAGAAAATAAGATCGATTATGTAGCTTATGGACACTTTGGCGACTGCCATCTTCATCTTAACATGCTTCCCAAAAACGACGAGGAATTTGCCAAAGGGAAGGAGATATATTTCCAACTTTGTAAAAAAGCAGTGGAATCATGTGGTACAGTTTCAGCGGAACATGGAATTGGTAAGCTCAAAAAAGATTACCTGAAACTAATGTACGGAGATGCCGGAATTGCAGAAATGAAGAGAGTGAAAAGATACTTTGATCCGGGAAATACATTAAATGTGGGAAATTTGTTTGATTAAAATTATTAAAAGTTAAACTGTGAAAAAAAATTATGCCTAAATTTACATTAAACATCAACGGCAAAGAAGAATCAGTTGATATCGATGCATCAACACCTCTCCTTTGGGTTTTGAGAGATGAACTTGGACTGATCGGAACCAAATATTCGTGTGGGAAAGGAATTTGTGGGACATGCACGGTTTTAATTGATGGAGTGGCTGAACGGTCATGCTCTGTTCCGGTCTCGCATACTGTCAATAAAAAAATAGTAACTATCGAGGGATTTGCCAAAGACAAATCACACCCCATATTTAAAAAATGGATTGAAAAAGAGGTTTCACAATGTGGTTATTGCCAACCGGGTCAGATTCTTACGGTGGCAGCACTTCTGAATAGTGAAAAGAAACCAACCCCTCAAGAGATTGAAACAGCACTAACCGGAGTTCTTTGCAGATGCGGTACTTACCCCCGTATCAAAATTGCTGTTGAAGAATTGATGAAAGAGAGAGGTTAGGATGAAAAGGCGTGACTTTATTAAAATTGCAGGAATTTCGGGTGGGGGTCTGGTTCTTGCTACCTTCCTTCCGGCATCTATGATTAAAGGTGAAGGTGGAATTTTTGGTGATGACCCAAAGGGTGTTTTTATTCCGGGGCCATTCCTGCAAATTAATTCAAATGGCGAAGTCACTATTATGGTGGCTAAATCGGAAATGGGACAAGGTGTTTACACAGCACTTCCTATGATTGTTGCTGAAGAACTTGAAGTTGACTGGGAGACGATAAATATTGTACAGGCTGACGCCGGTTTCGATTATGGTAGCCAAACCACCGGTGGTAGCACTAGCATCAGACAAGGTTATGAACCCCTCAGAAAAGCGGGGGCAACTGCAAGAGTTATGTTGGTTGCTGCTGCTTCTGTACTTCTGAAAGAAAAAGTTGACGACCTTTTTGCAGAAAAAGGATTTGTGATAAGTAAAAAAACAGGTAAAAAATTATCGTATGGCGAACTTGCCACAGAAGCGGCAAAACAACCCGTGCTGACAGATATACCTCTGAAAGATCCAAAAGATTTTAAGATAATTGGTAAAAGTACACCGCGAAAAGATACACCCCCAAAACTCTATGGTGAAGCAATATTTGGTATGGATGTAGTGGTTCCGGGAATGGTCTATGCCACAGTTAGAAGACCCGATGCATACAAACTGAAGTTAAAAGGCTTTGATAAATCTTCCGTAATAAACCTTCCCGGTGTATATGATGCTTTTGAAATCTCCTCGGGCGTTGCAATTACAGGAAAATCGACCTGGCAGGTCTTTCAGGCGGCAGAGAAGGTAAAAGCAGAATGGGTAGCCTCGGAAACACTAAAATTCAACACTGAAGATCTTCGCAAGGAAGCTAAAAACAAACTCGCTGAGCCCGGAGGACTGATTAAACAGGAAGGTGATCCGGACGCAATATTAAAAAATATCAAAAACCCGGTCATCGCCGAATATGAGGTCCCTTTCCTTTCACATTCGCCGATGGAGCCGATGAATGCAACGGTCCATTTTAAGGATGGAAAATGTGAAGCCTGGGCACCAACTCAGAACCCTCAAAGGCTCAGAAAAGATATAGCAAACACTCTCGGAATTGATGAAAAAGATGTGACTGTGCATGTGACTTTTCTTGGTGGTGGCTTTGGCAGAAGGCTCGTGGGTGATTTTGGAATTGAAGCTGCCGAAATTTCTAAAAAAAGTGGAAAACCTGTTAAATTGACCTGGACAAGGGAAGATGACACAAAACAGGGTGTTTATCGCCCCTATGGTTTTTACAGATTCACAGGTACAGTGGAAAATAGCACACCTGTATTCACTCTCAACATTGTGGGACAGTCAATCCGTGCTCAATGGAGCAAAGATCCTTTAAAACCGGATCAATACGATATAGCTGAAGGTGCCAAGGATACAGGTTATGCAATCAAAAACTTTAAGATTACGGGAACACTACTTCAATCACCAATGACAGCAAGTGCATGGAGAGCAGTCTATCATTCTCAGGTTCCGTTTGCGGTCGAATCATTTATTGACGAACTTGCACACTCGAAAAATATTGACCCATTTATCTTCCGAAGAGATATGACTCCGCCCGGGAGCAGGCAAAGAGCGGTACTCGAACTTGCAGCAGAAAAAGCAGGCTGGGGAAAACAAAAAGGGATGGGAATTGCCTTTTTTCAGGGGTACGACAGTTATTGTGCTCAGGTAGCAACGGTTGCAGTAAATAACAATAATGTTAAAATTCTGAAATATGTTGTAGCAATCGATTGTGGGCTGGCAATCAATCCCGAATCAGTTAGGGCACAGACAGAGGGAGCTGTGATTTTTGCTCTTTCGGCTGCGTTAAAAGGGAAGATTACGGTGAAAAATGGAGTGGTGGAGCAGTCGAACTTCGATGATTATGGTATTATTTCATGCGATGAATCACCGGAAATTGAAGTGCATATCGTTCAGAATACGCAGAAAGTTGGAGGTGTGGGTGAGGTAGGAATTGGGGCTTGTGCACCTGCACTAACCAATGCTATTTTTGCTGCCTCCGGAAAGAGAATCAGAAGACTACCTGTTGAGGGCTGAAAACTGAACTTGAGAAGGCTGAATTTTTGAGGGCAGAAGGCTGAAATTTTGTGCATTAATTTGACAATTTTTCAGCCCTCAGCCCTCATTTTTCAATTTTTGAAGAGCATTAGCAGTGTTCCCGCCACTATAACGAATGCGGCAAATCCTTTCCTGACAAGATCCCCCTCATTAAAGATTTTACCCCCGGCAACACTTGCGAAGAAGACCGAAAACCTTTTTACTGCAATTACGAGTGCCACCGGGGCCAGAGTAAAAGCAACAATTTGAGTGTATCTGTAACCGATTGTAATTGCAGCGGTTGTGACAATTAAAATTGCAAACGGTTTAAGATTCACACCTTTTGGAAGAGAAAAATCGGCTTTAGTAACCAGCATCAAGAGAGTGAAATCAAAGAGAAAAAAGATGTGCTGCATCACCATAAATGTGGAGGTTTCCATCTTGTGATCCTTCAATAAGTATTTATCGAGTATGGTGGATACGGTGAAAAACACTAACGCCGCTGCTACGAAGATGTATTTTTTACTCGTGAAAAAAACTTTGAACGGCTCAATTGCTCCACTCAAGCTTTTCATTTCAAGAAAATAAGATCCGAGGAGAACCATTGCGAGTCCAAGTACTTCTTTTAAAGTGAGAGATTCACCGATAAAAACAAAAGCAAAAATGGCAACCGTAGCGGGAGTAAGAGCAAGTAGCGGAAGGGCTGAACTGATCTCGAGACTTTTCAGACTCAACATTACACACCAAAAAGCCAGTGCCTGCAAAAAAGTTTTGATAAACATAACCCACGACTGCTCGCCCGTAACCAAACTGAAGTCGATAAAAAACAAAAATGGGATACATAACAAAAGATTGACCCACGATAGATGGAAAGAAAATTCCAATGCATTTATCCCTTTTAATGCTTTTTTCTGCGTAATGGCAGCTACGCTTGAGAGCACTGCGGAAGTCAGAGCGAAAAAAAACCAGTGCATTATAAATTCCTCATTCCTTCCTTAATCTTGTTTATTGTAAGGGGAGCTGAACCCTCATAATGGTTGTTTACATTCACAAATACTTCTGTATCCATTTCCCTTAGCATGCCGAGTAAACTTACCAATCGGGAAATTTCTTCATCCTTCGGTTCTACAATTTTATTCCAAACACCACCGGTTTTTTCTTCTATACCAGACCTGTCGGGACCGTGAAGCCTGATAATTACTTTGTCACCGAGTAATCCCTTAAACTTTTCGATCACTTGAAAAATTGGAGGCATATAATACCCCTGCAAAAAGACAGGTATTAGCTCAAGATCATGCAGAAGTGTGAAAAATTCTTTCGTAAGGAAGTTTGGATTTCGAATTTCAATGGCGATGGGGATTTTTTGTCCCACTTCTTTTACAAATCTTTCCAACATTCCAAAAAAGAGGTTTACATTTGGCATCTTCTGTTGATTCAAGTACTCAAATTGTAAAATTACTGCTGCTGTTTTTGGATGGAGCGGGCGGAGCGAATCAAGGAATGATTCCCACAATTCGGTAGAAAAGAACCAGGGATTTGGTTCAAGTTTGTTCCCTGTAAATTTAGGATAATAATGAGTAAGCGTTATCGCATTTGGTGCTTTTATCGTAAATCTGAAATCATCGGGGGTGGAGGCGGCATACTCCTCGACATCCTTACTCTTTGGAAGTGCGGGCGGTTTACCGGGGGCAAAAAGAGACCAAAACCATTGATCAACCTCTACAGAATCGAATGCTTTCGCATACTCCTCCAAAAAATTAAATCCACGGAACGATTCTACTCCAACTTCACCAAGCAGAGGCAAAGGTGGCAAGAACCATGAATCATATTTCCAACTACAGGTGGCAAACCGAACAAGATTACTCATATCTCAAAACTCATAACTAAAAAAAAATCCCTATATTAAAAACTTAAAAAATGAAACATTTGAAGCTATGATTAATAAAATAACTCTCGACAATCTGACTAAATTTTTCATCGCAGTTCTCGGCATAGTGGCGATTGTTATTGTGCTGAAAGAGCTCCAAAATCTGTTTCTTCCCTTTGTAATTGCGTATTTTCTCTACTTCTTGTTTGTCCCGCTAAATAAATTTCTGACTTCTAAAAAGATCCCCTTGGCTATTGCCGGGCTTTTGGATATCGGCATCATATTTTCTTTGACCTGGTTTGCAGGCAAGTTTATAATCGACAGTCTTTTTAGTTTTAGCAGTGAACTTGACCTCTATGACAAAAAACTGTCAGAGATGGTGATAAGTACTGCCACTTCAATCGGGATAAACGATCCGTCATTAAATAATTTTTCGATTCAATCATTGCTCAAACAAGTTGATTATGGCACACTTGCCGGTGGTTTACTAACCTCAACAATTGATCTGATGGGGTACGCCCTTTTTGTTATATTCTTCTTTTCGTTTATCCTTCCGGGTCACCGGGCTATCTACAAAGCAATCGAGAAAAGAGTTGTGTCACCAAAAAAACTTGAGGTGATAAAACGGAAGCAGCACGCCGGTGATCACCAAAATCATTCTTCAGAGGAGGATGATCAGGAACTTGAAGAACAAACAACAAAACTCGAAAAAACCTTTAAAACCATTCCCGAGCAGATTCAAAAATATATCATAACAAAACTTGTTCTGAATATTTTGGCAGGTATTTCAGTCGGATTTGTTCTAAGTTTGTTGGGGGTACCATTTCCCGCTGTTTGGGGTGCATTCACTGCAATTCTTAATTTTATACCAACCATCGGTTCCGCTTTTGCTACTATACTACCTGCACTAATGTCGTTGGTTGAGTCGGGGCAAATCGGATTTACACTTCTTGTTGTCGCCTGTATCGCCGGAATACAAACTCTCTATTTTAATATTCTTGAACCCCTGATCGTGGGTAAAAGATTAAACCTGAATCCACTTGTAATTCTTTTTTCAGTGATAATCTGGGGATATATTTGGGGAATCATGGGGATGTTCCTCGCTGTACCCCTTACTGCAATCCTGAAGATTGTTATCTCAAATTTTGATACAAAAAATATGCAGTTTATCTCTGATTTAATGGGATCGAACGACTAAAGACCAAGTTCTTCCTTCATAAATCTGAAAGTTTCTTCAACAGGAGTTGGGGAATAACCAAATTCGGTTTCAGCTTTTATTGTTACCAGACCTGAATTCAACGGTCGTTTTGCCGGTTGATTCAACTCCGGGGTTGTAATGGCCTTCACCAACGATTTATCGAGGTTAAAGTAATCCATAATTCGCATCGTAAAGTCGTAACGGGATAAAAATTCTCTTCCTCCAATATTATACACCCCATATTTCCCAAATTCGATAACCTGGGCTATTCCTCTTACAAGGTCATCCAAAAATGTCGGATTATTTATCTGATCAGTTACAATTCTTATCGTTTCACCTTTTCTGATCGATTCCACAACCCATCTTACAAAGTCCAAGCGACCCTGTTTAATTACACCATACAATACATTTGTTCTCAGGATCGTAAACATTGCGTTTGAAATACGAAGAGCGTTTTCCCCGGCGAGTTTTGTTCGTCCGTAATATCCCACGGGATTTGGTTTATCATTCTCAGAGTATTGTCCCTTCACCCCATCAAAAATGTAGTCTGATGAAATATGAATAATATGTGCATCGCAATTTCTTGCTCCTTCAGCCATATATTCCACCGCTTTTACATTTATGCTCCAGGCGAGTTCTCTTTCAGATTCTGATTTGTCAACATTTGTAAAAGCTGCAGCGTTGATGATATAATCGGGGGAGAAGTCGGAGATTATCGATTTTACTTTATCCCGTTTTGTTATATCTGCCTGAATGTAAGAAGCGGAAGTGTCGTAATATTCATTTTCGAATGAAGAGCAGAGTACCGTGTAGCCGAGGTTTTTGGCGAAATATTCGTAGCATCTTTGCCCTAACATGCCCGAGGCACCAAAAATTAAAATTTTATTTTTCATATAAGAGGGAATCAACATCTTTTTTTAGGTTCTCTATCTGTTTTGTAGATTTATAAGTTGAAATTACTGCTCCGGCTGCATTTCCTGCATAAAGTGCATTTACAGGGTCATTGGTTCTGAGCCAATTGATAAAAAATGTAGCACCAAAAACATCTCCACAACCCACTTTGTTAACCGTTTCAACTTGAAGGGCTTTAACAAATAGAGAGTTGGTTTCACCATTTCTTATGAAGTACATTCTCACCCCTGCGTCGCCTTTGGTAACAAGAACAAATTTGACTCCCAAATTTAAGATATTTTCAACTATCGATTTCTCCTCATTTCCGGAACCACAATATAAGATTTCATTTTCGTTTGCCTGAAGGATATCTACGGTAGATGACCACTCGTTAATGTCATCAATTAGTGCAAATTCCCTTTTCCCTTCCTCACTGAATGAACGAGTTCGTGAGTGGATATCGAGAAAAACAGGTGCATTGGTAATCGCTTTTATTCGTTTTATATCTGTAGGGGTAAAATCGAATCCGGTGATGAGATTAATGAGGACACCATCGAGGTTCAAATTTTCCAATGCACTCGGTTCAAATTTGATTTTTTCGGTAAGATGTTCATATTTTTCTTCTCTTTCCCCTTTTTCATGGATAAAGAGGTGGTTAACGGGGAGTTGCTCAACCGTGTTTACTAGGGAGCTGTTAAATCTTTCATACAATGGGAAATAGAGATGTCGCTGTTTTTGGGAGAGATTAGTCAGCATGAAAATCTCATCATTTTCTTCCCGAAGTGCATCTACAGCCGATGCTACATAGAACATCCCCCCGGGTTGATTTAAAACGGTACCATTTGTGTGGATCATATCCTCGACGGAAGAACCGGCGATTAGCAGTTTCATTAAAATCCTGAAATGTTGAGGGGTAAATATAACTGAATTATCTGTGGGAACGCGGATGGAATCTTCCACCCGGTAGAAAAAATTGGTCTATCAATTAGTTTTGGGTGGATTAGGTTATTATACTGCTCGCCGAATTTAATTCGATAATTTTATCCCAGTTAACAGAACCGTTAGGTAAGCAATAGTTGTTCAGAAAATCTTTTTGAAGGAGAGTAATAATCTTCATGTAATTCTGAAAAAACTCATCATTTTTCAGTTTAGCTTCATGACCGATGGATATAATAATATCTTTGTACAAATCTGGATCACCTGAGATGAAATTCCAAAAATCTTGACCGCAGAATTTGAAATAATCGCCTTTATTAGGTTTTCTGTCTTTGCCATAGCAACATCCATTAACTGGAATAACATTCATCCTGTTGTTGCTAGTGCGAAGCGTCTTGATAGCTGAAATAAAGTCAGTTTTCATCTTTTTAACCTGACTGCTATTCCCCCAATTTGGTCCTGATTTTATACTAACAATATATCTAACAGAATCTGAATCAAACTCCAGGTCTATTCCCGGAATCCCTGATTTCCACCCGTTGTGAACCGAGTGGTTTACAAATATTGCCAAATTCTCCAACCAATCGCCAAATATTGTTTCTTCATTCGATGATAAAAAGGCATCAGCAATGCTCTTTATCATCTCAGAAGGTCCAAGATTCTTCGCTCTAAAGAGATATGGATTTTTTCTTCCGAGGATTTTTTCCAAGTTTAATTTTGTCAGGCTTTCCAGCCTTTTTGTATGAAAATCCCCAATATTCAGGGTGACATAATTTCTAATAAGTTCTAAATTAAATTGTCCCATATTAACCAAATAATAACAGTTTTTGTGGTTCGATCATTAGTTTCACCATGTTATAATATTCTTCAACAATTTCTATCCCGATAGAGTGTCTTTGTAATCTCTCAGCTACTTGAATTGTTGTTCCTGAGCCCATGAATGGGTCTAAAACCGTGTCCCCGGGCTGAGTAAAAAGTTTAATAAACCATTCAGGAAGTTCAGATGGAAATGCCGCACTATGGTTTTTATTAGAGCATTCTGTGGCAAGATGGAGAACATTTGTCGGATAAGCCATTTCTCTGTCGAGCCAATTGGATATGTTCTTCCCAAATCCACTTCCAACTTTGGAATTATCTCTACTAAGGTCAGTTTGACTTAATTTTTTCAGCCTTGATTTAGCCCAGTCCCCCATGGGTACCATCACGCTTTCCTGGTACATCGCGAATTTCTTGTCTTTATTAAACTGGATGAGTCTCTCCCACGAATCTCGAAATCTATTTGGCCATTTCCCCGGGTAAGAGTTTTTTTTGTGCCAAATAAATTCTTCCGTCCAAAGCCACCCCTGTTTTCTCATTTCCATGATTAGCTCAAGGACATAAGTACTTCGCTCTCCGCTGACTACTTTCTCTTTGATGTTCAGGACAAATGTTCCGGTGGGTTTAAGTACTCTTAGGAATTGTTCACTTCTGGGCAGGAACCATTCAACATAGTGGTCCGGATGTATGCCGCCATATGTTTCTTTTCTTTGATCGGCATATGGTGGAGATGTGAAAATAAGATCGACGCAATTATCGGGCAGTCCTTTTAGAACTTCCAAACAGTCGCCTAAATAGAGGTTATTATTTATTACCATTGATTCTCACACAGTTTCCTGTCAATTAAAAAGTTTATTTCAAAAATACAATTTAAGTTGGATTAAAGCAAGTTTTAAAGAGGGTCCTACTCCTAAATATAAAAAAGCTGCCCCGGTCTCACAAGGCAGCTTTATCACAGACTAAAGT
>CAYSJM010000038.1:0-29739 GCA_964431385.1 uncultured Ignavibacteriaceae bacterium | reverse complement strand
CCTGATCTTTTGCTGACTAAACTTAAATTAAATATTCCATTTGTGCAAGTGGTTTTTTGAAATTAATGATATTTTTTTGGTATTTTAAAAAACTTCCCTTTTCTCCATACATTCCTTTCTACCCGGAGTTTACCCCTACCGGTGCATATGGCTTCTTTGGGTATATCTCTGTTTATAGCGAAATGTTAGCAAAAATGAACCACCACCCATTACCAAACAAGCAGCCTTGGCTGGTGACATATTCGTTGAAAATCTGTCTATTTAATTTATTCATCCAAAACTCCGGCATTAATCTGAGCTAAAATTAATTGATGAAAGAATCACAAGCAAATTAAATTTTATAGATTCTCGTTTGTATCCACAATTTATTTAGTCGCCGATTGTCCTCTCCTCTCCCCCGTTATCAGTCTTGCACCCGGTTTAAAGGAAATGTAATACCACACCCATTCAGCCATAACCCGGTAGCGGTTCCGGAAGCCGATAAGATACATGACATGAATAAATGCCCATAAAACCCAGGCAATAAATCCGGAGAGTTTGATGTTGTCTGCCTGAAAAATTGCTTTCGCTCTTCCGATTGTCGCCATGCTTCCCTTGTCGGAATATTTAAAGCGGGGTATATCCCTGTTTTCGAGTCTGTTTTTTATCAGTTTACCGATATACCTTCCCTGTTGCATTGCCACAGGAGCAATACCGGGGAGCGATTTCCCGTTTTCCATAAAGTTTGCTGCATCACCAACTACAAATATATCTTCACTCTCTTTTATGCTGCAGTTCTCCCGAACTATTGCTCTGCCCATCCTGTCCGCTTCAGTACCGAGACTTTTTATTAAAGGGGAGGCGGTATTTCCTGCTGCCCAAATAATATTCTGCGTTTCTATTCTCTCGTCACCCAGGGTCACACCAGTTTCATCGATGTTGGTAACCATTGTGTTTAACCGCACTTCAACACCCATATTTTGAAGATTTTGTGCAGCTTTTTCATTTAAAGGAGAGTCATAAGCCCCAAGAAGTTTCCCCGAACCCTCAACTAAGATGATCTTTGTTTTTCTGGTATCGATATTCCTGAAGTCTTTTCTGAGGGTTTTTGTGGCTATCTCGGCTAATGAACCGGCAATCTCAACACCGGTAGCTCCGCCTCCGATCACCACAAACTGTACAGGAAGATTCTTCCCCGAAAGAAAGGCTGTATTCTCCGCCTGTTCAAACGAAAGCAACATATTCTCTCTGATATTTAAAGCATCTTTTATCGTTTTTAATCCGGGTGCATTCTTTTCCCACTTGTCTTTTCCAAAATATGAATGCCGGGAACCTGGGGCTAGTACGAGGAAATCGAACTTTACTTCCTGTCCATCCACAGTTACTGTTTTGTTGGATTTATCGATATCCGTAACTTCACCGAGTATTACTTCCACATTTTTTTGATTTTTGAGGATTGTACGAATTGGTGCCGAAATGTCTGCCGGCGAAAGGGCACTTACTGCCACCTGGTATAAGAGGGGCTGAAAAAGGTGGTGGTTGCTCTTATCGATGAGGACAATTCTTATTGGTGTGTTTTTTAATGATTTTACAAGCTGGAGCCCGGCAAAACCCGCTCCCACAACTATCAAAGTTTTATTTTTATTTGTTTGCATCATATTCTGTTTCAAGTTATTAGTGTTCCATATACACTTAAAACAAAATATTAACGATTTTCGTTTAACTTCCTTACTTTAACACCTCATTAAGCATTCTTTTTTGTTCTTTAAGGTTGCCTTCAAGTGCCTCACAATTCAGATATTTGATACCTTTTTGCTGACAAAAAACAGAAAGCGATCCGTCATCGGTTACAGTGGATGCAGACTGGAGAACCACATTTATCCCCTTCCCTTTGATCAACTCAAATTCTCCCCGCTCAACCACAAAGAAAAAATCGTGCGGGCTCATCTTCGGATTCTGATATACCTCACCTGCATCTCTTGCCAAAGAGCCCCCCTTCAGATAATCTTTGAGTGAATACCCTCTTTTATTGTTGTGAACCGCAATAATGGTTTCATACTTTGCCAACAGATTTGTAATGGTCTCAGCAAACTTTTCAACTTCTTTTGCCGCTGCAGAGGAGAATTTCCCATTGGCTCTGAGAGTTTTTTCGACACCAAGTGGAGTAAAAATACGGTTGGGGTCAAAACTGTATTTAGTCCCCTTTAAACGAAATGTAATCAGCCTGTTCCCTTGTGCCTGCACTTCGAGGAAAGGGTCTCCCGAGACTGAAATAAAATCTCTTGTCGCCTCAACCGATGTATTTTCATCATCATGAAGATTAATAAAAACTCTTCGTGAAGTAGAGCTAAAATTGTAAAACTTGATTTTTATTTCATTTTCACCAATTTTTAAAGTAAGTGTGGTATCTTTTAGAAGCGGGGCTTCAACCATGTTTTCAGAGGTATTACCCCTTTCAACAGATGGTGAAGTGTCTGCCTTGCATCCAACTACGGTTAGAATAACAATTAATACAAATAAACGCATAAAACTCAATCTAAAATGTCGAATATTCAAATATATAAATTTCCCCGAGAGTGAACTTTATCCAAATATCTCCCCCTGCGAACCAAAATTACTTCATTATTGCATTATTGGATTATTGGATTACTGCATTAATCAGTTTTCCAAGAAGATGCTTTCAGTCTGATCGTCGTAAACAAAAATCTCTGCATATCTACCCCAGTTCATCAGGATATCAATCTGATCTTCCGCCTCTTGCGGTAAAAATTCGAGTTCGAGAGCAGAGAGCAAGATATTCCGTTCGATTTCATGATTTGCCGCCCGTTTTAGCATATTAAGCAACCACTTAAACATCGGTATCCGTTTAACCCGCGAAGCAAATATCTCTTTTCTTGCAGTAATCGATGCTTCGGCATAGGTCTCTCCAAGAGGTGTAACTGAAATATCGCCTGTTGTGATTGTTACAAACCCGAGTAATTCTGCTGCTTCCGTCACTTCGAGAAGTTCATCAGACTCCAAACCGAGTTCATCAGCGAGTTTGTAAATGTCAGAATTTTTGCCCGGCATATCAATCAGGTTCTCGAGGATTGACGAGATGTTGGCTAGAGGGATGTTTGGTAATTTACGAGTTATACCCGGTTCACCCGGAGCGGTTCCATACTCGAGGTACTCGGGTTGTGTTTGTCCGGCAAGCACAGAATAGACCTGATCGACCATGTGTTGGAATTCGGCACTTTTCCTGTTCCTGGGATGTGGTATCGAAACCACCATTTCATTTATTATTTTTCCCGGATTTTTATCCATTACCACTATTCTGTCAGCCATAAGAACCGCCTCTTCGATATTATGGGTTACCATTAGAATGGCTTGTGTGGGAAGCTTCCCCTCCGTCCACAACTCAAGTAGTTCCCCCCTGAGGGTCTCCGCACTTAATACATCAAGAGCAGAAAAAGGTTCATCGAGACAAAGCAGCTCTGGTTCTGCCACAATGGCGCGTGCAAAGCCAACCTTTTGCCTCATTCCCCCCGAAAGCTCCCTTGGATACGCCATTTCATATCCATCCATGCCCACCCTGTCGATTGCTTCTATTGCTCTGGCGGTTTTCATCTTGGCTGGAATATCCCTGTTTGCGAGAGCAAGTTCAACATTTTCGATTACATTAAACCATGGGAAGAGGGCAAAAGTCTGAAAAACGATAGTTGCATTTGGATTAACACCTTCAAGTTTTTCGCCATTATAAAGAACTGACCCTTTTGAGGCTTTTTGAAGACCCGTTATCAGTCTTAGAAGAGTACTCTTACCGCATCCCGAGGGACCAACAAGGGCAACGAACTCACCGGGATTTATCTTCAGTTCTATATCTGAAAGGGCGGTAAATTTCTTTTGATCTTTGCCGTAAACCTGACTTACTTTCTTCACATCCACTAATGAAGTATTTTTTTTCACTGAACACCTCTCACTCTAACTTGAACCTGTCTTCAGCCAAATGGTAAAGACGACGCCAAAAAAATCTGTTAATCAAAACCACAGTTAATATCATCACGAGGGTAGAAGCGAGCAGCTTTGGGAAATTCCCGTCCGCAGTCGCCTTTGCAATGGATGAGCCGATACCAACGGTTGATACAGTATTACCACTAAAGGTTACGAACTCTGCAACCACACTCGCATTCCACGCACCACCTCCGGCAGCGATCGCCCCCGTAATTAAATAGGGAAACAGAGCCGGAAGGATCAATGTTTTCCATTTTTTTACGACACCAAGATGAAGCAGCCTCGATGTATATTTTAAGTCCTGCGGAATAGCGGATGCCCCCGCAATAATGTTGAAGAGGAGATACCACTGTGTCCCCATCAGCATGAGGAGAATTGAGGCAAGATTTACCCCAAATGGAAGGGCAATCACAAACATTAAGACTACGGGGAAAAGGGCGGTTGCGGGAATTGAAGCAAAAATCTGCACCATCGGCTGTAAAAATCTTGCCACTTTTTTATTCGTTGCTATCAGAACTCCGACCGGAATAGTCCACATGAACGCAATTAACAAGGCGGCACAAACCCTTAAAAATGTTTCAAAAACCCCGAGTAAAATCTCCATCCAGTCCGCCAAACTTACTTCAACGAGCATGATACCTGCTCCCACAAGTCCGACTAAAATAACTCCCACTATAAGATAAATCACAATTTTTGAGGCAATTTCCGATCCTCTCGTTTGTTCTATCTGTACAACAGGTTTGCTCCGTCGTGCAAAAAAGAGATCAATTTTCTTCCCTACAGGCGAGAGGAAATTCTCTTTTATTGAATAAATTATGTTTGATTTTACCAGCACCGAATAAAACCATGAACCGGGGGGATCGTCGCCTGTGGTCATTTCAAATTTAAATTTATCCGACCATGCGAGGAGGGGGCGCCAGATCACCTGGTCGAGTATCACTATAATGAGTATAAGTGTGGCTACTCCCCACATGATTGCAGGATAATTCCCTTTGTCAGATGCTTCATGAAGGAAGGAACCAAGCCCCGGGAGCCGGAAATCTTTGTCACCCACCGTGAAAATTTCGGCAGCCATCAGGAAAAACCAGCCACCCGCCCAACTCATCATGCTGTTCCAGATAAAACTTATCGTACCAAATGGGAACTCCAGACTTCTAAACCGCTGCCACCTGTTCAGCTTGTTAATTTCTGTCGCTTCCTGTATATCTTTTGGTATCGTAGTCAGCGACTGATACCAAGCGAAGGTCATGTTCCACGCCTGTGAAGTGAAAATCAGGATTATTGATCCCGCCTCAACTGCAATTCCCTGTGGAAGTATAGCCGTTAAGCTTAGTACCACCACGGGTAAAAATGAAAGGATGGGAACGCTTTGGAGAACATCGAGAACAGGAATAAGAATTTTTTCGGCTTTTTTGTTGTAGGCTGCAACTCTACCATACACCAGGGTAAAAAGTACCGATAGTGAATAGGCTGCAAACATTCTCATAAGGGAGAAGAATGCATAAACGGGCAGCGCTGAAGGAGAGTCGGAGATGTTTGGTGCTGTAATGTACTCCGGAGCGTATGCCGCAAGCTGGACACCGGCATATAACAAGGAAACGATGCAGAGCACTACAAAAAGATCAACAAGACTGAATTCGCGCCGGTCGTTGAAAAAGAGGCTGTAAATGAAGTTGCGCATAATTTCCTGAAACCGTCCCGTAAATTTACGAATTTACCTAATTTTGACGGACTGAAATATTACTTCCTTGAAATTCCGTTCTAATCTACGAAATCCGCATCCCAATAAAATTTATGTCCACTAAAAATTATTGCACTATTGAATTTTTGGATTACTGCATTACTGCATTAATCAAAACTCTTTCACCACCACAAGTTTCCCCTCTTGTTTTAGGCGTTCGATGATTAATGGTATGATTTTTTCTCTCTTTAAAATCCCTAATTGAGTAAATGAGATATCTTCGGAAGCCGGATTTTTGGCTGAACCCAGAAATATGTTTACTCTGTCCGTGGCTGTCAGAAGTGAATATAAAACTGTGACAGGGTTATCCGCATCTAATTTGCTTGAATCTTCATCCCAAATATTGTAAACCTGATTAAGTGTCACGGCTCCTTCTGTTACAAGATCAACACCTTCAATTTCATAGTCGGGGGGAGTGATTGCGTCTGAATAGTTCTCGTTCACTGTTAATTGTTTGTTCAAATAGCGTGCGGCAATCTTGGCGGTTGATGCTCCACAGACTATTTTTACACCCGAATTCGCAAAAAACGACTCAAATGCCTCGTCATCTTGCGAAGGATCGGCGGGTGGACCTGTAAAGACATTTACAATTCTACCTTTTCTTGCAAATCCGAGAGCCACTGTGACATCATCCCCCTGCTTCTCACCCCAATGACTCACCGATTCATCTCTTACAAGATCGGGGAGATGTTTAAATGATTCCCCCTTTTTCAGGAGGTGGTTTAAGTGTGCTGTAAGCCCTTCAATTTCCCATCCGTGAGTGAAAGATTTTCCGATTCCTGCCTGGGTAACCCCATCGGTTACCGCGATGATCCCCTCACCGAGGTTTAAAACACAGTTAATTTCCGTTATAAATGCAGTCCCGTTGTTGTAAAGTCTTCCTTTTAACGGATAGGCTGTTTTCCCCGAAAGAAAGATTGGAAGTGGTGTCTCATACGAGAGGATCGTGGTTAAACCATCATTCAACACCCTGATGATTGTCATTGCAGAATAAGGTAGATCAGCTCTTTTGGCATCCTCCATTGTGACAACAGTATTTGTGAATGCTTTACGAAGCGAAAAACCTGTACTTAGTAATTCCTTAAGCCGTGAAGCTGCCATTTCTGCGAAAATATTCGCCCTTACTCCTGAACCAAGACCATCACAAAGTATAAGTGTTGTGTGTTGTTCTGTTCTAAGAATCTTAACCACATCCCCGCTTGGCTGCCCGGCTTTTTTCGATTTCTGCGAAACCTCTATTTCGATGTGTAGATATCCCATAGCCATTTCGATTTGTTTGTCGATCCCTTTCTGCTTTCATCCTCTGTAATTTTCATCAGGTTTTCGAGAAGTTCTTCGCTTTTTGCCGTTCCTTCACCGAGAATTTTGGCAAGAAACTGTGCAGTTTTTATCTGATGCTCGAGCAGCTCTTCAGCCTTTTTAAGCGTCTCCCCCCTGAGAGTGTCAAGCTGCTTCTTTTCGGTTTCCCGTTTTGTGATATCTACAAAAATGCCCACAATTGCGTTTTCACTTATTCTGAAGATTTTCACTTCCGTTGTAAGACTGTATTTTGCAAGTGTTATAGTTTGCTCTATCAAATCAACACCCCCGCCGATTACTCTCTCAAATAAATCAGGGTCTATTATGCTCGAGACATGCCTGCCGACTGAAGAACCTGTGCACATAAACATTTTTTGAAAAGCGTCGTTCATACTGATTATCGAGAGCATCCTGTCGAGTACGATTATTCCATTTGGAGTTTTATCTATTATCTGATCTGCCCTCCTCTCGGCAAATCTTCTCATATACGGTATGCACATGTTGGTTTCCGCCATTCCTGCCAACACTGCCTTTGCTTTGTCGCGACAGGAATCGTAACCGCACGCTCCGCAGTTCAGTTCATCATCTTTTGTATATTTCCCCGTTTGCTGTAAAATCTCCTTGATTTTTGATTCTTCATATTCACTAAGAAAGTTGTCTGATCTGTCATGATAAAGAGTTGTCAACTGAAGTTGCTCTTCAACCAACGGTTCACCCTTCCCCTTTTTTGCTTCGGCGTACGCCATTACACTCAATTTTCGTTTCAGAATGTTCACATCCGATTTAATTCCGGGTCCATTTATACAACCCATCGAGCAAACGAGCGGTTCAATCAGAATTTTTTCACCCCTCTCGCCTGCAATGTTTAATGCCTCAACTGTTCGCTCAAAACCGGAGACGGGTATTATTTTTATTTCGTTGTTAAGGGAAGTGTCGCAAACACCGGCAGCATCTACAATCCCTCCGGAAAGACAAAAAGATTCACCACCTGTATATTTTTCCCAGTCAAATCCGCTCTCTTCAAGTTTGTTCAGGTCTATATTTCGTTCCGCCAACCAGTCAAACAGTTCCTCCATAGTGATCACTGCATCTATCAGACCTCTATACTCCGGTGAATCCGCTTCCCTCTTTTTTGCTACACAAGGTCCGATAAAAACGGTTTTTGACCCCGTACCTCTCCGTCTTTTTATCAGTTTTGCCTGTGCAATCATCGGAGAGGGGACAGGTATGAGAGCATCAAGAAGATCGGGACGATATTTTTCGGTGTATGCTGTCGCAGCCGGACAGGAAGTTGAAATGCAGCCTCTCCCTTTTGTAACCGACCTTAACGATTCTCTCGTCGCGTAATATGCCCCTTCTGCCACTTCAACAACCAGCGAAAAACCCAATAAACGCAAAGCCGAAGGGAATCTCCGAATCTCCTCAGGCGAAAGCAATCCTGCGAATGATGGAGCAACAGCAGCTACAACTTCGTCACCCGATTCAAAGAGCTCTTTTACCTTGTCGGTATCCTTACGGTAATACTTTGCCCCTTGCGGGCACTCTGTAATGCACTCCCCACAAAATATGCACCGCTTTTCATCAACATAAGCCTGCCCGTTGTTCACACCAACAGCTTTTACAGGACATACCCTCACACAGCGATAGCAGTCTTGACATTTTGCTTTATTTGTGAATATATATGAGTTCTCAACTATCGTATTTATCATTTTATGCCTTCTTCAATCTTCTCATCTTTTTTATGCTACAATTTCCGTGCCATACCCGATTTTGTGTCTGTCAGGTATCTTTTTACTCCATTTTTCTCTTTTTTGTTAAAAATAATCCCGCATTTGAAAAAATTCTCTTGACAAATATCGTAATTTTCCATATTTTAATCGGTATAAATTTCTCGATATATTTTTCTCGATAAAAATTTCTCTATTTAGAAAGACTTTTACAATGATGACCAAAGAGATTAAACAAGTTCCCGAACCCGTTCTGAGGAGACTTCCACGCTATTTGCAGATTCTTCACAGAATGAAGGATGACGGCATTAAAGAGGTCTCGAGTACAAAAATCGCCGACGAACTTTTGCTCGACCCCACTCAGGTGAGAAAAGATATCGAATTCACCGGAATTGTCGGGAGACCAAAAACAGGCTTCCTGATCCCCGAATTAATCCAGGCGATTGAGAGTTTTCTAAATTGGGATAATATAAACGATGCATTTCTTGCAGGTGCCGGAAGCCTAGGAACTGCCCTCATGGGTTACCCCAACTTCAAAAGCTACGGACTGAATATTGTCGCAGCTTTTGATAACAACCCGGGGAAAATTGATGGTTTGATCCGCGATATACCCGTTATTCATATCGATAAACTAACAGACCTTGCCCAAAGAATGCATGTTCACATTGGGATTATTACTGTACCCGCCCCTCAAGCCAACGCTGTCGCCAAAATGATGGTAGAGGGGGGGATTAAAGCTATTTGGAATTTTGCCCCCGTTCAACTCCGGGTACCCGAGGGCATTATTGTTGAGAATGTTCTGCTGCACGCAGGGCTTTCGGTTCTCAAAAGAAAACTCGGACAAGTGTTAAAAGACCAGCTATAAGGATAAATTATGCACAGCACAGAAACAGGACAAGCGGCAAGAAAATTTGCCAAAGTGTGCGAAATACTCGAAAAATATAACTATAAATCTGAAAAACTAATACCCGTATTACAAGCCGTACAAGAAGAATATCGTTATCTCCCCGAAGATGTTCTCGCTTTTATTGCTACAACTCTTGACATTTCACCAGCACGAATCTACGGCGTTGCAACTTTTTACTCACATTTTGCCCTTGCCCCCAAAGGGAAATTTGTCATTAAAGTTTGCGACGGTACCGCCTGCCATGTGAAAGGTTCACTTCCACTGATTGATGAAATAAGAAAAACCCTCAACCTTAAACAGGGCAAAGAGACAACTGATGACCTTCTCTTTACGCTCGAGACAGTTTCATGCCTTGGTGCCTGCGGAATTGCTCCCGTGGTAGTAGTAAATGATGAGGTGCATTCTCTCATGACTCCGGGCAAAACCACCGTTATGATTGAGGAAATTATGAGCAAGGAGAAAATGAACGATGAATAAAAGAGAATTAGCCGGAATAAAACAGAACTATACGCAACGGTATGCACAGGTTAGTCGCAGAATAATTATTTGTGCCGGCACCGGCTGCATGGCAAACGGAGCCTTGAAAATAAGCAACGAATTTAAGCAAATTTCGCAACTTATGGGGCTACAAATCGAAACTGAATTAAAACAAGAGGAAAGTAAATTTAACCTCCTCACCGGGAGTGGATGCCAGGGCTTCTGCCAAATGGGTCCTCTCGTAACTGTGGAGCCAGAAGGAATTTTTTATGTAAAAGTTCAACCCGAAGATGTGGCAGAAATTATTCAGGAGACCGTTCTGAACGGGCGAGCCATCGAAAGACTCCTCTACAAAGGAAAACCTTCGGATAAATTGTGTAAAACAATTAACGATATAAACTTCTACAAAAAACAAACCCGAAAGGTGCTTCGCGACTGTGGCAATATAAATCCTGAAGATATCGAAGAATACATCCACAGAGGCGGTTATGCAGCAGCCGATAAAGCAATAAACGAAATGACCGAAGAGGATGTTTGCAAAGAGATCCTGAACTCCGGGCTAAGAGGCAGAGGCGGCGGTGGTTTCCCGACAGGGAAAAAATGGCTGATGGCGACGGGTGAGAAAAATGAGAAGAAATACATAATCTGCAACGGTGACGAAGGTGACCCGGGTGCCTTCATGGACAGAAGCGTTATGGAAGGAAATCCCCACTCAGTTATAGAAGGAATGATAATTGCCGCAAGGGCAATCGGTGCTGACGAGGGATTCGTTTATGTAAGACTCGAGTACCCTCTCGCTGTGAAAAGAATAAAAAAAGCGGTTGAAACGGCGGAAAAATACGGCATCCTCGGAAAAAATATTTTTGAGTCCGATAAGAACTTTACAATCCATGTGATGGAAGGAGCCGGTGCTTTTGTCTGCGGGGAAGAAACTGCTCTTATCTCCTCAATTGAAGGAAAACGGGGGATGCCCGCTCCAAAACCTCCATTCCCGGCTCAATCGGGGTTGTTCGGAAAACCTACAATCATTAATAATGTTGAGACTCTCGCATCCGTTCCCGAAATCATAATGAAGGGTGCTGCGGAATATCGTTCTCTCGGAACTCCTGAATCACCGGGCACAAAGACCTTCGCCCTTACAGGTCATGTGGTTAACACCGGCCTGATTGAAGTACCGTTTGGCTCAACACTCCGACAAATAATTTACGATATCGGCGGTGGTGTAACCGATGATGACGGGAATCTTGATCCCGATGGCTTCAAGGCAGTGCAAATTGGTGGTCCTTCGGGGGGCTGCCTGACAAGCGAACACCTGGACCTCCCTTTAAGTTTCGACTCGCTCCGGTCGATTGGTGCAATGGTGGGTTCAGGTGGACTCGTGGTGATGAATAAAAACACCTGCATGGTGAAAATTGCCAAGTATTTTATGCAATTTACCCAGAACGAGTCATGCGGGAAGTGTGTCCCCTGCCGTGAAGGTACAAAACAGATGCTTGCCCTGCTCGATGACATCACCGAGGGAAGGGCTGATGAACACACTCTCGAGATCCTCGAAAACCTTGGCAGAGCAATCACAAAAGCATCGTTATGCGGACTCGGTAAGACGGCACCTAATCCTGTACTCTCACTGATGACAAGTTTCAGAGAAGAGATGGAAACTCATGTGATGCAGCAAAGATGCCCCGCAAAAAAATGCAAGAGCCTCCTTACCCCATCTGTGATTGAGGAAAAGTGCAAAGGCTGTGGACTCTGCATAAAAAAATGCCCCGTGGGTGCCATAACCGGGGAAAAGAAACAGCCACATTTTATTAATGAATCGCTTTGCATCAAATGTGGTGCATGCATCGAAGCCTGTCGCCTCGATGCAATAGCGGAAGGAGTGTAAAATGAATAACGACAATTTTGTCCATATAAACGGACGCGAAATAAAAATAGACGGGGAGAAAAACCTCCTCGAAGTGATCAGAAAAGCAAATATCGATCTTCCAACTTTTTGCTATCATTCTGAATTGAGTGTTTACGGTGCATGCCGCCTCTGTCTGGTTGATGTGGAGGGAAAGGGTATCAACTCTTCCTGCTCGATGAAACCGGAACCGGGAATGAAGATAAAAACTCATACTAAAGAACTCCGTGATATCAGAAAAATTAATATCGAACTTCTCCTTGCATCACATAAAAGAGAATGTACTTCCTGTGTAAAAAGCGACTCCTGCAAGCTACTCGATATCGCTTCACGCCTCGGTGTTGAAGATGTTCGATTTAAAAGCACTACAAAAAACTGCGGAATTGACGACTCTTCACCTGCACTTATCAGAGATATGGACAAATGTATCCTCTGCGGTGACTGTGTAAGAGCCTGCGACGAAATTCAGGGAATTGGGGTTCTCGACTTTGCTCACAGAGGAAGTGAGGCTGTTGTAGTTCCCTCTTTTGGTAAAAACCTCGGTGAAGTTGAGTGTGTGGATTGTGGACAGTGTGCAAGAGTATGTCCAACCGCAGCGATCACACCAAAATCTGACACAGAAGAAGTTTGGAAGGCTCTCGACAACCCCGACAAGTTTGTTGTTATCCAGATTGCCCCGGCAGTTCGAGTCTCATTGGGTGAAATGTTTGGATACAGGGAAGGTGAGAATGTAACGGGACAGATGATTGCCTCCCTGAAACAACTCGGTTTCAAAAAGGTATATGACACTTCGTTTGGTGCCGACCTGACGGTGATGGAAGAAGCAAATGAGTTCCTCGAAAGGATCAATTCCGGCGAAAAACTCCCGCTAATCACTTCATGCTGCCCTGCCTGGGTTAAGTATGCAGAGCAATACCAGCCGGAGTTTTTGGGCAATTTGAGCTCGTGCAAGTCACCACAAGGGATGGTTGGTGCTTTGATAAAAAACAGAATCCATGATAAACTGAAAATGGAAAAGAAAGATATCGTTTCTGTTTCTGTAATGCCTTGCACAGCCAAAAAGTTCGAGATAACCCGCAATTCCCACATCGAAAAAGATGTCGATTTTGTGATTACAGTCCCCGAACTCGCAAGAATGATCCGCGAAGCAGGCATAGTGTTTGATGAACTCTCGCCCGAATCATTCGATATGCCGCTCGGCTTCAAAACGGGTGCCGGAATCATTTTTGGGAACTCTGGAGGTGTTGCAGAAGCTGTTGTAAGACACCTTAGTTCAACAATAAACGGTGAAGATGCCACCATTTCGGATGTTATTGAACTTCGTGGAAGCACCGGAATAAAACGGAAAAAAGTTACGGTTAATGGCAAAGAGTTTGCAATCGCTGTTGTAAGCGGACTTAAGAACGCCAAGTCGCTCCTTGATAAAGTGAAAAGCGGCGAAGAACATTACGATTTCATCGAAGTGATGGCTTGCCCTGCCGGATGTGCGGGTGGTGCCGGACAGCCTGTTACACACAGTGAAGATACAGTTGCTAAACGCGGCAAAGGACTTTACGAAACTGACAAAATGTTGCAACTGCACAACGCTCACGAAAATCCATACATCAAGGAACTCTACAACAATTTCCTCGAATCCCCGGGAAGTCATGTTGCACATGAGTTGCTGCACACCCGTTACAAGAACCGCAAACGGTTTGAAGGCGGAATAAGTCTCATCCAAAGTGGTGAAGAGAAGAAGAAAATTTCCGTCTGCGTGGGGACTTCCTGCTTCATAAAAGGATCACAAAAGCTGTTGAACAGAATAGTAAGACATGTATCCGTTGAGGGACTCTCTGAGGAATTTGAGGTTTCCGCAACTTTCTGTGCAGAAAACTGTGATAAAGGACCTACAGTAGTTGTTGAAGGTGAGTTAATTCATCACTGTTCATTTGAAGATATTCGAGCAAAGATCGACGGTCTTCGCTCCTGAATGATACACGAAACTCCATCCATGCCTCTCTCTTTCACCGGGGAGAGGCACCGGATCGGAGAAATATTTTCGGTAAAACGGGATGGAACAGCTCTGACTAAAGATTTGAGAATCCGGTAACTGTTTTTCGCAGATACTCCCGGTTTACAACACCATGAATGATATCGACAATTTTTCCATCTGACACAAAGAGAAGTGCAGGTGTGCTTTGAATATCCATTTTTTCGCCGATCTCAGGATACTCAGAGAGATCAATGACCGTTAATTCAGGGTTTACGGTTATATCACTCAACACAATCGACAACTCCCGCTCCATCACTTCACAAGGCATACATCCCGGTTTTTTGAAGAGAAGAAGTTTCTTTTGTGGCATTAAAATCTTTCAAATTAATGCGATAAGTTAAGCTTTGCAGAGAAGAAATCAAAATGGAAATTGACCGCCCTTCATTAATTTTGCCCGGGTAGCTTTTCTGTTACACATAGTTCCAATTAACTTCTTAAATTTACATTGACAAATGAATAAATCAAGAATATCCACAACTTTCAAAAGGCGAGCCGATGCCTGCACAATACCCATTTAAACTTCTCTTTACACTTCTGGCAATAATCGTACTGCCAATAAAATCGCAGTCAGAATTACAAAAATTCTTTGATGAGTCAGGTTTTAAAGGAAGTATAACCATCTACGATAAAAAAGCCGATAAATGGATATTAAGCGACACCTCCGATGCAAATCTTGAATTGCTGCCTGCTTCCTCTTCAAAGATTTTCAATTCATTGGTATTTCTGGAAGAAGGAATTCTGAAAGATGAGAATGAAATTGTAAAATGGGACGGCGTGAAAAGATGGGTTGATGACTGGAATCAGGACCTCGACCTCCGTCGTGCTTTTAAGTTCTCAGCGGCATGGCTCTATTGCAAACTGGCACCCAAAGTCGGCAGAGAAAAATATCTCGACTACCTCAACAAATGCAGCTACGGAAATGGTTTTATCGGAACACATGTCGATTCCTTTTGGCTGGATGGCTCCTTAAAAATTTCACCTGTGCAACAGGTTAATTTCTTAAGAAATCTTGATTCAGAGACACTTCCCTTTTCAAAAAGAACCTTTTCAATCGTCAAAACAATCATGATTGAAAAAGAAGACTCTCTCTTCACCCTGCGGGCAAAAACAGGATGGGGCAAAATCTTGGGACAGGACGATACCGGCTGGTGGGTTGGTTATTTGACTCTCAAAGACAATGTTATCTATTTCGCAACTCGCCTTAGAAAAGGGTATGACGACGAAAACCCCAATTTCTCTTCAAGCAGAAAAACAATCACTGCAAAAATCCTGAAACACCTGGGGTATGGAGAGATATTTTGAATATTCTGCTTCCTTAGACCCCGTCGTTTTGGCAAGTCGATGTTTCTGTCTGTTCTGGAACTCTACTATGGCATTGAGCATCGTGATAAGTTCGATCAAATCTTTGGACAGTTTTATATCGGGAAACCGGGAAATTCCACTCCACTCAAGAACTCCTACCATGTAATCAAGTTCAATTTCAGCGGCATCAGAACGGAGGACAGTGCTGACATAGAGAGAGAGTTTTGCGTTGAATTGTCAACAAAGATTGCAAACTTCCTGAGTACTTACAATATCGGCACCACATCTGAAAGAGAAGTTCTGCTGAACAGCATAAGCGGTACAGAATTATTAAGAAGATTTTTTTCGCTTTTCAAAAGAGAAATGCCTGCGGGTAAAATTTTCCTTCTTATTGATGAATATGACCATTTTACTAATGAATTGTTTTCTTTCGATCGCGAAAGCTTTAAAGAATTTGTTTCGAGCAACGGGTGGGTAAGAAAATTTTATGAAGTAATCAAACAATACAATGGTGAAGGAGTTGTCGATCGCTTTTTTGCTACCGGAGTTACACCGATTACCTTGGACAGTATGACCAGAGGATTCAACATCGCCAGGGATATTACTCTTGATCCTGTCTTCCATGAAATGGCAGGTTTTACGGAGAAAGAATTAAAAGCCCTTATTTTGGGAACAATGGAACGCGATAAAGCTTTTAACTTCGACACCCTTATGGAAGATATGCAGCTGTGGTTTAACGGCAGTAAATTTTGCAGAAACGGTGGTGAACGAATCTACAACCCACAACTCGTACTTAATTTCCTGATCTCTTTCCAAAATTCATTGCGGTATCCCGAAGAGATTACCGACAATAATGTGACGAGCGACTGGAAAAAGATAAAAGACATTGTGTACCTTCTTCCCAAATCGGAAGCGGATGCATTGATTGAAGAAGTTTATACCAATGAATCAATAAAAGGGAATTTAGTCACAAGATTTAATCCGGAATTATCTTACACAAAATCCGATGCGATTTCAATTCTGTTTTATAACGGTTTGTTAACAATAGACTCTGAGAAATATGGAATCATAAAATATTCCATCCCAAACTATGTGATCAAAAATGTCTATTGGGAATTTTTAAGAGCTGTTTATGAGCAGGAACTGAATATTCAAATCGATCTGACCGGGAAGACTGATATTTGAAGAGATGGCAGAGAAGGGGTAGATCAATAATCTCGTCAAGGAGACAGGGCGAATCTTAGCACTCCTGACAAACAACGACTTCCAAAATTTCAGAGAGAGCAATCTAAAAATGATTGTTATCACCCTTCTTTCTCTAAACAAATCTTTCGTGATTCACAGCGAATTTGAAGTGGAGCAAGGGAGAGTAGATCTTCTCATTACACACAGAGAACCATTTGGTGGAAAGTATCAATTCCTTCTTGAATTTAAGTATGTAAAAGTTCACGACGAAAAAGAGTACCAAATCCGTAAAACCGAAGGCATCGCCCAGTTGAAAAAATACATGCAATCAGAAAAAATCCGCTCTCTAAAAAACCTGATCCCTTATCTTGTCATTTTTCATAAAAAATCGGAGGTTGAGATAGTAAGGGTTGATTGATCACTCTTCACTCGCTCGTTAAACCCGTTCTCTTCCCCGCTCATTTCTCCTCAATCTTGAACAACACTACTCTCTCCGATGTTTATCAAGAAAAAAAGGATTCCTAATGCAGAAACATTATATTATTGCCGGTTCATCATCGGGAATTGGTGCTGACCTGACTAATAAATTACTCACCTCGGGACACCGTGTCACCGGAATAAGCAGAAGAGAGGTGGCAGGTTTTTCGGGCGATTATACCCAAATTCAAGCGGATCTTGCCGACATTAACTCTTCTTTGCCTAAGTTGGAGGGTGTTGTTGATGGTCTCGTCTATGCACCCGGCAGTATAAATTTAAAACCTTTCCGATCACTTTCAATTAACGATTTTCAGAACGAATTGAACATCAATCTCCTCGGGGCAATAAAAACCATTCAACATTTTTTACCAAACTTCAAACTTGCGGAACAGGCATCTCTGGTTTTATTCAGCACTGTGGCTGTCTCGACGGGAATGCCTTACCACGCCTCCATCGCCTCTGCAAAAGGGGCAGTTGAGGGGCTTACAAGATCACTCGCAGCAGAGCTTGCCCCAAAAATCAGAGTGAATGCAATTGCCCCGTCGCTCACTGATACTCCACTCGCTGCAAAACTGCTTTCTACTCCCGAAAAGGTTGAAGCATCTGCTAAAAGACATCCTCTCGGCAGGGTTGGAAGTGCCGGTGATATAGCATCCGCGGCAGAATTTCTGCTCGGCGACACTTCAACCTGGATTACGGGACAGATAATTCACATCGATGGCGGAATGTCAGCTCTGAAACTGATGTAATATATTTTCAAGCTCTCTCAAGGTTTTCCGGAAAAACATCGCTTCTTCCACTCTATTACTGCAGAACCAAAAATCAGGAAAATGATGGACAGCAAAGAACTTTACGCAAAGATTACCGACCCCAACAACCTCGAGAGAGCTTTTGTTTACACATGTAACGAGCGACAAAAGGATTTTTTCCATGATCCAACTGAAATCGAGTGGGCAAAAGCAAACCGTGATTCGATAATCAGCTCGATTTCACAAATCCTTAAAGACCCCAAATCCTACACACAACAGACCTCCTTTGCGTATTTTCCTCCGAAAACCAATATTGTACGCAGAAGAATGATTTTCATCCCATTCAAGGATCTGGTTATAAGATATGCGTTTGTAACTGTTCTTGCTGATCTTCTCGACATACAGCTTTCCGAAAGATGCTTCGCCAACAGAAGAGCCAAGGGAAAATCTGCGAATAACAATCTGCTGCAGAATTTTGCTGAGAACAACTGGCCCCGTTTCGTTGAGTGGCAAAAGGAAATGACTCCAAAATACAAGTTTATGATCAAAACCGATATCTCTTCTTTCTATGACTCGGTTTCCCACAAATACCTTGTGAAAAAAATTGTTGAATCCCTGACTATCAAGCCTAATTCAGATGTAATAAAACTTTTTGAAAACATCCTTAAGGTTAAGGTTGCCTCTTACGGTCACCACCCGGGTTCACAGATTAAACCTGAAACTATGAGACAGGGACTGGTAATCGGTTGCGGTACTGACGGATTTCTTGCAAACATCTATCTGAAAGAAGTTGATGAACTGATGGCAACGAAAAAGGTAGCTTTTGGAAGATATAACGATGATATGAAGATATTCGCAAACGACAAAAAAGAACTCGACGATGCTGTCCTGCTTCTGCAGAAATCTCTTCTTACGCTTGGTTTGAACTTGAATTCAGGAAAAACAAAGCTTGCATCCAACGACAAGGAAAAAGAAGACCTGAGATCGAAGGCAGCAGATGCTTATGACTATTTAGATGTAACTGACGAAGAGCAGAGTGAAAAATTTAATGAGTTCCTCGACAGACACCTCTCAGAAGTGAAAACATTCACCGAATCCGACTTGATAGATGACGACGGTAAAGCGAAAGATTTTTGCAAGTTTCTTTCGACGCAAACAACAGTCAAAAAGAAGAAACTGAGCGTAAACGGCAGAACTCTTTGGCAGGTGAACACCTTGGATCATATAATCAGAAATTATGCCGGAGCGTCAAAACATGCTTCCTGGTTACTTGTTCAGTCGGTATTCTTTAAGGGAATAACTCAGAAAGTCTCGGACAGGGCGGTCCATCTGATGGCAAATCTCCTGGTGGATAGCACAATTAATTCTTACACCCGCTACAGAATCCTCCACTTACTGGCTACCGGCAAAAACAGACAAAATGGTTACAAACCGTATATTAAATCGTTCTCACCTGAGAGTGAAAACTGGCTTATAGACCTTTGCAAACACTATCTTTCAGAACCTGCCATCGAATGCAACATTATCGCCATAAAAACCTTACGAACTATCGGCATCGAGAAAAATGAGATCGAACAGCTCGTGAGCAGCCATTGCATTAAACCCCTCGCACACCCGATAGGAAACACTCTTCTTCATATATCAGAAAAAAAGGAAGTGTCGGTTCCGGAAATCATAGAGCTTGATGTCTCTGAAATTGAGGATTTTTTGAGATATTTATGAGGTACACCTTTAAAAAGTGTACCTCAAAACAGATAAGAATTGCGGGGTGGTTTAGTCAACCTTCACGGTAACGGGCTCGATATTCCAAATGTTTTTGGCATAATCAGAGATCGCTCTGTCGCTCGAAAACTTGGCAATTCGGGCAGTATTAAGGAGTGACATCCTGTTCCACTTTTCACGATCACGGTAGGCTTTTGCCACTTCTTCCTGTACACGGACATAATCTTCATAGTCAGCAAGGAGCATATAATAGTCGCTTCCCAATAACGAATCGATAATCGGCTGGAAGATACCGGGTTCTGCAGGTGAAAAACTGTTTCCGGCAATCATGTTAATGACACGACGGAGTTCAGGATTTCGGTCGTAGTAGTCCATCGGGTTGTAACCTTGTGCCCTTAAGGCCAGCACTTCATCGGCAAGAAGCCCAAAAATGAAGATGTTTTCATCTCCCACTTCCTCCCTTATCTCAATGTTTGCACCATCCATCGTACCAATAGTCAGGGCACCATTAAGTGCGAATTTCATGTTCCCTGTTCCGGAAGCTTCAAGACCCGCTGTGGAAATCTGCTCTGAAAGATCAGCCGCAGGAATAATCCTTTCAGCCAGCGAAACACCATAATTTGCAATGAAGACCACTTTAAGTTTGTCACCAACCACAGGATCATTGTTCACCACATCACCCACAGCATGGATGAGTTTGATGATAAGTTTCGCCATGGTGTATGCGGGTGCAGCCTTTCCGGCGAAGATCACAGTCCTTGGTGTAGCTTCGTATCTTGGATTCTCTTTGATGCGGTTATAGAGTGTGATCACATGAAGAACATTCAGCAACTGTCGTTTATACTCATGGAATCTTTTTATCTGCACATCAAAAATTGAATCGGTCGGAACGGTAATACCATATTCACTTTTGATGAATTTTGCGAGCAACTGTTTGTTGAACCACTTAATGTGGCTCCAGTCATTCAAAAATTCATGATCATCAGCAAATTTCTCGATTTCTGCAATTTTGTCGTTGTGAAGTATCCAGTCATCGCTAATTCTGTCGGAAATCAGAGATGAAAGAAGAGGATTAGCGTGCCTTATCCACCTTCTGAAGGTGATTCCGTTGGTGACATTAGTGAATTTATTGGGGAAAATCCTGTGAAAATCGTTAAAAATGAGCTGTTTTAAAATATTTGAGTGAAGTGCTGCAACCCCGTTAACTGAATGGCATGCAACAATTGCAAGATTTGCCATCCTGATTCTCTTCTCGGGACCTTCTCTGATGATAGATATTTTGCTGATAACTTCATCGGGTAAATTATACTTTTCTCTTATATCTTGCAGGAAGTTATGGTTGATATCATAAACTATCTGAAGATGACGGGGCAAAAGTTCCTCAAAAATGGAAACCGACCACTCTTCAAGAGCTTCGGGTACTACTGTGTGGTTCGTGTAGGCGAATGTCCCTTGCGTAATCTTCCATGCTTCGTCCCATGGCATACCTTCTTCATCGATAAGAATCCGCATAAGTTCGGGAATTGCAATCACAGGGTGAGTATCGTTGAGCTGAATCGCAGTTTTTTCTGCAAAATTCTCCAGAGTAGTGTGATTGTATCGGTATTTTCTGATAATATCCTGAAGTGAAGCCGAACTAAAGAAGTATTGCTGTCTCAGCCTAAGAAATTTCCCGCCTGTATAACTGTCGTTTGGATAAAGCACCTTGGAAATGTTTTCAGAGATGTTTTTCTTTTCAACAGCAGCAACATAGTTTCCGTCGTTAAATTCTTTAAAGCTAAATTCTTCATTTGCTCTTGCAGCCCACAATCTCAGATTGTTTACTGTATCAGACTTATAACCCGGAACAGGTACATCAAATGCGGCAGCGAGAATTTCTTCGGTATCTATCCAATTATGCTTAATTTTGCCGTCGGGCGTCCTCACTGAGACTACCCTGCCAAAATATTTTACTCTGAAAGTCAGTTCTCTTCTTGGAATCTCCCATGGACAACCGTAAGCGAGCCAATAGTCAGGCTGTTCCTGTTGTCTGCCGTTCACCACTTCCTGCTTAAAAATACCAAATTCATATCTGATCCCGTAACCAAATGCAGGGAGTTGAAGTGTCGCCATCGAATCGAGGAAACAAGCTGCAAGCCTTCCCAAACCGCCATTTCCTAAAGCCATGTCGTGTTCAAGTTCCATAATATCTTCGAGTACATAACTGTCCTTGCGGAGAATTTGACGACATTCCTCGTAATAGTCCATATTTATAAGAGCATTTCCGAGGAGCCTTCCCATCAAAAATTCGAGAGAAAGGTAATATACTTTTTTCACATTCCTGGTGTTATATACATGCTGAGTACGAAGCCAGTTCCTTACAAGTCTGTCCCGAATCGAAAGTGAAAGAGCGTAATACATGTCGTTATCGGTAACGGTCTGACGCGTCTTAACGAGAATAAATTCGAGATGTTCGGAAAACTGATTGGAAAGTGTAAAACTTTCAGGTGACTCGCGGTCGGTAAAAAACAAAGAATTTTTCATTATTATAATCTGGTGTTGTAAACAAATTGAGTGTCAAGTTGACTAAGAGGAACTCCCTGAATATCTTTTTCGGAGACAATTCCTTTCTCCACTTTCCAGTCGATTCCAAGTTCAGGATCGCTGTAGAGAAGTGTTCGCTCAGAGTCTTTATTATAAGTTCCGGTGCATTTGTAGTGAAATATGGCTATATCAGAAAGAACCGAAAAACCATGGGCAAAACCGGGTGGAATCCACACTTGATGATGATTTTCATCGGAGAGCAAAGTGGAATAATGCTTCCCAAATGTTGGCGAACCTTTCCTGATATCCACCACAACATCCAAAACTGCACCTGAAATCACCTGGCACAACTTCCCTTGTTGATATGGAGGTTGCTGGAAGTGTAGCCCTCGAATGGTCCCTTTTGAAGATTTTGAAAGATTATCCTGGACAAATTCCATGGTAATCCCTGCCTTTTCCATTTTTTCTTTATGAAAACATTCAAAGAAAAAACCTCTTTGATCTTCAAAGACAACCGGTTTTAATAAAAGTATGCCATCAAGGTGGCTTTCTATAGCGTTCAATTTCTCCTCAATTCAAATATATTATCTGTTCTCTTCAAATTCCTGCAAAACTCTTTCGAGATACGACCGGTACATGCTCTGCGGAATGGAATTTATGAGCGACTTGAAGCCCTCCACATCCACAAAACCTTTGCTGAATGCTATCTCTTCGAGGCATGCAACCTTCAAACCCTGTCTTTCTTCGATTACACCAAAGAAATTTGATGCCTGAAGCAGTGCCTGAGGGGTTCCCGTATCGAGCCACGCCACACCTCTGCCTACAATTTCGACTCGGAGTGTCTCCTGCTGAAGATAAACATTGTTCACATCCGTTATCTCGAGCTCGCCACGAGCGGATGGTTTCAAATTTTTGGAAATCTCTACCACACTGTTGTCGTAGATGTAAAGTCCGGGAACGGCATAGTTCGATTTTGGCACTTTTGGTTTCTCTTCAATGCTCAAAACCTTGCCTGTTTTGTCAAAATTTACAATTCCGTATCTTTCGGGATCGGTAACACGATAACCGAAAATTTTGGCACCTGTTTTGTGTTCAGCCACTGCATCGTAAAAGAACTCAAGATCACCAAAGAAGATGTTGTCGCCAAGTATCAGGGTTACATTGTCATCACCAATAAAATCGGCACCGAGAATGAACGATTCGGCTATACCTCTTGGTGCATCCTGCAGTTTATATGATATATTCATACCAAGATGACTGCCGTCATCAAACAATTTCTGATAAAGAGGAATGGTCTCCTCGTTCGAAATTATCAGCACATCCTTTATTCCGGCGAGCATAAGAACCGAAAGAGGATAATAAATCAGCGGCTTGTCATAGATAACCGCAAGCTGTTTACTGTAAACTTTTGTTATTGGGTAGAGCCTTGATCCGGAACCTCCGGCAAGTATGATACCTTTCATACACTTCCTGTTTTAAAAATTAGAATAAATCGAAAAATAAATTTAACAGATTTTTGATTTTACCGGAAATAAATAAATGAAAAAAGGCTGCCCCTCATCGGAACAGCCTCAAATTCACGGTATTCAGCCTTCAGCCTTCAGAAATTCAGCCTTGGCTCACACTAAAAATTCTTACCTGATACCTAATACCTAATACCTACTTAGCCGCTCTTTTTCCCATATCTCTGTCGAAAAGGTAGAGAGAATTTTTCGATTCGCCGATCATTTCGAGTTTGGTAACTACAGCAAGAGCTGATTCTTCTTCTTCGATCTGTTCTTCTACAAACCAGTTGAGGAAAGTAACTGTTGAGTAATCTTTTATTTCGTGAGCAAGTTCCACGAGAGAGAAAATGCTTTTTGAAATGAACTGCTCATGTTCGAAAGCAGCTTTTAAGCCATCAAGAGCACCTTTCCACTCAGTCTGTGGTTTTGCTATGGCATCAAGGGTCACTTGACCACCACGGGCATGCACATGATCATAAATTTTCATTGCATGAGTATATTCTTCTGTTGCCTGCACTTTGAAGTAAGCTGCAAATCCTGAAAGATTTATTGTTTCATACCATGCAGCAAGGCTCAAATATAAATATGACGAGAACATCTCTTTATTGATCTGTTCGTTTAATGCTTTTTCCATTTTTTCGCTTAACACGATTACCTCATTATATTGTTAAAAAAATCAAAAAAATAATCTTTTAATATCTAAATATACTAACAAATAAATTCTACTTTGTGTTCAATTCCAACGATTCAATTTCCTCGAGAGTATCAGGATTTACAGTCTGAACAGAGACTTTTTCACCATCAATTGAAATGAAGACGAGTGCATTTCTGGTGGTAAACGAATTACAAAATTCGCTCCACGGCAGTTTTTCTTTTGCATAATACGGGGCACCGGCAGCACCGTTGTTAATTTGAAAGATGGTCCTGTTCAATTTAAGTTTTTTCTTGTCCCAGTTTTCAGGATACATCTGCATGGCGGGATTGATTACCAGATGGTTATAGTTGTGCTCATCTCCGGTGAACACTGCTCTCGTCTTTTTTGACTGGTTTACCATCAGATCGAGGAATTGGTCTCGTCTTTCGATAATTCCCGTTTCCACATCCTTGCCTGCAATTCTTGCCCTCACTGCATTGTCCCCCGAGTACCACATATCATCCCCCGAATGACCTCCGTTGGGGAACAGCGGCGTGTGCACAGTTACAAAAATATGCTTGATCTTCTCATCGGCTTCATATTCAAGCAGTTTTTTGGCAAACCAGTTGAACTGATTCTCCATAATATAGGCGTGGGGATTCCCCGAAAGCCCCGAATTAGCCTTCGCATCGGGCGAAAACCAGTAATTGGAATTCATAACCAAAAAGGCTGTGTTCGCGTAAGTGTAGCTGTAAGCTGTTTCATTATATGTTGGAAAATCCATGGTTCCCGCATTTGGATCATACTTCGATCCATCCTCCGAGATTAGCTCATCATTTTCCGGATTCACAAATTCATCCGCAAAAACGGTTTCCGCAGAGAGGGAATCAAACGGAAATCTGTCAACCCGGAGATACCTGCCCGGTTTGCTTTCGTCAATAAATCTGATGTGTTGCCCCTCGTGGTTCCCCATTGTGGTATAAATCGGGAAAAATGCGGCAAACGGTTGAACAGCGTTTTTCCAGTTGCGGAATTGTAGCCTCTGTTCTTCGGGGTTGTAGGAATAACCGTTAATCAGATCACCCGTGAATTGCATAAATTCAACCCCCTTGTAGGCAGCCAAAGCCATTATTTTCCGCATAATATAAACATTTGCACCAAAAAGGCTTCTCTCCCCGCCCCCTTGTGAGGCTCTGGAGTCACTTGCATAAGCGAATGTGAATTTGGAATTGTCGCCCTTCTTTGGTGCGGTTTTGAATTTTTGTTCGAGTATGGTATTGCCTGCCCTTACACTGTACTCATATTCGGTCGAAGGCACCAATTCAGTTACCAATAGTTCGTGCTTTTTCCCCTTCTCCAGTTCATACTCCCTCGTACCCACTTTTACAGATGGTTCACATTCAAAATTTGTGATAAACGAGATTACAGCGGAATTTTCGGTAACATTGTTTACAAACGGACCGTCAACTATTGTGTTGTTAACCGAAAATGTTTCTCCGGCTGTAAATTCCACTTTACCATCGTAGAGCATTGCCCCCGTCGAAGTGGTGATCCTGTAACCGATCAGACCATACCCCTTGTTTTGCCAATCAATCATATCGTATGTACCGGAAAGTGTTCCTCTGATATCGACAGCACACTTTCCCCCCTCAATGGAGACACTTCTGTTAAACCAGACGGGAAGTGGATATTTACCGTCACCAACGGGAATCAATCCGTAATACATCGTTCCCTTTAGCAACGAATCACCAAAATTGAAAGCGAGCCCTTTTTCGTTCCCTGAAACGCCTGATATAAACTTCTCGACATCATATCTGGGGTTGCTGACTCTTTCATAAAGTTTGTTTGACCCTTCCTCAAAATAATACAGCCCCTTTTCGGGGTCATATTTAATGTTTGAGTAAGAAGCCGGAACCTTTTGGCTAAAACTTACGAAACTGATAAAAAGAAAAACAACCGCTGCTAAAAAGATCGATTTGTGCAAAACTATATCCATTCTCGTTTCATTATTATGTTTATCACTTCAAATATATTAATTTTTTCAACAAGAATTAATATTTTTTCATAACTATCATCGCTATGTCACAATTCAACGGTATTATTAATCGCAGAGATGGCTCATTTTCTCTCTACTCCGAAGAAATAGATATTACTGACCCAAACTCAAAATTCACCGCACCAAATCTTTATTATTCATTCAACGAAAAGAAATGTGGCTATTGTGTCGCGGGTGTTGGAATCTCGAAGGAGGATGAAAAATTAATACTGATGGGTGGGGATGACTGGGCAATTGCTGCCAAATCCCAGGGCTTTACAAATTTGTCGGGTCATTTTGCAGGCATCTGCATCGATGATGAATCGATTCAATTTTTTACCTGCAATTCCGGTCTGCGCGATCTCTATTTTATTATAAAAGAAGACTACCTGTTTTTCACAACAAACTACCATACATTATTTAAAGTCGAAAAGCCGCAAATAGATCTTTTTTCTCTCGGTGGCAGATGGCTCCTCTATAACCAGTTACAAAACCACAGCCTTTTTCTTAATTATCCCCGAATTTGTGCGGGACAAAAATTATTATTTAACAGAAAGACGGGTTCAATAAAAATTTATCCCACCCCAACTTTTTCATATCGTGAGCATGATGACGAGGCAGGCGTGGTAAAAAAAGTGATCAAGTCTATTTATCAAACCTGTGCTGTTCTCGCAAAATCAGATCGACCTCTTGAGTTGAGTCTTTCCGGTGGGCTTGATTCAAGATTTTTGCTCAACTTGCTATCAACAGGCGAAATTCCTTTTTCTGCCCACTCTTTTGGAAATGGCGACAATCTCGATGTCCAAATCGCAGCAAAAATTTGCAGTGAAATGGGGGTGCCCTTTAAAAATCTTCAACCCGCAGAACTTACTTTAGACAATGCAATTAATGATGTAAGACTTCAGACACAATATTCACTTTTAAACCACCCTGCAACCAACCAAAACAACCTCTATTACTACAAAGAAGTAACAAAAGCGGGCTCTCCCATAATTATTGATGGTGGCTTTGGCGAACTCTGGCGGCGGCAATTCTTTTATAAACTGTCTGTGTTTGGGAAGAAATCGAATATCGATAAAGACCTGTTCCATACTTTAAACTTTTTTCGCCACCACAGAGCTGATATTTTCAGTGCCGGGGCCCTAGTTGAGATGGAAAAAGGATGTTTGCAAGACTTGCAATCACTGTTTCATGAATATCCACACCCTTCCGTTTTTGGAATTGAAAACTGGATCGATTTGATCGCCCTCAAAACGCGGTTACCTAACTACTATGCTCAAGAACAAACGATGATCGATGGTGTGGTCACTTCCATAATGCCATTTGTTCAAGAATATGTTGTCAAGTTCCTCTACTCATTCCCGTTGATGTACAGGAAAGACAGTAGATTTTTTAAAGAAACCATCTACACAATGGAACCTCGCCTTATAAATTTTCCTCTTGTTAAGGGGGCAGTAACTGTGCCGTTTCACTTGGGAAGTTTCACTTCGAGAATTTACTCAGCTATATCTACAAAGTATCGGAAAAAGCAATTACGGGGGGTAGATTTCGAAAATAAAAAACTGCTGTTACTTAAAGAATATGCCCACGATCTTTCTTCTTCAGATGTGGTGCGGAACAGCTTACTTCTTGATAACAAAAAAGTTGCGAAAGTATTAAATTATTACAACGGCGACACTTCCAAAAAAGGGGAACTCGCCTGGCTGATCACGATGCTTGCCTTTTTAGAGGCTCCAACTATTTAAACTAACAAAGTCATGAACGACAAAACGAAATAAATCGCCCGTACATTCATGACTCTGTAAAAAATAAGACCCGGTTTAGTCTTTCATGCGGTTTCCTTTTTCTTCACGAATGAAGATCCAGGAAACAACTTTACCAACATCTATGGTCTCGAAATAATTCCAGTATTGCTCTGTTCTTACATGCAACGAACTGGTGTCATCCTTCGCAATAGCATCGGCTTCGGCAATTATAGCCTCAATTCTCGATATCCACATTTCCCAGTTTTTGGGTCTCAGGTCTAACCAACCGGCATCAGCCCATTTTTCCAGATTTTCGGGAGTAATCTCGAGTTCGGTTTCGGCACCAAAAACAGGAATTTTCATCAGATTGCCGCGGAGAAGGTCTTTGCCGTTGTTCATCAAAACGGGAATACCAACTGAAATGGCTTCATTTCTGAATTTCTCATTTTCCAAAATAAATTTGGTTGAAAGAGCCGTCAGTTCTTCAGGTGTTTTCTTCACGATTTCCTTAAAGTTACCGCAGGTTCTCTTCAATATTTCTATTTCAAAAAGAAGTTTTGAAAGTCTCGGTGGTCCGAGCATCTCAAATGCGACCGACGCCACTCCGTGCTGTTCTTCCAGCTTCGAAAGTTTTGCAACCGCCAGGTGCTGCATATAACCCGCTCTGTAAGAAGGCTGCATGTTTGCGTTATCCAAAGCATTGATGATGTCGTGACCTGTGTTGCCACCCATAATCTCAAAAACAGTGTTGTTTGCAATCTCTTCAGGTGTCACAAACTCCATCTGTTTTTGGGCGGTAATCGCTTCAAATTCACCACGGGAGAAAATGCCGTTTTCGCCTGTATCGATGTAAACCGAACGCAAAACGCCTTTTCTCTCAAACTTTTTACCTGTTTCTTTATAAATCTTTCCTTCAAGAGGAATAGCGGAATCGAGCGGGATATCGTAAATCTCCACTTCCTTCCCCTGTTTCTTGATGGTACCAAATTCAATCTTCTTCCAGGCAATTGCAGCGGCGGGTTTTATCTCTTTTGTGATCGCACTGTCGGGAGTTCTCGCCATAAGGAACAGAAGAAGTGTATGCGCACCGGCGATGGCAGACTTGCTCAGCAGCACCCTCGACGGTCTCTCTTCGCTGTGAGTGTAAGGGATATTTAACCCCATTCCACCCGTTCCGGAGGTACCGATCTTCAGATAGACTTGTGTGTCGAAGTGGTGCATCGAATTGTAGAGCACCTGAATATGCCGTATCAACTGCGGAATGTAGAGAACAGCAACTAATTTTTCAGTCTCGGTTACAAGCGAATCACGGTCATCCGACTCATAAAGCACTTTTTTAAGATTTTTATAAGCAGTAAAAATATCCTGATAAGCTATTCCGGTAGCTGTGTTTATACAGTCGATTATGATGTCGGGCTTGTGCTCTTCCAACAATTTATAGAGCGACTGAGCTTGCAGCACTTCATCCGAAAGATCATCCATAACATCACTTATTATGGTTCGCCTCTTTTCAGGGTCTGCCAGCATCTCCTGACGGCTCAGATCCTTATATTCTTCGCGAACAAGCACATTACCCCACCATGGAACGAAGAATCCTTCGCCCGCATCGGGGTATGTTTTTTTTAGATATTCAACTTCTTCTTTTGCTTCGCTCTCCTTCAGAGAGGTAATTATTACTCCGGCAGGTTTTTCAACCATCAGACGACGGGTAATGGCTTTTCCAACCAATCCCCAGCCGCCAAGAACCAGTATTTTTTTTCCGTATATATCCATTTTTTGTATCCTTGAATAAGAAAATTTCCCA
>CAYSJM010000037.1:0-30258 GCA_964431385.1 uncultured Ignavibacteriaceae bacterium | reverse complement strand
ACAAGGCCGCCTCATCAATCAATAAGAGGAGATCATGAAAAGATTTATTCTTTTTATCCTATTTTTTGTCCCTGTCATTCAAGCCGGTATTACCGGAAAGTTGGCAGGAAGGGTAACAGATGCAATAACAGGTGAACCGTTGATAGCGGCTACCATTATTGTTGAAGGAACCAAACTTGGAGCTTCCACCGATACTGATGGCAGATTCGTGATACTGAATGTGCCTCCCGGTGTTTACAAAGTAAAGATTACTTATGTCGGTTATGAACACCTCGCATTTGAAGGGGTGAAAATCGTAGTTGATCAGACAACAACAATCGACTTCAAATTAAAACCGGCAACCATGACCACTGATGAGGTTATTGTTACAGCAAATACTCCTCTCATTCAAAAAGATCTAACCAGTTCAATCTCCGTGGTTGGACGGGATGAAATAGAGCTGCTTCCAGTTGCAAACTTTACTGATTTGTTATCGTTGCAGGCAGGTGTTGTGGGAAGTGGTCAAAATCTTCACATCCGTGGCGGAAGATCAAACGAAGTAGCTTACATGATTGATGGTATGTATGTTACAGATCCATTGCTCGGCGGACTTGCAACACAGATTAACAACGACGCCATCCAGGAAATGAGTTTGCTCTCGGGTACATTCAATGCAGAATACGGAAATGCACTCAGCGGTATCGTAAATATTGTTACCCGTGATGGAGCGGAGAAGTTTTCGGGTAAACTTGAAGTTCGTTCTTCAAATTTTGGCATCGAAAGATACTCCAAACTCAATGAGTTAAGAATCACAGGTTCGATTGAGGGAGCATTAATTCCAAATGCACTTCGTTTTTTCCTGTCGGGTGAACAACTGAACGAGGGAAGTTATTTGCCGTTTGGCTACAATAACGCTCAATCATTCTTTACAAAACTTACACTTACAGCCATTCCGGGTTTCAGACTGACTTTGTCAAACCGCGGAAACAGAGGTTTAAGACAGAGTTACGATCACTTATACAAATATATACCTGAACAATATTTGAAGAGGAGAACCGACAGCTGGCAGACAGCTCTTGCAGCCACACATACTGTTAGTCAGTCATTCTTCTACGATGTAAGATTTTCTTATTTTAATCAGGGATTTTATTCCGGATTGGATAAAGACACTTCACAATATCTTCCGGTTAGCTCTCGTGTTTACCTCCCTGATAGAGGAAATGGATTTGAATTTTATGCCCTTGCTGACCCCGCAGTATTAACAGACAGCAGAACATCAACTCTCGACTTTAAGGGTGATGCTGTTTGGCAGATTGACAACACAAATGAAGTGAAATTTGGTGCACAATTTAAAACCCACAATTTGATGCTCTACAGCATCGAAGACCCCAAACGAAATTTCCCTTATGTGAACAATTACACAACTTCACCGTTCGAGATTGCCACCTATGTGCAAGATAAAATTGAACTTTCCTATATGGTAATCAATCTTGGGCTCAGGTACGATTTTATGAACGCCAATGTTGAGTTTAGAGCCAATCCGCTCGATCCAAATTCAATTATAAAAGTAAAATCGCGTTCACAGTTTAGTCCAAGAATTGGTATTGCTCATCCGATTTCAGAGAGGACCAAACTCCATTTTGCTTACGGGCATTTTTTCCAGAACCCGGAATACCAGTTTTTGTTCCAGAACAAACAGTACGATATTCAGGTCAGGGAGCCTCTTTTTGGACAACCTGATCTCGATGCTCAGCGAACAATTGCTTATGAAGTGGGAGTTTCGCATCAGTTTACAGATCGCGTAGCAGTCTCAGTGACAGCTTATTATAAAGATGTTACAGGACTGATTGGAACCCGTTACTACTTCCCGTTCACGGAGGGGCGATATGTTGGTTATACACTCTATGTTAATGAAGATTATGCCAACATGAAAGGTTTTGAAGTAAATTTGGATGTAAGACCTGACAGATATTTTTCGGGTGGATTGACATATACTTACTCTGTTGCAAAAGGAAGTGCATCTTCGGAGACAGAGCAGTATCCCGGAACTTCAGAATCCACGCTCCTTTATTATCTCGATTTTGATAAAACGCATGTAATTAACGGAACCGCATCATTCACCATACCAAAAGGCGAAGGTCCGATGATCTTTGGATCCCCCTGGTTTGAAGATATGGATTTTTCATTCATTTTCTCATGGTCTTCGGGATATCCTTACACCCCTTCGGGCAGAGATGTAGGTTTTGTAGTTAAAAATTCCCTGAGACAGCCTTCAACATGGTCGATGGATCTTCTTATTGGCAAGGACATCACAATATTTGATAATGTCCGCCTCCGTCTGTTTGCAGAGATACTCAACTTGACCGATAACAAAAACATAATTTATGTTTATCCCGATACCGGTGAACCCGATTTCACAATTGCGGGAGGTCACTCAAAAGAATACATGCAAGATCCCTCAAATTATGGTGCACCGAGACGAATTCGTCTTGGGGCTACACTAAGATTTTAACGAGGAGGATATGATGATAAACTCACGATACTCCAAAACATTAAAATTAATGAAATCAATAAGTCATTCTGAAATTGAAAGACCAAGTAACTTGATTAAATCCAGATTTAATTCTAATTCGGCATCCAAGGCAATTTTGATTTTGGTTTTTGTTTTGCTTGCCTCGCCTTTGCTTCAATCACAGTCGAAAAAAGGAAGTGGTGGCGACAATTCCGTTCTCTCAATTCGTGACAGGGCTGGTGGTGTGCATAATGCCTCTGCAATCGGATTGTTTTTCGAGAACAGAGGAAAACTTTACCCAAGAAGGCTCTCACAAGGTCCTTCAGGTGAATTCCCGATCAATAGTGGAAAACACTACATCTATAGAATGAATCCTTATGTCGGTATCCCTGATAATGTAATTCAAGGAAGATTTACAACAAACGAAGAGTGGGAAGCAGTATCTGGTTATCACAACAACGAGGGTGCAAGAATAGCATTTTCCGATAATCCGGCTTCATGGCATCCTGTAAACGGGTGGCCTGTAAAGGATGCCAAAGGGAATCCCATAATTAAATCAGATCAGGATTCCTATTGTGCTTACAACGATTCGAATAATACAAAATCGATACTTGGAATTGAAATTGGTCAGACAGGTTACGCTTACGGTGTAAAGTTTGCACAAAATCTTCTTTTCTTTAAGTATGATGTCATTAATAAAGGTCCAAAAGATTACAAAGACCTTTATTTTACGCTTTACACCGATATCGATGTGGGTAATGTTTCGGGTGGCGACCCTGAGTATGCTGATGATAAAATTGATTTCGACAAATCGCAAAATTTCGTCTGGTTTTATGATGATGGTGTATCTGCTGAATGGCCGGACGGAAAAACAGGAATGATGGGTGTGGCTCTACTTCAGACACCAAAAGTAAATGGTGTTGAGCTGGGTATGACCGATTTTCACTATGCCCTTTATGATGATGATGAACTTTCTGATCTCGACTCGGTACTATACGGTAGAATGGCATCTACAACATCGCTGTACAATTCAAATTTGAGAAATAAATATTTCCACCTTGGAAATAATACAGCTCTTAATTTTGATGATGTAAGTACCATTCCTGCTTCAGGACTTGATCTGCTGACAACCCTGTCTTCCGGTCCTTATACAATTAAAAGAGGGGATACACTCTCTTTTTACACGGTACTGGTTGCCGGTGAAAATATTACTGAACTGAAGAATGCACTTGCACAAGCAAAAATTATTCATTCATTCAATTATGATATTGCAAAACCACCTGTTACCCCAAAGCTCTCTGGAATTCCCGGAGACAAAAAGAATCTTCTTTACTGGGATGATGCTGCGGAAAGATCGTTTGATTCATTCTCAGGTCAGTATGATTTTGAAGGTTACAGACTTTACAGAAGTCTTGACAAGGGGATACATTGGACACTTTTGGCTGATTACGATGTTCCGAATGAGATCGGAATTGACAAAGGAATTCAGTATTCTTTCCTTGATACCACAGTAACAAATGGTTTTGAATACTGGTACACAGTAACCGCTTACGACAGAGGTGATTCGCTTCTCGAACCATTGGAGAGCCCGCTCGGTAAAAATCTTGATCAGGTAAATCTCGTGAGTGTTACACCTGTTTCAGCAGCAGCCGGAAGAACCCCCGTAACTTTGGAAAATGTAACCAAAATTGGGACAGGAACATCAAATTATGTGTTTAATGTAACCCCTGCTGATGATCTAAAATTAACTTCAGGCGAGTACAAAGTTGGATTTACCTATGTAAATCGTACCGAAAGAGGTATTCTAAAAACAAAGCTTGTTCCTATAATAACGGACTCGGCAAATACGAGGCCGGAAAAGTATGGAGTGGTCTTTAAGTCACCAACAGTATTTGATTTTGTAAATCTCACCACGGGTGAAGATATTAAAACCGACTACGGTTATGTTTGGACGAATCCGAATCAGATAATTTCGGTACCCGGAACAGGTTTAAGGATGAATGTATCTACACCTGCCGGCACTTCACCTGAATTTTTGCCCCGAAAAGGCGATTTGATTACCTTGAATTTTGCGATCTACGCAACCAAAGGAAATGACACCGTAATACAACCAAGACCATTCCTTTTTGACAAGTCGCAAGCCACTTCTGACGGTGTAATTTTTAACATGACCAAGCCTAATCCTGTTAAATCACTTTCAAAAATTGGTGGTACTGATATTTTCTCTCTTGGTTTCACTTCCGAAAATGAGGCACAATTGAAGTCAACATTATATATGATTGAAGTGAAAAACAGAGGGTTTGGAACCTCAGGTGCCGGCTTTGTGGATATTGAAGTGATTGATACTTCCAGAGGTGCGGCTGTAATTAAATTTGATTCGGTTTACACACTTTCTACCATTGCTTTTGGTGGTGTAAGAGGAAGAATTGAGTTTAACCCTGCAAATCCACCACAACCCGGAAATCTCTTCTCCTTAGAGACAGTAAAACCGAAAGCTCCAACAGTAAAAGATAAATATGCGTTTACTTTTAAAGCTCCTGTTGTAAATAATGAAGTTGCCAATTCTTCATTGAACAAGATAAGAGTTGTGCCAAATCCTTATGTGGTCTCATCACTATATGAGCCTGAATTTGGTGAATTGCGGCGTGAACCTCTAAGGCAGATTCAATTCATTAATCTTCCACCGGAATGTACAATTCATATTTTTACAGTTGATGCTGACCTCGTGAAGACAATAAATCATTCATCGTCAAATGGAACAGAGGTTTGGGATCTCCGGTCAGAAGGTGGAAGAGAGATTTCAGCAGGAATGTACATTTATGTTGTTAAAACCAGCGGGGGCGAGTTTATTGATCGCTTCGCCGTAATAAAGTGATCAACGGAGCATAAAATGAAAAAATTGATATTATTCTCGATTGTTTTGACTTTTACTCTCGCTGCGCAATATTCCAACCTTGGAACTTCCGGGGCACAATTTCTCCAGATTCCTTTGGGTGCCCGACAGGCATCGATGGGAGGTGCTTCAATTGCACTAACTGATGATGCCTCTTCCATCTTTTGGAATCCTGCAGGTTTATCAAATGTGTCAAATGTTGACTTTCATTTCACAAACCTGGACTGGTTTGGACTTTTTGATTTGAATGCGGCTGCCGGAGCGTATAGACTGGGTAATGATGCCGGTGTGCTTGGCATCCATTTTATTTCATTTTCAACGGGTAAAATTGAGATAACAACTGAAAAACAACCAAACGGAACCGGCAGATTTTACGATGCACAGGATATTGCTTTGGGATTAACCTATTCAAGAGCAATTACTGACAGATTCAGAACGGGTATTACCGTAAAATATGTTTCACAACGGATCTGGAACGAGACTGCAACAGGTATAGCTTTTGATATCGGTACGCAATACACACTCGACTTTCAAAATCTCACCATAGCAATGAGTATGACAAATTTTGGTCCTGATATGAGATTTGACGGTCCCGATTTGAATATTAATTATTTAAAGGATGAGAACATACCACTCTCGCGCCTTGCACCTGCCAAGTTGAGCACAGAGGATTTTTCTCTTCCGCTACACTTCCAGGTAGGTATTGCAATGGATATCTTTAAGATTGATTTTGTTAAGATGCGTGCCGCTCTTGATGTTACACATCCAAACGACAATCTTGAAAGAGTTAATCTCGGGACAGAAATCTCGGTGTTCGACAGAGTATTTCTTAGAGGTGGATACAGATATAATTACAATGACGAAAAATTTACTTTTGGTGCAGGTGCAAATCTTCCCCTGGGTGAGTCCCTTGTTTCATTTGATTATGCCTATTCAATCTACGACATTCTCCCAAATGTACAAAGGATTTCTGTCGGATTAAGATTTTAACTCACAAATTTACTCTGAGAGGATTTTATGAGGATTGGTAAAAAGTTTTTATTCTGTTTTCTTATCTTTTCTTCAATATTGTTCTCTCAGGGCTTTGTTTGTGTTGTTGGTGGCGGGGGAGAGGGAGTAAACGACTGGAACCGAGAACCCTACTCGTGGATAGTCCAAAAAGCTGATTCAGGAACTGTAATCGTTTTATCAGTAAATGATGAGACAACCTGGATTCCTGACTATTTCCGCTCACTTGGTGCTTCTACTTCCTATAACCTAAGAATAAATTCCAGAACTTTAGCAAATACGCAGTATATAGCAGATTCCATTCTTGCGGCATCAGCAATATTCATTAAAGGTGGCGACCAATGGAACTACATCAATTATTGGAAGGGGACCCTCGTTGAAGATGCAATTAAACAGGTGTTTAACAGAGGTGGAGTTGTAGCCGGAACCTCAGCCGGGGCGATGGTGCTTGGGAAATATATTTTATCGGCACGATACGGCTCTCTTTATCCCGATGCGGCACTCGTGAACCCTTTTATACAAACTTCAAATATTGAGAGTAATTTCCTTGGATTAATCCCTGATGTAATTTTTGATACTCATTTTATTGAGCGTGGGAGGCAAGCAAGACTTGCCACAACAATGCTCAATCTTGGCTTGCAAGGAAACCAAAATGTCACGGGCGTTGGTTTGGATGACAGAACCGCACTTTGTATATCACCCGATAAAAAAGCAGTGGTTATGGGGAGTGGTTCTGTTTCTTTTTATAGATGTGATTCGCTCACACGACTTTGGTCATCGGGTACGACCTATGAGCTTGAGAATCTTTACGCAAGACAACTTACCAAAAATTGGGTTTATGACCTGAATTCAAATCAAATCGCTTTTATTCCAATTTCAGCCAAATCCTTCAATCAATCTGCGATACAGTTTGGAAAAAGTGATATTACCCTTACAGGCAGTAACTGGATAGCTTCCTCATGGGTGCCGGCACTCTCTTCTTTCATCACACGAGCCAACACAGCAAAAGTATTGATAATATCTTATCCTGCCTATTCAACCAAAGCAAACTCAATCTTAAATGAAGTGCTTCCTTATGCCCCGGAAGCTGAAGTTATAAGTTACACGCTTGATTCAGAAAACGATTCGATCTTCAGACTAAAAGTGGACAATGCTTCGGCGTTTATATTTGCGGGCGACGATCTCACACCTCTAAAAAACCTGACACTTCAATCGTCTTCTATCGGGAATTTACTCCGACAGAAAATAACGATATCAGCAACACCAACATTCTATTTTGGGGAGTTGATAAAACTTGCTTCCACTTCTTTTGCTGATAATTTAAATTCAGATCCTTATGCAGCATATCGCGGGAAAATGGTGTTAAATGGTGGGCTTGGAGTATTACCCGGGTTTACAAATCAGGCTCTTACTTTTGCAAGCAGTGATTATTACGAAAACAGATTGGCTTCGGTGTTCTGGTCAATATTCAAATCACAAATACCGTTTGGACTGTATGGAAACAGTAACGGAACCATAAAATACATCGCTGTGGATAGTTCTTTGGTTTTTAATCGATTCCCACTCTTTTTCATTGATGCAAGTAGTGCTACGCTTCGGGATTCTTCAATTTACAGAGCCTCAAGCAGCACAGGGCCAAGACAGGTTGTGGCACTTGATTCCTATAGAATCTCTGCATCGAATAATTATGGAAGGGGATTTAGCCTCTCTCAAAAACGATTTATAACGGCTGATCCGACAGGAATTAAAGGGAGTGACTCCGAAGGAGATAATAACAAATCGATTGAAGGTAGAATAAGAATTAAATCGTATCCTAATCCTTTTAACTCTGCGACCACGATGGTATTTTCTGCTGATAAACAGAGTGAAGTTAAGATTGATCTCTTTGATATAACAGGAAAATTCGTAAAAAATCTATTTGCAGGTGTAGTATCAGAAGGTGAAAAAAGTATTTCATTGAGTGGTGATAACCTTCCTTCGGGGGTATATTTTATCAGGCTTGTTTCAGATCAGAGCTCAATGACTCATAAACTTATCTTAAATAAATAACCCGCTAAAATCTCCCTGTTTCCTCTCTTATTCCTCGGAATTAGTTATATTTCCTTACCCCTTAATAAATATTATGGACATCAAAATGGATAACAAAACAATAAAATTCGAGAAAGAGATCGAAGTGCTGGATATGATTTTCCAGGATATGGTTGAAGCAATTCACCTTAAACCGGATGGAAACGATATCGAGGATTTACGACTCTATGTTGATAACACCTACGCTGTTCTAAACACAACAGCTTTAAGAGTAAACGAGATCAAGAAACAACTTGAAAAAGATGCTAAACTGATCCTCGAAACATGGAATCCACCCGCTTAATAGCGTTCAATTTGACTTCTACCCGGATTGGAAATCTCCCGTCCGGGTTTTTTATTTTTAACCCATCGAACCTTCCTGAACTCCATTTTTGGAAGACGAACTCTTGTTCACCTTATGAGATCCGATCTGACTCAAAATGAAAAAAAAATGGATAACCCTGAACTTCAGAGTTATCCAACTCATCAATTCAGGTTACTTTTTGCCGATAAACCTTGTGCCTGTTTCATTCAGGTTCTTTGAATATTTTTCAGGGTCTTTTGCAAATTTTGCATCACAACCTGTGCAGCAAAAACCATAAGCTTTTCCATTATAAACTTCGAGTTTAACTTTTGGATTAACCTTGTTTCCCATAACCGGGCAAACGGTGTTCCAAGGAGTAGTTGGGACTTCTGCAGTTTTTTCAACCGTTGAATCACAACAGCCCGATTTTTCTTCAGCACATTCTTTCGATTTTGTTGTGTCAGGTTTTTCCTGAGCAAGGGTTAATCCAGTGACTGTAAGGAATACGAATAATACGAGAAATAAATGCTTTTTCATGATAATACTTTCATTTAATTGAATTAAAATACACTTAACCGGATACCGGCATAAAATTTTCTACCTGAGACAGGACCCCAAACCATTGAGGCGTCAAAATATTTTCCAAACGGGTCGTCAGAAGCTATTACGGGATTTGCCTGTTTGAAGTCTGTCAGATTTTCTGCACCAACATAGAGTTCAAAAATATCAAACTTTTTGCTTATCTGGGCATTGATATTTACGAATGCATCGAAATTTTCAGGTCTTTGATACTGTGCAGGATTGGTGGAAGTGGAAGGAATCCTTCCCGGACCATTAACGAGAAAACTTGCATCAAAAACCCAATCACGATCGGGGGTTCTGTATGAAACTGTCGTTAAAACTTTGTAACGGCTTTGTAACGGGAGAATATTTAGATTACCGTTGTAAGTTGTTCTAACATCAGTGTATCTATAAGCTGCGGAAATATCGAGACGGGGCAACACTTCATAAGCGAGCTCAACCTGATAGCTGTTTGAGAAAGAACTTCCGTTCAAATCATAAAACAGAACACTTGAAGGATCAGTATCGATATCAGTTACTACCTGTTTAATGAAATCTGTTCGGTAATAGTCCAAAGTTAATCTCAACTCTCTTCCATCAAACATAAAATAGCGAGTAAGATTTAGTCCATAATTGTACGCTTCTTCATACAAATTAGTATTGTTTAGTACAAAATTTCGCGAACTTGCAAGAAGACTCATGTTATTCGCAAAAAGATTAACCGTTCGGTAGCCTTTCCCGGCAGAAGCTCTTATTGAAGTATTCTCATCAAGATTATATTTCATGTGGATTCTGGGTGTAACCAGCGTTCCAAACAGATTATGGAAATCAACTCGAACTCCAGGCACAATTGAGATCAGGTTGTTCGGCGAATAGTTATATTCGAGGAATAAACCAGGTACTGACTCTTTTTTGAAGGAGTTTAAGGAGTTTACATTTTCTTTTAATTCATCAAAATTGTAACTCAAACCTGTAATCAGTTTGTGCGTTTCATCTTGCCACCGAGTCTCGAATATCAGTTTTGAGAAGAAAATTTTCTGATTGGCGTCATATTTTCTTTCACCAAAAAGAGTGTTTTGGTCGTGGGAATGGACATCGAGCATTAGAGCGATACTGGTATAGTTCTCAACGGGAAAAACATATCCTGTTTTGGAGTAGAAATCGAAATGTTTTGAATCGATGTCAATTTTATACTGTTTGCCTGATGACACAGGATGAAGTTGACCACCCGTTCTTTTTTCAGTAAGATAATGTACACCAAATTCAGATTCAAGTCCGATATCAGTGTGAATTTTCCATCTGTTCATAAAATTATACTGGGCAGATTTGGGATCATCGGTGAATGAATCAAAATTATCGTCCACCATTTTGGAAACAAAATTGGAGTGTGCGAGGAATATTGTGCTGACATGATCATTCAATTCGATGGATGCATTTGCATTGAGGTCAGTTTTGTAATGTGAACTTTGGAATGCATTAAAGTAGTATCTTTCTGCATCAGTCGGGCTCTTATATCCCACATTAATTTGACCTGTTATCGACTCATAGCCGTTGACCACTGATGCAGAACCTTTGGAAACGCTAATCTGCGATATCCATGGTCCGGGTACAAATCCGAGACCAAATGAATTTCCAACACCATTCATCGCGGGAATGTTCTCGAATAGCATTTGGGTATAACCACCGGCAAGACCGAGTAGTTGAATCTGGCGAGCACCGGAAACAGCATCCTGATACTGTACATCGACTGAGGCATTGGTGGTGAAACTTTCACCCAGATTGCAGCAAGCTGCCTTGAGAAGTTCTTTTCCGGTGATAATTTCCACATTTTCAGGATTAAGATCATCCATGAATTTCGAAGATCTTTCAGCGGAAATAAGCACTTCTTTAAGTTGGGTATTAAGGCTTAGAACAATATCTATAGAATCCTTGGAACTTGAGACCTCAATGGTATCGGCAACATATCCTGTGTAACTTACAACGAGGAAAGCACTTTTGCCGGCGGGTTTTTTAAGTGAGAAATGCCCTTTTAAATCGGTAACAGTTCCAACCGTACTGTTTTTCCAAAATAGATTGGCTGAAACAAGGGGAACCTTGTTGTTTTGTTGATCGAGTTCGTAAACAAAACCGTTCAGGTTCTGTGCAAGCGTCGTGGCACAAAAAAGTACCAGTATTGAGAATAAAAATTTAAATTTCAATGAATACCTCTTCTCATTATGAGAAATCAATAAAAATGTCTGAAATATTTTTAAACAAACCGCTCCATATAACTTCTATGGAAGGTTAATTGATAGCTTTTTAGCTAAGAGGTATGGCGATTTTAAGTTGGTGTATCGAGGTTAACAGACACTTTCCGAAAGATGGAGGGGGGAGATCGTTACAATTTTCAAGAATTTGAGTGATTTGGTTATCACCACCAAAATCAAAAGGAAGTGTAACTACTCCGGAAAGAGCTGCTGTTAGTTGTGTGTATCCAAAAAGTGAGATATCATAGTTGTATTTATGTAAATCCACTTTTTCATAACAACAAGTTTCACTGTCCAACGATTTGAAAAAGACAACCTGGTCAGAATTCGATTGACCCTGAGTGGGCGTTTCATCGCAGCAAGATTCAGGTTCTGTTACGGGTGTGGATTCTGCACATGACGCACATCCAAAATAATTACTTTCTCCGGAAATTCCACAAGTATGCAATACCAATGGAATTCCTGTTGAGGACAGGAAGAATACAAAAATTAGAACGGATGTCAATAATTTTCTCTTCATATCCGCAAATCTAAGAATAATAACGCTCTTTACAAAGGGTAATTTCCGTCCCTACACCATATTGTCCTCATGGTTCATCAAAATCTCGGAAAATAACTGTAGATTGTTACCTTGAATCTGTCAAAAATATGAACGATTTTTAGTTGTTACTTTGTTATCATTAAAACAGAAAGGACTCATTTAATGTTAGTTGAACAATTTCATGCAGAATTCACCAATGAATTTAAAGGTACCAGAAGAGTACTTGATAATGTCGATTTTGAAAAATTTGACTATAAACCACATCCAAAATCTTTTTCATTTGGTCATCTTACAGCACATGTCGCCAATATGCCATGGTGGGGATTAGCAACACTCACTGCGAATGAATATCATTTAACGGAGGCAGATACAAATCTGGATAAGTCTGTGCCTGCAACCAAAGAAGAAATGATGGCAAAATTTGATGAAAATGTCGCGAAATTTCTGGAAACTCTAAAGACGATGACGGAAGACCAGATGCACGAAACCTGGACAATGTATTTTCAAGGTAAACCTTATTTTGGGATACCAAGGCATGTGGCACTACGATCATCTGTGATGAATCATATGATCCACCACAGAGCTCAATTGACTGTTTACTTAAGAATGAATGATCTACGCGTACCGGGTCTATACGGACCAAGTGCGGACGATCAGAAGAAATAGTTTTAATTCAGTATTTAGCTGCCGAATCTATTTCAGGAGGTTTATCTTTTTTACAGATTTTCCTGTTGGTGAATTCAGTACAAGAAGATAAACGCCCGAGGTAAATCCGGCAGCATTAAAATCAAATTTGTGGTAACCTGCCGTTTTATACCCGCTATCCAAAACTTTTATCATTTCGCCTAACGCATTGTAGATCATTAGGTTAACCTCCGTCGCCTCAGGTAATGCGTATGAAATCGTCGTGGTTGGGTTAAACGGATTAGGGTAGTTATCAAAAAGAGTAATTGTTTGGGGCAAGTCTATCCCTTCTTTATCAATTCCAACCGGGAACCTTACCGTAATTTTACTGCTGCCTGAATTTGCCACTTCTTTAGTTATATCATCCTGCACAACCGCAATGGAATATAAATTTGAATCCTTCCATGCTGATTCGAATTTATAGCGATAGATAAACTCATAATTTCCGGCTACCGTAGGGAAAGCTTCCCCTGCAGAATTAGGAATGGATTTTCTGAAGACATGAGGAAAATGTTTCTCCCCATTTGTTCCGGGTGCTGCTGTGTAAACTATTGGATTTTCTACAGCGAATACACGCAATTTCCAGTTACCTGATGGGAGATTTGATAGAAGGTATGCTTTTACCTTAACTTCAACCGAATCAGATGAGATTCTCTGATGACTGACGCTCAACCCCAATGGGGTAGGAATCGCCATTCTTGTGTTGTATGCTCCCGAGAGATTAGTTGATGAAAAAGGCCACACATCCACTACAATTCCATCTACATTTAACCAAGGGGTTGCGTTCACATTACCTTTCATGAACTGAATCCTGTCTCTATTCTGCTGTATGTTGTGCTGGTACATGGGATCAGATACACCGGGCCACCAGGCATGATATGTAACCGCTACCAGCGAATCATTCATCAAAGCGAGGTAAGCATTTAGTGCGGGGTTACTTGATGCACACGGTCCACAGGAGGCATTTGTTGTTTCTTCGTAAAACGGGTACCTTCTAAAGGTGTTTGCGGTTTGATCGAAGCCACCTGTAAACCCCTGAGCAATTGTGATTATATTAAAAATGAAAAGAAAAATTGAAATAGAAAATATTTTTTTCATTGCGGGCTGTAAATGTGAATTGAAGAACTGGTATTAATTAAATTTATATTTATGAAATTACAAAAATTTTAAGAGAATAGAAAGCAGTATGAATAGTAAATTCCAGTTTGATCCACATTATCTTCACCGAACTACACTTTTTTCAAATATACCTGTTTATAACAACCCTGTTGTGTTTTTGGGTGACAGCATCACCGAAATGTGTGAGTGGCAGGAGTTTTTTCCCGATACAACCATCAGGAACAGGGGGGTCTCGGGTGACAGCACCGCAGGTGTTTTGAACAGGTTGGATCAAATAATAAATTTGAACCCATCAAAAGTATTTTTAACCATAGGTGTTAATGATCTTCAACGGCATTATCCCAAAGAAGAAGTGATATCAAACATCAAAAAAATTGTTTTGGATCTTATTGCTTTAACAGATGCAAAAATTTTTCTTCAATCAATTCTTCCCGTTCGGGAAAAAATGCTGGAAACGGGGATTAAAAACAGTACAATCAAAGAAGTAAACAAGGCTCTTTTGGAGATTTGTAACGAAACAGGAATTGAATTTATCGATAATTTTAGGCTGTTTTGCGACAATTCTGGTAATCTTGCGGAAGAATTTACGAGCGATGGACTGCATCTTAACGGGTTTGCTTATCTAAAATGGGTGGAGAACATCCGCTCAAAAGTAATTGGAGAATAGAGACCATTAACTTTGAAAAAGGTGACTGTTCTAACTATATTAGAAGTTTAAATTATTTAATTTATTGGAAATAAGTTGGTTAAGTACATTTTTATTACCGGTGGAGTTGTATCTTCAATTGGTAAAGGAATAACTGCCGCATCGTTAGGATTGTTGCTGAAACAGCGTGGTTATCGGGTAACAATCCAAAAATTTGATCCATACATAAATGTGGACCCCGGAACGATGAATCCATTTCAACATGGAGAGGTTTATGTAACCGAAGATGGTGCAGAAACCGATCTCGATTTGGGACATTATGAGCGTTTTCTCGGGTTGAACATGAATCGTGCGAACAACACGACGACCGGTCAAATTTACTACGATGTAATAACGAGAGAGCGACAAGGTGAATATCTTGGTGCAACTGTTCAGGTTATACCTCACATCACCGATGAGATTAAACGAAGGATGTGTAAACTCGGCGAATCGGGTGACTATGATATTGTTATCACCGAGATTGGTGGAACAATTGGCGATATCGAAAGTCTTCCCTTTATCGAGGCAGTTCGGCAACTTCTTCATGAATTTGGTAAAAAAAATGCACTTACAATTCATGTAACTTATGTACCTTATATCCGTTCGGCAGCAGAAGTTAAGACCAAACCAACACAGCATTCTGTTAAAGCACTACTGGAACTTGGAATTCAACCCGATATACTTGTGTGTCGTTCAGAAAAGAACCTGTCACTCGAGTTAAGGGCTAAGATTGCTTCGTTTTGTAATGTTGAAAGCTCTTCAGTATTTTCAACACATGATTGTGATACTATATACGAAGTGCCGCTGATTTTACATCAGGAGAAAATGGATCTTGTTGTTCTAAAGAAATTTAGATTGCAAGACACAAAAATTGAATTGGGGAACTGGAAAAAGTTTGTAAGTAAAATTAAAAACTCGGATAAAACAATCGAGATAGCCATAAGTGGCAAGTATATCGATTATCACGATGCGTATAAAAGTATAATGGAATCATTTGTCCATGCCGGAGCTGAAAATGATGTTAAAGTCAAAATCAGATGGGTAAATGCAGAAGATTGTGAAACGGGAGATCCCGCAGAAATATTTAGCGGAATAAGTGGAATACTTGTACCCGGAGGATTTGGAATAAGAGGAATTGAAGGTAAAATAAAGACCATCAATTACGCCCGTAAAAACAACATACCGTTTTTTGGTATATGCCTCGGTATGCAATGTGCTGTAATCGAATATGCCCGTTCAGAATGTAAAATGCCTAAGGCGAACAGCTCTGAAATTAAAAAGGGGAATTATTCCGTTATCGACCTGATGCCGGGTCAAAAAGGGATAAAGAACATGGGCGGTTCTATGAGACTTGGTTCCTATAATTGCGTAATTAAAGAAAATACCAAAGCCGCTGAAGCGTATGGGGTTAGTGACATTTGGGAGAGACACCGCCACAGATATGAAGTTAATAACGATTTTAGAGGTGTTCTCGAAAGTGCAGGCTTAATTATTAGCGGCACATCTCCTGATGGGCTACTTGTGGAAATGATTGAATTAAAAGATCATCCTTGGTTTGTAGCTTGCCAGTTTCATCCTGAATTAAAAAGCAGAGCTACAAAAGCTCATCCGCTATTTAGAGAATTTGTAAAGGCGAGTAAAATTTACTCTCTGACTAATTAGTAAGAAACAAATGTTTAAGGTTGCTGTTTTTGTTTCTGGGCGAGGTTCAAACCTAAAAGCAATAGTTAACAGCAAAGCGTTAACTCACTTAGTTAAAATAAGATATGTCGTTAGCGACAACCCTCAATCTGAGGCACTTGATTTTGCAGAATCGAAGAAAATTGAGACACTGATTGTTGGGAAAAGGGGAATTGCATTTCAGACAGTTGCAGAAAAATTTTTGGATGCGGGTGTCGATTTGGTAGTTCTCGCCGGTTTTTTGAAGCTGGTTCCCGTTGATTTTGTTGAAAAATTCGAAAACCAAATTATCAATATCCATCCGGCTTTACTTCCCCGTTATGGGGGGAAGGGGATGTATGGGCATTTTATTCATGAAGCAGTTTTTAATGCCGGTGATAATATTTCCGGTGCTACAGTTCACTTTGTAAATAGTGAATATGATAGAGGAGAAATTATAAAACAGGTAATCGTGGATATCACTGAGGCAAAAACTCCTGAAGAAATTGCAAAATTGGTTTTGGCTGAAGAACATAAATTACTCCCTGCGGTTATTGCACTATTTGCAAAAAAAAAGATTAAAATTGTAGAAAACAGAGTAAGGATAATCGACTCTGACGATTAATCCTGATAAATGAGAGAATAGTTTGAAAAAATATGCACTGATATCGCTTACAGATAAATCCGGAGTTGTTGAATTGGCTTCAGGTTTAATCAAAAAAGGATATTCCATTATATCGACAGGAAATACTGCTCGAACTTTAAAGGAATCGAGAGTTGAATGTACGGAGATCAGTGATTTTACGGGATTTCCTGAAATTTTAGGCGGTAGAGTCAAAACTCTTAACCCAAAAGTTTTTTGCGGAATACTTGCCCGAAGAGACAATGAGAATGATTTATTCCAAATGTCCCAACATGGAATTGTTGATATTGATGTATTAGCCGTGAATCTTTACGATTTTTCGGGGGCATCTGCAAATGATGGAGCTACAATTTCTGAACTGGTTGAGAAAATCGATATTGGCGGGGTTTCTCTGATCAGGGCTGCCGCAAAAAATCATAAGTTTGTTACCATTTTGACAGCACCACATCAGTATAGTGAATTTCTCGAAAGACTTGGCAATGGAACAATCGACGATTCTTACCGAGGTTTTTTAGCTGTTGAAGCTTTTAAGATAACTGCACAATACGATACCTTGATTTCCTCGACTTTAGAGAAAAAATTAACGGGTGAAAAAACTACACTCGCAATTTTTGAACCCGAGAGAAGAGTTCTAAGATATGGAGAAAATCCACATCAAAAAGGTTATTTTTATGGAGATTTTAACGAGTATTTTGAACAACTTGCAGGCAAGGAACTTTCGTATAACAATATTCTTGACCTCTCAGCAGCGTGTGAACTTGTTGCCGGGCATGAAGCTGTGGTTTGTGCGATAATAAAACACAGCAATCCGTGTGGGGTTGGGACGGGGGTCGATTCACTCGAAGCTTATCAAAAGGCACTTTCCTGTGATCCAATCTCTGCTTTTGGCGGTATAGTTGTTTTTAATTCTTCAATCGATGCTTCAACTGCCGAAAAATTGAATGAGATATTCCTTGAACTTGTCGCTGCACCGTCATTTACGGAAGAAGCAGTCGAAATTTTAAGTAAAAAAAAGCAACGCAGAGTCTTACTACAAAAAAAAGAGATTATCGTACCATTTGTGGTGAGGAATGCAGCTGGTGGTTTCCTCGTTCAGGAAAAAGACAGTTATAATGGGGAAGTTGAACAGGCAGTGATTGTTTCTGTGAAAAAACCTTCTGCGAATGAAGAGAAAGATATTATTTTTGCCTGGAAAATTTGCATGAATGTAAAATCGAATGCGATTGTGCTTGTTAAAGATGGAAAAACAATCGGAATTGGTGCCGGACAAGTTTCCAGGGTCGATTCTGTAAAAATAGCAATTAGAAAAGCAAAAGAATTTGGGTTCGACACAAAAGATGCTATCGCAGCATCTGATGCTTTTTTCCCGTTCGAGGATGGGGTTAACCTGCTCGCTGAAGCAGGAATTACTACAATCGTACAACCCGGGGGTTCCGTTCGGGATAAAGAAAGTATTGAAGCTGCGAACAAGCACCAAATCGCAATGATATTTACAAAAGTCAGACACTTTAAACACTGAGGATTTTTTAATGGGACTACTGGATTTTTTAGCAAATGATATAGCAATCGACCTTGGCACAGCGAACACTCTGATCCATGTCAAGGGGAAAGGCATAATTTTGAATGAGCCTTCGATTGTAGCGTTTGACCGTAATACCAGAAAAATTATCGCTTTAGGTAATAAGGCGAAAGAAATGATGGGCAGAGAGCATCGTGAGATTGCTGTTACTCGTCCAATGAAAGATGGTGTAATCGCCGACTTTGAGATTGCAGAAGGAATGATTCGAGCGTTTATCAAAAAGGTAAACTCGGGTATAGTTTCCGCACGCAAAGTAGTGGTTGCAGTTCCGAGTGGCGTAACTGAGGTAGAAAAACGAGCTGTTAGAGATAGTGCCGAGCATGCGGGTGCCAAAGAAGTGCACTTGATATCGGAACCAATGTCGGCAGCGATTGGAATTGGTATAGATGTATCCCGTCCCGAAGGTAACATGGTTATCGATATCGGTGGGGGAACAACTGAAATTGCGGTTATCGCTCTCTCAGGCATTGTGGTCGAAGAATCGATAAAAGTTGCTGGCGACGAGATGAATGAAGCGATTGTGAGTTTCTTCAGGAGGAACTACAACATCCTCATTGGTGAAAGAACAGCAGAGGCGATTAAATGTCAAGTTGGCTCAGCCATGGCACTCCCTGAAGAACTTACCATAGAAGTGAAGGGAAGAGATCTGGTTGGAGGCGTTCCGAAAAAAGTTGAAGTCTCTTCTGTTGAGATCAGAGATGCTCTGGAAGGACCCGTCGTTGCGATTCTTGAAGCAGTAAGAAGACTTCTCGAAAGAACGGGTGCAGAACACTCTGCCGATATTCATAGTTCTGGAATCATGCTTTCAGGTGGAGGAGCTTTATTAAAAGGGCTCGACAAAAGGATAAGACTCGAAACAAATCTTCCTGTGCATATAGCCGATGAACCACTTACCGCGGTTGTTCGAGGAGCCGGAAAAGTGATTGATAACATGAACGGATACTCCTCAGTTTTGATAAGGCACCGTCGTTATTAGGATGAAAGAATTTTTCATTACTCTTTACCGTTCGTTCAGGTCTTATCTTATTCTGATTATCCTTGTCATCACCTCCTTTTTTTTGATGTCGTTCAGCGAAAGTGAATCAACTCAGAAGTTAAGAGCTCTCGCTCTTTCTACTTTTTCAAAAGTTTCGGGTGTTTTTGGTTTTGTGAATTTTATTACCGACCTCCGTTCTGACAATGAGGAACTTCGCAGACGAAACGCAGAACTGATGCTCGAAAACAATCAGCTAAGGGAATTTGGACTTGAAAACAGCGAACTTAGAGAGATGCTGGCATTTCAGGATACAAGCTCTTATGAATTAATGGCAGCTGAAGTAATTTCAAAATCCTACCTTGCTGACCAGGTAAATTTCACCCTGAACAAGGGACTGAAAGATTCTGTAAAACCGGGTATGCCTGTAATTTCACATAATGGTCTGTTGGGAATTGTTTACACAGCAACAGATGATTATGCCATCGTTAGAACCTACAAAAATGTCAACCTCAAAATTATCGTCAAGTTATTAAATAGCGGAACCCCCGGGATTCTCAAATGGAATGGAACAGAACTTATAATGCAGGGGATTCCAAAAACTTTACAGATTAAAAAGGGTGACAGAATAATCACTTCAGATATCAGCTCGCTTATCGGTATTAATCTTCCGGTGGGTGAAGTGGTTAAAATTCTCAACCCCGAAAGTGGACTTTTTAACGATATCCTCATTCAGCCTTATGTCGATTTGAACAGTACCGAAAATGTCTTTGTAATGAGGATGATTCAGAGTAAAAAAGTGGATAATTACGAATTGAACTACTTGAAGGCGAAATGACGAACAATAAATACATTCGGCACCTTCTTCCGGTCGCATACTTGATTCCACTTTTATTTCTTCAAGTGGTATTTGTGCCATTAATTTCAATTGAAACGGTTGTTCCTGATCTTATTTTGATTCTTGTTGTCTTCAATTCAGTTAAGCAAGGACAAATCCCCGGAACAATTTTTGGGTTTGGCGCAGGTTTAATATTTGATCTTGTTACCGGTAATTTACTCGGAAGTGCGGCTTTAGCAAAGACAATCGCGGGGTTTGTTGCAGGCTACTTCAGTACAAACAGAATAGAAATAAACTTAAAATCTTACCGTTTTATCTTCATAATACTGCTTGCAGCATTTATTAATTCCTCAACTTTTGCACTGGTAACAAATTTCGACCTGAATAATAATCTTCTTAAACTTATTTTTGAACAGGGAATTACTCCCGCTCTTTACACGGGATTCATAAGTGCAATATGGATCTTCGCAACTCCCACAAAAAAAGGTGATTGGCTGGAATGACACTACTTTCCTCTTCACGAAAGACTGTGCTCGCCTCCATAATTCTGGGTCTGTTTCTTGTTTACGGTTTAAAACTATTTCAGATGCAAATAGTTTTCAACAGTAAATTTGAAAATAAATCGACAGACAACAGTATTAAGGCGATTGAGCAAATGCCCCTAAGGGGTGTTCTTTACGATCGGAATTTTAAACTGCTCGTCGATAATGTGCCTTCATATACAGTGAGGATAACTCCCTCCGAGTATGACACCACTAAAAATTCGATGCTTGAAGCACTTCTGCAACTCCCCAAAGATACAATATCCAGAATCCTCCTGAAGCACAAAAAATATGGCAAGTATCAACCTGTCAGAGTTAAAAAAGGTGCTACTTTTGAGGAAATTGGTTGGCTCGAAGAAAATTCGGAGAGGTTCCCGGGTGTTGATTATATCATCGAAATCAAGAGGGGTTACACCAATATCTTTGGTGCTTCGCATGTTTTGGGTTATTTAAAAGAGACCAATGACAACGACCTCAAGAAGGACAGTTTTTATACTCTCGGTGACAATATTGGGATGAACGGCATCGAAAAAAGTTATGAAACTTATTTAAGAGGCGAAAAAGGATACAATTATATTCTGGTTAATGCGACCAGAAAGAAAATTGCCCGATTTAAAGAAGGGAATGCAGATAAACCCTCGATAAAAGGGAAAGATTTGGTGCTTTCTCTCGATTCCGCTGCACAACACACTGCCGAAGTTGTAATGCACGGCAGAAGTGGTGCCATCGTGGCTATAGAACCCTCCACAGGTGAGATATTGGCATTTTCCAGTTCACCCGGTTATGACCTTTCGAAATTTTCAGATATTACACCTGCTGAATACATGAGGGAGTTGCTGGGGAATCCACTAAAGCCTCAGTTTAACAGAGCTACCATGTCAACCCACTCACCTGGTTCGACATTTAAAGTACTTGTTGCATTGTGTGCGTTGGAACTCGGTGTAATTACTGAAAATAGTACTATCTCATGCCCGGGTTCGTTCACTTATGGAAACAGAACATTTAAATGTCACGGTGCTCATGGTGCAACTTCAGTCTATCGTGCACTTGAGGGATCGTGCAATGTTTTTTTCTACAAACTGATATTTGATATCGGAGTTGACCGCCTAAATGAGTTTGCAAAACGGTTCAAAATCGGCACAAAAACCGGAATTGATCTGCTCGAAGAATCCAAAGGACTGATACCATCATCTCAATATTACGAGAAAGTTTATGGGAAGGGGTGGCCCAAGGGTATCCTGGTGAGTGTCGGTATCGGGCAGGGCGAGGTGAGCATGACACCACTTCAACTTGCACTAATGACCGCATTGGTTGCAAATAACGGAAAATCATTCGTTCCTCATCTTGTTAAAGGGTATTTGGATGAAAAAAGAAATTTTGTACCTCTAAAATTTGAAGAAATTGATACCGGAATAAAGGAGTCGAACGCAAGGATTATTAAGAAGGGGATGTGGTTGGTGGTAAATGGTGGTGGTGGAACCGCAAAAAATATCCGAAGCACCGATGTGGTTATTGCGGGAAAAACCGGAACTGTTCAAAATATTCATGGAAGAAACCACTCCTTGTTTGTTGGTTTTGCACCTTATGACAACCCAAAAATTGCAGTAGCCGTTCTTTTTGAAAATGCCGGATATGGTGCAGATGTCGCTGCCCCTGTGGCTGAAACTGTAATTCTATCCTATCTTCGCTCAACAGGTGATATAAAGATAAAAGAGAAAGAAAAACCTAAAAAACAGTCTAAAGATAGTACTGCCACCGATATGCTCACCAGAATTGAGAATGGTGATTAGATGAAATTAGGTGGAAAGATAACGGGAAGGTTCGACTTCCTGATCTTTGGTGCGGTTATTATTCTTCTCACCTTTGGTCTTCTGGCAATATATAGCTCGACCCAAAATGTTGTGCAGGTTCGCAATAATTTTGAGAAGCAAATTGTAGCTCTTGTACTCTCCTTGATTATCTTTACTGTAATCTACAATCTTCCCAGCACACTTATACGAACCGCTATCCCTTGGGCTTACGGTATAAGTATCTTTTTATTGATCGCCGTGCTCGTCTTTGGAAAAACCATTGGTGGTGCAAAAGCATGGATTAGTTTAGGTCCCCTCAATCTCCAGCCTGCAGAGTTTTCTAAAATTGCTACACTTCTTGCTTTAGCTTCATTTCTGGAAGAAAAGGGTCAAGATATAGAGGATATTAAAGTGATTCTCAAGTATCTTGCGATTGGTCTTTTTCCTGTGGCACTCATAATGCTTGAACCTGATCTTGGTAGCTCGCTCGTCTATTTTGGCATGATTCTCACTCTTTTGTTTTGGCGTGGTATTAGTGCATTTGGACTTTTTGTAGTTCTTGCACCCCCTTTGGTGATGGTTAGTTCACTTTTTGGGGTGTGGTATATTGCCGGAGCATTCGCTGTGGTAATTGCATTTCTTTTTGTTTTTAAGAAAAATATTTTCATTACTACGGCACTGCTCGGGGTGAATTTTGCTTCAGCATTTTTCGTAAAATACTTTTTTAATATTTTAAGTCCACATCAGAAAAAAAGGATTTTGACCTTCGTTGATCCAAATTCCGATCCGCTGGGAGCAGGGTACAATGCGATTCAGGCCCAGATAGCTATCGGTTCTGGCGGTCTGTGGGGTAAGGGATTTATGTCAGGCAGCCAGACTCAGCTTCAGTTCATTCCTGAACTCTGGTCGGATTTTATTTTTTGTGTGGTGGGAGAAGAATTTGGATTTATGGGCACCATTGCAATCATCTCCCTTTTTATCTTAATTTTCATGAGAATTCTTAAAATAGCGAGCGAAACAAAAAGTGATTTTTTCAGCCTTGTAGTAGTGGGCATTCTATCAATTTTTGTGATTCATTTTGCCATCAATATCGGCATGGTTATTGGAATCGTCCCGGTAATTGGTATCCCCCTGCCATTTGTAAGTTATGGAGGATCATCGTTATTATCCAACTTTATTATGTTGGGGATAGTGTTTAACATCGCCAAGAGCAGACAGGTTATAAATTAGGGTGAAAGATGGACTCATTTAATAAATTAATTACCCAGGTATCACAAAAAAGACACATTTGTGTTGGACTTGATACCGATCTTACCAAAATCCCACAAATAGTTAAAACCTCCCAAAACCCTTTATTTGAATTTAACCGCATCATTGTTGAAGCAACTGTTGAAGAAGCGGCTGCTTACAAACTCAATTTTGCGTTTTATGAAAACTATGGGTTGGAAGGGATTAAAAGTCTTATTAAGACAGTCGATTTCATCAAATCAAAGAATGATGAAGTTTTGATAATAGGTGATGCTAAAAGAGGAGATATCGGAAACACCTCTAAAATGTACGCAAGAGCCATTTTTGATGAATTTGGCTTTGACTGTTCCACACTCGCTCCTTATATGGGGAAAGATTCCCTAGATCCGTTTTTTGAATATGAGGATAAAATTAATTTTGTTTTGGTTCTCACTTCCAATGCCGGATCCGAAAATTTTGAGAAATTAATACTCCAAAACGGGGTGCCACTTTACAAAGAGGTATTGCAAAATATTAAGAGTTGGTACCCACCGGAACAACTTGGCACAGTTTTTGGTGCAACTAAGATTGAGAATCTGAAAAAAGATGTTCGGGATTTAAAGGGAACATCGGTTTTAGTACCCGGTGTTGGTGCACAGGGTGGAAATGCCGGTGCCGTTGCTGCGATATTTTATTCAGCGGCACACACCAATTTTCTCATAAATTCGAGCAGAAACATCATTTATGCGACAAATCAAGGTGATTTTGCCTCTTCAGCTTATGATGAATTGCAAAAACTCAACAGAGAAGTTGTAAATAATATCGTTTAATACTCAAAAATTTTCAGATTATATTACAATTGTTAACCCGGAACTGTTAGCCGGAGAAAAATGAGATTTCTCTTAATTGGGAAAATTTTCTAATATTTGAAAGATAATACTATCTGCTATTATCTTAATTGCACGGAGAGAGAATGAAAACTGCAGCTTTACCTGAAAAACTTATCTATGAGATTTGGAAAAATCAGGACTTTAAATCAGAGATTTACACCAGAGAAGGTGAGAAGATTCATGTGCTCGACAGGGGAGTGGAATCGACAGATCTTGGTGGTCCCGATTTCCAAAATGCCAAAATTCAGATCGGCAGTTTAACATTTGTTGGTGATATAGAAATTGATAACTTCCATAACGACTGGAAGAATCACGGTCATGCAAAGAACCCTAAGTTTAATAAAGTAATTCTGCATGTAATCCTGGATGATACTGATCAAAGAATTTTTGTATTCACTAAAGACGGGAGAAAAGTTCATTCAGTCAGCGTTATCGATTTTATCGATGAATCCCTCAGTGCATCCCTCAGAAAACAAATTTCCAACTTTAGATTCAGCAGCATAAATAAAATATCATGCAAGCAACTCACCCTTCTTGTAACTGAAGAAGAGAAGTTGCAATTCCTAAAAAGATTGGGAATCGAGAGATTTAAGCGTAAATGTGAAAAGGTCGCATATCGCTTGAAAGAAATTCTTTTTATTGAAGAGATGAAAATAGCCGAACCACAACATGGTTACGATGTGCCCCTCGAATACCTCGAACGAAAACTGACCAGAAAAGAGTTGAATACCAAAGCCGTGTGGGAGCAGCTTTTTTACGAGGGACTTTTTGAAGCATTGGGTTACTCAAAAAATAAAGATATTATGTTGAGACTTGCAAAGGCAGTTGAGCTCAAATATCTGAGAAAATTTGGGAAAGATGCAGAATTTTTTCATAAAGCCGAAGCTCTGTTTTTTCATGTTTCCGGGTTATTAGAGTTAACTCATAAAGAACAATCAGAGGAGACTTCAGGTTATATCAGATCGCTACATGAGCAATGGCTGGAAATTGAGGACAATTACGATGGTCTGACTTTTTCGAGTGAAGATTGGTCATTCTATAGAATGCGACCACAAAACTATCCTCCCGTCAGGTTGGCTGGTGGAATTAGGATGTTGAATGAAATTCTAAACCATAACCTGATTGGTGGTCTTCATAGAAAATTTATCGATATTCATAATGTAAACACTCTTAAAGCCTGCATCAGAAGTATTTTCGTGACTAAAGGACACGGGTACTGGAGCAGACACTATATGTTTGATACAGAAGCAAAACCATACATTAATTTCTTCGTTGGCAAAAATCGTGCTGATGAAATGGTGATTAATGTTGTATTACCAATTCTTTACATATATTATGAACTTTTCGGGAAACACAAATTTGCATCAAAAACGCTAAGACTTTTTAGTGAAGTAGATATGGATTTGGATAATACATTAGTCGCAGATGTGTCGGCTGCATTAAATCTTGAACTGCATAAACATGGTCCACTTATCTATCAGGGGATGCTTGAACTTTTCAGAAACAAATGTTCAAAAGACAAATGTGATGAATGTATGATTGGGGAGAAGGTATTTCACGAGTAACAGTTTTAATTGTTGAGGGCAGACAGGCACTATTTCTTAAGAAAAAGTTCTTGTGTGCCTTTATTTATTGAGAAAGAATAATTTTTCCCTTCCCAGGATACCTCCAGTTTAAAAGGGACTTCAGATTCCACGAATATTTTTCTATTTGGAGAATCCTTTGATGTTATTAGCGTTACTCTGTTTTTTCCGAACAAAAGATTCTTCATACCATTCTCATCTGATCGATTTAGCCTCCAGACAATCTTTCCATTCGCAGCGTTGACCGTAATTCCGATAATATTTTCTATTAAGAGTGCAATTGGTCCCGTTGCAGTCCAACCGGCAAAATCCTGTCTTCCATAAAATGTATTGTCCCATCTTGTACCAGGTTCGGATAATTCCGGGGAATAGCACTCCCAAATAGTCTTATAACCGTCTTGATATCTCTCTTCAAACGCTATCTTATCTTCTTGCGGTGAAAAACCCTTAAATACTCGTAAAATATTGCTTAAATGATTGGCAGCTATCTCATCGGCAAGATTGTATAGATGGTAATATTCGAGCCCTTTTATTGTAGAATAGACCACAGGAGCCCAAACTCCGCCGAGCCAATAATGACCCCTGATGTCATAATCGGGGTCGTTTGCAGGAAGTGTTGGAATTCTATGAGGACGATTAAATGAAAGTGTGTCTTGCAGGTAATTGGCGAGATTAGATGCCATCTGAGTGTCTAACACACCCGCGATGAAAGCCCAAAATGCTCCTGCGTGTTGGGTTGAGGAGAAGGAACCATCGGGTTTTACATCCTGAAGGAATTTGAACTTTTTATTAAAGCAGAAATCTGCGATTGCCTTTTTGATCTTAGCATAACGATTAGTGAATTGATCAGCAATTTTATCATTTCCGATTTTAGCGGCGAGACTTGAAATAGATCTTGCAGCCAGTGCCATTTGGCAGGAGAAATCAATCCATGCACCCTTTTCCACACCCCATCTTGGTACATTATCCATTCCACTTCCTAATGGAGTCTGGTAGTATAACCAAGGGGAGATTGAGGATGCAGCATTTTTTTCGATCCAGATATGATAATTAACGAGGTGGGGAAGTACACTTCTAATTCTCGAAGTATCGCCTGACATTTCGTAATACTTCAATTCAATCCAGGAAAAAAGAGGCGGGTTAAGCATCTGCTCATCAGGCGTCGGTTCAGTCGCCATCTTTCCGTTGGCTTCGGAGTAAACTCTTTGTATATAGCCATCTTCCCGCTGTTTATTATAAAAATTGTCCAGCGTTTGCATTGCAGGAAACAGATCACCTGCGTACATCGCAAAGGCAACCATAAAATTTGAATCCCACTGATAAATCCACTCATTAAAGCCCTCATCAATATAGCTTTTAGCAAAACCATTTTCGGAGGTGCCTTCAGTAATTTTATCCCAAGCCCGATTCCATGCAAAATAGTACAATTCTTTTAAGTCTTCGTCACCTATTACAGGTTCAGGCAATTTTTCTTTTGGGAATGGGACTGAACTTCGTTTTCTTTTGGGAGTGGGTGGCGTTCCGACTTTAAGTAGTGAATTGAAGTTCTCACCACCATCATTAATTTTCCATTCGTTTGAGGGATCAGGTATCCAGTTTCCATCAACTATAAATTTGTACTGATAATAACCTGCATCCAGTTCAAATTCAGTTTCCCACACTCCATTACCCATTAATATAAGTTTTTCACCCGTCGGGTTCCATCCGTTGAAGCTCCCTGTAACCGAAACTTCTTTAGAGTCACGCGATTTGAAGCTGAATTTCACTTTTTCTTTTAATGATTGAGATGTTAATGGAGAGGTGACAATCAAGAGTACGCTGAGTAATGTCAGGGAAAATTGAACTGGTTTCATAGGATTTAATTATCGTTTAATGTGAACTCATAAACCCCTGTTTAGTTACTTTTACCACCCAGTTTACTGATTTCATCACGAATTTTTGCGGCTTGTTCATAATCTTCGTTTTCGAGGAGTTCTCTTAATCTGTCTTGAAGTGCACCAAGTTTTGTTTCACGAATTGTTGATTTTTCAGAAATTTCCTCCGACTCCGAATCCTTTCCTGACTCTTTTGCCGGATAAAACCCTGCTTCATCCATCACTTTTTCTGCAACATAAATAGGAACCTGGCATCTTATAGCGAGATTAATCGCATCTGAAGGGCGTGCATCCACTTCATTAGTGAATCCTGACACATCTAACACGATATTTGCATAGTAAGTGTTCTGTAAAAGTTCGTGTATGACAACCTCGACGACCGATGCGCCGAGGTTATCTACAACAGATTTTAATAGATCGTAAGTATTGGGTCTTTCCAAAGCCTGTCTTTCAATTACAAATGCAATAGATTGAGCTTCAAAATGTCCGATTATTATGGGTAGTTTTCTTTCTCCATCAACTTCTTTTAGAAGGAGGACAAATGCACCACCACCTGCCGGACTGGTTGAAATACCTAATACTTCACATTCTATTTTGTTCAATTTGCAATCACTTTCTTTAACTCTTCTTTCAGAACAGGTAATATCTCAAACACATCACCAACTATGCCATAATCTGCAATGGTAAAGATTGGTGCATCTTTATCTTTGTTGATGGCTACGATATATTTTGAAGATGCCATTCCAGCGAGATGCTGAATAGCTCCTGAGATTCCACAAGCGATGTAGAGGGAAGGAGTAACGGTCTTTCCGGTTTGTCCTACTTGCTCACCGTGAGGTCTCCATCCGGCATCTACAACTGCTCTCGACGCACCAACGGCACCACCGAGAACTCCGGCGAGTTCTTCGACCAGGTGAAAGTTTCCTGATTCTTTTAGTCCTCTTCCGCCCGAAACAATGATATTTGCTTCGGCAACATCAAGTTTCCCCTCTGATTTTTTAATCTCAACCACGGCGGTTGAAACATCAGAACCTGAAAGAGCAACAGTCTCGAATGAGGAATCGACATGCGATTCAATGAGAGGGAAGACATTTGGACGAAGGGTAAACACTTTTATTGCAGCGTTAGTTTTTACTTTTTGTAGTGCTTTACCTGCAAAAACAGGTCTAATTGCAACAAAAGAGCCATTCTCAACTTCGAGCGATGTCACATCAGAAACAATGGCACCATCCAATCCTGCTGCAACTCTCGGGGCGAGATCTTTCCCAAGAGAAGTATTGGCAAATATTAAAGTATCAGCACCACATCCATTGGCATAATCCACAACCGCCTTAGCGTACCCGGACGGCGAATAGTTTGCAAAAGCAGCATCCGACAGAGTGACTACTTTTTTAACACCGTATTGTGCCAAATCCTTTGAATTCTCTACAGAAGCGGCAGGGATAACTGCCACTGCGTCACATCCAAAAACAGAAGCAAGTGTCGATGCTTTAGATGCAGCTTCGAAGCTTGATTTTTTAATTTTTCCATCGCGTTGTTCAATAATTGCTAAAATCATTTTTGACATATTTAAAACTCCTTAGATAACTTTTGCTTCTTCTCTTAAAAGGCGTACCAATTCAGGTACCGCTGTTGAATCAGTTCCGAGAATTCTCCCGGGTGCTTTAGGATTGGGGAGAAACATTTCTACCACTTCCACCAATGGTGCAGGTGCCGTAACGGGTCTTTCCTCAAGTTTTTTCCGTTTTGCATCCATAATCCCTTTTAAATTGGGATATCTGGGATCATTCAGCCCTTTTTGAGCAGTTATCACGACAGGAAGTGAAGATTTAACCACTTCTCTGCCACCTTCGATTTCTCTTTCAGCAATTACAGAGTTGTTTTCAATTTCTAAAGCAACACAGACTGTGATGCAGTTTAACCCCGCTTTTGTGGCTGTTAGCTGACCAACCATGGAAGTATCATAATCAACAGACTGTTTGCCCATGAATACAATATCGTATCCACTCGCTTTAATTTCCTCGGCAAGTAAAGTTGCAACACCGTTAGAATCGAGGGTAT
>CAYSJM010000036.1:0-31810 GCA_964431385.1 uncultured Ignavibacteriaceae bacterium | reverse complement strand
AGGCTAAAAGAATTAACAGGGAGATGAATATACCTTCAGTTGTTGTTCATTTCGACTTGTATAACGGGCAGGTTGCATTTGTCAGGATAGATGGGATAGAGGATGATGATGTTAATTGGATAACCCGTCAACAAATGGAGGGTCAAACCGTATTTAATATTGACCAAAATTATTTTGTGTGGAAATTAACAGAATTACCCCCAAGGTACTCCGACCTGTCTTTCTGATGTGTGAATTTATCCAAAACGAAGAGATTAGTCGATGTCGAATAAAATAAGAACGGTTGACCTGTTCGCCGGAGTTGGTGGTTTGAGTTATGGTTTTGCACATGACGACGCTTTCAAAATAATAGCTGCCAATGAAATATTACCAGCGATGGCTAAGGCTTATGAATTAAACCATCCAACTGTTAAGATCTATTGCAAAGACATCAAGGATTTTGGGATTCACGATTTACAGAATGACTTTAACCTGAAGCCGGGTGAAATAGATTTAGTTGTCGGGGGTCCTCCTTGCCAGGCTTATTCGACTGTGGGGAAGAGATTGATTGATGACCCGAGAGGCAAGCTTTTTCAAGAGTATTTTCGCGTACTCAAAGAGCTCCAGCCAAAAGTGTTTTTATTCGAAAATGTGAAAGGATTATTGTCGATGCAAGGGGGGGAATTGCTCAACAGAATAATTTCATTGTTTGAATCACTTGGTTATCGAGTAATGCACCGTGTTTTGAATGCCGCTGATTATGGAGTCCCCCAGATCAGGGAAAGAGTGATTATAATTGGTACAAAACTTGATCGCCAATTTACATACCCGGAACCGACTCATTTTAATCCCGGAGAAGGTATTTCGCTTTTTAACCAAAAACTAAATCCTTACCTTACACTTTCTGAAGCGATCAGTGATCTTCCATTCATAAAAAGTGGAGAGGAATCCTTTCAATATAGTTGCCCACCAGCCAATGATTTTCAAAAATTGATGCGGATGAATGCCCCTGCTTTGTTAATGGATCATAATGCTCCCAAAAATAATGACAGACTTATAAGATTGATGGACTTGTTGCCTGACGGGGGAACTCCCGGCGATTTGCCTGAAGAACTTAGACCCGGTTCTGGATTTGCAAACACATACTGCAGACTTTGGTGGGACAGACCCAGCACCACCATAACCAGAAACTTAAGTACACCTTCATCCTCTCGTTGTATCCATCCAAGAGCACCTCGACCGCTTACGACACGAGAAGGAGCACGGATTCAGTGTTTCCCTGACGACTACATTTTTTATGGCTCAAGAAGTGACCGTAATTTACAAATAGGAAATGCTGTACCAACTTTCCTGTCAATTGCCATCAAAAATTCGATCAAGGAACATTTCTTTACACCGTAATTCGGTTTCAAGTTTCATGATTATTAAGTTTTGGAAGCTGTTGACCATTGTGGTGTACATTCTTCTGAAAATTAAAGCCACCACCACCTCACTTACTAAAAGGCAAATCGTCTGAATTTATTTCAACTTTTGTAACCCCCCATTTCCTGCTTTTCCAAAATATAAGAGATTTTTTTATCGTTTATGAGAAATTGGATAATGTCTCATTAACAGAAGTTGAGTTTAAGCGTTCTAAAAGATGTTTAAAGTTTGGCATCAAATATGCATGGTAAAAATAGATTATTGCGGAAGTGAGAGAATGTCCGGTGTAATATTTACTGTACCCGACAGATGTAAAAGGTGTTATTCGTGTATTCGAGAATGTCCTGCTAAAGCGATAAGAGTGGTAAATGGACAGGCTCTTATAATACAAGATCGTTGCATTACTTGTGGCAACTGTGTAGTGGTATGCTCTCAGCACGCCAAAAGCATCATCAGCAACATCGAAGAGACCTACAGAGAAATCCTTTCTGATATTCAGTATGAGCGAATTGCGATTGTGGCACCATCTTTTGCTGCATCCTTCCCCAATGATTACGAAAAGGTACCCGCAGCCCTTAAACGCCTCGGATTTGATTCCGTGGTCGAGACTGCATTTGGTGCTGATCTGGTTGGTAGCGACTACATAGACGCCGTGATGAATGCGGAAGTGAAGCCCGTTATAAGCACTGCATGCCCTGCAGTGTTTAACTATATTCAGAAGTACCATCACGATTTGGTGCCGAATCTGGCGATGATCGTCTCCCCGATGATTGCACTCGGAAGATATCTCAAAAAAGAGAAAGGGGAGAAGACCAAAATAGTATTCATAGGACCATGTGTAGCGAAGAAAGATGAGTTTACTGATGATCCCGTTGAAAATGTGATCGATTCAGTCCTCACTTTCAGCGAATTAAAAGAGATGTTCTTCAGAGAGAATATTGTACTCTCGGAGATGGATACAATTCCGTTTGATCCACCAAGAGCCTCACTCGGGAAGGCATTTCCACTCGCAGGGGGGTTGCTAAAATCGACAGACCTGCCGGGGGATGTACTTGACGATGAAATAGTGGTAGTGGAGGGGCGAAAAAAAGTAATTGAGATAATCGACGAGATTGCGGCAAAAAATATCAATGCCCGCTTTGTCGATATTTTGTTTTGTGAGGGCTGCATTTCGGGACCTGCAATCGACAGTGAACTCAACTATTATTCGAGACGCGAAAAAGTAATAGAGTTCATTAAAAAAGATATGAAGCAGGTCGATAAAAAGGTGTGGAAAAGCAACATCTTTAACAGTCGTGATATCGATTTTGGAAGGGATTTTGTTAAAGGCAGCCAAAGACGCCCTGAGCCCGATGAAGAGAGGATCAATGAAATTCTCGCAACATTTGGCATCAGTCGAAAAAAAGATGAGCTAAATTGTGGTGCCTGTGGTTACAACACCTGTCGCGAATTTGCAATAGCAATAGCCAAGGGGCTCAGCGAAAAAGAGATGTGTTTGCCTCACCTTCTCGATGAGATAAGGGATGCCTACGACAACCTTCATGAGACCGAGGCTGCACTTCATTCAGCTGAGAAGCTGGCATCGATTGGTCAGCTTGCTGCAGGGGTGGCACACGAGATAAACAATCCACTCGGTACTATAATGGTGTATGCCGGATTGCTGAAAAAGCTGTGTGACAAGCACAAAATTGAGGCTGACATAACGGGTGATCTTGAGTTGATAATGGGGGAAGCGAACCGTTGCAAGGCGATAGTTGCAAATCTTCTTAATTTTGCGAGGCAAGGCAAGCTAAATGTCTCAACATTTGATATATTTGCAGAGGTAAGAAGTCTAATTAAAAAATTATCTGTTACGGATAAATTTGAGGGTATAGAGATAAAAATGGATATTCCTGAATCGGGGATGATGATTCAGGGAGATAAAGATCAGGTTGAACAGGTTTTTACAAATCTTCTGATTAATGCAACTGATGCACTGCGGAAATCGACCATCAAGCGGTTACACATCAGTTTTGAAGATCTTAATGACAGCATTAAAATCTTCGTTGCGGATACCGGAGAAGGAATAAAAAAAGAGAATCACAGCAAGCTGTTTACTCCTTTTTTCACTACGAAGGAAGCCGGAAAAGGGACCGGATTAGGGTTGGCTATCGCCTATGGAATAATGAAAATGCACAAGGGCGACATCAATTTTACGAGTGAAGAGGGAAAGGGAACCGTGTTTCACATACGACTCCCCAAAAAGCAGTTTATAAACATATGAGGTATAAATTGGATTACGAAAAAAAAATATTATTAGTTGATGACGATATAGATATACTTGAACAGAACAAGATACTTTTTGAAGCAGAAGGTTTTACGGTGGAAATCGCCGAGACGAGTGTTGATGGATATGAGAAGTTTTTAACATTTAAGCCTGCTTGTGCGGTAATCGATCTTATGATGGAAGAATATGACTCCGGTTTTATTCTCGCCCACAAGATAAAGAGGCACCCAATGGGTAAAAAGATACCTGTTTACATCGTTACAGCCGTTGCAAACCAGACGGGATTGCAATTTGAATCGATGACACCTGAGGAGCAGGAGTGGATAAACGCAGATGATATTCTGAATAAACCCGTTGTTCTTGAAGACATCCTTAGCCGGATTTCCGATTTTTACGAAAAACGGGCAGGATGATTCGGAGACACCAGGGTGGAAGATTCAGATAACCCTGCCAGGATTCTACTGGTTGATGACGAAGATTATCTTCGTAACGGTGTAAAGCGGATACTTCAGATCGAAGGATTTGAAGTTGACACCGCTGAGAACGGTATGGAAGGTATTAAAAAAGGTACAGAGAGCGATTTTGATATCGCTCTCCTCGACCTCAAAATGCCCGATGTGAGTGGTATTGAAGTGTTACGCGAGATAAGAAAGGAACGCCCGAACACAATTTGTTTCATGGCGACTGCTTATGCGAGTTATGAAACCGCCGTGGAAGCCACAAAACTGGGAGCAGAGGGTTATATATTAAAACCCTTCACACCTGATGAACTGATCCACAACATAGAGAAAGGGATGCAGAAACGGAGGCTTATACTTGAAGCCGAGAGACTGCGTCGCGACCGTGAAGCCCGCCTTTTAGAGCTTGCATTCGAGAGAAGCAGGCTTAACACAATAATTAATCTACTTGCCGATGGCGTTTTGGTAATGAACCAGTTTGGTGAAATGGTTTATTATAATCCTGCCGCTTTGCGACTGCTCGACCTCGATGAAATTCTTCTTGCTGAGCAGATTCTTGAGATTCTGCCTGCTGAAGTGCGGGAGATAGCGACCAGACTAATAAATCGCGAAGGATTTGAAGATGTAAGTGAATCGGTACAGTTAAAGCTCTCAACTCAACCTGAGCTTTTTGTTGAAGTGTCGTGCTCCCCAATTCCTGACAATGAAAAGAAAAAGACTGCCGGAATAGTGGTAGTTGCAAAAAACATCACCCAATTTAAGCAGATTGAGCACCTGAAATCGCAATTTGTATCGATGGTGTCCCACGAATTAAAAGCCCCCGTAGCAGCCACAATAGGCTTTCTTGATATCTTAAGCAATCCGAAAATGAAAATCACCGAGGAGCAGAGGGGTGATTTTCTTCAGCGGAGCACGAGCAGATTACGCAGTCTTTTAACGATGGTGAACGACCTTTTGGATATCTCCCGCATCGAGTTAAACACGGTGAAGAGGGAGATAATTAAAATTGATCTTGATACACTTCTGATTGACACCATACAAATGATGGAATTTGAAGCAAAAAAGAAGAGTGTTACGATTCACTATTCGAAAGGCGACACTTCCTATACAATAGAGGCAGACCGTCTCGAAATTGAGAGGGTAATCACCAATTTAACGAGCAATGCGATAAAGTATAACAAAGAGAATGGTGATGTTTTTATTTCGCTCCAAAAGAAGGGCGCCTATATAGTTTTAGAAATTAAAGATACAGGAATTGGGCTAAAACCTGAAGAGAAGAGCAGGCTGTTTTCCGATTTTTTCAGAGCAAAGAACGAGTTCACCAAAGCGATTCACGGTACGGGACTTGGGCTTTCGATAGTTAAAAAGACCATAGATTACTACTCGGGAAAGATAGAGACAGAGAGTGAATACGGGAAGGGGAGCACCTTCCGCATTTTTCTGCCCGAGAAAGTGCTGAATACTTGATTTTCAATTAAAACCGGGCGTGCCACCTTGGCACAGATCATAACTGCGGAACTACATTTCCTAAATAGCAGACAGTTCCATTCGGGAGAAGTCTCCCGTGACCCTTCGGTGGATGCCGTGGGGAATATATTAAACAAAAATCAGCAACAAATTAATGCAAAGGACTCTTATGTCTCTCATAGCAATAATTGACGATGACCCGGATATTATCGACGCAACTTCTTTGGTTCTAATGGCTAACGGTTTCGAAGTAATTACCGCAAACAACCCAACCGACGGATTTAATATAGTAAAAGAAAATTCACCCGCCCTCATAATCCTTGATGTGATGATGCAGGAACCTGATGACGGCTTTTTCCTTGCACAAAAATTCCGCCGTGACGGAGTAAAAACTCCAATTTTAATGTACACATCAGTCTCCAAGGCACTTGGTTTTGAGTTTGGAAAAAGTGAAATGGTACCTGTTGATGATTTTGTCGAGAAACCTGTCTCTGCTGATGTGCTGATTGATAAAGTTCTCAAACTCTTGAACAAGAAATAAGAGGTACAGAGATGTTAGAATTAGAAAAAAACAGTTTGACGCAGGAAATTGAGGATTTTGCAAAGCAATATGAGTTTCATCGTACGGCCCTGATGCCTCTGCTCAACTACATTCAAAACAGATACAATTACATCCCCGATTTTGCCCAGCAGGAAGTGGCACGCGTATTGGACATTCACCCTGTGGAGGTTTTTGGCGTGGTTTCCTTCTATTCATTTTTCAATTGTAAACCGAAAGGGAGAAACATCGTCCGTCTTTGCCGCACAATTATCTGCGATATGGCAGGAAAATGCAACATTGAAAAAGCGATTGAGAGGGAACTGGGGCTTCAGTTTGGTGAAACCAGTAAAGACCAAAAGATCACACTCGAATTCACAAATTGCCTCGGGATGTGTGATCAGGGACCTGCCATGATAGTTAATGACAGGATTTACACAAAGCTTGATCCGGAAAAAGCATGTGCAATTTTAAGAGAGATCAAGTGAGGAGGATGATAAAATGCATAATGAAATAAAAAACACAATTCATACTTCAAGTTTACTTTTTTCAGATTATGTAGCCGGCTCGGGAATAAAAAAGGCATTGGAAATGAGTCGGGAAGACATTCTTTTTGAATTGAAATCTTCCAAGTTAAAAGGGAGGGGTGGTGCCGGCTTCCCGACATCCACAAAATGGATGCTTGTAGCTGCTGCAAAAGGAGAGGATAAATTCATCGTTTGCAACGCAGATGAAGGTGAACCGGGAACATTTAAAGATCGTGTTCTTTTGATGGATACCCCATTCCTGATTCTCGATGGCATGGTAATCGGTGGTTACACCGTTGGAGCAGTTCAAGGCTATATTTACCTCCGTGGTGAATATATCTATATGAAGCAATTTTTGGAAGATTGTCTCACCGAAATGCGTCTTAATAATCTTCTTGGTGAAAACATTCTTGGAAAAGAAGGATTCAATTTTGACATATCAGTGGTAATGGGAGCAGGAGCGTATGTGTGTGGTGAAGAGACTGCTCTTATTGAATCGCTCGAAGGTCAAAGGGGAGAACCAAGAAATCGCCCTCCATACCCCGTAAACACAGGTTTTTGCGGTGCTCCCACTACAGTTAATAATGTTGAAACTCTCGCCGCCGTGCCACATATCGTGCTCCAGGGTGGTGAAAAATATGCTGAACTTGGTACTTCATCTTCATCGGGTTCAAAACTTTTCTCGGTTTCAGGTGACTGTGAAAAACCCGGAGTATATGAACTTAACTGGGGTCTCAGTATAAATGAGCTTCTTGAAAAAGTTGGTGCAAAAAACACCAAAGCTGTGCAGGTTGGCGGAGCATCGGGAATATGCATTCCAAAATCAAAGTTTGATCGGAAGCTTTCTTATGAAGATGCTGCAACCGGTGGTTCGATAATGATCTTTAATGAAACAAGGGACATGCTCCATGTTTTGAAGAACTTTATGGAATTTTTTGTTGAAGAGTCTTGCGGTCAGTGCACACCATGCAGATTAGGAAATCAGAAGCTGCTTGAAGGCATAGAAATGATTGAGAAAAATGAATATACATTTGCTCATATCAACAACCTTAAGGAGTTGGGACAGACAATGAAAGTGGCATCAAAATGCGGCTTGGGACAGAGTAGTCCAAATCCATTTCTCTCAATTCTGGAAGACTTTAAAGACGAGATATTTCATTCTAAAGGAGAAGGAGTTTACCAATGAAACATTTAAAGACATCGCGTGCTCCGATGAGTCATAAGACTTTTGTGCCAAAACCACCGGAGAATCTGGAAACCATTGGTGGCACCGTTTCAATACAGATTAACAGTAAAACCCTTAATATTCCATTTGGCACCACAATACTTGAAGCGTGCAAAATGGCTGATATTCACATTCCCACACTCTGTAATCATGATGATTTGGGGATAGGCGGGCATTGCCGTTTGTGCCTTGTGGATGTTGAGGGGATGAGGACACTTCAAGCGTCGTGTGCCTTCCCTGTTACTGCACCAATTAAAGTTAAAACATCAACAATTGCGGTAAGAAAAGCGAGAAAACATATCATGGAACTGCTTCTTTCAGAGCATGTTGGTGAGTGTTATGCTTGCGTGAAAAATGGAAATTGTGAACTTCAGACCCTTGCAAAAGAGCTCGGAGTTGATAACTTTACCTTTGGTCATGATACCATTAGTAAATTTGATGTTGACAGGTCATCATTCTCAGTAATTCGCGACATGGACAAATGTGTGAATTGTCGCCGTTGTGTAAGAACCTGCATCGATCTTCAGGAGGTTGGAACTCTTGATGTAATTGGCAGAGGTCCCTCGACACACATCTCAACCTTTATGGAGAAACCTCTCGCAGATGTGGTGTGCATCAATTGCGGGCAGTGTATAAACAGATGTCCCACGGGAGCATTATACGCAAATGATCCGTCTGATGAGATATTCAGAGCCATTGAAGACCCTACAAAACATGTTGTTATTCAGACAGCTCCCTCTCCAAGGGCGGCAATAGGTGAAGAATTTGGTCTGGAACCCGGAACATCGGTTACAAAAGAATTAAACACCGCTCTCAAACGCGTCGGATTTGATAAAGTATTCGATACCAACTTTACAGCGGATCTGACGATTATGGAGGAAGGAACCGAGCTTCTTACACGACTTAAAAAAGCCATCGTGGATGGAGACGAATCGGTAAGATTGCCACAATTTACTTCCTGTTCTCCCGGATGGGTGAAGTATATCGAGCATTTTTATCCTGAATATCTCGATCACCTTTCATCCGCCAAATCACCTCAACAGATGTTTGGTGCAATTATCAAATCGTTCTATGCAGAACAAGCCGGTATTGATCCTGCCGATGTTGTGAGCGTGGCATTAATGCCCTGTTCGGCGAAGAAGTTTGAGTGCAACCGTCCCGAAATGAATGCATCAGGTTACAAGGATGTGGATTATGGACTCACAGCCCGCGAGATGGCAAAGATGATTAAAGAGGCAGGCATGATGGTGCCTTCACTTCCTAAATCAGAATTTGATGATCCATTTGGTATAGGTTCAGGAGCAGGACTCATCTTTGGTGCCACCGGTGGAGTTATGGAGGCGGCACTTCGTACCGCCTATGAACTGATCACCGGAAGGGAAATTCCGTTTGAGCAGTTGCGTGTAGAGGCCGTGAGAGGCTTCGAAGGTATCAAGCAATCATCTGTAGTGCTTGAAAATTGTGTGCCTGAGTGGTCGTTCCTTGAAGGAGTTGCCCTCAAGTTTATGGTGGCACACGGTACTGCAAACGCTAAAAAAGTGATGGAAATGCTGAAGGCCGGGGAGTTGTACGATGTTCATTTCATCGAGATTATGGCATGTCCAGGCGGTTGTCTTGGTGGTGGTGGAATGCCAGTCCCAACGAATGAAAAGATTCGTAAAGCCCGTGCAAAAGCCATTTATCAGGAAGAAGAAGAATTGCCGATAAGGAAATCACACGAGAATACTCATGTGGCAGAATTTTACGCAAAGTTCATTCCTGAGGGTCCGTGCAGTCATAAATCGCATGAAATGTTGCATACGCACTACACAAAACGCGGAAAATTCATCGTTTAGTTAATTATTAACTATTTTGAGGTTGTTTTTATGAAAATAAAAGCAACCTCTTTTGTTTTTAAACATCAAACCCGATAACGAATGGAGAAAATATGAAAAATCTTGTTGTATTAATGCTTTTTGCCGCCTTTTTATTGTCAGGATGCATCAAAAAAGTTGAATCAAAAAGGGATGCAGCCATCGAATCAGCTAAAAAAGTGGCTACAGAGGCTGCCAATTCCTACCTTAAAGAGCTAAAAAGCATTCTGGTTAGAGAAATGAAGAACGGTGGACCTGAAGCCGCATTTGCAGTTTGTTCAGATACTGCGCAACAATTCACAAAGAAGTTCTCAACTGAGAAAGGAATAGAGATAAAAAGAGTTGCTTTTTTGAACAGAAATGATGCAAACATTCCCGATGCAGGTGAGATGATGTGGCTAAAAGAGTTTGAAAACATGATGAAGGGGAGCAGCTTCAATAAAGACACTGTATTGTTTAGAGTGGAAAAAACAGGGAAAGAAACCACGCTTCATCTGGTAAAACCGATCCTGCTTGCAGAGGAGTGTGTGGTTTGTCATGGCAGTGAAGAGCAAATTCCCGAAGGGATAAAAAAGTTGATTGATGAAAAATATCCTAATGACAAGGCGAGGAATTTTAAGCCGGGTGACCTTAGAGGAGCTGTTTCAGTAGTGATGAAAATAAAACCAAAAAAATAAAAAACTGTTTAAAGTGTTACATTCTCAAAAGCAGCTTATTTATCTTTTATAATTGTTGGTTAAACTCATTTATTGAATTATTTACTTTAACAATAATTTAAAATTTCTTTACCGTAATTTTGTCATAAAAGAAATGTTGGTAGTCCTGGTACGGTATCCACTCACCGCCCCATTTCCAGCCATAATTCTTAAACAATTTGTAGATAAAAGCTTTTTTATGTATGGTTCCGGGTCTCTTTATATCGTAGGTCGCACCTTTAGGGGAGACATGTTTGCCTGAGACAAACGGGTTCCAATAAGGGTTGATGTCCAATGCCAATCCGTTTGCGTGTTTGCTGATGCTCCGGGTTCCTGATACCAGTCTATAGTTAAAGCATGATGTATTGTTGTTTGCCATCGAACTGCTGTCAGACCATTTATATTTACTCATCGGTTCTATCCTTTCGATTACAAAACCGGAGTCTGCCAACTGTTTAAATATCTTTGTGATATCGTTTGCCACATCTTTATGAGTTATCAACCAGCCGGTTTTTTTGGTCCCTTTGGGGTCAATATAAATAACATTTACAGCTTTTAGAATCTCAACAAGTTTATCTTTTTGTTTCGTTGTAATCAGTTTCAGGGTGACCATCGAATTAAGTTCAGACTGCAAAAATTCTGCGGCGGTATCTTTTGGTATCTCGTTTACTAAAACGGGGGTGATAACTGTTTTTTCTTTTTCTTCCGGAAGTGGCGAATAAAAGAGAAAAATGGCGAGGAGATAGAGGGGGTAAAAGTGCATCAGCGTCTCATAAATTTATAGTATTCGAGAAATATACCAATTAATAAAGCAACACCTATTACGATAAATGCCATCAAAAAAGTATTTTCCACTCTCTTTGCGAGATATGCTGCCAGGAGGATTCCCATCGTGAGGGTAAGTCCTAAATATTTTCCGGGTTTTTTCATAATTCGGTTACTTGCGTTTAATCTGTTAAATTAGTCGGTTCAAATTTACTTTATTTTTTATTCTTTTTACAATCAATTCCTAAGTCGGACTATCCCACCAGATGAAAAAAATATATAAAAACCTTATCGACGCCGTCGTAAAAATAACAACTTCAACAATACTTGAGAACAGACACGCCGACGGGGTGATAAATTATGTCCTTAAAACCAACCCCAAATGGGGAGCTCGCGACCGGAAATTTATAGGTGAATCTTCGTATGATATCATCCGTCATTTGAGGCATCTTTCTTATGCCGCCTCAACGGGAACCCAAAACGAAGAGCAGATAAGGAAGGTGGTTTTGGCATATCTCTTTATCAACCGTCTGATTGATGAACCGATGCTCGAAGGATCGGGATTAAAAAAAGAGAAACTACTGCAACGATATGAAGAGGGGAAACAGACGAGAAAAATAAGGGAATCTGTTCCCGACTGGCTCGATGAGCTTGGGGAGCAGGAGTTGGGAGCACGCTGGGAAAAAGAATTAGTTGTCTTAAACAAACAGGCTGAAGTGATAATAAGAGTAAATTCGCTAAAGACAAACAAACGATATCTCACCGAAAAATTTGCAGAGCAGAATATTTCCGTGAAGGAAAATGCTACATATCCTGACGCTTTGATTCTGGAAGAAAGAAAAAACATCTTCCTGACCGATGAATTTAAGAAGGGATATTTTGAAATTCAGGATGCTTCCTCACAGGCTGTGGCATATTTTGCCGGTGTAAAACCCGGAATGAGAGTTATAGATGCTTGTGCAGGAGCAGGTGGTAAATCTCTCCACATGGCAGCTCAGATGAAGAACAAAGGTAAAATTCTTTCGCTCGATGTAGAGGAGAAGAAACTTTTTGAACTGAAGAAAAGAGCCAAACGGGGTGGAGTTTCAATAATTGAAACCCGTCTCATCGACGGTTCTAAAGTAATAAAACGCCTTGCAGATAGTGCCGATGTGGTACTTCTCGATGTCCCTTGCTCCGGTTTGGGAGTACTGAGAAGAAACCCCGATGCAAAATGGAAACTGAAAAAAGAACGAATAGAAGAACTGATAAAAATTCAGTCAGAGATTCTTTCCTCCTATTCATCCATGGTTAAAAAAGGGGGGCTTTTAGTCTTTGTAACCTGTAGCATACTCCCCTCGGAGAATGAAAATCAGATTAAACAATTCCTTTCAAGTCATGGTGATTCCTTTGAATTGCTGGAGTTAAAGTCGGTTTCGCCCGCAGAATCGGGATTTGACGGTTTTTTCATGGCAAAATTGAAAAGAAAGTAAATCTCCCCAAAATTACCTTTCCAAAGATAAATTCCCGTGATTTCATGGGAATTTGCCCCACAGTGTAATAAAGAGTTCCACAAAATCTTCGCTAAAACGGTTAAATCTTTTATTTAACTACAATTAAAAGCTTCGCTTCAAAAAAATATTTTCAATTTTTTTTAAAATAGCTTGACTATTTGCGAAAAAATAATTAAGTTTTGGGGTGAAGTGTGGAAAAGTGGGTAAACTACCCACAAAACAAACCAAAAACAAACAAAAGGACCGCCTGAGTGTTCAAAGGACACTTTTTACATACTCTAGATTCCAAAAACCGTATCAGTATTCCATCGAAACTGAAGCGGTTTATCAGTCCGGCTGCTGAGAACACCCTGGTACTAACCAAAGGTGTGGGTCTGGATGAGGTAGGTCACTGTATAGATCTGTATCCTAAAGATTTATTTGCAAAGATCGAGGATAATCTTTCGAAACTGAACCAGTACAATAAAAGTCATGCGAGATTCATCAGAATTTTTCTTCACAGTGCTGAAGAGCAGACCATGGACGGGCAGTCGAGAGTGATTATTCCGCAGCATCTCCTTGAATACTCCAAAATAGAAAAGGAAGTGCTGGTGTTGGGTTCACTAAACAGAATAGAATTCTGGAATCCTGAGATCTACGAGCAATATGAAAAGGCTTCTTTGGACAGCTTTGAGAACATTGCCGAAAATGTGATGCAAATAAATGGACAAGTTTCATAGCCCTGTACTTCTAAGAGAATCTGTCGAATATCTAATAACAGATAGAGATGGAGCCTATTTTGACGGTACATTTGGTTTTGGCGGACATTCGAAAAGATTTCTTGAAAGATTGGATTCGAATGCCATACTTATCGGGACAGACCTCGATCAAATAGTTTTCAAGCAATCATTAGAAGAGTTTTCAACTGACAGCCGGGTCAGACTTTACAATTTTAATTTTACAAAAATTGGAATAGCAGCCAGGCTTGAACAGGTGGAATCGTTTTCTGGTATTTTCGCTGATCTTGGTGTTTCATCATACCAGCTTGATGCAAGCGAAGAAGGCTTTTCCTACAGAGTAACCGCACCTCTCGATCTCAGAATGAATAAAGCGGAGGGGAAACCGGCATCACATTTAGTTAATAATGCTGAACCGGAAGAACTCGCAAAGATTTTCAGGGATTATGGTGAAGAGATTCAGAGTGGATTTTTGGCGAAGCTTATAGTAAAGCAGCGACAAATAAAACCTTTCAAAACCACAACAGATCTCGCAAAATTATTGGAAACAGTTACACCTCAAAGGTTTTTATTTAAAAGATTGTCCAGAGTGTTTCAGGCTCTTCGTATTGAGGTGAACGGAGAGCTTGATTCCTTAAGAGAGTTTCTAAAGGAGTCGATGACACTTCTGAAGCCGGGTGGAAGAATAGTGATACTCACATATCACTCGCTTGAAGACCGGATTGTGAAAGAATTTTTCAAAGAGGAGGAGAAAGGTTGCATCTGCCCGCCAAATTTTCCGGTGTGTGTTTGCAATAAAAAACCCTCATTAAAAATTTTGACAAAGAAGCCCGTTTCCCCGTCTGCCGCCGAATTAGAGGCGAACAACAGAGCGAGGAGCGGAAAACTCAGAGCGGCTGAAAAAATCTGATATGAAGAAATCATACAAAAAAACCATAGTTGTCTTTCTCGCATTTGCCATTGTGATTGCGGTGATGACCTATTTTTCTATTAGTATGAATATAGAGAGCAATAAATTGTCGAAAAAAATTGATGACCTGAAAGCTGAAATAAAAATTGAGCTTTCAGGTATTAATTCGAACAGAGCAATCCTCGACAAACTTGTTTCAAAAGAATTTTTGGTCCCTCTTGCTGAATCAAAGCTCAATCTCGTGGTTGCACACGATTCCACTTCACCTGTTACAGTTTCACAAGATCAAATTAACGATCTTGAAGAAAGGATAAACCTGTTAAATGAGCACTAACAGGATTCTCGCAGTAATCGGTGTAATGGCACTGTTCTTTATTGTATTGATAACCCGACTGATTTTTATTCAGGTGGTGAAAGCTGAAGACTATTCCTATTTCGCAAACAAACAACAAGTTGGAATCGAGCCACTACTTCCTGAACGCGGATCAATTTTTGACAGAAACGGGACGATTCTGGTTTACACAAAAAATGATGTGTCATTCTTTGTTGACCCCCGACTTGCAAGAAAGTATAACAAAGACTCGGTTATAGCTAAAATTCTGGCAGATTCTCTCGGTTTAAACTACGCAGAATTGAAATCGAAGATAGATTCGTCGAAAAAAACTTTTTGCATTTTAAAGAAAGTTGAAGCTCAAAAAGCACTAAAGCTTAAAAATGTGGTAAAAGACGGACTTTATTACGAACCCGATCCGACGAGAGTTTACGAATATAAATCGCTTGCTTCCCATATAACAGGATTTGTAAATCTTGAAGGTAAGGGAACTGACGGTATCGAATCGAGTCAGGATGTGTTGCTCAAGGGGAAAGAGGGGAGCAGATTCATCCTAAAAGATGGTACAGGTTCGGTAATGTCGGTGCTCCAGGAAAATTACAAAGATGCTGTCCCCGGTGATAACATAGGACTTACCATCGACAGAGCGATTCAGAGAGCACTTGAGATGGAGCTTGAAGCCGGTGTAAAAGCCGCAAGAGCTGAAAATGCAACGGGAATTGTAATGGACCCCAACACGGGTGAGATACTAGCGATGGCAAACTATCCTGCTTATGATCCCGGGCTTTACATGAATTTCTCGGATGATGTAAGAAGGAACAGAGCAATTGCGGATGTTTATGAACCGGGCTCAACCTTTAAGGGGATTGCACTTGCGGGAATTCTCGATAAACAACTCGCCACTGCAAACACAGTTGTAAACACCGAAAACGGCAGATACAACTTTATGGGGAAAGAGATTAAAGATCATCATGGTCAGGCAACGATGACCGTGAAAGAAATTATCAGATATTCGAGCAATATCGGGATGTTAAAACTTTCGCAGAAGATGGAAAAAAATGAGTTCTATCAGTATCTGCGGAGTTTTGGATTTGGAAATTATACTTATACAGGCTTACCGGGTGAAGTGAAGGGCAAATTGAGTCTTCCTGCCGACTGGTCAGGGGCAACAAAGGGCTCGATAGCTTACGGATATGGCATTTCACTTACGCCGATACAATTGATTACTGCTTATTCAGCATTGGTAAACGGTGGAATACTTTATAAACCCTCTCTCATCAGAGAAATAAAAGATATGAGGGGAAATGTTAAAGTGTTTAATGATCCTGTGAAAATAAGAGAGGTTATTACCACAGAAACTTCGGCTACAATTCGCTCGCTTCTTACCGATGTAGTTGAAAACGGTACAGGGAAAAAAGCAAAAATTGATGGAATAAAAATCGGCGGAAAAACAGGAACATCGCGTAAAATTGTGAACGGTGAGTACTCAAAAGAGAGATATAACTCCTCTTTTGTTGGTTTTTTCCCTTCGGACAAACCAAAATACATCTGTCTAATTTTGGTTAATTCGCCAAAAAGCATAGGGATTACGGGCGGAGAAGTTGCTGCTCCCGTATTCAGAAATGTAGCCAAACGAATCCTTACACTCGATCAGTCGCTTGGTAAAAATTTAAAGCTGGAATCTGACCCTGTTCAAGAGAATTCAGATATCGAAATTATAGAACCTGAGGGTGAAGTTGATCCTGAAAAGACAGAGGTGAAAACTGAAGTAAGAATCAAAAAAGTTGATGCAAAAAAACTCGATACAAAGGAAATGCCCGATTTAAAGGGAGTTTCGCTAAAAGAGGCGATTGCAGTAATTAAAAGACTTGATCTAAAAGCAACATGGATCGGGACGGGAAGAGTGATTGATCAGAGCATCAAACCCGGGACGGCACTTAAAAAGGATATGAAAATTCATTTGAAACTGCAGGAAAAACAAATTTCCGGTGCAAATATCTATTAATATGAGATTAAACGAAATACTAAACCATCTTTCTGTGATTCAATTAACCGGCGATTTTTTTGCTAAAGAAATTACCGGCATTCACTACAATTCTTCAAAAGTTACGAAAGATTCGATTTTTGTTGCGATTAAAGGTTTTAAGACCGATGGTCACCTTTACGCAATCGATGCTTATCATCAGGGTGCAGCAGCAGTGATAGTTGAAGACCTTCATTCGATACCCGATGAGATTTTTAGAAGAAGTGGTCAGGCTAAAATTGTTGTGGCTGACACAAGAAAAGCTCTTGCTCAGCTTTCAAATGCATATTATGGATTTCCGTCAAAAAACCTGCTCCTTTTTGGGGTTACAGGCACAAAAGGAAAGACCACCACAACCTTTATTATAAGACATATTCTCCAAAAAGCCGGACATAAAACAGGAATGATTGGCACCATAGCAAACATGATTGGTGATGAAAAGATACCAACCGATTTGACAACTCCTGAATCAGTGGAATTAAATTCTCTTTTTGCGAGGATGGTTGCCGAAGGTTGCACTGCGGCTGTTATGGAAGCTTCGTCTCATTCCCTTTTCTTAAAAAGGACTTACGGGCTCGACTTTGACGGAGCAATATTTACAAATCTGTCGAGTGAACATCGTGATTTCCACGAAACGATGGATGATTATGCATCTGCTAAAAAGATACTTTTTGACGGATTAAAATCAGGTGCCCCTGCTGTTTATAACATGGATGATGAGTACGGTTGTTTTGTAGCAAAAGATACCGAAGGCAGAAAAATTGGATTTGGAAAAAATACCGGTGACTACAAAATCGAAAACATAAACTACGATTTTTCAGGAACATCATTCACTTTGCTCCACAATGGTGTAAGAGTTGATTTAAGAACAGCTCTTGTTGGTGAGTTTAACGCTTACAACGCCGCCGCCGCATACATTATGATGGTGGAAGCGGGGTTCGACAAAGATCTCGTGGCAGAAGGCATCGCTGAGGCACCCCAGGTTGACGGAAGATTTGAATTGATACAAAAAGGGGATAAAAAAGTATTGGTTGACTATGCTCACAGCCCCGGAGCACTCGAACAGGTATTGTTAAGCATTAACAAGCTTGCGGGTGAATCACCCGTTTACACAGTCGTGGGTTGTGGTGGAAACAGGGATAAAACCAAAAGACCCGTTATGGGGAGAATAGCCTCGGAAATGTCAGCAAGGGCTGTCATAACCAGCGATAACCCCAGAGATGAAGATCCTGTGGAGATTATTAACGAGGTAGTTGCAGGCATTAATAAAGAAAATTTTGTAGTATTTGTGGATCGCGAGGAAGCTATAAAACATGCTATACTCGAAAGCCCGGCAAATGCGATTATTTTGGTGGCAGGAAAAGGTCACGAAGACTATAACCTGATCAAAGGGGTGAAAAGTCACTTCTCTGATCGTGAAGTCACAAATAAATATTTATCTCAACTCTGACAAGCCGTGATGATAACCGTTAAAGATATATTAAAAATAGCCGACATCAAGTTCAAATATGCGAATATTGACGAAAACACAAGCTTTTCGTCGGTAGTTATAGATTCAAGAAAGGTAACTCCCGGCTGTCTGTTTATTGCAATAAAAGGTGCAAAATTTGACGGGCATGATTTTATATCAGAAGTTCTTGAGAAAGGTGCGGGCTGTGTTGTAGTTAAAAAAACACGGTTTTCGACCTTTGCAAGCAATGGTGCTCCCGTTATCGGTGCTCCCGATACTGTGACAGCATTGGGGAGCATTGCCGGAGCATGGAGGGATAACCTCGGTGCCACCATAATCGGGATCACAGGCAGCAATGGAAAAACAACCACCAAAGATATGGTTGCGACAATTCTTTCAACTAAATACAGAACAGTTGCCACTACAGCCAACAATAATAACCATATAGGTGTGCCACTTACTTTGTTTGAAGCCGGAGCACAGACCGAATTTGTTGTATGCGAAATCGGAACAAATCACTTTGGTGAAATAAGGTATTCTGCAAACATTGCCAAGCCTGATATTGCGACCATCACTAACATTGGCGACTCGCATCTTGAGTTTCTTATCGACCGTAGAGGGGTAAAAACTGAAAAAGAGGCACTTCTGCAAGTAACTGTAGCCAGGGGTGGTAAAGTGATATTAGACTGTGACGATAAATTTCTTAACAGAATGGTAAGGATTTATCCCGACGCAGTAACTGTATCGATGAGAAGGCCTAAAGAGGTAACCGGAAAAATATTGAACTATTCAGAAGCAGGACTTCCGCTGATGAAAATTGAGTCGGGTGGTAAATCGGTAAAATTTGAGCTTGGTCTTTACGGTAAGAAAAATTGTGATAATGCCCTTATCGCTGCTGCGATTGCACTTCAATGTGGAATGACATTAGCGGAAATAGGCGAGGGGTTTAAGAATGTGAAGGCTCCGAAGGGAAGAATGAACAGGACGACCCACAACGGTTTTGACATACTCGACGATACCTACAATGCAAATCCCGAAAGTATGAAAAGTGCGTTTTGGGCGGTAAGAAACGATCTTATTCATGAAAGAAAGATCGCCATTCTTGGTGATATGTTTGAACTCGGTGAAAATGCAGTTCAGATGCATATCGATTTGATGACCGGAATAAAACTTGGAAAATTCCATACTGTTTTTCTCACGGGCAAGCACATGAAACATTTGTACGCCGAATTGAAAAAACAGGGAATTACGGCAGCACATTTTGCTACAAAAGAAAAAATGATTGAAATGCTCGCGAATTATGATCTAAGAAACTCGCTCATTCTCGTGAAGGGATCCCGTGGAATGCAAATGGAGGTCATAGTTAACTATTTAAAAGAAAAAGGCATATAAATGCTCTATTATCTACTTGATTATTTGAATAAAGCATTCAACCCTCCGGGTCTCGACATGGTGAGGTATCTTACATTTCGATCTGCAGTAGCAGCTATCACCGGTTTGTTCATGGCGTTTTATTTTGCTCCAAGAATCATCAAGGCACTCCAGAAGCATCAAATTGGAGAAAAAATTAAAGATTTTGGTCCACAATCGCATCTAAGCAAAGCAGGAACCCCCACGATGGGTGGTCTAATAATTCTTGTATGTGTATTTATCCCTGTAATTCTTTGGGGCGATTTGAAGAGCACATACATTTGGTTGCTTCTTCTCGGTACACTTTTGCTCGGTGGCGTTGGCTTTCTGGATGATTACCTGAAAGTGGTAAAAAAGATGAGAAACGGACTGATTGCCCGTTACAAATTGATTGGGCAAGTGGCGGTTGGTCTCTTAGTTGGTTCAGTAATGTATTTTTCGGCAGAATTTTCCGATGTGCAGGGTTTAACAACCATTCCGTTCTTTAAAGATTTGAATCTCGATTTATCGTATCTCTACATCCCGGCGATTATTTTCATAATAACTGCCACTTCAAATGCGGTAAACCTTACAGACGGTTTGGACGGGTTGGCAATCGGACTTACAATAATTGCGATGTTGGCTCTCGGATTGATAAGCTACATCTCAGGAAACGCCATTTATTCCGATTATTTGAATATACTTTATCTCCCCGGATCGGGTGAACTGACCGTTTTCATAGCGGCCTTGATAGGAGCAGGACTCGGATTTTTATGGTTCAACTTTTATCCTGCACAGGTTTTTATGGGAGATACCGGAAGTCTTGCTCTCGGTGGAGCACTCGGAATTATTGCTGTTATGGTTCGGAAAGAGCTACTTCTCCCGTTTTTGGCAGGGGTATTTTTCTTCGAGACCATCTCGGTAATTATTCAAACCTCTTATTTTAAATATACCAAAAAGAAGACAGGAACGGGTAAACGAGTTTTCAAAATGGCACCAATTCACCATCACTTTGAAGAAATCGGATGGGCGGAGCCTAAGATTGTTGTGCGATTTTACATTATCGGCATCATTCTCGCAATCATCAGTTTAACCTCGTTTAAGATCAGGTAATCCGATGACAAGCTATAACGGAATGAAAATCTCGATTATTGGTGCTGCAAGAAGTGGGGAAGCGGCTGCATATCTTGCTGTGAAACTTGGTGCCACACCATTTGTGAGTGACAGCGGAGCACCGGAAAAAACGAGAGAAGTAACCGCCCGTCTGGCTGCTGCAAAAATAGATTTTGAAACGGGAAAAAACAGTGAAAAAGTTTTTGATTGCGATTTAATGGTAGTTTCACCCGGTGTTCCTTTAGAGTCAGAAGTAATTCTTGAAGCTAAAAAGAGAAACGCCAGAATGATAAGTGAAATCGAGTTTGCAGCCTCTGTTTGCAAAGGGAAGATTTATGCCATCACAGGCACAAACGGCAAGACAACCACAACCGCACTTCTGCACCACATCTTTTCGTTGTCGGGGAAAAAATCGTTTTCCGCCGGAAACATAGGAATAGCATTTTCAGAAATTGCGTTGGAATGTGATGAAGAAAGCCTTGTTGCACTCGAAGTCTCAAGTTTTCAGTTGGATTTGATCGAAAATTTTAAGCCCAAAGGGGCAGCAATTCTGAATATAACCCCTGACCATCTTAACAGATATGGCAACAAATTTGAAAATTATATTGCCTCCAAATATCGGATAGTTGAGAATCAGAGTGGAGATGACATCTCATTATTTAATGCGGATGACCCCGTTTTGAAAGAAAATGGATATAAGGGAGCATCTATATGGTTTTTCGCCACCGCAAAAGAAGTTGAAAACGGAACATACCTTTCTGCTTCAAGACTTGTTTCGAGAATTGGCGGAAAAGTTGTTTTTTCCTTTGATGTGAATCAGTTGCAGATTAAAGGGGAGCACAACTACGCAAATGCTGCGGCTGCAATTACGATGGCAATCGATGCGGGTGTAGAAAAAGAAGTAATCGAAGAGGGTTTAAGGTCGTTTAAAGCTGTTGAACACCGTCTCGAACCAGTTCCCTCAAGCGATGGAATTCTTTACATAAATGACTCAAAAGCCACAAATGTTGATTCCGTTGTTTATGCACTAAAAAGTTTTGAGTCACCGATATTTTTAATTCTTGGTGGACTCGATAAAGGGAACAACTACGATCTGATTCGTGACCTGGTGATTAAAAATGTAAAAAAAATCTATGCAATCGGCGATTCCGCCTCTAAAATAATTGCATATTTCACAGGTATCGTAGAAGTTGAATTGGTATCGGGTTTGGAAGATTGCATAAAAAAAGGGAAACAAGAGGCAAAAGCCGGTGAAGTGGTTCTGCTTTCACCTGCGTGTGCAAGTTTTGACATGTTCAAAAGTTATGAGCATCGTGGTGAAGTCTTCAAATCGGCAGTAAAGGAGATAGCAGGTTGAAGTTTTATTCATTCATAATCTTTGTAGTGGCAGTTGCACTCGTTCTTTTTGGATCGATGTTGGTTCTCAGTGCGAGCAGCACATTCTCTTCTGTGAAGTTTGATAACCCGCAGCACCTATTCTGGGGGCACATCAGCAAAGCAATCGCCGGAATAGGGATTATGGTTTTATTAACTTTGGTTGACTATCACTGGTATCAAAAATACAGTAAATGGGTTTTGATTGGTGGTATAGGCCTGTTGGTGATGACATTTGCTTTTGCACCGTCAATCAAAGGTTCTTTAAGGTCGATCAGCATAGCGGGGCTTTCGTTTCAACCCGTTGAGCTGGTGAAACTTGCACTTTTTATCCATTTAGCTTCAATGCTGGATAAAGTGGGGGATGATATAACAGACTTGAGGAAAGGTGTGATAAATCCGATGATCTGGATTGTAATGGTGGCAGGTCTCGTATTTCTTCAACCCAATGTGAGCAACGGAGTTCTGATTCTCACGGTTGGCATTGCAGTTCTTTTTGTAGCGGGAATTCAGAGGAAACATTTTTTAACCTTTGCAGCATCTGCAGGCACTATCGCACTGTTATATGCACTTATCAGACCACACTCTCTGAAGAGAATAGCATCACATGTAAGTGCAGTTTTTGGAAATGGTGATTTTCATCCGCAGGTTTTGCAATCTCTTTATGGATTGGGTAGCGGCGGTTATCTTGGAAAAGGGCTGGGAGAGAGTTCACAGCGAAATCTTTTTCTACCCGAAGCTTACGGTGATTTTATTTTTGCAATCGTTGGTGAAGAAGCGGGACTTCTTGGCACAGTCCTCGTTTTGCTTGGATATGGTGCCATACTCGTGTTTGGAATATTGATCGCAAAAAATGCGAAAGATAAATTTGGTAAACTTCTCGCATTTTCAATCTCTTTTTCGATTGCACTCTATGCATTCGTAAATGCGGCAGTAGCCATTGGGGTTTTTCCGGTTACTGGACTTCCGTTACCACTAATCAGTCACGGTGGAACCGCGATAGTAATTGTTTGTGCGTCCCTTGGGATACTCTTAAACATCGGTTTAAAAGCCAAACCAAAGGAAGTGAAGAGCAAAGAAACCCGTGAGGCAAAAACCTGGCAGGAACAACCCGTATGAGGATCATGTTCACAGGCGGGGGAACCGGCGGTCATATTTTCCCTGCGATAGCAGTGGCAGAACGGGTAAGGGAATTGGTGCCTGAAGTAGATATTCTTTTCCTCGGCACAAAGAATAAAATTGAAAGTAAAGTGGTTCCCGATGCAGGATTTAAGTTTAAAAGCATCTGGATTTCAGGTTTTGCACGGAAAAGCATAAAAGAAAACTTACTTTTTCCGCTAAAATTGGTTGTCAGCATACTGCAATCGATTAAAATATCGATGAAATTTAAGCCACAGGCTATAGTTGCCACAGGCGGGTATGTTTCGGGTCCTTCGGTTATCGGAGCACACATAATGGGGGCAAAAGTATTCTTGATTGAGCCTAACAGTTATCCGGGCATAACAACCAGACTTCTCGAAAAAAAGGCGAGCGAGATACACATTGCATTTAAAGATGCTGCTTCATACCTGAGGATGAAGGAAAAGATATTTGTAACAGGAAACCCTGTAAGGAAAAGTCTCACTTCAGTTTCAAAAGAAGAAGCGAGAAAATCGATGGGGATTGAGGAGACAAAAAAAGTTTTGTTTGTTGTTGGTGGAAGTCTGGGGGCAAAAGCTATAAATAATGCGATTGCCACTTCACTTGAAAAATTTAGTGCTGCGGGAATCACAATTTTATGGCAAACGGGAGCATCATCTTATGAAGAATATAAAAAATATAATTCATCAGTCGTAAAAGTTCTCCCGTTTATTGATGACATAAACAAGGTATATGCTGCGGCAGATCTTGTGGTTGCCAGAGCCGGTGCCACCACCATAGCTGAGCTTGTTTATTTGAGGAAACCGGCAATTCTTGTTCCTTTTCCATTTGCAGCCGAGAACCATCAGTTCAAAAATGCAAAATCGTTGAGTGACGAAGGTGCTGCAGTTTTGTTGGAAGAGAAGGAGATTTTGGCGAAGCTTGGCGACGGGATAATCTCTTTGATCAGTGATGACGACAGACTCCAAAAAATCAGAGAGAATCAGGAAAGAATTGGCGGAACTGATGCAGCTAAAGAGATCGCAGGAAGGGTTGTAAAAGCCTGCCGATCCGGAATTATTTAGTTAGAGGATAGAATGTTTTCAAAATTTACTAAAGTGCATTTTGTTGGAATTGGCGGCATCGGAATGAGCAGCATAGCTGAAATTCTGATTTCGAAAGGATTTGAAGTATCGGGAAGCGATAAAAACAAGAGTGACATTACAGAAAGACTCGAATCGATAGGTGCCACTGTTTACGAGGGGCACAGTGCGGGAAACATCAAAGATGTTGATGTGGTGGTTTATTCATCTGCTGTGGTCGAATCAAATCCTGAGGTTCAGGAAGCCATCGAGAGAAATATCCCCGTGATCAAAAGATCAGAGATGCTCGCAGAGACGATGAGAATGCAAAAATATGGAATTGGTATCGCGGGAACCCACGGTAAAACGACCACCACTTCGATGACAGGTCTCGTTTTAACCGAGGCGGGAATCGACCCCACAATCATAGTTGGTGGGAAACTTTCCGGACTTGGTGGCACGAACGCACGGCTTGGACAGGGTGATTTTATAGTAGTTGAAGCTGATGAATTTGACAGAACTTTCCTCAAGTTAATGCCTGCAATAGCAGCCATTACGACGCTTGAACGGGAGCATCTTGATACTTACAGAGACCTTGATGATATTAAGGGAGCATTTATCGAGTTTGCCAATAAAGTACCTTTTTACGGTTTTGTTGTGCTTTGCATGGATGAACCAGCACTTCTTGATATTCGACCCAGTATCAACAAAAGAGTTATCACCTACGGGGTTACACCTCAGGCTGATCTTCGTGCGATTAACATAGTTCACGACGGGTATAAAACAAAATACACCGTGGTTTACAACAAAAAAGTGTTGGGCGATATCACCATAAAGGTGCCGGGGTTGCACAATGTGAAAAATTCGCTGGTTGCTGTTACCATAGCCCTCGAACTGGAAGTTCCGTTCGAAGTGATTAAAACTGCACTTGAAAGATTTAATGGTGTTTACAGACGCTTTGAAGTAAAATATGACAAAGAATTGATGGTGGTTGATGATTATGGTCATCACCCGACAGAGACGACAGCAACACTTGAAGGAATTAGAGCCGGCTGGCAGAGAAGACTTATTTCTGTGTTCCAACCGCATCTTTTTTCGCGTACCCGTGACTTTTATCAGGAGTTTGGCAGATCATTTTTGAACTCTGATATTTTTATCTGCACAGATATATATCCTGCTCGTGAGGAACCAATTGAGGGGATTACAGGGCAATTGGTGGCTGATGCCGCCCGCAAGATGGGACATAAAAATGTGATTTATGTGCCGAACAAAGAAGATGTGCCCGCTACACTTCAAAAAATTGTGGAAAAAGATGACATCGTGGTTACCCTCGGTGCCGGTGATATCTGGAAATATGGCGAAAAATTTGTTGAACTTTACACTTCAGGATTGAAGTAAAAGATGAAAAAAAGCCGGATCATCCCTGCGTTAATACTTCTTGTTCTGCTTGCAGCGGGGTCAACCGCTTTGCCGGGTCTCTTTATGAAAAAAGAGATTGAACAAAAAGTTACGGGCTACGAGATGACGGGTGCTTCGATGCTGACTCCTGAAGATTATATCAGGTTCACAAAAGCTTCGCCTGAAAAGGGAGAATATCCGGACCTTAATGTCCTTTACGACCGACTCTTAAACCATCCTTATATTAAAAGTGTGGAGATGGAGCTGGGAGAGAAGGGAATTGCGAAGATTAATATAGTTGAGCAAGAGATAGTTCTTTCTGTTTATGCAGGTGATAAACTCTCTTTGTTAACTAATGAACTTGTATTGCTTCCACTGATGGGTGAGCTAAAAAACTTTGACTGGCCCGTAATCAGAAACGCTAAAGTAGCTAAACCAAGCTATTTTACTCTGTTCCGTGATTCTACCATACTTCCGGGGTATAAAATAGCCAAAGCGTGCCGACTGATTGGCGGGGCAATGGCTACAAATCTCTCCGAGATCGATTTAAGACAAGGCGGCGACATCGTTTTGGTGTTTTCAGATATGAAACCCCCCGTAATTTTCAAGAAAAAAGGGGTTGCCGAGCAGATTCTCATCCTCAAACAAATCAGAGAGATGAGCGAGCAGCTTTCGCTTAATAAAGAAATTGAATATATCGACCTGAGGTATTCCGGAAAAATATTTTTGGGCAAGACGAAGAAAATGGAAAAGAAAGATGAAAAAAGAGATAATAACAGGGCTTGACATCGGTTCTACCAAGGTTCGTGCCGTTATAGCTGAAAGAATTGACCGAAACAAATTTAAACTCCTTGGAAGTGGTGAAGCTGATTGTGACGGATTGCTCAAGGGCGAAGTCAGCAATATTATCAGCACAGCCGAATCGATTAAAATTGCCATAAAAGAGGCTGAAAACGAGGCTCAGATTCCGGCTGCCAACATTGTTACCGGTGTATCCGGTGAAAATCTTAGCAGCATCAGATCGAGAAACTATGTCAGCATTACCAACGCGGAACAAGTGGTTACCATCGACGATATGCGGCGATTAAAATCTGATATTCAGAGTATTTCATTCTCAAAAGACATGAACATACTCCACATTTTGCACGAAGAGTTTTTTGTTGACCGTCAGGGAAGTGTAAAAAAGCCTCTTGGGGTTACCTGCTCACGCCTTGAAGCAGCAAATTATATAGTGATGGCTTCATCCGATTCTATTCATAATATCCGCAAAGCGGTTAAAAAAGCAGGATATGAAGTCTCCGATCTTAAAATGCAGTCACTTGCTTCTGCTTCAGCAGTGCTCGAATCTGCAGAAAAAGACCTCGGAGTTCTGATGATAGATATCGGTTCAGGTACAACCGATGTACTGATTTATCAAGGGCATGCGGTTCGTTTTTCGAGAGTCTTCGGAATTGCAAGCCACCGTGTAACTCTCGATATAAAAGAATTTTTAAGCGTGGTTACTGAGGATGCTGAGCAGTTAAAACTCGATTTTGGATATGCAACCGATTCTGCGATAATAAAAGATGATTTGATAACAGTGAAGGCTGTGGGACCCAGACCCGCAACCAAGATACCCGTTAGTCTTCTTACACAGATCATCAAGAGCAGAATGGCAGAACTCTTCAGGATGATCGACATGGAGCTCGAAAAAGCCGATGTTAAAAACAAAGTTAAGACCGGAATTGTAATCACTGGCGGGGGAGCATGGTTAAAAGGGATAACTGATCTTGCTGAACAGGTCTTTGGTGTTCCTGCGAGAATCGGTCTTCCCGACGAAAGCCATTTTGAAGGTGACTTTGAAAGAATGAACAAGCCCGACTATTCTGCAGCCCTCGGTTTGCTTCTTCCTGTTGAAGGTGACTTCACAGCAGATGACGAAGATGAAGAGCCAAAAGAGAAAAAGGGGGGTCTTTTTTCACGGAATAAAGATTCAAAACCGAAAAAAGACAACAAAACAAAAAGCAGGAACAAGTTCAAAGAATTTCTTACAGACTTAAAGAATCAGTTTGATGAACTCTAAACAACCCGTACTTTTTGTAATTGGGCAACTGCTTTCGGAGCATATCGAAAGCATCAAAGAAAAATTAACCGATAAAATGACGATATATTTTGTCGGCACTGATGAAAACGAACTTAAGAAATTTAGTGCGGGCAAAAAACTGATTGTCAACGAAAGTATTCGCGATTTTTATATCGACGACTCAATACTCTTCCTTAACCAGAAGGAATTTGACAATCTGCACAAGGCGATTCTTTATTTGTGCGGAGATACCACTTCGATGATGGTACTCTTTGCGATAGAAGACCCGCTTGCACTTTCGGTTACACCTCTTTTTGCGAGAGCGGCTGATGAAAAAGAAATTGACCCGAGTTTTATAGCAGTCAAACTGCATAAAAATGAAGATAAAGTAACTTCAGAAAATCTTGACTTTTTTCTGAAAAACAGGTACAGATTATATCTGCTCGAAAGAGCAATGAACGATTTTTCGTTAAAAGCAAATGAAGAAAAATCAAAAAATGAATTGCTGATGATCGTCATCAATTCTGTAGTCAAAAGTTTTAAACAGGCTGAATTAAACAATTTATAGTACGGAGGTATTATGCCATTTGCAACATTAGAAAATCAAGAACCCGTTTTGCGTGCCAACCTTAAAGTAGTCGGTGTGGGTGGTGGTGGATGTAACGCTATTAGTTCCATGATAAAACAAGGAATTTTAGGCGTTGAATTTATCGCGATCAACACGGATGCTCAGAGCCTTGACTCGAACCTTGCCACAAAGAAGATAACCATCGGGACCAAGATCACAAAAGGTCTCGGAGCAGGGGCGAATCCCGAAGTTGGGAAAGCTGCTGCCGAAGAGGACCGGACAAAGATTGAGGAGTCACTTGCCGGTGCGAACATGGTTTTCATAACAGCGGGAATGGGTGGTGGCACCGGTACGGGAGCTGCTCCGATAGTTGCTCAGGTTGCAAAACAGAACGGAGCACTTGTTGTTGCGATTGTTACAAAACCATTTGTTTACGAAGGACCAATAAGAAGGAAGAACGCCGAAGCGGGTCTTCAGGAACTCAAGAAGCATGTTGACAGTTTAATCATCATTAAAAATTCCAATCTCCATTCATTGCTCGACAGAAATCTTCCTGCATTTTCAGGTTATGATAAACCAAACGAAATATTGCACGAGGCAACAAAAGGCATCGCAGAGATTATAACTTTTGAAGGAAGAATAAATGTCGATTTTGCAGATGTGAAAACCGTTATGGAATCGAGTGGCATGGCATTGATGGGCACCGGCACTGCGACAGGTGACAACAGGGCAATTGAAGCAGCACAGAAGGCGATTTCGAGTCCTCTCCTTGAAGGAATGGATATTCGTGGTGCAAAAGCGATGCTGGTTAATATCACTGCCTCTTCAAATCTCATGATGTACGAAGTTGAGGAAGGTATGAAGACCATTCTCGATGCAACGGGTGAGGAAGTGAATGTAATTTTTGGTCTCGTTGAAAAAGAGGACATGAAAGATTATGTTTCCTTCACCGTAATTGCGACAGGGTTTGAGTCAGCCGTTGCCAAGCCGACCAGTAATCCGGAGATGATTTCAAATCCGATAGCTGCTTTTCAACCTGTGAGTGTTCCGGCGGCACCTCAAGCTCCTCAAGTACCGGGAATCGGGGTACAAAAAGTTCAAGGTCCGGTTGATATCAATACCCCAACTTACATTCGTGATTTGATGGGTGCCACAGTTGGGATAACCCCTGAAGCACCGGAGCAGAGAACTTTTAATTTTGCGGAAACGAAGCAAGAAAGCGTTAACGAATTGAAGTTCAAAAGTAATCCTCATTCTGTTCCAAAAGAGGAAGAAGACGACAGAAGTGCTGCATTTCTGCGCAAAATAATGGATTAATTTTACTCTTACACACACACGCAAATACCTCCGTTTGGACGGTGTGCAATTCAGCCGGCACACCGCTCCAAACATTATATTTCCCCGCCTTAACTTTCAATTATTAACCGCAAAGAACGCAAAGGGCCGCAAAGAGATGGGGGGAGTCCTCGGTTCTAACCATCGGGCACTCCTGCCGGCGCCGAATCCTTTCTATCTTTTTTAATCCTGAATATAGTGTTCAAAAAATGTTGATTATTTTCCTCTAAAAGTTTTCGATTGGACAATCGAGACGATTGTCGCTCCTTTTCAGATTTTCTGAGTGAAAACCATACCAAAACCGGATTATTAGTATAATTGTAATAATATTCCTATATTTATGGAGCAAATTGGGAATCTATATGAAGTATTTGGTGATTTTATTATTAATGGTTAATTCCCTGCTTTTTGGGCAGTGGAGTGAAGTGGATATTTATCCGTTTAGTGGGCAAATAACGAAGTTTTATCTTACTGACTCACTCAATATAACTGCTGTTTATCACGGCGACTCATCAGCAGTTATTAAAAGCAGCGATGGTGGCAGGAACTGGTCGGTTGTCGCCAAAACTCCGGTTGTATATGCCGGGGATGTCTCGTTCATAAATAAAGACACATTTTTTATTGGTGCCAGTTATCCAGTAGCCGTTTATATTACTTTTAATGGTGGATTAACATGGACTGAAGTGCCATTTCCTCCCGGGTATGGCAATATATATTACATGCAGTTTTGGGACACAAAATTTGGGTACGCCTTGCTGCGAGCACGGGTTGGAACATATACCGCGTTGGTGAAGACAACTGACGGTGGAGTGAACTGGTCGGTGCTCGACTCAACCTGGATACAGTCAACAAGTTTTAAATTTGTTAGCCGTACCGAAGGTTGGCTGCTGGGTGAAAAATTGCGCCACACTACCAATGGGGGGAACAGTTTTAGCGATATTGATCTGCCGGCTGGTTTTCAAGGATGTTCTTCGATTGATAAGCTTTCCGACAGCATTATTGTACTTGGAAGCAAAAAAGTGATTCAAATCCCACCTTATTTCACTGAGAATGCTCCTCAAGTGGCATTTTCAACAAACGGTGGAAATACCTGGAATTATCAGGATTTCTCAAGTTCTCTACGGGGGATACCAACTGACTTCAAACTTCTTGACGAAAACACTGCAATTTCATTTCTCTCGGGGGGCAACGGCATCTTCTTTACTACAAATAGCGGGCAGAACTGGAGCACCGGACAAATTCCCCAAAGATCGTATCAATTTCTCGACATGCATGTACTTGAAAACCGGGTATTCATCGCCGGTTCAGGGTCTGTCTTCCTTGTTTCGGGACAAAACATTGTAGATCCATGGGATCTGCGTTTGGAGTGTATATTGCTCGAACACCGGGGGTTTGATGCAAATAACCCCGGTTCTATTGTAGTCGGCACATATAATCCCGGTAGCTATAAATCCAAGGTGTATATTTCCACTGACAGGGGGAGGAACTGGCGAACGGAGTATTTTCCCGAAGAATTGGGAACGAATGTTGAGATCGCGAGCGATTCTCTATTGTTTATCTCTTCACAATACCAAATATATAAGTCAGATATCTCCTGCAAGGTTTTTCAGCCGGTCGGTCCCGTTTTCAATCATTTCATTGAAGAAATAAAGGTTGCTCCCAATGGCAATATTTTGGTTGGCACCTTCAGAAACCTGCAGCTGAGTACAGATGGTGGGCAAACATGGAGCATGAAACACAGTAACACTACAACTCCATATACTTCAATTAACATGTTTGCCGATGGTACAGGTTTTGTTGTAAGCGACGGTCTCTACAAAACCATGGACCATGGTGTTTCATGGACGGCGGTGGGTATTTCAGGTTTCACACCAAAACATGCCGGATTTTATGACAATAAAAATGGATTTATTGTCGGAAAAGATGCGAAACTATTCCGCACAAGAAATGCCGGAGGCACTTTTGAAGTAGTGAATTTTCCCGGGCTAACCTCCGCTTCTTACATTTTTTGTTTCGACTCGTTAAATTACTTTCTATCCGGTAACAAACCTTACTCCACCTATGACGGTGGGTATTCATGGAAGGAGAACGAGAGAATCATCCCGGGAGCAGTATCGTTCCATAAAGTACACATGTTTGATCATTTTGACGGTATCGCAGCCAATTTAGGTGGTGTCCCGGGTATCTGGATAACCTCCAACCGAGGCAACACCCCCGTAGAACTCTCCGCGTTCACGGCATTTCAATTTGGC
>CAYSJM010000035.1:0-32989 GCA_964431385.1 uncultured Ignavibacteriaceae bacterium | reverse complement strand
AGATCAGACAGCAGTTTTTAGACTTTTTCGCTTCAAAACAACACAGAATCGTTTCCGGTGCTCCCGTGGTTCCTTACGACGACCCGACACTTCTATTTGCAAACGCAGGAATGAACCAGTTCAAGGATGTTTTCCTCGGAACGGGCAAAAGGGAATATACCCGTGCGGCAGATACACAAAAGTGTATTCGTGTTTCCGGCAAACATAACGACCTCGAAGAAGTGGGGCACGACACCTATCACCACACTCTCTTTGAAATGTTGGGCAACTGGTCTTTTGGCGACTATTACAAAAAGGAAGCCATTGCCTGGGCATGGGAATTGCTGACTGATGTTTGGAAACTTCCCAAAGAAAGACTCTATGCAACTGTTTACAGAACTGATGATGAGGCTCTTGAGATCTGGAAAACAGTAACTGACATCAACCCTTCCCATATTTTAAAATTCGACGAAAAAGACAACTTTTGGGAGATGGGCGAAACGGGTCCATGTGGTCCCTGCTCTGAGATACACATCAACCTAAGTGACAACTACGAAGATGCTTCACTCGTTAACGCCGGTTCACCCGAATGTATCGAAATATGGAATCTTGTATTTATCCAGTTTAACAGAGATGAAAACGGCGTTCTTCACGAACTTCCCGCCAAACATGTTGATACGGGAATGGGTTTTGAAAGACTTGTAGCTGTTATTCAAGGAAAACGCTCAAACTACGATTCCGATGTTTTTCAACCACTAATTAAAGAGATAGAGAATATCTCGGGTGCAAGTTATGAGTCAAAAGATGATATTATACCGATTAGAGTGATAGCAGATCACATAAGAACTCTCGCTTTTGCAATTGCTGACGGAGCAGTCCCCAGCAATGAAGGAAGAGGTTATGTCCTCAGAAGAATCCTCAGAAGAGCCGCACGATACGGCAGAAAAATCAATCTTAACAAACCTTTCCTCTTTAAGCTTGTTGATAAACTTGCAGAGCAAATGGGGCACCAGTTCCCCGAAATAGTGGAAAACAAAGAGTTTGTTAAGAAAATTATCAAAAGTGAGGAGGAAAGTTTCAACAAAACCCTCGACAGAGGTATCCATCACTTTGAAGAGATTGCAACTCAGCTTTCAAAACAGGGGATAAAAGAGATCCCCGGTGCTGATGCATTTAAACTTTATGATACTTATGGCTTCCCCGTTGATCTTACAAGAGTAATCGCTTCCGAACAAGGATTTACTGTGGACGAAGCAGGTTTCGACAAACACATGGCAGAGCAGAGAGAACGGGCTCGCGAAGCAACCAAAACAAAAATCGGAACTGTGAATATAATCGCCGGTGGTCTCGATAACTTTGAAACCATCAGCAACGACAACACTGCCTTTACAGGTTATGAATCCCTCTCCGATATAGCAACGGTTACCGGACTAAAACGGGAAGGCGATGCCGAACTGATTATCCTCGATAAAACTCCCTTTTATGTGGAAGCCGGCGGTCAGATTGACGACACAGGTATAATCCGAATCGGTGAAAACAGCCTTGCAGTAGAGGATGTCCTGAAAAATGAAGGAAAAGTTATCCATGTGGTTGACAATAAATCGGGTGTCCTCCTTGATACAGGTATGGAAGTTCTGGCCGAAGTTGACAGAAAAAGAAGATGGGATATTATGCGTAACCACTCTGCAACCCACTTCATGCATTCAGCTCTTAGGAAAACTCTCGGTACTCATGTGCAACAGGCAGGTTCTTATGTGGGTCCCGACAGATTGCGGTTCGATTTCTCTCATTTTGGCAAGGTAACCAAAGAAGAACTTTTCGACATCGAAACACAGGTTAATGAAGTGCTGCGGGAGAACATCCCTCTTACACACCATAGAAACATGCCAATTGAAAAAGCAAAGGGAATGGGTGCCCTCATGTTCTTTGGCGACAAGTATGGTGATCTTGTAAATGTCGTTCAGTTTGGCGATAAATCGGTCGAGTTCTGTGGTGGTACACATGTCCATAACTCTTCCGAGATTGGATTGTTTAAAATAATCTCCGAAGCCTCCATATCAAGTGGTGTCCGTAGAATTGAAGCCGTTACAGGTGCAGGTGTTGAAAGATTCATCAATTCACAATTTGATAAAATTCACGAAGCAAACGACTCGATTGCCAGACTCCTCGATGATAAAAAGAAACTTGAAAAGGAAATCGCCGATTTTAAACTCTCCCTGAAGAAACAGCAGATTTCGAAGGTCGTTGCAAATAGTGAATCCTTCGAAGGAATCAACCTTTACAGTGCAAAAATTGAAGCTGAGAGCAATGAAGAGTTAAAACAACTCGGTGACGACCTCCGCGACCATATCAAATCAGGTGTTGGTCTTCTCCTTTCAGTTTTTGACGGCAAAGTTGGACTCGTTTGCGTGGTTACTGATGACCTCGTTAAAGCAAAAAACCTCTCCGCAGGCAAAATTGTTGGGGATGTTGCAAAAATTCTCGGCGGCGGTGGTGGTGGAAGACCACAGTCAGCTACTGCCGGCGGTAAGGATATCGAAAAGGTTGAGCATGCTCTGAAGGAATTTAGAAATATTACCGGAAAATATCTGGCAAACTAAAATATTTTGCGGTTTTGACCTGTTTTTTCCATTTTTATTGCTAAATAAATAAAAAATGTATTTTTTTCCTTTGAATTAAGAACAGTTTTCGTATTTTGCAGGAAGGAAAATCGATAAACCTATATACATTTTTTTTAACAAATGCGGCATGGTTTATTGATCGTTAAATGTGTCTTTAGAGAGTGTTCGAATCGAGGAACATCCGCGTATAAGGGGTAGTTCTTTTGCCGCTAACATCTCTTGGGTATTTTTCAAATCATCAAGGAAGAAGTGCAATGAAAATAACAAGGTTTTCACTGACAAACGGATCAACCAACACCAAAGCTCATTTTGATATTGAAACCAACGACGGTATTATTTTAAAAGGGTTCCAGGTTGTTGAAGGCAGAGAGAGTCTATTTGTAAGACCTCCAAAAGAAAGAGGAAAAGATAATCAGTGGTACGACCGAGTTATCTTGCCTGAACCTATGAAGAGTGACCTGGAAGAGATGGCGGTTAACGAATATAACAATAGACGCGACCAATAACGGATTCCATATAGTTTTTTTGACCCCTCAACTTAATAATTGAGGGGTTTTACTTTCAGATTAAAATCTTAAGTATTTTGTGATCTAATTCCGGCTTACATTATATTCGCGATTAGAAAATAATAATGACGCGACCAGAAAATTCGGCTGTGCTTCTTCAAGTAAAGCGTTCGAGCCTTCGAACTGCTTTTATTATTGCCATTTCCGGATTACTTATAACCACCACTGTCTCACTCTATATCTACTTCCTCAATCAAAGCTATTTAAAAACCCGGTTCCTCGAGTCAGCTCAAGACAGAGTAACCAGAGTAACAGAAAAATTACAACTCGATATAAGTCAACTCAATGATATCAAACGCTTTTTTGAAGCGAGTGAAGCGATAAACCAAAAAGAGTTCACTCACTATTCAAAATCCCTTATAACAAGAAATCATTTTTGGATTGTTGGTTATGCCGAACTAACAGCAAAAGAGAGTTTAGGGAACATAATCCCTAAGAAAATTGAGAACAACAAACCCGTTCCCTTAAAAACAGATAAATCAACATATTATCTGTTAAAAAACATAGAACCCTTTTCAAAATTTTCAAATTTTATCGACTGGGATATCTCCTCTGCCGATTTTATTCAGACCGCAATAGACAGTTCACTGGCAGATAATTCAATCTACATTTCCGATGCACCCCGTTTTAATCTAAAAGATTCATCAACCAACTTCCGCTTTGTCCTTACACCGGTTTACAGACTGGTTTCTGGAATTAACAATCTCGATGGTGTGCTTATGGCTGTCTATCCGATCGATTCGATTATCCAGGGGCAATCAGTAGTAGCAAAACCTCGGGGTTTAAGTCTGACACTTTTTGAGGGTGATTCTCAAGAAAAGTTACGCAAGATCTTTTATCTCGCTCCCCTCGTAGGAAGTGAGGAAATTGTGGAAGACCCCGACCTCGTTTATTCATCTTCTTTCGAAATAGAGGGAAAAAAGTTTCAGGTTGAGGTAAAGCCTAATAGTTATTTTATCGAAAGAAATTACTCCAACAGTTATATCCTGATCTTTATTTTGGGCTGTGTCTCAACTGTAATTGTATCGTTAATTGCCTTCCGATATCTTTCGGGCAGAAGATTTAAGCGAATTGCAGCCGAATTTGCTGAAGAAGCAAAGAAAAAGAATTTTGCCATAATCAGGGAGTACCTCAACAGCTCGGTGGATATGATTGCAATGAAAACTGCCGGCGGTGAATTCTACAGATATAATAAAATTTTTGCAGAATTGGCATCCGGACAAAAATTTGAAAAACTTCCGGAGCCAACCGAGCTAAATATCCTTCCCGAAATGAAAATCCACTTCGACACTTTGGATGACAAAATCTTCCCCGAGTCTGATTTGGTGCTCTACCAGTTTGTACACGATGGATTTGTTTACGATGTAAGAAAATTTCCCGTAATGATGGATGACGATGAACTGTTTATCGGATTAATCGTAAGGGATATTACAACAGAAATAAACCAGTTAAATGAAATTTTGGAATATTCAAAAAAACTGGAAGACAATAACAAAACCAAAAACAGGTTTTTCTCTATTATCGCCCATGATCTCAGAAGTCCGTTCCAAGGAATTTTGGGCTTCCTCGAGGTAATTCTTGATGACTATGACGAGATAGATGATGCTGAAAAGAAGAAACTGCTTTCACAAATTTTTGCTAGCACAAAAAACATTTACGATCTCCTCGACAACCTGCTCGAATGGTCAAGAACTCAGACTGACCGCATACCAAGCCAGCCTGAACAGATTAAACTCTCAGAAGTTATGGAGATTATTCTTGGTCTGTACGAATCAGTTGCAATCAAAAAAAATATCTTCATAGAAAACAAAATTTCTGAAGATATCTGCGTGTTTGCTGACAGAAATATGGTTCGGACCATCTTCCGAAATCTGCTTTCCAATGCAATCAAATTTACCAGAGCCGGAGGCAAAGTCACTCTCGATGTAAAAGTCGTTCCAAACGGTCATAATTCCACTGAATCGCATCTGGTGTTCAGTGTTGCCGATACCGGTGTTGGTATCGACAAGGGAACCTTGGAAAAAATATTTAAACTCGACGAAAAAACTGTTACTCGCGGTACAGAAAACGAAAAAGGTACAGGTTTGGGTCTGATTTTAGTAAAAGAATTCGTCGAAAGAAATGGTGGTACCATTTGGATTGAAAGTGCTCCCGGTGCCGGAAGCACATTCTATTTTACACTTCCCGTCTGCGAAGATTTAGAGCTGTGCCCTAAATCCTCCTCCTGAAACCGTCTCCAAGAATTTCATGAACATTGTTTATGATCAAGAAGGCAGATGGATCAATTTTTTGTACAATCTCTGTTAAAACCGGCAATTCTTTGTTGGTCACTACCGTATAGATTACTTCGCGATCTATATTTCTATAGAGACCCCTCGACTTTAAAGCTGTTGCACCTCGACTTAGCTCATTCATTATCGCCTCCCCAATCTCCTGATTTTTGTCAGTAATGATTATTGCAGCTTTTGCGTAATCAAATCCGTCAATTATAAAATCGATTAATCGGGATGATACGAACAACAGGAAAATTGCATAAAGGGTAAGTGAAAGAGCCGGCTTCTCAGGGCTCAATCCTTTTTGGTCGATGATAAATCCTGCAAGCAAAATCACAAAAATGTCGATCATTATTATGGCTGTACCCGGCTTTATTCCATATTTCTTCTTAAAAATTGCAGCTACAATATCAGAACCCGCGGTAGTTCCACCAAACTTAAAGATGATTCCAAGTCCTGTCCCCAAGAGGACAGAGCCAATAAGTATAAGGAAGAAAAAATCGTGCTGGAGCAGATCTTTTACTGTTTGTGTATCCTGCAGGCGAATAAACGGTATTCCGGGGAAATCTCCCCTCAACAGATCAATAAAAAATGAGTTAAGTGTGAAGCCGTAAAAAGTTCTGATGCCAAATGACTTCCCCAGTTCCTTTAGACCCCAGATATACAATGGTACATTCAATGCCCAAATGGCAACACCCACAGGAATTGCACCACCTGTAAAATAGTATAGTGCCATCGACAACCCACTCACTCCACCGGGCACAACTTTTGCATCAATAAGGAAAATACTGATGCCAAGTGCCATAACAAAGGCACCAAAAGCAATCAGAATATATTCCAGAATTATTTTTTTATTCGATTTAATTATTTCCATGGTTTTTCTTTTTTTCAAAAATTCAAACCGTAAAAATACCTATTAAATGGATGCTAATAAAATTGATTTAAAATGAAACCGGCAGACGACCGGTATGGCAGTCTGCCGGGACAACCCAAGATGCGATTAGCTATTTCAGCAGTGTAAGTTTTCTTGATGCCGATATAAATTTCCCATCAGCGCCTATATGGTCTAACCTGTAGAGATAAACGCCCGAACTGAGTGCTATACCTGACAAGTCAACAACTCTCGAATGATTCCCGGCTGTAAGGTACCCGGAAAACAGTGTTGCTATTTTTTCACCCTGCATATTATAGAGCTCCAATTCAGTTTGTCCGTCACTCGCCAATGTAAATGATATTGTAGTTGACGGGTTAAAAGGATTTGGGAAGTTTTGGTTTAGACCAAAATCGAGAGGAGTTCCGGTTTCCTCTTTAACGGTCGTTGTGCCTGAAAGTTTGTATATTGCACCTTTATCTCCGACAGCCCAGCCAGTGCCATCCTGTCTAAAGGTAACCGAACGAAAATTTTCAAACATCGGTACGGGATTTGTCGTCTGTGCAGACCATGTTACTCCACCATCTGTTGTCTTGTATATTCCATAATTTTGGAGAAAGAACATCGTTCTGCCAACCACATAGCCTGTATTTGCATCGGTAAAGTGAGCACCATGAAAGTAATAAGGACCTGTTGAAATGGTGGTGGTGGGTGACCAGGTGGCTCCGCCATCAGTGGTTTTTAACACAAAATTATCTTGTCCCCAGGTTTCAGAGACAAATCCTGTGTTGGCATCGAGAAAATGGATATCCCGAACCTCTGCAAAGCCGTTTATCTTTGTCCAGGTAACACCTCCATCGATAGTTCTGAGAAAGGAAGTACCACCACCGGCCCAGCCATTGTTGTTATCGATGAATTTGATGCATCTTAGGGTAGAGGTGGCTGTAGTGGTAATCTTCTGCCAGGTTGTTCCTCCATCTGTCGTCTTTAGTAAAAGCCCGTCAGTACCAACAGCCCAGCCGTTATTTTGGTTATGGAAGTAAATTCCATCGATGCTCGAAAGGTTTGGAGCTCCGGTGGTTTGTGCAACCCATGTAGCTCCCCCGTCTGTGGTTTTGCTGATCTTTCCAAATGTACCGCAAATCCATGCCGTAGTAGTGGAAATTGCGTAAAGACCGCGGGTATCGTTAATGTTTGAGTTAAACGCAGTCCATGTAGCTCCTCCATCACTCGTTCGGAGCACTTTTGACTCAGCAGCTATCCAGCCATTAGAGTTATCAAGGAATTGAATCTTTCTGAATGTCATGTCCGTTTCAGGTGAAGTGACACTAACCCACTGTGGAATAATTTTGGAAGAAATTAAAAAGATACAAATAAAAAAGAATATTGATGGTTTATGCATTTTGGCTGCCTTGTGATTTATTAAACTGCACAAAAATAGCACAGTAACCACACATACATCAATAACTCAAATGCGTCATTTTACCAGGTTTTCACGGAGTGCTTTTGAGACTGCCTGAGCCTTGGAGGTTACCTGCAGTTTGCTATAAATGTTTCGCAGGTGGTTTCTTACAGTCTCATAACTGATGAAGAGTTTATCGGCAATTGCACGCGAATCTGTTCCATCAACAAGGCAAGCCAATATCTCATTTTCTCGTTGGGTAAGATTGTAATCATTTGCGGGAGGGGTAATTCTAAAAAAATCGACAACTTTTCTGGCTATATAGGGTGACATGGGAGCACCTCCCGAAATCACCTCTTCAACCGATGATATTATTTTTTGTGGAGGGGTGTTCTTTAGGAGATACCCGTCGGCTCCAGCCTGCATGGCGTTAAAAATGTTTTCCGAATCGTCAAAAACCGTCATCATGATTATTTTGAGATCTGGGTTCCTTTCCTTCAGAAGTGGTATGGCATCTATCCCCGATTTACCCGGAAGATTGATATCTAAAAGTACCACATCGCATTCTATCGTCGCATCAAGAGCACTCTCGACAGATGGAAATGCCGCCACACACACAAAACCGGGTGAAAAACCAAGAAAACTCACTAATCCTTCCCGGAAGTCACGGTGGTCTTCAATTATTGCAATTTTTAATTCGCTTTTTTCCATATTCTAAAATCGTGATCGATTGTATCTTTTGAAATAGTCCAAACGGGTCATTTCTTTGTTTTCCTGTTTATCATAATTGTTGTTCCTCCACCATCCGAAGTTATGATATTGACATTGGCACCGATCTCTTCACATCTTTTTCGAATGTTTTTTATGCCGTTTCCGCCCAACCTTTCAGCCATCGATTCCATTCTGAAACCTTTACCGTTATCGCTAATTATTATCGAAATTTCGAGTTCCGAGAGATTAATAGTAATCGATACAAGGTTTGCCTCCGAGTGTCTGACTGCATTTATCACAGCTTCTTTTATTGATAGATAAAGATTCCTTCTAACTTCATCGTGCAACAAAATGTTGGAGTCACCCTGTTTCTGAAACTCAAATTTGATCCCGGCAGCCTCACACATTTCACCGGCAAGCAACCTTATCCTGAGTACAAGGTCATCAACCGAGTCATTTTCAGGTGAAACCGACCAGACAATATCACGCATTGCCTGTTCAGCTTCCTGCAGAAGCGACGCCGACTTTTCGATCATCCTTTTGGCTGTTTCATCATTCTCCCCTATAATGCTGTTTGCAGACTGAATGTATAGCCCTGCACCACTCACTGTGGAGGCAAGATCATCGTGTAAATCACGGGCAATTCTGTCTCGGGTTTTTGCCCTCTCAGCCATTATCAGATTTTCCTTCTCCAAAATCTCTATCTTGTTCCTCATCCTTTTTCTTGTGAACATCACGGGAATCGACACAACAATCGAAATCGTCAGAATGAATGCGAGAGCCATAAACCAATCTGTCCTCCAGAACGGTGGAATAACTACTATTTTCGCGAGAAGGGTTTCATTGCTCCATACCCCGTCACGATTCGCCGCTTTCACTATCAGTCTGTAATTCCCCGGTGGGATATTTGATAAATCTACCGTCCTTCTGTTCCCCATACTGACCCATTTGTCTGTTAAGCCTTCCAATTTCCACATATATTCGTTGTAATCCGAATCCTCGAAATTTAAGGCTGCCACTTCAAATGAAAAGAAATTTTCATCATATTTTAATTCTATTTCCTTGTTTACTATCCGGTCGAGTGCCGGATGGTTAAAAATTCTAAAGTCTGTCAGCGCAATTCGGGGTTTCACGAGGTTTGGATGTATCTCCTCAGGATTGAATACAGTAATCCCGTCCCAACCGCCAAAGTAGAACCTGCCATCAGCCCCCTTCATGTATGCGTACTGATTATATCCCGAGGCGAAAATGCCGTCGCTTTTTGTAAAATTTCTGATCTTAAGAGTAGTTGCATTTATCCTTGTTATCCCTTTGTTATTTGAAATCCAGACATTTCCCGAACTGTCCTCAAGTATCCCTTGTATTGCATTATTTAACAGACCTTCAGAAGTGGTGATCGCAATTATGTATTTAAGGTCGTTGTTCAGAATATTTACACCGCCACCCTGCGTAGCCAGCCAGATTCTTCCCTTTTTGTCTTCATGAATCGCCATTATCTTGTCATTTGTCAGTTTGGTGTTTTCCTTCCCATGTGTACTGTACCGTGTGTGGGTCATATCAGCTGTGTTTATGCGAAGCAAACCTTCCGTGTTTGTACCCGCCCAAAGAATTCCATTCCGGTAATAAAGGGAGAGGATATATGTATCACCCTCGGAGCCAAAATCTGCGTGGTAATAAAATATCTTGTAGTCTCCCGAGTCTGGTGAGTATCTGATTATTCCACTGATGGTTCCTATCCACAGTTCCCCTTTCTCGTTCTCAGTTATTGAAGTAATCCGGTTAATCCAATCATCAACCCGGGGACTCTCATGAAAGCGAATAACTGTCGCTTTAAGTTCATCACCGTTTACCTGTAATTTTAACAAACCTTTTTTTGTACCTGCCCAAATCCTCCCCTTTTTGTCTTTAAATAACCTGTAAATCAGAGCATCATCAAATCCGGGTAAAACTGCAAGATGCTTTTTGAAACTCCCCTCTTTTTCGTTAAACGAGTAAAAGCCGTTTGTAGTACCGATCAAGATTTTTGAATCAGACAGTTGCAACATCGATATAATTCTGTCGGTCTCTGGTGTAATGCCTGAATTCTTCCCTTCGGGAAAGTTTTTGAAGGTGCCCCTCGATTTTTCCAACTTTATCAACCCTGAGTAGGTTCCCACCCAGATGTTTTCCAGATAATCTTCGGTAATTGAGTAAACCAGACCCGATAACACCACTTTTACTTCATTTTCCCCGGGGAAAAGACCCCGATAAACTTTTTTCTCCCTGTCAATACAAAATATCCCTTCGGAAGTGGCAATTCTTATTATTCCCTCACTGTCAACATGAATTCCATAACCATTAAAGGTTGAAAGGTTAGCAACGGTCAGCACCTTCACAAGCTGTTTAATAGCCACGGTGGAAATTTTATATTCATATAATTCCCCTCCAGTCGAGAGAAGGAGAATTGATCCGTCCTTAACTGTGGAGGCGACTGCCACCTCAAACTCCAACCCAATTCGTGTTACTTTTTTATTGCTGTTTACAAGATTGAGCTCTTTCTGCCGTGCAAGAGCAACCACCACTTCACCATTACCTTTTTTAAACTCCTCGTTGTTAACCTCGCTTAATTTTATGGAGGTGAGGTCAGAGGTGGAGGTTAATATTACACCTTGTGGCGAAAGAAAGATCATGTGATTTTCATCGAACCGAACAGGGTATGCATTAAAAAGTGCAGTCAGTGGATTCCCCGATTTGTCCTGAAGCAGAGAAAATGATTGCAAACGGCGATCAAAAAGATTTATTTCACCGCTGATTGTAGTAACCCAAGGGCGGTCTGTCTTGTCAAATGCGACATTCAGGAGGTTATTGTTTGAAAGTGAATTGTTGTCTCCGGGAATGTGGTAGAAACTTTTGAAGCTATGTCCGTCGTATTGATTTAGTCCGTCCCAGGTTGCAACCCATAAAAACCCTGAAGAGTCCTGCCCGATAGACCTCACTGCAGACTGCAACAACCCGTTTTCTGCACCGATGAAAACAGGTTTGTATTGGCAGAATATCTGTTGCCAGCTAAATAATATCAACAGTGAATAAAATATCCGCATCGTCTTTCGGGAATTGCCGTGGAATCATTTTGAAAAGGTTCAAAAACTATTATTTCATTATCTGCAAATTATTCCCTTTTTCTGTTTTTCCAAAAATTATTTTGTAAATTTTCCAGCCCGTTGAATTGCCATTAAATCATTCAATATTTTGTAAAATGAATATTTCTTCATTTTAAATTTTGTTGGTAACTTAAAAACTGTATATTAGTATTCGTTCACTGTCATCTTTTTATAAATGCTATACGCATAGGTATATGTTTGGATACAATTTTTACTCGAGAAGAGCTGGCTGAAAAGCTGGGAATCTCAAAAAGAATTCTCGCTGAATGGGAAAAAGAGGATCTCGTAAGGCACTCCGGAATCTCGGATGAAGGTGCAGAACTCTATACTGTTTATCAACTCGAAATTTGTCAACATCTCAAAAAACTGACTGAACTCGGTTACGGGATAGATGCGATTAAAAAAATAATCAAGAAAGTTGGACTGCCAAAATTCTCCGCCGAAAACGGCAGGCACAGCCTCAATGTCACCTACTTGACCGTCGGACAACTGGCAGAGAATGTTAAAGTGAGTCCCAGAACCATAAAACACTGGGAAGAGATGGGAATTATTGAGCCCGAAATGAGAAGTGAAGGTGGCTACAGACTTTACGCTCCCAACTATATTTTTATCTGCAATCTGATAAAAGACCTTCAACTTTTTGGATACTCACTCGAAGAGATCAAAAGAGTTGCGGACAAGTTCAAAGTTTTCCTCGGCCTTACTAAAAACCTTGAAACACACCCGTTTGAAGAAGCTGAAACCCAGCTCGAAGAACTTCTTGTTGCCCTTGATGGACTCTTTGCCAAAATGGAGCTTTTTAAGGAGGGAATTGCCCGTTGGGAGGACATCCTGCGGAAAAAAAGAAAAGAAATTGTTTCATTAAAACAACGAAATTCAAAGAGAACAACTGACTCCAAAGGAAAAATCTAATGAGATATTCAAAATTGTATCCTTTGCTCAGAGAAAAATACTCCCTCGAATATGACTCTCTTGTCATCGAAGAATTGGAACTCAAAATAACCAATCATGATTTTATGAGCGACATCACAGGGCTCTATCCCGAAGGAGATGAATACTCTGAAATAAATCCACTGGTGAAGGCACTGATAAAATATTACCTCGCACAAAACGAATTTTCTGACCGTTACCTTCTGAAAAGCTTAAGCGTACCCGACAGTGAAATCGAAGAAAACAACAAGTTCAAATATTCAATCCTCTCAGACTCAAAAAAGGAAGTGTCTTCTTCGGCTATAATTCTTCTCCATGGTCTGAATGAAAGAGGATGGGAAAAATACCTCACCTGGGCTTATTTTTTGCTTAAACATACAGGGAAGCCCGTTATCCTTTTTCCAAATGCTTTTCACATGAATAGAGCACCTAAATCATGGTCGAATTTTCGCCTGATGAATGAAATTTCAAACGAAAGGAAAAACCTGCTTCCGGGAGTTGTGTTATCGAGCCCGGTAAATGTTGCCATTTCCACCAGGCTGCAGTTCGTCCCTCAACGATTTGTCTATTCCGGAATTCAAACTATTCGAGACATAATTTCTCTCGCAGGCGATATTAAGGAAGGCAATGTTCGAGGACTAGCAAAAGGAACTTCGGTCGATTTTTTTGGATATTCAATCGGCGCGTTTATCTCTGAAATTATAATGATGAGCAACCCCTTTGGTGTGTTTAACAATTCAAGATGTGTTCTCTTTTGCGGAGGTACAACACTGAATAAAATGTCACCTGTGAACAAGTACATTCTCGATAGTGAAGCGGCTAATACAATACAGGATTTTTATGTCCACAAGTTCGAACAGAATCTTGCAATCGATGAGAGACTCCGCTCCCTCTTTGGCTCTGAATCGGAGGAGGCATTTTTGTTCAAGGCAATGTTGGGGCATGATGAAAATCTCCCTGTAAGGAAACGCTACCTTGCAAAAATAAGAGACCGGGTTTTTGCAATGGGGCTGGCGAAGGATACCGTGATTCCCGCCGATTCCATTCGTGAAGCATTAATCTCAGATCACCCAAAGAAAATTCGCTTTGAACTGGCAGATCCCCCTTATAACTATACACATGAAAACCCCTTCCCTCTCCTCACAAAAATCGAGAATGAGGTTGAACGACAGTTCGAAAACATCTTCACAAAGGCTGCAAATTTCTTGAATTAACGACTTTTCGTCTGTAAAAGAATAATTATCAAATCGTATTATTATACTAAAATATTTTATAAATATGCGGATTTTGCTTGTTTGAAAGCTGAAACAAATTTATTTTAGGGTATAAAGTAATTTTAAATTCTGAATAAGAACAAGACACTAAAAATGAAAAGAATAGTCATAATTTTATTGGTATTCTTTCTTACGATCGTGAGTGCAATCCTCTTCCTTAGACCCAAGGAACTGACACAAGACATGACCGCAAAGTTGAAAGAAAAATACTCCAAAAAACATATCCCCTCGGTAGATCACTCAAAATTTGCAATTCTCCAAACCAAATTTAACCGCCCGCAGGAAATTACAGAAGCCTGCATTTCATGTCATACCGAGAGACACAAAGAAGTGATGAAATCGAGTCACTGGAATTGGGAACGCGAAGAATATGTGAAGGGACGCGGAATCATCCACATCGGGAAACACAATGCAATAAACAACTTTTGCATCGGAGTTGAAGGGAACGAAAAAAGTTGTGCAAAATGCCATATCGGTTTTGGAATGACTAATGATCTAAAAAGTTTCACCGATTCTACCAATATCGACTGCCTTATCTGCCACGATAATTCTGAAACCTATGCAAAAGGTGCGGAAATGGGAGGTGCCCCCGATCCAAAAATAGACCTTAACAAGATTGCTCAGAATGTCGGTAAACCAAAAAGATCAAACTGCGGTGTTTGCCACTTTTTTGGTGGTGGCGGCAACAATGTGAAGCATGGCGATCTTGACAAGGCAATGTTCGACGGGCCCAAAGAAGTGGATGTTCACATGGGAACAGATGGTGGAAATATGTCGTGCGTCGATTGCCACACTTCACAAAATCACATAATGAAGGGAAAAGTATATTCCCTCTCATCAATGAACCGCGACCGTTCAACCTGCGAACAGTGCCACACCCAAAATCCGCACGAAGCTGCAATTCTTAACGAACACACTCTAAAAGTTGCATGCCAAACTTGCCACATCCCCGTTTATGCCAAAGTTAATGCTACAAAAACCGAATGGGACTGGTCAACCGCCGGTCAGCTCAAAAACGGTGAGCCTTTTGAAATCGACGATAAAGACGGCAACCACACTTACCTCTCGATAAAGGGAAGTTTTAAGTGGGGCAAGAACATAAAGCCAGATTATATCTGGTTCAACGGCACCGCCGATCACTATCTGCTGGGTGATACCGTCTCCGATACTTCAAAAACACTCCAAATTAACACTCTAAATGGTTCTTATTCCGATCCGGATTCAAAAATTACTCCTGTTAAAATTCATAAGGCCCGCCAACCTTACGACCCTGTAACTAAAATGTTGATCCAGCCAAAACTCTTCGCCGATAAAAAAGGTGAAGGGGCTCTTTGGAAAGATTTCGACTGGGTCAGGGCTTCAAGAGTCGGAATGGATGAAGTGGGTCTCCCTTTCAGTGGACAAATTACCTTCATCAAAACCGAAATGACATGGCCTGTAAACCACATGGTTTCAACAAAAGAAAAAACGGTTTCATGCATCGAATGCCACAGCCGAAATGAAAGCAGACTCGCCGGGTTGAATGATTTTTATATGCCGGCAAGAGATCACTCACCCGTAATCGACACAGCCGGTAAATGGATTATTTTCCTGAGCATCCTCGGTATCTTTGCTCACGGCTCCCTGAGAATATTCTCAATCCGTAAACAAAGAAAGGATGGTGTGAAGTGAAAAAACAGGTTTATATCTACAGATCATTCGAAAGATTCTGGCACTGGACACAAGCATTCCTGATATTTTTTCTGGCTGCAACAGGCTTTGAAGTGCATGGCTCTTTTAAGTTCTTCGGCTATCAGAATGCTGTGGAATATCACAACATCGCCGCTTATGCTTTTATAATTCTTATAGCTTTTGCAATTTTCTGGCACTTCTCTACAGGTGAGTGGAAACAATATCTCCCCACCTTTACCAACATGAAGGCACAGATAAACTTTTATCTGACAGGTATCTTCAAAAATGCTCCACATCCCACCAAAAAGACGGTGTTAAGCAAGCTGAATCCCCTTCAACGACTTGTTTATCTTGGCCTAAAACTTCTCGTTATCCCCGTAATGGTGGCTTCCGGACTTCTTTATATGTTTTACCGATATCCCCAAAAAGGGACAATTGTCGGACTGAATATCGACACTATCGAGCCAATTGCACTTTTCCATACCGCCGGAGCTTTCGCTTTGATAGCATTTGTTGTGGTTCACCTTTATCTGATTTCTACAGGTCATAAACCGACCACCAATCTAAAGGCTATGATCACCGGGTATGAAGAACTCGATGACGAATCCGATGAAACAGCAAAAAAAGAGGTTGAACCGGTCGCTGATTCAGCCGTAAAAATTGAGAATTAGAGGTTTAAAATGAACGAAACAAAATATATGAATCCCTATCTGGCAGGCTTTTTTCTCGGTCTGCTGCTGCTCGTCACTATTTTTGTAACCGGACGAGGTCTGGGCGCGAGTGGTGCAGTTAAGAGCGGTGTGGTTGCCACTATAAGTAGTGTGGCTCCTGCTCACGCTCAAGAGTCGAAATTTTACAAGGAGTATCTCGATGAACACGAGAACAATCCCCTAAAAAACTGGCTCGTGTTTGAAGTGCTGGGTGTAATTGTCGGTGCTTTTATCTCCGGACTTGTATCCAACAGACTCAACTTTACCTTGGAAAAAATTCCGACCGTTACAACAAAAACACGCGTGATCACCGCATTTATCGGCGGGGCTCTTTTTGGTCTCGGCTCCCAGCTTGGAAGAGGCTGCACAAGCGGTTCCGCTCTAAGTGGTATGGCTGTTATGTCAACGGGTGGATTAATTACAATGTTCGCAATTTTTGGTGCTGCCTATGCTTTTGCGTGGTTCTTCAGAAAATTGTGGCTCGTGGAAGGAGGTAAATAATGGGACCTTTAGTACCCGATTTTATCGGAAATGAACTCAATTTTGTTGTCGCCATCCTTATTGGAATTGCTTTTGGATATATTCTAGAGCAGGCAGGATTTTCAACATCCAAGAAACTCGTGGGACTCTTTTACGGATATGATTTTACCGTACTGAGGGTCTTTTTTACTGCCGGCATCACGGCGATGATTGGTGTTGTTATTTTGGGTCATTATGGTCTGCTCGACTTAAGCCTGATCTATGTAAATCCGACTTTCCTTTGGTCGGCAATCGTCGGTGGACTGATAATGGGTCTTGGCTTTGTCATTGGTGGATTTTGTCCCGGCACCGGCGTATGTGCCGCCGCAATCGGAAAAATTGATGCCATGATATTTGTACTCGGGGGAGCCATAGGCGTTCTCTTTTTTGCCGAAGGATACCCCTGGTTTGAAGGACTCTACAAAGCAGAAAACTGGGGAAATGTTACAATGTTCGATACACTGGGAATTTCTCAAGGAATATTTGCTTTTGGTATGACAGCAATGGCTGTGGGAGCTTTTTGGTTCACAACATGGGTCGAAAAGAAAGTAAATAAGTCCGAAAATCCTGAACTGCAACCAAAAAAACTTTATCTCGGACTTGGTCTTACTCTCTTTGTAATTGGAATTGTAACCATTTTTATGCCTGAAAGAAAAACAGAACTGCTCGCTGATGCAACAGTTGCCGCCACTTCACAAAAAGTAAACACTGTTTCAGTAGATGAACTTGCATTCAGACTCCTCGATAACGATAAAAAACTTCAGATAATCGATCTTCGTCCGGCAAAAGTTTTCGCTCAATTCAACCTTCCCGGCTCTGTAAACATGACATTTGAAGAGCTTTTTGGCAAGGATGCATTCAAAATCCTCGCCCTAAAAGAGAAAAAAATACTCTTCATTGCCAATACCGAAACTGATGAAAAGAAAGCAGCTTTCATAGCCGATGAACTCGGATATAAGAACTTCTCCATCCTCGAAGGCGGTCTCGACTCATTCAAAAAGGAAATCCTCGAATACGCTCCAAAATCGGAACCCGTCACACGACAGGAAAAAGATACTCATAAATTCCGTTTGCGGGCAGCAAAAGAACTTCCCGTTCTCATCCTGAACGCCAAAAAAAGCACCGCCCCGAAGAAGAAATCCACAAGAGTTATCGGCGGTTGTTGATTAATCCAATAATGCAATAGTATTTATTAATGTTGGACAGATTCAGTAATTTATAACCGGTCTGTCCAACATATTGTAAATTATTAAGCTATTGCACACTAACTTCCGGATTTACCAAATGCTAGAGTCCATAACCTATATTTAGCCTCACAGTTGTTCCAGGTTCATAAACCTTCATACCTGACTTAAACGGATCTCTGAAGTATGAAAGGTGTGAATAGTAATTTGCATTCAACAGATTTTCAACTTCCACAGAGAACTGGATTCCTTGATATTTGCCTGCTAACCCCAAATCTAACTTATTGTAGGCCGGAGTAGAAGTTTCACCAAGATTAAGATCAACTCGTGACTGGGCATCGGAATAAGTGTGTCTGAGATAGAGAGCCATATCCATCCACTGAGGTGAAGCTATACGGGTTGACACTTTCAAAGGTGGAATTTCGGCAAGTGGTGTCTCATCACTTCTGTTTTCTGCATTTGTGTATGAAGCAGTAACTTCAATAAATTTGTACTCCAGAACAAGATTGGCTCCCAACATCATCGCACTAATATTTCGATAAGTAACAAAGTTAGTTGAACCTGTCTTTTTCTTATCAAGATATACATAATTTGAGATTAATGTTGAGAATAACTCAAGCCGTGCAAAAGCAGTGGTAAGTGATGCTCTTAATCCTGTTTTCAGAGGTTGTAGTAGAGTTGGATTTCCAACCCAGGAAGAGGAAGAAGGTGCTCTCTTAACCGCAATAAAAAGTGCTTCGGTTTCCGGGACTTCTGATGAGGCTTCCAACATTGCACCGAAGCCCCAGGTTGACGAGATTGCTTTTGAATAAGCTGCCGAGAACCCAATAACAGGGAAAAATGCTGTGGTTTTTGGATCAGAATACAGATTTTTGTAAAAAGAGACCACCTCTTCTTTATCCATGTTATAATAAGAAAGACCCGCTTTACCGCTAAATGTGAAATCAGCGACATCAATTTTATGATATACAGATGCAAAATATTGATTTACACCCGGTAACATGGCGTTATTTATGGTCATACCTGTAGGCATCATCTGTGAAACCGGCATTTTTATCACATTATCCGCAGTCCATTTTCTGAAATATGCTTCATAAAACCCGCCAGTAACTCCGATCGTCAAGTTCTTAGCATCTGTTTCCATAAACATAGTTGAAGTACGGAGTGAATTGTTCATTACATGCGATGTGTAATTGGCGTAAATCTTGTTCCCTTTCCAGGAGATATTCGCAGAAAATAATCGATTGAACCTTTCATCCATTTGTAGATAAGGAAAAGTTATGTTTTCCGTGTAAGAAAATGAAGCACCATATTTTAGTGCCTGAGCGGTTCCTTGTAAAGACACTTCACCTAATGTGAATTTATAGTTATCACTGTAACCATAAAGGTCTGTAAAACTCTTTCCATCTCCGTTTGTAAACGGTGACCCGTTGGCGTAGTGTAATGAAAGCTGGTTTTCTTTCGTACCACCCCTCAGGGAAAGATCAAATACCGTTGAAGCCCCCGCCATCCCTGCGAAGGACCCCGAAAGAGCCGGTTGAGCAGAAGGCTCACTTCTATGAAAAGAAACAAGACCCCCCAGACCTGACTGCAGGTTTACTGAGTTTTTCACGAGTGAGATTGACTCCATATCCAACGGATTTAGTCGCGCAACCGGTGAATCCATTCTGTTTGGGCAAGCAGGAGGGTATCTCTCGCCATCGATAACAATACTGATATCACCCTTTTTTAGTCCGTCAGCATAAATATCCTGAGCGAAAAAAACACCCTTTTTAATCAATGAAAAACCACCAACCGCCAACAAATTATCAAGATTGTCTCTCTGAAGTGTAAGCTGATTGCTACCAAAATCGATCCGTTTTGCTGTAATTTCAACGGGATCAAGCCAATAGACTTTTATACTGTCGCTCTTCTGTGCCATTAGTTGCATTGAACACACGAGCGTCAGAACATAGAAACTCCTTGTAAGGAATGACATACCTGTCCTCATAGATAAGTTGTAAAAAGAAATTATTGAATCTGGTTAAGATTTGGGAGGGGGTATATCCGGTTTTGACTCTCGTTTTAGAGTAATTTCATCCGACGATAGAAAATTATAATCGGTTGATTTGAAGTAATCGACTGGAATTTGTACAGATGAAATAAAATGTGGCATCAACTCTTTTATGCTTCTTTGCTCATTTTTCCCCGCGGACGACTCATCATTTTTTTCATCTTGAATTACTTCTTCAAGATTTTTAGTTACAACACAACTTCCACAACAATCATTTTCAACCTCATCCTTTTCCACACACAATTCAGAAACTATGTAATCGTAGTTAATTGCATAATTAACGAATGGACCAACTATTCTGAGATAGTTTAGGGTCATCACGACCAGGATAAAAGAGATTGTCAGTCTTTTAACCAAAGTGATCAAGTCTTCATGGTTAAATTTGAAAAAAGATATTTTTGTCTGATTCTAAATTACGAAAAAATAACATCTCTAAAAAATAAACAATTATTTAACCCAACAAAACTTTCCACCACCACTTCCACATTATTGGATTACTGCATTACTGCATTATTGCATTAAAGATTATCTTTCCATTCCTGATTTATTAATTTTTGAGAGAGATGAGCAAGCAAGAGAATAAAGAAACAGCTTTGAATATTGCCAACTATATGCCTTCGGCATTAAAGCCACCGAATGCGATGGAGATTGAGCAATTTGTGCTGGGTGCACTTCTGATAGATCCGGAATCGATAAACAAGGCTGTGGCTGTTATCGATAAAGATGCGTTTTACAACCCGAAACATCAAGCGATATTTAATGCCATGATCTCATTGTACAATGAGCGGGAGCCTGTGGATGTTTCCACGGTTTTTAATGAGTTAATGCGAATGAAGAAGCTTGAGGAAGTGGGTGGTCTCGGATATCTCTCTGAACTCGGGAATAACATTTCTTCCGCTGCCAATATAGAATATCACCTGAAAATTCTCGTCGAGAAAAAAATTCTTCGCGATCTTATTGCCGTTTCACACGGAATAGCAACAAAAGCCTATCAGGCGGAAGATACCGCCCTTAAAATATTGGATGAGGCTGAATCAAAAATCTTCCAGATTTCCGAAACCCGCTCAAAAAAAACCTATATCGATATGAAACGGGCTGTAACCCAGACGATGGAGTATATCGAAATAGTGCATACCCGAAATGCCGCCGGAGTTGTGGGGGTTCCAACCGGTTTTTACGATCTTGATGAGATGTTGGGTGGATTTCAAAATTCAGACCTTATCATTCTTGCAGCACGACCCTCAATGGGAAAAACCGCACTGGCTCTCTCTTTTGCCAGAAATGCAGCCGTCGATTTTAAACTTCCTGTAGCAGTTTTTTCCCTTGAAATGGCTACAACTCAGCTTGTCACCCGCTTGATCTGTGGTGAAGCAAAAATTTCGGGACAAGCGATAAGAAAAGGGCGAATGAGTGCCGATGAGAGTTCACGACTTGCAAGATATGGTGCAAAACTCGCAGACGCCCCGATGTATATCGATGATATGCCGGGACAAACGGTGCTCGAAATCAGAGCGAAATCAAGAAGGCTGAAGGCTGAATACGGAATAAAAATGATTGTGATCGATTATCTACAGCTTATGCAGGGTCATACCGATACCGAAAGTCGTGAACGCGAAATTTCAATGATTTCACGATCTCTCAAAGGACTCGCAAAAGACCTCGATATTCCAATCATTGCCCTCTCACAGTTAAACCGTGAATCTGAAAAACGAGTTGATAAAAAACCGATGCTCTCAGATCTTCGTGAATCGGGTTCAATCGAGCAGGATGCTGATGTGGTTATGTTTATCCACCGACCGGAATATTACGGCAAGGAAGTTGATACCGATGGAAACTCACTAAAAGGTATCGCAGAAGTGATCATCGCCAAACACAGAAACGGTCCCGTCGGCGATGTAAAATTGAAGTTTTTACACGAATATACGAAATTCGAAAACCTCGCACACTTTAACCCCTACAACGCTTTACCCGAAGACAGCAGAAGCCCTATGTAGGTATTAGGTATCAGGTATCAGGTATTAATTTTTTTTAGTTATTCACCCACATGTCGTCACAAGAAATGGGGTTAAAGCAGGTTTTCCTGGTCGATAAACCTGATTGCTCGCTTGCATGTCGTCAGAAGAAATGGGGTTGAAACCCAATGCTATTGATTTATATTTCACTTTGCCGTCGTATATTTTCCCATCCATTAGGCACCAAATTCAAATGCAGGATCCTTCCCATCCTCTTTCATCCTGAATATCGTGTTCAAGAATGAAAAATCCCACACGCTTGCACCATTTTCAGCTTATCCTCCCCTCTCATTTTAGGAGAGGGGCGGGGGTGAGGTACCCTCCTGTTCAAAAAACATTTTCGATACAAACGACTTTTATATCTTCCCTTGTAAAGCCAACACCCGTCAGGAATATCTTTTTACCGAGCGAGAGATATTTTTCGTAATATTTTTTCTCAAGAATCTGCGTTAATCCGTCTTCGGGGGGTAAATCGAATTTAAACTCGAGGATATAGATTTTATCGGGGAATTCTATCACACCGTCAATCCTGCCGATATTTGTGTTCACTTCCGCCTCAACCTCGATACCCGAGAGATACATTATCATTATGAAGAGAGAATGATAAAATCTTTCCTGGGCAATGTGCAGGTTGGAGGGGATTTTTGCGAAAAGACTAATTAAAATCTTTTCAAATCTTGCAATATCGTTCAATTCCAAAGATTTCCTTAAATCAACAGCAGCACTCATCACTGACATATCATGCAAGTTTGCGAGATTCATAAACAAACTTCGATAAAATGACTGCTTCACTTCAAAGTTTGGGAAACCGAGTTTGTAAAAATCCATAACTCCCTCAGATTCAATCTCTTTAATGCTCAGATACCCTGTCTGGAAGAATAACCCGGCTGTGTTTAGTTCGGTTATCTCCATGTTATCCAGTACTGCTCCGTCAACCTTAAAACTCTCCAGGTCTTGTGGCAAATATTGACCAAATTTGTAGGCTTTGTAGAGAAAAGTTGGTGATCCACTTTGATACCAAAAATTCCCGAATTTTCTTGCGGCAAACAGACTTAAAATGGAATAAGGATTGTAAACTCTGTTTTTCCCGTCCCAGCTGTATCCATTATACCAGAATTTTATGTCTGCCAGCAATTCTTCTTTCGTGACTTTTCGCTTCTCCGCCAATTCTTCGATATAATCTTTAAAATAATCTTCAAGTTCTGACTGTTTATAACCAAAAAGTACAGCATACTCCTCAAACAACGATATGTCGGTAATTTGGTTCATCCCGGAAAAGAGAGAGATTTTCCCAAATTTGCTTACACCTGTTATAAAAACAAATCGAATATGGGCATCATTCGCTTTCATTCGAATAAAAATACCCCGCAAAAAATCACGAATTTCACCGGCAATATTCGGAGACTCAAGATGATCGGTTATTGGTTTGTCATACTCATCAATGAGTATAACTGTCCCCAACCCCGCTTGCTTCGACAAACCCTCAATGAGTGCAGAAAAATACTCGGCTTCTGAATCAATTTCAAAATCCAACGAATAATTACCGGCAACATTTTTTAAGCGTCGAAAAAGAGATTCTCTGAAATTCTGTAGGTTCTCTGTATCCATATCAGAAAAATCCAAACGGATAACGGGATGTTTCTGCCAGTTTGGGTAGTCATATACTGCAAGCCCCTTAAAAAGCTCTTTGTTTCCCGAAAAGAATTCTTCCAAAGTTGAAATAAGAAGAGACTTCCCAAACCTTCTTGGACGAGCCATGAAGGTATATTTGTGAGAATCGGCTAACTGACTGATGAAGCCGGTTTTATCCGCATAAATATAATTTTCATTGATTAAGTGCGAGAATGTCTGTATTCCTAAAGGTAATCTTTTCATCGTGGTCTTTTTCTTATTTATTTTTCTTGCATCTCTAAATATAATGCTTTTTGGCTGCATTGGGTGATTCTATGTAAAATCAGTCCCCTTGCAACATGTCGCCACAAAACCCAAGAGCCGAATCCTGCACATCATGTTAAATCCTGTCCATCCTGTTCAAAAAAAAGCACAAAACCCAAGAGCCGAATCCTGCCCATCTTGTTAAATCCTGTCCATCCTGTTCAAAAAATCAGTTCTCAATCAATTCCCTGAGTCTTCTCAGATTTTCAAGGTCTTCGAGTTGTTCTTTCCCTTTTGGTGTTTCGAGTATTTTGGGGATGTGCAGCAACCTTTTATCGTTCAGGAGATTTCGAAAGCCTTCGAGCCCGATGAATCCATCCCCGATGTTCTCGTGACGGTCAACTCTGCTGCCGAGTGGTTTTTTACTGTCGTTAAAATGGAAAGCCTGAAGGCGGTCGAGCCCGATGATTTTATCGAAGTCAGCAATTACACCTTCATATTTTTCAGGGTCTTTAATGTCGTAACCGGCGGCGAATATATGGGCAGTATCGATACAAACCGACATTCTTTCCTGTTCGCTTACCAAAGCAATAATATCCCTTGCATGTTCAAATTTATAGCCGATGGCAGTCCCCTGCCCGGCAGTAAGTTCGATCATGCTTTTAACTTTGAAGCCGGGCGTCCGGTCGTGGATTATATTCAGTGCCTGAGCAATCCTGCTTACACCAAAATCCTCTCCCTCACCAAGGTGGGCACCGGGATGAAAATTTAACTGCGGGATTCCCAACATTTCACACCTCTCAAGTTCGTCAACCATGGCATCCACCGATTTGTTAAACATCTCATCAGAGGGAGCACCGAGATTAATCAGGTATGAGTCGTGAGCCATGACAAATTTTATACCGGTTTTTGAGAGTTCTGCCTTAAATTTTTCGGCTTCCTCTTCCTTGAGCGGAGGAGCACTCCAACGGTTATTGTTTTTTGTGAAAATTTGCATCGCAGAAAAACCAAGTTTTTCAGCAAGAGGAATTGAGGCAGAAACTCCACCTTGTATTGAAGTGTGGGCTCCGAGAAGTTGTTCATGTGGATTCATTTATATCCTGTTATTCGATTGGCAAGCGTTAATAAAAAGAATGACGAAATATCAGATCTACTGCGTTAATTCTAGAACTATTTCATCAATGGAAGCATCAACTGACAACGGTTTTACCCCATACGCAAGCAGTTTTGAGATATCAAGTGAAACATCAACCACCCGTGGGAGGTTCGGAAAATCATCGAGTGACTTCAATACGAGGAATCTTTCATCAAGCCCCGCCTTTTTTGCAAAACGGGTAAACAAATCGGCTCTTGAAGTCCTCTCCGGAGCACCAAAATTAAGATATTTTTCTTCAATGTTTTTTTCGACAAGCGAAGCAAGCATCCTCGCACCGTCAATTACCGAGAGTGATGATCTGTACTGGTCGTGAAAGAGCACCACTTCCTGCCCCGCTTTCACCTTGTTATATGCTTCCTGGAAAAATGCTTTAAGTTTTCCTCTTGAGAAGCCATACATCAGGGCAACACGAAGAATGAGACAGTCGCAACCACCCTCGAAAACGGCAGTCTCTCCATCAAGTTTTGTTGAAGCATACAGTGAAAGCGGATTAAGCTTTCCATCTTCCTTCACCATTCCCCCTTCATCACCGGAGTAAACGAGATCGGTGGAGGTATAAATCAGCCTCGCAGAAAACTTTCTTGCAAGTTTTGCAAGGGTGCCTGAAGCGGTAACATTAATTGCTTTTACATCCTCTTCTGTGATGGCGAGAGCGTGTGAAACTGCTGTGATACCTGCAAGATGAATTACAAGTTCAGGTCGGAAACTTTTAAATATTGAGGTTAGAGCGGACTGATTCCTGATGTCTGCAATCGTAAAATCACAGTCAGGATTTAAGTGCGGAGTATTGTGGTAAATGGCGTGCACGGCATGTCCTTCTATCAGCAGAGGAACAAGCCTCTGCCCAAGAAAGCCACCGGCACCTGTTACTAAAATTTTTATTTGGCTACCAGCTTATTTTTATACCCGCAATTAAATAATTTACATCGTAACCATCAAATTTATTATACTGATAACCGATATTTATTACGGTTCGCCAGGTGGCATACCAGTCGATTCCGGCGGAGAGCATCATTTCCTGATTTTCATCCTGATTATAGATGGTAAAAATGTCGTTGTCATAGTAGTATGCCCTCTTACCAAAAGACCCGCCAAGTTTGCCTACCCATCCGGGAGTCAGGAGATAATTAAATTTTAAGGCAACCGATAGAAGATTTCTCTTGTTTTTACTCCCCATACTCGAAACAGCATTATCCGTGGTCAGCATCGTATAAACAGGTCTGACGGAGAGGTACCAGACATATCCACCATAATAATCCACTCTGGCAGTAAACTGATTAATATTCCGCTTCTCAAATCCGTTCAAGTACATGTGATTGATGCCGGCTCCAAAATAAAACGATTTCTCCCTTAAAAGCAGTTCTGCACTATAAATATTCAGGTAATCGTATGAAATGTAGCCGGTAGTATCGTCATATTTCCCCTGAATATGCCCGTATGAGAATTTTGCATAAAAAGGATCAAAATTGAGTGTAACGCCCGCAGTTCCGAAGTGTTGTTTATACCCCCAAACGCCGCCGTCTTTGTACAAGTAGTCATATCCAACTGTGAGGTGGTGCCGGTAGTTTAACCCGGTTGTAAGAAAAACGGAACCGCTCTTAGAGTTTGTGCCATCTGAATAGCTGCTGTACGAACCAAATGTTGATGAATAAACCTGAAGTGAGTCAGCGAAAACCATCGAGGAAACCAACGATATTATCAGGATAAGCCTTCTCATTTAATAAGTCCCAACCCTTTAATCGCGAGTGTATCACCTTTGCTAACCATCAGTACATTTTTGAAACTCTCTTTTGCTTTGTCGTTAAATCCGAGAGCAAACATTGTGTAACCGTATGCGAGGTTAGCCTCATAGTCGCTGGGGTAAGGGTGAATAACCTTCTCAAGATACAACTTTGATTTATCCCAATCGGGCTTGGCTTTTGCAAATGATTCGTTGAATTTTGCGAGACCTTTGTAATAATAAATCTGTCCAAGCCTTAGATTCGCTTCTTTGTTGTTTGGGTCCAATTTAACTATCTGGTTATAAAGTTCTTCAACTTTTGCCCACTCATTATTTTTTGCATAAGGTAACCGCAGTCCGAGTCGTGCCTCAATGCTGGTTGGTTTCAGTTTAATCGCAGTTTCATAATACGAAGTGGATTTGGTGAAAGCAGAGTCATAATAGTTCAAATAACCCAGCCTTAAATTAAGAAGATAGTTTCCCTTATTGGCTGCATAAAACTCATCGAGAACAGCAATCGCTTCCTTAATTTTTCCATCTTTTTCAAAATCAATCGACTGATTAAAAGCCCAGGTGAGGTCTTTGTTGACCTGCGAAGCGATATCCACAGCAAAAAACCCGATAACTATAACAATTGCCGTTATGCTGAGAGCAGCGAACTTTTTCATTTATCTTCTTCCTCATTTATAATTCGTTTGACAAAAATTTTATCCCTCCCCTGCTGATCGAAACTAAATGACTCGATTTGCCCGTCATCATTAACCACCACTTCTGTTTCGTAATTACGCTTAAACCAGGCAAAAAGGAAATTACCCGTAAGAGATATCTCACCCTTTAACCTCATCTCTTTTTCATCTTCATTCTTGTGATACTTAAAATTTCCTTTCGAATGAATAAAAGTACCAAAAAAGATGAAAAATTCAGAAAAAAAGCGGACGAAACCCACAGGGAGTTCGGAAATACTATAGGTGTCCTCCCAGATCAATCCCTCATGATAACTTAACGGAGCCTGCATCGCTGCGAGATAAAAACAGTAAAGTGCAGAGTCCCGGTTTCCCGAAAAACTGCTAAAATAGAAAACTTTTCCCGATGTATAAATATAAGCAACAGCCCCGGCAGACGACTCAATATATTTGGTGCTGGTTATGTCAATCCCGATTTTCCACTCCTCAACTCTCGTCTCACCTTTGTTTTGATATTCAAACTTGTACGATTCACCAAATCTGAATTCAAAGGCTTTTGCAAGGGTTTTGTGCTTTTCAAGATTCTGAACCATGGAATTAACCTTCGGATAATCGAATGATTTCAGAGCCAGCTCCCCATCACTTTTTTCAAGATAAAATGCAAACGGGAACTTGTAAGTGTGTCCCCCGATGGTATCATCTATCTGAAACTGGAAGTGGAGGTGCGGGTAGGGTGATCTTCCGCTGTTACCACATGCAGCAATGATATCGCCTTTATTGACTATCTGACCTTCCTCGACCTTAATAGATCCGGGTTTCAGGTGGGAGAGAGCCGAATAAAGCCCTTCGCTGTGGTCGATAACAATTGTGTTCCCCCAGTTTTTTGCAATATTTGCTTCACCGATAACATTATCGGGAATTCCGTCAACCACCTTTACTACCTTGCCATGCAAAGGGGCACAAACCGGAAGTCCGTAACAAAAATAATCCTCTACAACATCACCTTCGTTCTCAAACTGTTTTCCGTCCTCTGTTAGTATGAAATCCCATGCATATCTCCATTTATCTTTGTGAGTATATTCACCATCAAACGCCTGAGAGATGGTCCACTCACCCCACACAGGAAGTTCGGGGAAAAAGCGTTTAAAATTGTCGAACCTCGCCTGCCTGTTCTGATGGTAATAAAGATTTTCTTCAGGTGATCCCGGTTTGAAGTAGAGCAATACAAGGTCTGTCTGGTCTTTCCTGAACTTTAGACTGTAAATTGTGGCAAGCGTAACAAAATTGAAGGGGAGTACCAGCACAGGCAATCCGTAACCTGTCAGGAGTATCGAGAAAAACCCGGTCATCAAAACAATAACCGCTGTCGCAAAAAGAGTGAGCAAAAAACTCTTCCCCGATGGCAGTACGAGACTTCCACCAAGGGCAAAAGAAGTGATAATGGCATTAAATCCAACAATTATTGCGAGACTTTCAGACTGCCCGGGGAGAAGCAACTGAAGCACCAGCCCCGAGAGGAAAAATGAGGTAATGCTTAGAACAAACAAAGCCCTCGAGAAAACAAGAATCGCCAGTGCTACAATCACACCTGTGATGATGTTCGGTTGAAAGTAAATGAGGGCAAGTGACTTGAAATAATTCTTCACCAAAAGGGGTAAAAATGAGAAATATTCCACATCGGTCTGATTTTGAGCGAGTTGTATGTCTGAATAATTCCCCAGAAATATGATGTAGATAAATACCGTGATCACAAAAGGAAGGCTCAAACCGGGCAGATTAAATGTTACTGCAAGGTGATTTTCGAGTACGGCGGATATTAAAAACGAAATAACAACAAACAGCGGAATGAGAAGCAAAAAGAGTGGTGTCAGTTCATAATAAAAAACAGTGGCAGCACCAAAGAGTATTCCGTTAAAGCCGTAGAATCCCGATTCTATTTTTGCCGGTTCAAACCTGAGAAGATAAGCTGTATAATTGCTCAGAATCACGCCAAGCAGCGACATAAGAGCAATTTTGGGGGATGCAAAAGTTGCCAACAACACAAGGGCTCCCAGCCATCTCCTGTTGGAAAACAGGATCTGGCTGTAGCTAAAAAAGACTGAATTCAGAAAGAATTGCACAAAAAACCTTTACAGTTTAAAATTCTTAAGTTTTTCAGGGATTCGTTCGTTTGTCATCAAATATTCAATCGTCTCCGCTTCCCTTATCAACTCAAATGTCTTGTCCTCCATAATCATTACCACATTTGGTCTCATTTGAATAAACTGCATCCACTGGGTCATATCGTATGCACCGACATAATCAATCACCAACTGATCTCCCTTTTTCATAACGGGAAGTGTAATGCTCTCGGCAACGCAGTCGATATTCATACAAAGTGGTCCATAGATAGCTGTATCTTCGGTCATCATTCCACTGTCCTGAGCGGGTGTAATCTGATGTTTGTACCAGAAGCGTGTAAAGAGCAGATTAACACCCGCATCTATGATCATGGCTCTTCTCCCGTCGGAAAGCCGTTTCATGGCAAGAACCGTAGAAAGAAGATGTGCTGTGTCATCTATAAGGGCTCTTCCTGTTTCAAGAACGAGCATCGGCAATTCATCTTTTGCATAGGGAAGCTCCAACAGGGAGGTCGTAATGGCATCCGCAAATTGTTCAATCGATGGCAATACCTGCTCTGCGGGGAGATACTGTCCGTTCAGAGTGTTGTTCGAAGGAAATCCACCGCCAAGATCAATGTAATCTAGAATATGGTTGTACTCTTTTTTAAGCCATGTAGCAAGTTCAACCATTTTATCGCCCGCAATTTTGTAGGCGTCAGCACTCATCATGTAGGTCCCGATGTGGGTATGCAAACCAACGAGATTTAAGCCGGAGGAAGTAATAATTCTGCGTAATGCCTGTTTTGCCTCGCCGTTTTCATAATTAAAGCCAAATCTGTCCCACTTAGGGTAAATCCCTGTATCCATATTAACCCTGATAGCAACTTGTGCTTTTTTTCCCGTTTCTTCGGCGAGTTCAATTATGTCGTAAAGCTCATCAAAGTGGTCGATGTGTATCTTTGCACCCTCTGTTATCGCTCTTTTAAGTGAAACTTTGTCTTTGTCAGGTCCGTTAAACAGGATGTGCTCCCCTTTTACGCCGAGCCTTCTGGCTTTGTCGTATTCAAATCCTGACACCACTTCAGCCCATGAACCTTCTTGATGAAAAACGGAACAAACAGCGTTCAGGTAGTTGGTTTTATAAGACCATGCAAACTGCACTTTTGGATATCTGGTCTTAAATATCCTGTTAGCCTTCTTTTGATTCTCTCTGATTTTCTTTTCAGAAATTACAAAGAGTGGTGAACCATATTTTGCTGTGAGCTCACTAACCGGAATCCCGTCAATATTTGTTTTTGGTGTATTTACAGGTCTTGAACCAAATTTATTCATAAAGCCCGAAAACTGTTTCAACACTACGGGGCGTTCATATCTTTTTTTATCTGCCATTTTAAATAACTCCTAAGGTGGATATTTGAGCAAGTTTGGAAACATCTGCGAGGAGGTCCCATGAGCATCTTACAAACATTTTGCCTACTGTATAATCTGTGAAAGGGGTCACCTTCTCACCATTCGCCATTTTGACCATTGCACCCGGAAGGTTTTGCCCCGCACCCGGTGCAAGATACACCCAGGCGGGGAATCTGGGGTTAATTTCGAGTAAGTAATATTCACCCGTTGTCTCCGATTTCATAAACTCGAGTTCCATACCACTCTTCCACTTGATTTTGGAGATCACTTTCCTCGATATTTCAAGCAGTGCCGGCTCGGTAATTGTTACTCCCGACCATCCCTTTCCCTTGTCGGTAATGTAAAGCTTTTTCATCGGTACTGCTCCGGTCATACCGCCTTCACCGTCTCCAAGAGCAACCACATTATATTCAGAACCTTTTACAAACTCCTGAATGATTATCGGATAGCCCCACTTATTCGCAAGTTTTTTGAAGTGAGCAGTTGCCTCCTCAAAGTTGTTTGCTATGTAGGCTTCGTAGAATATCCCTTTAATCACCACAGGATAACTGAATTCCGAGGGAATCGAGTAGAGGTCCTGTATGGTTGTGGCGAGAGTATTTTTTGGTACAGCAATACCGTTTGCTTTGCAAAAACCGAACAGTTTATCCTTCCCTCTGATGTTAAGCTGCTCAACAGTTGGCAGGAAGGTTTTAATGCCAAGTGCGTTCAACCTCGGTTCAAGCTTTACAAAACCGTAGAGCTCACTGTCAAGGGTCGGAATTATCATATCGATTTTCTCGATACTGTGGATATAAGCTATCCTGTCGTACAAAGCATCCAACCCGGAAGAAGGATACGGGATCTGGTAACATTTATCAGCTGCATTATCCATATAAATTCCCGGTTCAAGAGAATCATAGATGAAGCCGATTAACTTAAGGTCGGGGATACCGGCTTCCTGCAGGCTTCGCATTACCGGAATACCGGGACCGGGATTATCTGTGGCGTTTAAGCCGGTTACTGCTATTTTCATATCTCTTTTACAAGTCCAAAAGATAATAATCGATTAATGTAATCTTCGAAATCTCTCTCAAAGGTTTGTTTGTCAACTTCATACGATTCAAGAATATGACTAAAAATCTCATCGGTGTTGTGGTTCCTTCGAATCATCTCATAAATCTCTTTGGCTACCTCATTCATATTGAAGGTCTCACCTGTATTTCCAAGAAACACAAAACCTGTATCACTTACAGCCGCATATCCGGGCACTTCAAACTGACGCATATCTATCTCTCCTATTTAAGAATTATCATTTTTTTGGTTTGGGTGGTGTTGCCCGTTGTAAGTGTGTAGATGTAAACACCTGTGGGAACCCGTATCCCTGAATCGTTTGAACCATCCCATCGAACACTCTGCAAACCCGCAGGCATTTCGCTCTGTACCATCGTTTTTACTTTCGCTCCGTTCATATCATATACCACGAGTGAAACAGGTGATGCTTTTTCGAGGCTGAACTCAATTTTTGTCTCAGGATTAAAAGGGTTCGGATAATTCTGCATTAATTTGAAACCGTATTCAATCTTTCCGTCTGCACCAACTCCCGTCGCCCCAGTTGAATAAACTTCATAGTAAAAATTCGCAAAAAGTGGATATTCATACTTCACAACCACCAACTCCAAAAGCCCGTCATTATTGATGTCAGCTACGCTGGGATAATTGTAATAAAAGTTTGGGTCATTCTTCTCCATAAGCACTTCACCCGATGCCAGATCAACAATCTTAAATGATTGACGGTAATTGGTCGATACTCCATTGTATGCGAGGATGTAGGCATCTACAAACCCGTTTCCGTTTAAATCCTGCTGAAGTGAATATAACTGCGCACCGGCAAGTCTCTCTGCATTACTGAACACATAAGAGTGTTGCACAGTGGTGGAAAACCCGGCTTGCATAACATCGAACCGTGTACTGTCAATTGTATAAATCCTTTTTAACCAGTTGTCTCCCTGCTTTTCAAAGCTCATCCAACCCGAAAGCTTTGAGTAAGGAAGACCTGAAGATGTCCATTGTAATTGAAATTGTGGTAGAATTGTGAATGAAAAAAGTGCAAAAGAAAGCAGCAAATATTTTTTCATTTTAATAGCC
>CAYSJM010000034.1:0-34123 GCA_964431385.1 uncultured Ignavibacteriaceae bacterium | reverse complement strand
TTGGATTTCTGCAGGAGACCGTTCCCGGCTTGAGAGACAGGATACAAATTCTTGCCAAACAGAATATGGGACAAAAATATGACATCTATCTGCTCGGTGAATTTCCTTTTGAAATACAGGATAAACAACCTTTATTCAACTTGAATAAAAGTGATTGTGTGGTATTCAGCGAGCACATATATGCGATGGCTCTTTCTCACAACTGGAAGGAATTTTTCCCGATGCTTCAACGAATTCGTTATAAAAATGGCGAAATCGGAATGCTGACGAGAAACCATTACACTGAAGCCGACTGGGTAAAAAACAATACCTGGCTGATAACTGAGATCACAGATGAAATTGCGGGAAATGCCGTTGTTAAAACTTCTTCTGAGATTGACAGGGCAAAATTCTTCAAAAAACACGGGATTGGACAAGATATACCAAAAGAGAAAATTGAATGGACATACATCCCGGGTGATTCTCTTTACAAGGTACTACCGTATCTAAAGACCGGCGATTTTGTTAATATTGTTAGAGCATTTCCGGGCAGTGAACCATGGGTTGGGCATGTCGGGTTAATATCCGTTGAAAAAGACGGTCAGGTTAACTTTATGCATTCAGCAGACCCCGTGGTTAAAATCCAGACTATCCAATCGTACTGGGATGATTATAAGGCAAAAAAGAAGAAAAAAGGTGGTTGGAATTTCCTCGGCTTTCGTTTCTACAGGCTAAATGAAAATGCCATGGAGAATTTGAAAAAGATTGACGGACCGAGAGCACCAAAATTAACGATATATGGCAATTAACTGTTGAAACGAATAATGAACGAGGAGAAAAGATGAAAATAGGATTTGTAGGTCTTGGCAAAATGGGAGCAAACATGGTTGAGAGACTTCTACTCGGGGGACATGAAGTGGTGGTATATAACCGTTCCGAGGGAAAAGTTAAAGAGGCAATTGCCAAAGGAGCAATCGGTTCAACTTCAATTGAAGACCTTTGTGGAAAACTGGAAGGACGAAAAGTTGTTTGGCTGATGGTTCCTTCAGGTCAGGCAGTTGACGATAATATCGCTGAAACAGTAAAATATCTTAACAAGGGCGATATTATTGTGGATGGTGGCAATTCCTATTGGCGCGACACACAGGCACGCAACAAAAAAGTGGAAGAGCTTGGATTTGAGTATCTTGACTGTGGCACCAGCGGGGGAGTCTGGGGTCTTCAAAACGGGTACTGTCTGATGTATGGCGGTAAAAAAGAGGCTGTCGATTTTATACTTCCCGTCCTCGAGACACTTGCACCCGTTGGCGGTCATGCTTATTGTGGAACCAGCGGAGCCGGGCATTTTGTGAAAATGGTTCACAACGGTATCGAATATGGTATGATGCAGGCTTACGCTGAAGGATTTGAGATCATGGAGAAATCCCCGTTCAATATTGATCTTGAGAAAGTGACCGGAATATGGCAACACGGAAGTGTAGTAAGATCATGGCTGCTCGATCTTGCAAACCTCGCATTTCAAGAGGATCCAAAACTTGAGAAGGTAAAAGATTATGTAGCTGACAGTGGTGAAGGAAGATGGACTGTTCAAACAGCTATCGATTTTGATGTTCCTGCTCATGTCATTACCACTTCATTGTTCAACAGATTCCAGAGCCGTCAGGATGAAAGTTTTGCCATGAAAACCTTGTCAGCTCTCAGAAACAAATTTGGCGGACATGAAATGAAAACCAAGGAGTAGTGTAGAAGTGCCTGCAGATCAAATTCTGGTTATTTTTGGTGCTTCAGGTGACCTGACTGAGAGGAAACTTATTCCTGCTCTTTATGCATTAAAGCAGCGGGAATTGTTACCGAAGAATTTTGCTGTTCTGGGAACCGGCAGAACTTCGATGACCGATGATCAATTCCGATCGAAAATGGCTCAGAAAGGGGATGGGTACGATGGTGAGTTCCTGTCCCGGCTTCATTATATCTCCATAGATCCGCAAAATCCTGAGAACTATTACCAGCTTCGAGAGCGGCTGAGGCAAATTGATCACGATTTTGAGGTGAAGGGTAACTACATCTTTTATCTGGCAACGCCACCTCTTCTTTATGAAACTGTTGCCGAAGGGCTCGCTGCCTCAGGATTGAATCATGATGAACCAAATGGCGGACTTAAAAAATTGGTTATCGAAAAGCCTTTTGGTTACAGTCTTGAAACTGCACAGGCACTCAATAAAAAACTTTTGATGTTTTTCGAAGAGAAACAGCTATACAGAATCGACCACTACCTCGGCAAGGAAACGGCACAAAACATTCTTGTTTTCAGATTTGCAAACGGAATCTTTGAGCCGCTTTGGAATCGGAATTATATCGATCATATTCAGGTTACATCTTCAGAGAACATTGGTGTTGAAAACAGAGGTGGTTATTATGATACCGCAGGTGCACTAAGGGATATGGTGCAAAACCATCTCCTTCAGCTTGTTGCCCTTGCTGCCATGGAACCGCCTGCAGGATTTGATGCCGACTCGATAAGGAATGAGACAGTTAAAGTGTTTCAATCCATTAAACCATTTTCCGATAATGATATCAGAAAAAATGTAATCAGAGGGCAATATATTGCTTCCAAAATAAAGGGAGAGGCAATTCATGCCTACAGAGAGGAAAAAGGGGTTGACCCGCTTTCACGAACTGAAACATTTGTAGCATTAAAATTCTATATTGATAATTGGAGATGGGGCGGAATTCCGTTCTACATCAGAACAGGTAAGCGACTTCCGACGCGTGTTACAGAGATAGTTGTGAGGTTTAAAAACACACCTCATCGCCTCTTCAGGAGTATATTTGATGATGAATCAGGCACCAATCAGTTAATCATCCGTATTCAGCCTGACGAGGGAATTCTCCTTAGATTTGCTCTCAAACAACCGGGAGCGGGATATCAGGTAAAAAATGCGACGCTCAACTTTCATTATTCGTCGCTGACCGAGGGGAGATTGCCCGAGGCTTACGAGCGGTTGATATATGATTGTATGATGGGAGATTCCACCCTTTATACCCGCGGCGATGCACTTGAAGCGTGTTGGAAATTTATCGATCCACTCTTAAAAGCGTGGAAAGAAGATGATAAAATAAAGATTTACGGTTATCCGGCAGGTACATGGGGTCCTGAAGAAGCGGATGCACTTCTGCATTCAAACGGACAAACATGGCGATACCCTTGCAAAAATCTTACAGATGATGAAACTTATTGTGAGTTATAGATGAAAGATGTGATAAGAATTTATCCGACGCCGGAAATGTCAGCCTCTGCTTCTGCCGCTTTCATAGACAGAACGATAAAAGAAGTATTGCAGGAGAAGGAAAAAGTGTCGCTTGCCCTTTCAGGGGGGAGTACACCGGCTCTTCTTTTTTCTGTGTTGGCAGCAGAATATGCAGATGCGGGTTATTGGGATAAGATAAAAATTTTCTGGGTTGACGAGAGATGTGTTCCCCCATCAGATTCTGAAAGCAATTTTGGAAATGCTGCAAAACTGTTTCTCGATCCGCTAAAAATCCCCGAAGCGAACATCTTTAGAATTCATGGTGAATCTGCTCCCGAAGTGGAAGTGAAGAGATATTCTGAAGTATTGGTAGCAGAACTTGGTGAAGTGCCACAGCTCGATATCTGTCTTCTCGGAATTGGGACAGACGGACATACAGCTTCAATCTTCCCGCGGGATATCAAATTGATGCAAAGCAAGGAGATTGTTGCAGTGGCTACACATCCCGAATCGGGGCAGCGAAGAATAACAATTACAGGAAAAGTTATAAATAAAAGTAAAACAACAGTTTTTTTGGCTCACGGCAAAGAAAAGAAAAGTGTGCTCGACCAGATACTGAATCAGAAAGGGCGGGAGAAATATCCCGCGGGTCTGGTTCTAAACTCCTTCGAAGGGGTTCTCTGGTATCTCGATACCGAAGCATACAGGTTGCCTTAGAGCTTAATTAATAATTTTCATTGGAGAATAAAATGATATTGGCATGCGATGCCGGTGGAACCAAGACGGTTCTTTCGGTTTTTTCGATAGAAGGTAAAAAACTAACTCCTCATAAAACGGAACGATATAATTCATCAGAATACAACAGTCTCGAAGATATTATTTGCCATTTTTTGGGTGACACAGGTTTTAAAATTGAAACGGGATGTGCAGGTGTTCCCGGTCCTGTGGTTGATGGAATAAGCAATTCAACCAACTTAACCTGGGCAATGGATGAAGCTGTAATTGCAAAAAGCACCGGAATTCCCAATTTTAAGCTTGTTAACGATCTTTATGCACTCGCATCTGCTGTTCCATTTCTCTCCGATGACGATCTTCTAACCGTTTATCCCGGTGCACCAACAAACGGGTATGGGGTGAAAGCCGTTCTCGCACCCGGAACAGGATTAGGGCAGGGGTTTCTTGTACCGCTTAGTGACGGCAAGTATAAAGTGATCCCTTCAGAGGGGAGTCATGCCGATTTTGCACCCGTTGATGATCTTCAATTCGAAATGATGAAGTTTATGAAAGCTGAATACGGTCGCGTTAGTGTTGAAAGAATTGCGTCCGGACTCGGTTTAAGAGGCATCTACAAGTTTTTAACAGATACCAGGCTGGCTACTCCATCTCCGGAATTTCTTAAAGAAATCGAGACAGAGGATCTTGCAGCCACCATTTCAAAATTTGCGATGGAGGGGAAAGATGAACTTGCCGGTTTAGCTCTCGAAATATTCATTAGAGTTCTCGGTGCTCAGGCCGGAAACCTCGTTCTGACACTTATGGCAACCGGTGGAATTTATCTCGGTGGAGGTATTCCACCAAAAATAACCAAAAAGATTTTGGAAGGTTCTTTTGTCGAGACCTACACAAAGAAGGGAAGACTCAGCTATATAGTTGAAAACACCCCTGTTTATTTGATTAAAGACAGTAGTGCCGGACTTCATGGTGCAGCCTTTATTGCTGCCGGATTGATATAATTTAAAAGGAAATTGGAAATGAGTAAAATTGAAAAACTTGCTGCTCTTGGGCAGTCACTTTGGTTGGACTTTATCAGCCGCGACTATATAAATGGCGGAAAACTTGCCGCAATGATCGATGACGGATTACGGGGTATCACCTCAAATCCGACAATCTTCGATAAAGCTATTGCCGGAAGTAATGCATACGATTCAGAAATCAAAGAATTGCTGGCAACGGGAGCGGGAACCCTCGAAATTTATGAGCAACTCGCAATAAAAGATATTAAAACCGCCTGTTCAATGATGCTTCCTGTTTATAAAAGGACAAACGGGTTAGACGGGTATGTTAGTCTTGAAGTGAATCCAAAACTTGCTTACAAAACCAAAGAGACTATCGAAGAAGCACTAAGGCTCCATAAAGCTGTTTCCGCACCAAATCTTATGATTAAGGTTCCTGCTACAAAAGAGGGAATTCCTGCGGTAAAAGAGCTCATTTCTCATGGAATATCCGTAAATGTCACTCTTATCTTTTCGATAGACAGTTACATCGAAACAGCCCTTGCGTTTATTGAAGGTTTGGAGATATTAAAAGCCAACGGTGGAGATGTATCAAAAGTAGCTTCAGTTGCATCATTTTTTGTCAGCCGTGTTGACTCAACTTGCGACTCCGCACTCGAAAAAGTCGGCAACACTTCACTTCAAGGGAAGATTGCGGTAGCTAATGCAAAAATTGCCTTTAAGGAATTTGGTAAACTATTCTCTGGCGAGCGTTGGGGAAAACTGTTGGAAGCCGGTGCCATGCCACAGAGAGTTTTGTGGGCAAGCACAGGCACTAAAAACCCTGCATACCCCGATGTGTTGTATGTGGATGAGCTTATTGGAAGTCCGACCGTAAATACTATGCCCCCGGCGACGATTGACGCATTTTTAGACCATGGAAAACTTGAGGTTACGCTCGACAAAGGGGTTGAAGAAGCGGAAGCTCAAGTGGCTGCATTATCAGGTGTTGGTCTCGATCTCGCTGCTATTACAGATAAACTTCAGACCGATGGAGTGAGACTATTTGCCGAATCGTTCGATTCACTTTTAGGCTCTGTAGAGAAAAAATCCCTTGCAATCTTGAGGGAAGGCAACAGTTTTGTTTGCTCACCCACAGTATTGTCTGATTCTTTCCCCGCAGGTATGAAAAAACTTGTGGATGAAGATGTGCCGGCAAGAATATTTGCGAAAGATCATACGGTTTGGAGCGATTCACCCGTTGAGATAACGAACAGACTTGGCTGGCTCGACAGTCCAAAGAACAGCTACAATTCTCTTGAAGAGATAAACAGTTTTGTAGAAGAGATAAAATCTGAAGGTTTCACAAACGCACTTCTGCTGGGTATGGGTGGATCTTCGCTCGCACCGGAGGTATTCAGTCAGATGTTTGGTGTAAAAGAAGGATATCTCTCGCTTGAGATTTTGGATAGTACACATCCTGCCGCTGTGCTCGAAAAAGAGAGAAAACTCGCAGATAAAAAGACACTTTACATTGTTTCTACAAAATCGGGCGGAACTGTAGAGACCCTTTCATTTATGAAGTATTTCTTCACATCCGTTGTAAAAAAATCGGGAATTGAAACTGCGAAGAAACGGTTTATCGCAATTACTGATCCTGGCAGCGGACTTGAGGATATGGCGAGATCGCTTGGATTCAGAAAAATTTTCATCAATGATCCAAATATCGGCGGAAGGTATTCTGCACTTTCACTCTTTGGTATGGTACCCGCAGCATTGTGTGGTATAAACATCAAAGACCTGCTCGAAAAAACTTTCCTCATGGTTGCTGAATCAAAATTAGGAGCCGGTACACCTGCACAATTGGGTGTTCTTATGGCTGTGGGTGCAAAAGAGGCTTATGACAAGGTGACTTTTATCTCCCCCGGAGTATTCTCATCATTTGGACCATGGGCTGAACAGTTGATCGCAGAAAGCACCGGAAAAATTGGAAGAGGTATTTTACCCGTTGAGGGGGAAGAAGTGCTTGCTCCTTCGGGTTATGCCGGCGACAGAATCTTTGTTTATCTGAGCGATCAAAAAACAGGTGAAATGAAGGATAAGTTTGATGCACTCGTTGCAGCGGGACATCCCGGAGTTGAGATTATCATCCCCGACAGTTCATTTATAGGATATGAATTTCTCAGATGGGAGATAGCTACCGCCATCGCAGGTTGGGGTTTACAGATTCACCCGTTTGATCAGCCCGATGTTGAATCAGCCAAAGTTTCGGCGAGGGCTGTCCTAAAACAATTTAAAGAAGAAGGTAAACTCCCTGAGCCCGTTGTAGCATTTGAGGAAGATGGTGTAAAAGTGGTTGGAGATGTCGCTTCAAAGAGTATTAAAACAGCGATTGCCGAGTTCATGAAAAACCTTCATGAAGGTAATCCCGGTGATGAATTAAGAAGTTACCTCTCTATTCAGGCTTTTGTACCTTCTGAGTCTGAAACTGATAATCTTTTAAAAGAGATTAGAGGCAGATTCCAGCAAAAATACCAGATTGCTGTTACCACAGGTTATGGTCCAAGATTCCTTCACTCTACAGGTCAGTTGCACAAAGGCGATTCGGGTAACGGACTGTTTTTGCAGGTGATTGCCGGTATAGACGCTGATGCAATTATACCTGATGAAGCCGGCAAACCTGAAGGTTCTATGTCATTTGGTACACTCGTTGTGGCACAGGCAATGGGTGACAGAGCTGCTCTCACGGGTAACGGTAGAAAAGTAATAACATTCTTTGGCGGCAAAGATGTCGCTGAGGTGTTAGAGGCTTTAAAGAAGGCAATTTAAACCATTTTTTGATGAGACCTGTCAAAAAAGGCAGGTCTCATATAAAAAAAATGTAAAATCTTGTTTTTTTAATACTTATTACCGCTATTTATTTGCGAGATTACAAAAAATATCTTTTATTTGGCATCCCAATCGGGAAAATTGATCAAAATAGCATCATTTCTTAATAATGATAGCACAAATAGCATGAAAATACACAGTCTTAAGCTTTTATTGGTTCTGTTTTCTGCCTTCTATTCTGCAGCGAGTGCCCAAACGGCATTGCTTGCTTCAGGACCGATGCCATGCTATTCCGAGAAAAGAGAAGTACTCATCTGGCTCCAGACTACTTCTGCCGCACGAGTCTCACTTCTATATCATGTTGCAGACAATCCCTCTGAAAAAATAAGCTCTGAAGAGATAGAAACCAATGTCTCCGAGGGGTTTACTGCCTCCTTCATCCTTAAAAGGCTCATCCCCGGTAAAACCTACGATTACGACATCTTGATAAACGGACAACGGGTAGAAAAACCGTGGAAGTTTTCATTTAAAACTCAAAAATTGTGGGAATGGCGGGAGGATGCTCCCGATTTTTCGTTTATTACGGGGAGTTGTGCTTATGTCAATGAAGAAGAATATGATCGTCCCGGAAAACCTTATGGTGGCGACTATGGCATTTACGAAAAAATAGCAGCCAACAAAGGTGATTTTATGCTTTGGCTGGGGGACAATGTTTATCTAAGAGAAGCTGAGTGGAATACCCGCGATGGGATGATTTATCGTTACTCACATACACGGGCTCTCCCCGAAATGCAACAAATGCTCGCTTCGATGCATCATTATGCCATTTGGGATGATCACGATTTTGGACCCGATGACAGCGACAGAAGCTGGAGAAACAAGGCGGATGCTCTCGAAGTTTTTAAGCTCTTTTGGGGTAATCCTACTTACGGAATCGACGGAAGACCGGGAATTACCACATCATTTGGTTACTCAGATGTCGATTTTTTCCTTCTCGACAACAGATATAACAGAACGCCAAATTTCCGTAAAACGGGCGAAAGAACCGTACTTGGCGAAGCTCAACGGGAATGGTTGATAGATGCTCTCGTCAAGAGTAAAGCCACTTTTAAGATTATTTGTATGGGCGGGCAGTTCCTGAACCCCGTTGCTAAGTTTGAAAATTATGCCATTTTCCCCGAAGAGAGGAAATGGATTCTCGATCATGTAGCAGATGAGGGAATTTCAGGCGTGATTTTCCTTACAGGCGACAGGCACAGTTCCGAGCTTGATATTATGCCGAGAGAAGGAAATTACCCTTTACACGAATTTACCATTTCAACATTTTCCGCAGGAGCGAGTAATTACGCTATTAATGAAGAGAATTACTTCCGGAAGAGTGGAACTCTGGTAACAGAGCGGAATTTTGCAAAATTTACCGTATCGGGTAAGAAAAAAGAACGAATTCTCACTTGCACCGTGTTTGATAAAGAGGGAGTGGAGAAGTGGACATATTCGATAAAAGAATCAGAAGTTAGAAAAAAGGATCAATAAGCCAACGATTGTGATTAATATCACGATTGAACTGAAAACTATAAGAGATATGATTTGGAACAAATTTTTATAAATAATTTCGTATTATTTTTTCACCTGTTTAATTAATAGTTTGCTTTAATAGATGAGCTCAGACAACCCCATGAATAAACCGGCAATTTCGTTCGAGGATCACCACATCCCCGGTAATGATAGCATTCCGGTAGAAAGCTTGATGCTCGACTACCGTATTGCCAGCACTGTGGGTTCCAAAGCTCTCGGGTTTATCAGAAAGCATGTAAGATTAAACAACTCTGAAACCAAAGTTCTCCATACCTCATCCAAGTTTAATGTTGAATCCCTCCCCGATGATGAAGTTTTCGATTTTGTTAACATCAGATCGCTAAACCACATTCGTTATTTGAATAAGTTTTTTGAGGCAGTTAACAGGAAATTACCCGAAAACGGCGTTTTTGTGGGCACCTTTGAGACATTTGGTCAGAGACGCCGCAGAATATTCAGCAAATATGAAAAGTGGCTTGCTGCTCCTGTTTATTTTGTAGATTTTATGTTTCATCGTGTCTTCCCAAAAATGAAGCTAACGCGCAAAATCTATTTCTTCCTGACCGGCGGGTCCAACAGAGTTTATTCGTTAACGGAAGTGTTGGGCAGATTGGTTTCTTGTGGCTTCGAAATAGTCGAATACAAAGCATTTGAAGACCAGACCTACTTTGCAGTAAAAAAGATTTCAGATCCCGAATACAATGAAGAGCCTTCATACGGTCCACTTTTCAGGATGAGAAGGATTGGTAAACACGGTAAGATTATCTATGTTTACAAGTTTCGTACCATGCACCCATATTCGGAGTATCTGCAACGGTATGTTTATGAAAAAAACAGCCTTCAGGATGGTGGCAAGATAAAGGATGACTTTAGGGTAACCTACTGGGGAAGAATAATGAGGAAACTCTGGATAGATGAACTCCCCATGTTCATCAACTTCTTCAAAGGTGAGCTGAAACTTGTTGGTGTGCGACCCTTGAGCACACACTACCTCGGATTGTATGACGATGAATTAAGGGAAATGCGGCTTAAACACAAACCGGGTCTTCTCCCTCCGTTTTATGCCGATTTACCCTCCACACTCGAAGAGATCATCGAATCTGAAAAAAGATATCTTCGTGAATATGAGAAATATGGTCTGATAACAGATTTTCGCTATCTGATGTCAGCCATGTACAATATCCTTATAAAAAGAGCAAGAAGCAACTAAGAAGTTAGTCAGCCCCTCTGCTGAACCCCTCGCTACAGTAATCCCTAAGCCAGATCGTCCCTTTTTGTGTTCCATAAAGGAAGCTTGTTTTTATATGCAGCTCTGCCGAGAAGGTGAGAAGCAACAGGTGCGGTTATCATAAGGAAAATTACGATGAGGATGGTTCGGGACATTATCTCTGTGGTCCCAAAATAGAAACCTGTTGTAATAAGAATGATTGAAATACCAAGAGTTGCAGCCTTTGCAGTTGCTGACATACGAAGGTATATATCGGGCATTTTTACTACACCGAGAGCGGAAAGAAGAATTACAAAACTTCCGATAATCAAGAAACTTCCCGTTAGTATTTCGCTCATTTTTTGCTCCGTAGTTGTAGATAATAGGCAAACCCTGCCGTGCCGAGAAAACTTACAAATCCCAATATTAATCCGGCATCGAGGATGTAAGTTTCACCCGTTTTTATCGAATAAACCGCAATAAAGGCTATTGCGATTGAAGTTGTAAGATCGAGTGCCACTACTCTGTCGGCTGTGTGAGGACCTTTTACGAGACGCACAACAACAATCAGCATGGAGAGTGTAATAAGAATAAGGGAGTAAGTAACTGCAAATTCAAGAAACATTATTCAAACACCTCCATAATCCTTCTTTCGAATCCCGATTTAATATCAGCTATTGCTTTGTCCGGGTCTCCGCCATACATCAAGTGAACAAAAAGGAATTTTTTATCATCCGATACATCGATGCTCAGTGTTCCCGGCGTAAGAGTTACGAGATTTGCGAGCAAAGTAATCTGAAGATCAGTTTTAAGTGACAGGGGAACAGCCACAATTGCAGGTTCAGAGATAAAACGGGGTGTCAGCAATTCAATGGCGACGCGGTAGTTTGAAACCAGCAATTCCCACAAAAAGAAAAAGATCAGGTTGATAATTTTAAATAGTTTTCGTGTATAGTTGTGAGCTCCGATTACTCCTTCGAGCAGGAAGATCACCCCAAATCCAACAACTGCCCCTTCTATTAGAGCCAGAAAACCAAAACTTCCTGAGAGGAACATCCATACCACAGCGAGGGTAATATTAAGAGAAAGTTTCCCCATCATTTTAACCTCATCACGGCGTTTATATAATCTGATTTGTTGAACAACTCTTTTGCAGACTCTGCAGCGGCATCAAAAAACGGAGCAGTATAGAACCCAATAACCAAAGTACAAATGGCGAGAGCCACAGCTGGAGCAACAAGTAAGATCATTTTTCTTTTTGGAATTGCAGGCAGTCTGTCGATATCAGGCACACCATCAGGCATATCCTTCCAAAACACCTCATTCCAGATCTTCATCATCGAATAGAGTGTTAAGATGGAGACGAAGAGAGACACACCCGTTATCAACCATGCTTCCCCCTCAAAACCTGCTTTCACCAACGAAAATTTCGCCCAAAAGCCGGAAAGTGGGGGTATTCCTGCGAGAGAAAGTGCCGGAACGAGGAAAAGCAGACCAAGGAGTGGATACTTTTTATAAACACCACCAAGTTTATCGAGAGAATAACTCCCCTTAATTTCGTTAACAATTCCACCAACGAGGAAAAGGTTTGTCTTCACAATAATATGGTGCATAATGTAGAAAATTGCACCTGCGAGGGCGACAACAGAATTAAGAGCGAGCCCCATCAACATATAGCCAATCTGGCTGACGATATGGAACGAAAGTATCCGTCTGATATCATTTTGGGCAGCAGCACCGAGAACACCAACAACCATTGTGAAGCCCGACATCACAATTAAAATGTTGTGCGTGACTTCGGGATTATTGTTGAAAATCAGCGTAAAAACCCGGATCATCGCATAAATGCCAACTTTTGTCAGCATTCCTGCGAATACTGCTGAAACTACGGCAGGTGGGGTGTGATATGATGCAGGCAACCAGAAGAAAAGGGGAAATGCAGCCGACTTAATTCCAAATGCAATCAGAAAAAAGATTGCCACTGTGGTGGTTAACCATTGCTCCTGGTGTGCACCAATCTTCACTGCAAGATCAGCCATATTTAAGGAACCTGCAATTCCGTATAAAATTCCCACCCCAATCAGAAAAAAGCTGGAAGAAATCAGATTGAGAGTCACATATTTTATCGCCCCTTCAAGCTGTGGTTTTGTGCCACCAAGAGATATAAGCACGAAGGATGACATCAACATCACTTCAAACCAGACATAAAGGTTGAATATATCACCTGTTAAGAAGCTGCCGTTTATCCCCATAAAAAGGGTCGAGAGAAGGGTGTAAAATCCAAATTTTTCTCTTTCAGCGTCTATCGTGGCAAACGCAAAGAACGATGATGCAAAAGCCATCAGACCCGAAATCGCTATCATAATGGCAGACAGCTTGTCAACCACAAATGAGATGCCAAACGGGGCTTTCCATCCGCCGACCTGTACAGCGTAAGTGCCCGCTGTGAATACATGGTGCAGAAGGAAAATCGAGACAAGAAGGACAAGACCAGACGATGCAGAAAAGACAATTCTTTGTGCTTGAATCTTTTTCCTGAAGAAAAGAGTAAGAATTGCAGCTAAAAACGGTATCAGAAGAGGGAGAAGGATCATCAAGTTCATATCAACCCAGCCTGTCCGTTGTGTTCATATCATCCAGATCGTCCGACTGAATAGCCTTGTAGTTCTGTTTAAAGAGAACAATTAAAAACGCCTGCACACCAAATCCGATAACAATGGCAGTTAATATCAAAGCTTGTGGAAGTGGGTCTGCAAATGGTTCAAACGGTGAGTCCATCCCTTCGGGAATAAAAGCGGCTTTACCCTGTGTTATTCTTCCAATTGTAAAAATAAGAAGGTTAGCAGCATGACCCAAAAATGCGAGTCCGATTATCATTTTAACCATACTTCTGCGGAGGATCATATAAATCCCTACAGTAGTTAAAATACCGGTGACTATAGCGAGGAACAGAACCATATCACTCCTCCTCCTCATTTTCTGCCAGGGTAAAGATAACCTTAACCACCATTCCGGTAACCAATAGATAGACTCCGGTATCGAAGAGAACGGGAGTTCCAAACTTCCCGATGACCGGTATTTTTAAGTCGAGCCACACCCCTTGCATAAATTCACCACCGGCTATAAGTCCGGGGAATCCGGCTATAAAAGCCAATAACAGCCCGACTGCAATTAATGTTGAAGGTGAAACCCGCAACATTGAGCTTGCTTCTTTAACCCCGGAAGAAAGGGTATAAAGTACAATAGCAGCCGAGGCAACGAGTCCGCCAACAAATCCACCTCCCGGTTCATTATGTCCGCGGAAAAGTAAAAAGAGGGAAAAAAGGAACAAGCCCGGCATTACATATCTAACGGCAGTTCTTAAGATGAGGCTCGGCATTTATCCCCCCTTCCTTATTAATTTCACAAGACCATATATTCCGATGGCGGCAATTCCCAAGACAGTGATTTCACCCATGGTATCAATTGATCTAAAATCGACAAGAATTACATTAACTATATTTCTTCCCTTTCCATCGGTTAAACTTTTTTCAGCGAAAAATTCTTTCAGAGCAGTGCTGTGTTCAACGGAATAGACAGCCAGAATTACAAATGTGATGAAAATTCCGACGGATGAAGCGATAATTACATCTCTGATTTTCACACGAGTATTGGAAATCTTCAAAAAGAGGGGCAATTTGTAGAGTGCCAATACAAAAAGGATAACGGATAAAGTTTCGATCGAAAATTGCGTTAATGCGAGGTCGGGGGCTCCATACATTATGAAGACAATTGCCACACCAAATCCCGTAACACCCAATCCAATAACGGCAAAAAGCCTGCTTTTAGCCGTAGCGGCAATCAGAGCACCGGAAATCATCATCAACCCGACAAAAGCTTCATAGACTTCGATTCCGGTATCTAATTTAATGGAATTCAGATCGAGATGGAGGAAAAAATACCCGCCGGCAAGAAGTGTAGCCGTTCCAAAAATTGTGATAATGTAATATCTCAGATAGCCATTCTGAAAAAACGAAGTTTGCTTTTTTGAAGTGAGGACCAACAGTTTAAGTGCCTTGTCATATAATTTGGAAGGCATCAAATATTCGAGTGGACCATAAACCTGCGGGAGCAGGTAAAATTTCTCTCTGGTTTTATAAAAACCGTAACCAGCAGCGAGAGTTGCGAGACTGAGAAGAAAAACGAAATTAAATCCGTGCCAAAGTCCGGTTTTTATCACCACTTCTTTACCCGTGACGGCTGAGACAGAATTAGAAGCGATATAAGAGAGGGCAGGTGAGGCAAACAAACCCAGGACGATGCCGAGAGTGGCAGTAACCACAATTCCGAGAGTTAATGTAAAGTCACCCTCGTGTGGTTGTTTGGGGGTTTCGCCTCCTTTTCCAAAAAATGGATGTAAACCGGTCTGAATCGCTGAATAAACCATCACAACACCTGCAAACAGTACCCCAAAAATAAGAATTGGTTCACCCTTCAGTGAGTTTTCGTATAAATATTCTTTCCCGATAAACCCGATAAAAGGAATAACTCCGGACATCGAAAGAGCAGCCGCAACCCCGGCAAAAGCGGTTTTTGGCATTTTTTTTGCGAGACCACCGAGTAGCCGCACATCCCTTGTTCCGGTTGAATGGTCGATGGCACCCGCAGTCAGGAAGAGGGTCCCTTTATAAAGAGCATGGGCAACGAGGTAGATGGTCATGGTTTTTATTGCAAATTCGGTACCGTAGCCGAGGAGCATAATCAGAGTGCCGAGCACACTCAAAGTGGTATAGGCGAGTATTTTTTTAAGATCGGTCTGTTTCAGGGCAAGAAATGCACCCAAAAACATTGTGTATCCGCCAAACCAGAGGAGCAGATCACTCCATAATCCAATTTCTGCAAAAACAGGATTCATCCGTGCCACAAGGAATACGCCGGCTTTTACCATAGTGGCAGAATGCAGATAAGCACTCACCGGAGTTGGTGCTTCCATCGCATTTGGCAGCCAAAAATGGAATGGAAACTGTGCAGATTTTGTGAAAGCTCCCAACAGGAGGAGTAAGATAATAGCTGTGAGATTTTCACTTCCGGTTACCAATGAGGGCATTTTGATCAATTCTGAAATTGAAAAAGTACCGGCTGAAAGATAGATCAGGATAACCGCTGCGAGGAGAGATAAACCACCGAGTCCTGTTACGAGCAAGGCTTGAAGTGCGGCGTATCTCGATTCAATATATTTATGTTTAAAGCCGATGAGCAGAAATGAAGAGAGGGAAGTGAGTTCCCAAAAGATGAAAAGGAGTAACAGGTTATCGGAGAAAACGACTCCGAGCATCGCCCCCATGAATAAAAGAATATAGATGTAAAATTTCCGTGTTTCTGTGCCATCCCCAAGATAATTGCCGGCGAAAAGGAAGACGGCAGCCCCAATTCCCGTTATTATCAACCCAAACAAGAGCCCCAAACCATCGGCACGCATAGCTAAATCGATTCCAAGAGCTGGAATCCACTCATAAACAGTTGGGGGGAAACCACCGGCGGGTAAACTGACATAATCAAAAAGAAATAGAAGAAACAGCCCAAAAGGAAGGAGAGAGAAAAGAATCCCCATAACTCTTCCGCTGATATTTTTAGAAATAACTGGGACGAGCGGAGCAAAAAGGAAGGGAAGTAGAACTTGAAGTATAAGCATTCTGTTCGAAATAATCTCTCTTTAGTGTAACTTCTTCTTGATTTTTTAGCAATACTGCTTTAATTTATAACGCTATACGACTGTTGTGAGTTCCTGATATTAAATTTTGGGTATAGTTTTCTTCATTTATTCCCTTATTTTTAAGAACTGATTTAAGAATTTTCACGAAATGGAAGTTAATGGCAAAAGAAAACAAAGAACGAAAAATCGGAAAAAAAGAGAACGAAAAACCGGTTCCCGAGTGGCTTGCTTATTATAGAAAGCACAAAAGCTGGATCCAGGGTATAGCTTTTGGTATAGTTGTAGTCTTTTTTCTGATCCTGAACAACACCCGTACTGAGCCTGTGAGCGGTAATCTGCCGGCTGGTATCACCCCCGACAGCGTAAAAAATATGCTCAAAAGTGATGTAGCTGCAAAAGATACCGTTCATAAAGACAGCGTCAGTAAAAATAATTGAATCTTTTACAACCAATTTTCATCTAACTCAAACAACTTTTTTAGGAGATATTAATGAAAATCAAGTTAACGATAGCGGTTCTGCTCGTTGTTTCAGTTTTTGCTTTCACAGCCTGCAACAAAAAAACTCAGGAACAACCCGCTGAGAATAAAAAAACGGAAAAGAATGAACCACAACCGACTGCAACCAAGGTAAAAGCAGCCGATTTTTCCCTTAAAAATGCAAAAGGGGGAATGGATATTAAACTTTCCGACTACAAAGGCAAAATTGTAATCGTCGATTTTTGGGCTACCTGGTGCCCTCCCTGTGTAAAGGGTGTTCCTGATCTTGTGGAACTACAGAAAAAATATGGTGATGACCTGGTAGTAATTGGAATATCGGTTGATGATGCAGCCACAGTTGGTGATGTCCCCGGCTTTCTTCAGGCTAAAAATGTAAATTACCCCGTTGCCTACTACACAAATGAAGTGTCACAGGCTTATGGTGGCATCGAATCAATTCCAACATCCTTCATTATCGACAGAGAAGGAAATATCGTTGAAAAACATGTTGGACTGGTTGATATCTCCGCTTACGAATCTGCTATTAACAGCTTAAAGTAATTTTCTTAAAGGGAAGAGTAAAATAACAGTTTTAATTTACTCTTCCCTCACTTCAAAAAAAACAACTATTTTAATTTAAGAACCACCGAAGAATAACCCGGGAGAACCAATTTCCTATCGGGTGCAATTTTGATCTCGTCACTTGTTAAGAGATCTGTCCCTGAGGAAACGCCATTCAGCCTTTCTCCAAAGTTTCCCATTCCAACCGATTTTTCCTTGTCATTTCCATTAATGGCAACCATAAATTTTTCGCCATTTAATTCTCTGAAATAGACATAAATATCATTTTCCGGTGGGAAATGAGTTAGTTTTCCATGCCTGAAAGCTGCGTTGTTTTCCCTTATCTCAATTAATTTCTTTAGGTGGTCATACATTTCATTTTCTGAAACGGTTCTACCGGCTTCTGTGAATGCATCTCTGGGGTCTTCCTTCCATCCTCCGGGGAAATCCGCTCTAAGATATCCGTGATGATCCGTTCCTTTAATACCAATTTCAGTTCCGTAAAAAATTTGAGGTATTCCTCTCGTGGTCAGCAACAGGGTGAGGGCACTTTTAACTTTTTGTTCATTTCCGTTGGCACCGAACATGGCACGGTTTATGTCATGGTTGTCGATAAAAGTTACAAGATCATTCGCATCGGCGTAAAGGAAATCCATTGCAATAGCGTTATAAACTTTATAAAAATTCCCTTTCCCTTCAAGCCAGTTGTAGATTACATCTCTTAATCCAAAATCGGTGAGTGATTGAATGTAGTTATCAAAGTTTTTTCGGGTTCTGCTACCACTTTGGTAATAGGAAAGAAATGCAGGTTCACCCGTCCAAACCTCAGCAACAATTTTGATTGAAGGATATTCCGCCTTTAATTCTTTAGCCCACTCAGCCATGTAACCTTCGTGGTTGTAAGGGTAAGTATCCTCGCGAATACCATCGAGTCCGGCAAATTCCACCCACCAGATAGTGTTTTGTGTTATATAATTTGCCACAAAGCTGTTTGTTTGGTTAAAATCGGGCATATAGTCGGTGAACCAGCCTTCAATCACTTTTTTAATAGTGGAACTGTCGCTGTTTATGTCAGGAAATACCTGTTTATGATGCATGGGGGGTGGAGGATTCTGAAGTGTACCATTTACCCAGGTTGGGTGAGGCAGCGACTTTGCCCATTGGTGGTCTTTGCTGAAGTGGTTGGCTACATGATCGAGAATAACCTTTATTCCCCTTTTTTGTGCTTCTTCAACCATTTTTTTGTAGAGAGCGTTATCACCGAGACGAGCGTCAACGGTATAAAAATCGGTAGATGAATAACCGTGGTAACTTCTGTAGGTGTTGTTTTCGACCACGGGGGTAAGCCACAGGGCAGTTATTCCAAGTTCCTTCAGGTAGTCAAGTTTATTTATTATCCCTTGAAGATCGCCACCGTGTCTTCCGTCGTAAAACCCTCTATCGACTGATTCAGAAAGACCTTTAACAGCGTCATTTTTAGTATCGCCGTTCACAAATCTGTCGGGCATAATAAGGTAAATAACATCATCAACTGAGAATCCGGCAGGTGTTTTTCCACTTCTCTTGAGGACGGGGAAATTTAACTTTGCGGTTTTACCTTTTGAGTTAATTTCAATTTCGTGGTTACCCGGTTTCAGGTCGGAGGGTATTTCAACATCTATAAAGAGATAACCGTCGTTGTAACTGTTTACACCCAAAATTTTTAAGCCGGATTTGCAGGCGGCACTTCCACCTGACAATCCTTCGCCGTAAACCATGAGTTGTATCTTGTTTTTTGTCATCCCTGCCCACCAGTTAGGGGGCTCCACCTTGTTAAGTTTTAGTGATTGAGCGTTGACAAAAAAGGCAAATGTGAATATCAGGACAGCCAGTTTGTGCATTTTCTTTGCTCCGATTAATCTTTGTATTTCAATTTCCTAAAATACAAAAAAATGCCTCAATCAATTTGTGGCTTTTTTGTGACTTTTGGCTAAAATTTTACACTTTTTTTAATATTCTGTCTGTCGGGTAATTCTTCTTTTCCTTCCAACCACCACATAAAAAAAGGCTGCCCGATAAAAATATCGAACAGCCTCAAACTTCCAATTCAAAGAGTGATCAATCAGTAACAGGGTTTCCCGTTAAAAGTGATCAGATACCTGTTTTATTAGAACTCGGTATTGTTCTTTGTTTTGTTAAAGTACCAGCGAACATCAATGTAAGCAGGATCAGAAACGCCTGTACCGCCACCAAATCCAATAATTTTCATTTTGGCATAGTTTTGGTCTTGTGTGTACATGAAGAAGTAGTTGGTTTCTGTATCAGCTACGCTGAGGAGCCATGTGTTGTTTTTAACAGGTGAATCTTCACCGTCAGCAAGGTTGGCACCGGTTCCCATTTTAAAGTAAGTTTCTCTTGGGAGAGCAAAATCTTTAGCTGATGAGATGAGGTAACCAGCGGTTTTGTAGTAGATATCTACTGAATCTTTGCCAGTGCCGGAACCGATAGTGGATGCTCTTCCTACTGAAAGGATAAGACCGCTTGGTACCGATGCTGTCGAGAATGATTCATAAATTCTAACGGAAGCAAATTCAACTACATTTAATGCTGTCAAAGTAATTGCAACACTCTTGGTGGCTGAATCAGCTGGTACTGTAAAGGTGGTATCTTTATATCCGCCGAGTGAAAGGGTAATGGTGTTTGTTCCGAGAGCAAGACGAATGCCTGCAGGGGTAACAGTTCCTGTGTTCACGCCGTTAAGATATACTTTAGCACCGGCAGGTGTTGAGGTTACAGTGAAAGAAGCTTCAGTAAGTGCAACACTTTTTGAAACTGTCTGGTTAGCAAGAACAGTTACGCTAAAAGTGGTGTCTTTGTAAAGGGTCTTTTTCAGTGTAATGCTGTAAGTTCCTGCACTAAGTGAAAGAGTGTCACCCGTTTTTTTACCTGAACTGGAACCATTAACATAAATGTCAGCCAGCGTTGGTGTTGAAGTGATAAACACTTTTCCTGAATCAGGATTAAGTGGATTATCTTTGTTGTCGCATCCTGTTAAGAACAGAATGGTTGAGAGAGTAAAGATAGTGAAAAGGATTTTCCTTGTCATGAATTATTCCTCCGAGTGTGGATGTTGTTATTTATTAAATGAAAATTTTACAGTGATTCCACCTTTTAGCTTTTCAGTGAAATTGCCCGAAATTGATCGTCCATTTGGTGAAACCATTCCTGCGTAAACGCCTGCTGACCGGGTTTGATCGGTATCAGCCATATTGATCGCCCCGTTTTCAGGGTTGAATGTTCCCGTAACATTATGAGTTGCTACATTTCGATAGTTTACGACAACCGAACCGGAGAACTGATTTCCGTTTTGGTTGGTTACTTTTAAAGTAGCGTTGTAGTTAGCAACTTTTCCTTGCCAGGTTCCCAAAAGCGAAACTGTCTTTTTAACTTCAACCGAATCGGTTTTAGTAGTATCTTTCGTTTTTGAACTGTCCTGTGAATGTTTTGAAGTGTCTGTTGAAACCTGTTTAGTGGTGTCAGGCTGATTGACCGGCTTATCTTTTTTAGTACATCCTGTAAAAAAGATGTTAAAAGCAAGCGAAAGTACGATTAAAATTTTTATTTTGCTGTTCATATTGTAGCATTATTTGTGAAATACTTTTTTTACAAATTTAATTTACGAAATTAATCAATTAATCTTAAAGAATATGTGATTTAGACACAAAAAAACTTGAATACACGATTTAATAAAAATTTATCAATAGTTTTTCTCAGCAACCATTTTTTCGCAGTTTACCACAATAATGCGACGAGATACTCCGGCAAAAAAAGCTTCAAAGTCTTCCCGGTTGAAACCACCGGTGCAAATGTAGGATTTGTAGCCGATATAGCTCCTGAGATCATCAAAAAGCTTTCAAACAGCAACATTATTCTTGTTTCTGATAGTGAACTTTTGCACCACGAAAAGAAGAATGCAAAAACGGTGACCTTCTCGAACAGGATAATCGATGAACTCTTCCTTTTTTTGGACCGAAAGGGGGTAAAAGCACCCGTTATTATCTCTTCTCTCGCTTCCCCCGAGATATTATTTCATTATTATTCAAAGAACCTGAAATTTTTCCCTGACGACCGGACTTACATCCTTTCAGGGGATGATGAACTCGTTTTTGAAGCACGATTAAAAGGGGCAGGTCTCGCAGAAGCCCGGCTCATTCAATTTGATTCGTTTAACTCTGCGAGTGAAGAATATAAAAATTGTGATCACCTGATAACTTTCACTGCCGATCCCTACGCTTTTCGATTCGAAGAAGCAATTGAAGAAATAAAAAATGAGAACATTTTAACCGCAAACGATGAAAATTTTGCACTCGAAGCCAACAGCGAAGACGGAAAATCGTATAAAGGGATCTACAATCTCTGTGAAATGGTCTCTGAACTCTACTTTTCGAAGTCGATTCCGGTTCCGGGGCTCTTAACCAAAGAAGAGGTGGCAAAATCGGAGGGAAATCTTGCTATAAAAGATGCCCGGGCGGTCAATATGGTTGCCGGTGGTCTAATGTCTCTGATCATATTGATAACATTGATATTGGTGTTTGATCTTTTTATCCTTTCAAATGAGTCAGAGAAACTCGCTGAGTATAAAAACGGAAATAAAGAGCTCTATAAAACGGTGGAAGAATATGGAAAAAAAGTTCTTCAGATACCCCAAAGCAAGGAGAAGTTTCCGCAAATCCGATCAAGATTTACTGAAATATCCGCACTGCTTGGCAAAATAGAGAGTTACGCAGCCGATAAAAACCTCCAGATAACCAAAATTTCACTCGAAGCAAACAACTATATTTTAATTCGAGGTTATGCTGAGTCACCATCGGTGGCATCGGGATTTGTAAACACTATAAAAGGGGCACAACTTCTTTCATCAGAGGTATTTAAGGCAGAAGCAGGCTCCTTCACTTCCTTCAGAATAATGGTCCCGGGGGGTGAAAAGTGAATTTCAAACTGATGGCACCACATCTTAAACTCGCGATTATTTTTGGTGGGATATCGTTTTTACTTTTACTCGCGATCTTCATTTTTTTACTCCCCGCCCGTGAATCTGTCAGGAGTGAATTCACTTCAATCGGACTTGCCCCACACGACGACATCGGCTCCGGAATGAAGAGCCTTTATGACAAAATTGATCTTGCAATAAACAAAGACACCTCCACCAGATACAATCTTTTCGACTCTGTTGACACCAGAAAACTCAGAATGCTGATTGACAGTATCCAGTTTTCGCTCACCACCGGTTTTAGATTTAACATTTCAGAAGTGGAGTCCGAGAAGTACAAAGGTTTTGAACTTAAAAAATTCAAAGTCACGGGGCGTTCTTCGTTCCTCGGGCTCTCAGGTTTCATATCCGCAATCGAAAAATATCCCTATTTTATGCGATTTTCGACTGCAGATATAAAATATTACGGAGTCCTCGAGAACAGTGTCTCATTTGTGGAGTATGAATTGTTGCTCGTTGTCCCTCTTGCACCCGAAGGATTTTATCTTCCTCCAGCTACCTGGGAAGCTGACAGTCTCTTTGAGCAAATTGATATTTTTCTCCCTTTTATCTCTAATCTCCAAAATCTTTCAGAGGATGGGACCATCGATTTAGCCGAATATGAATTGAGATCGGTGAAGAAAGGGGAGGCTACATTTCAACATCTTCGCTTTAATACAAAAAAAATATTGAGAATTGGAGATGAAGTTAAGCATGGAATAATTAAAGAAATCACTGAAAACAGCGTAAAGGTTCTATTTCTCAACCGAAATGAGGTTGATTTAGTGGAAATAAAAGTTGTTGAATGATTATATTTTGGTTCATATTTTAACAGAGTTGCCATGAGCTTAATTTTAGCGGTCGATGACCACGAACAAAATATCAAGTATCTTGAAACGATACTAAAACGGGAAAAACACGATTTCCTCTTCGCTTACGACGGCGAAACAGGTATGAAAATGGCGTTCGAATACCTTCCCGATTTAATTCTCCTTGACATAATGTTACCGGGGATGAACGGACTTGAGGTGTGCAAAAATCTCAGTGCAGACGAAAAAACCTCCGATATCCCGATTATTCTCGTTACTGCCCGTGTTACCGCTGAAGACACTTCGATTGGTCTGCAAGCCGGTGCACACGATTATGTAAAAAAACCGTTCGACCGGGTGGAAATTTTAGCGAGGATTCACGCCGCATTAAAATTCAGAGAAATCAGAAAGCAAATGATTGAGTCGGAAAGACTTAACATGTTTGCTGCAACCGTGGTGACCGCCAATCACAAAATAAAACAACCACTGACCGTTATAAAGCTCGCGGTCTCCGCCCTCAAAAGAGAGATTGGAAAGCCGGAACTTGTAAAAGAGGCTATTACAAAAAGAATTGACTACATAGAAACTGCTGTTAACGATGTGGCTTTTATTCTCGATCAGTTAAAAGAGATTCAGGAACCCAAAATGTCCGATTATCTTAAAGATGTGAAGATGGTCGATATCGAAAGCTCCCCAAAACTTTCGGATCCGGAGTAGCTTCTGTTCTCAAGGTTTAGAAGCGAAATAAAGGTACGCCCCGATGATGTTGATGTGAACAACCATGTTCACTTCACAAAATATCTCGACTATGTGCTCGCTGCAAGATACGACCAGATGGAAAACAACTACAAATTTCCGATGGATGACTTCCTCAAAAGGAATTTAACCTGGGTTGTATCAAAAACCACAATCGAATATAAAAGATCTCTCGTAATGGGTGATGTGGCACTGATTGAGACGGGAATCGATTCTTTTGGCGGTTCCAACTGCACCGTTACATTTACAATTTATAATAAAAAGACCATGAAAATTGTCGCTACCGGCGATTTTTTCTACACTCTCGTCTCTTCAGAAACGGGTCGCCCCGTTCGTCTTCCCGAAGATGTAATCTCTTACTACTCAATTTAAACGAAAAAAGGCCACCCCTTTCGAGGCAGCCTTTTTCGACAAAACTTTTCAGAACTTAGTCTGTAGTTGCACCGGCTTTTTTAGCACTTGGATGTGTAACTTTTTCAGGAATTGCGTGAACTTTGCTTTCAGTGTTGTGGCAGCTCATGCAATCGATGTCTTTAGGATTGAAGTTTTCAACCTTTGACATTTTATCCTGATGGCAGGAAAGACAATTTTCTGATTCTTTTGGATTAGCAACTTTATTTTTGTCAGCAATTTCTTTAGCTGCAGGTTTATCAAAAGCTTCAGTTACTTTTGAGTGAGTAGTCTTAAGGAAGGCTTTGAACTCATCAAATTTGTTTTTGCCTTCTTTATGGCAACTGTTGCACATCTTTATTTTGGCATCAGCGGGTGCTTTTTGAGCAGATACTGTACCGACGGTAAAAAAGAATACCGCTACGGCTAACAATGCGAGATTTTTCATTTGGTTTTTTCCTTTACTAATTAATTTTTTTCGCAAACTAAAATACTCCACTTTATATTTATATGCAAGATAATTTATTAAACCTTTATCAGTTTTACCGCCCGAAATGAAAAAAGTTCCACAATTTTATTTCATCTCAATAGATTAAATTGCACATATCAATTTGAATAAGTATGCCAAAGAAAAAAACCGCCAATTTTGATAATCATTTTCTCCCCGTGGAAGCACTCCCCGTCGGCATCATTATCTTTGATAGTGACCTCGTAACCAAATCGATCAACTCCGCACTCTTCAGAATGGGGGTTCTTAATCAGGAGATTACGACTGCCAAACAATTTATCAAGTTGGATGAAACCCGTCTTTTTGATCATATTGACCTTCTCGAAGATATTTTACGAGTTAAAGAGGGGATTCCCTTTGAAAGAGAGATTCGTAGAATAACTTCGGGCAGGAAGAATATAAGTCTGATCTGCAAATGTGTCCCGATTTTTGAAGGGGAAGTCTTTGCGGGCGGAATAATTATCGTTGAAGACTTAAGGGTAATCCCTGAGTTGACGATGACATCGGGCATCAATATCGATAAAACTGACAATCTGCTTTCATCTTCATTCGACCTCGTATTTGTCACAGAAGAAAATGGAAGAGTTCTTTTTTATGGTGGAAAAGAGGTCTTTAAATATTTCCCTGAGCGACAGATAATTCTTGGTGAAGGTTTCTCCTCATTGTTTCGAATTGGCGCCAAACTATTAAAGGAACTGGAACGCAATCAATCGATTCAAATTGAGCATGTAAAAGATGGAGAGTCATATTTTTTTAGCTTAAGGAGAACTCCATTTTTAGATATTCAGGGGAATAGCCGTCTGCTTTTTATTTTCGACGACATTTCCACAGAGATTCTCACTTTCAGATCGTTGGAAAAGCAAATAACCGAACTCTCCAATTATGCAGTGCTTGCTGAAAAGGGGGGTCTCGCAATATTTTCCGTAAACAAAAAGAAGGAAATCACCTCCTGGAGCACCGAAGCAGAACGATTTTTTGGTTACAAAAAGCTCGAAGTTTTTGGTAAAAATGTCTCATCCATTATTAAACAATTTCCTTCCTCAACCAAAGGGGGGGTGTTCAGATCACTCTACGCCTCCACAGAAGCGACGGGTCTCGGCGAATTCAGAATTATTGAGAATGGTGAGTCAACTTCAGGGGCCACAATAATTTGCAGAGATATCTTTGAAGAGGAGAAAGAAAAAAGAGCTCTCCACCTCACAAACAGACAGCTAAGAACTTTTATTAACTCGTCGGACGATCTGATCTGCGAATTTGATTATGAGGGGAATATAATCAAGGCTAATGAAAAGTTCTTTTCAATTCTCTCGTATGATTCGCAAAAAGATAAATTAAAGCTTTCCGACCTTTTTACTGATGAATCTGTTTCTATCGAAGCGGTGAAATCTTCCGGTGTGCAAAAGCGGATTTTACAAACTAAAACAAGCACAGGCAGAGTTTTCCCCGCTGAAGTTACCTTCGTTTATTTTGAAGAAGATGAAAAATTTTCGAGTTTTGCATGTCTTATCAGAGACATCTCTTCAAAGGAAAAGACCACCCAGGATATCCTTCTTATGCAATCGATTTTCGAGGCGTCAAACGATGGAATTGCGGTGGAAGAATCAGATTCACTCATCTTTGTTAATAACAGCTTTGTAAGAATTTTTGGTTACACTTCCGAGCTCGAAATAATCGGCAGAAGTTTCACCTCGTTTTGCCATGCCGCTGAAGAAGTTGGGGAACGGGAAGAGGGCAGGGAGTTTAACGGTATAAAAAAAGACGGTTCCGCCTTCATCGCCGAGGTTTCCAGAGCATCATTCGAGTTTAACGATAAAATATTTAATGTGCTCATCGTAAGAGACATCACAGAAATGCGGGTTGCACAAAAACTGATCGAAGAATCAGAGGCAAAATATAGAAGTATAGCCGAAAACATCGACGATTTTTTGTGGGTCTCCGAATTGGTTAACGGACGCCTTTCACCCGTCTTTGTCACGGCATCATTTGTCGCAATGACCGGTTTTAAAGTCACTGACTTTGTGGGAAACAACCACTTCTGGTTTCGGGTAATCCACCCCGAAGACCTTGATACCTATTTTGCCGACCTCAAAAACCTGCTCCGAAACAAATATAAAAACAGCGGTTCGATTGAGTGCCGGATTATCTCCAAAAATGGTGCCTCAATCTGGATTAGAAACAAGATTTCATTCGTACGGGAAGACGATAGCATTGTGAAGATGTTTGGGTTAGTCTCCGACATAACAAAGCAAAAACAAGCCGAAGACGAGATCAACCAATCCACAGAAAATCTGCGAAAATTGAACGAGGCAAAAGACCGTTTCATCTCTATTATCTCCCACGATATGCGAACACCGTTCAGTTCAATCCTCGGGTTTACCGATTTTCTTCTTTCAGAGGAAATGTCGCCCGATGAGATGAAAAAATATATAAATTACATCCAGGATTCCACCAAAATAATGTTGGGTCTTGTAAATTCATTGCTCGACTGGACGAGGCTTCAAACGGGGAAAATGAAGTTTGAACCGATCAAACAAAACCTTAAGATTATCGTTAGCAAGTCGTTTTCTGCTGTTTCAGGGACTGCACTTCAAAAAAATATCACTCTGTCAAATCTCATCCCTGAGGAGGTGGTGGTATTTGGTGATCAGAACCTGATACTTCAAGTCTTCAATAACCTTTTTTCGAATGCGATTAAGTTCACTCCCGAGGGAGGAACCGTTTCCGCAGGAATCACAGGTAAAGTTGAGGGGCGTTTCCTCGAAATATTTGTGCAAGACACAGGAGTGGGAATCAGAGAAGCAGATTTGGACAAAGTTTTTAAGGTCGATTCAAAGTTCACTACTGTTGGTACAGCAGGTGAAAAGGGGACAGGGTTGGGGCTCAGCTTAGTAAAAGAAATTATCGAGAAACATGGCGGAAACATCGATTTAACGAGTATTCCGGGTGAAGGCACAACATTTTCTTTCACCCTGCCGATTGCTTCATCGAGAATTGCATTAGTTGAGTCGAGTGGAACAGACCGTGTTTTATATTCGAAGATTATCTCAAATCTGTTGCCGGGTTACGAAGTGGAGCAGTTTAAAGATATTGAGACAGCAACCCGCTCTATAATTTCGTCGGTACCTGCACTCGTTATCACGGCACACTCCTTCGATGGCAAAACAGGTCTTGATTTAATAAAAAACATCAACTCGTCTTTTGACAGGGCACGAATTCCCGTAATAGTTCTTGGGAATCAACTTGGCAAGAGTGAAAATATAGCTTATTCAGAGGCGGGGGTTGAGGCGATATTTAATAAACCGGTAAATCTGCAGAAATTTAAAGAAACCATCCAAAATGCGGTTAAAACCATTTTTACACTAAAACCGCTGAACAAGTAACTTCAAAATACGATTTTTAACCCGTTACCCTCCCTTTCGGGAGGGTCTCGGGGATTTTTTTATAATTTAACTCTCACACCGGCTGATATTCCAAGATATGAGCCGTTCGATTTTGATTCGGTATAAGTGGTGCTTCCACCTGAGGTGGTGGTGGTAGTTTGTGAAAATTCATGACCGAGCAGGGCATATCTTGCATTCACATCGATATCGGCTACAAGTCCCATACCAATTACAATACCCACACCAACACCCAGAAATTGTTTTGTCTCAGATGATTCTGCAGTTTTAACATTGTAGGGTTTTCCCGGTTGTGGATCGGGGACGGTAGCTTTAACTGTTCCCATTGAAATACCAAGATTTACTTCGGCATAGGGACGAACCAGTGCAGGGGTAAAATAGTAGCGGGCATTTGCAGTAAGAGGCACAATGCTCAAAGGCATATCGAGATCCAACTGCGGGTCGGTTCCTGTTTGCTCTTTGAACAGTTTGTTAATATAATCATTGTTAAATTTGAAAGCGTTATAACCAACTGACGCAGACACTTCGAATGGTCCGGGTATTGGTAATATCACAGTAAGACTGCCGCCGTACCCTGTTTTATAGAGATCTCCCATATCGCCCTGTGGCAACGCCACGCCAACATTCACTCCCAAACCAAATTTAGGGATGAGCTGACCAAAGGTTAATGGGACAAAAAATAAAACAAAGAGAACAGCATAAATCTTTCTCATAGGGACTCCGTTTGATGATGGATTAAAATTGATGATTTGTGTGGGTACAATATAATATTATTTAACTAAAAAGCATCGTAATCTGATTAAAATGAGTTAAAAACAACGGAAGTGGTGCTCAGTTTTATTCCCTGAAATAGGTCTCCACAAAGTTTACAATTTTTGAAACCACCCGTTCAGCGGTTTTTTTTCGCAGCAGTACCGAAGGGGTTTCATCCAGAATTTTGATGATATCTCCCGTAAGTGGCAGTTTTTCTGAGAAGATATACTGATCGATAACTGACTGAAGATTAGCAGTGGAGATTTTTTCCTCTGCACATATAATTTTGAAGGCTTTTTCTCTCTCCTGTTCCCAATATTTTCTGAATTCCTCTTCTATGGATTCGGCATCGACGATTGTGGGGAGATTTTCTTGGATAAACTTCATTATCATCTCTTTTTTGCTCCTCATTTCGGGAGTGCCGCCGAGAAGGTCTTCGATGCTCTCTTCGATCCGTTTTTTGTCGGCATCAATTCCATTTTTATAATGAGCGAGCAATTTCAGTATGTAAGCAACACTTACATCGTCCCTGTGGAGAAGTTCAAGTTCAAAATCGACATCGTTTAAGATGGAGGTTTTTTCGGGATTCGTTTTTAGATAGTCGTGGATATCGAGGTATTTACTTTTGTAATCCTCAAAATCCTGTTCGGTCATTTCAAGGTCGTACCATGAAAAATCGACAAATGATTTGAGTACATTCATAATGCGTAAAATTTTGCGGAAGGCGAAGACAAATTCCACCTTTTCATCCTTGGTTTGGTACTCGTTCACAGTATCGATATTTGGAGCAACAGCGAGCAATTCGGCATAAGCATCATTAAACGATTTAACATGAACTTCGTAAGGCTCAATAAAGATGGTCTCTTTAGCGTCCTTGTCGGAAAAAAGTGCAAGGGCAAAATCAGTAGCTTCCTTCAGGTTTCTGAAGCAGACTATATTACCCTGCGATTTCCGTTCGTTCAAAATTCTGTTTGTTCTGCTGTATGCCTGAATCAGACCGTGATGTTTCAGGTTTTTATCGACATAAAGGGTGTTCAGATTAACGGAATCGAACCCTGTGAGGAACATATTAACCACAAGAAGAATGTCGATCTCTTTTTGTCGAACTTTCTTTGAAATGTCGTTATAATAGTTGTAAAACGACTGACTCTCTTTTGTGGTAAACTTTGTGTTGAACATCGAGTTATAGTCACCGATAAATTCCTCGAGTTTTTCACGGGAAAGCGAAGTGACCCAGGGGCTGCTTTCACCACCAAAAAGATCATCATAATCAGGTTGACCGTTGGCATCAGGGTCATCCTCATTTGCAGCATAACTGAATATTGTGGCAATTTTAAGGTTGTGTTTCCCTTCATTCTTTTTTTGTCTGAACAACTCATAATACTTTACCAGGGTCTCGATGCTGCTGCAGCAAAGGATAGCGGTGAACTCACGGGAGTGAGTTTTGCGGTCGTGGTTTGTTATAATATAGTCAGTGATCTTTTCAATCCGGTCGTGCGATTCAAAAAGTTCTTTAGTATTGATCCCCTCCACCTCGATATCAACGATATTTTTACCTGCTTTTTCCTTGTATTTCCCGACATACTCAACAGAAAAGCGGAGTACATTTTCATCACGGATTGCATCAGTAATCAGATATTTATGGAGGCATTCAGAAAAAAGTTCTTTAGTGGTTCTTTTCCCCAGCTCATTTTTTACCGCATTTTCAACAAATATCGGTGTTCCGGTAAATCCAAAAAGTTGGGCATTGGTAAAAAACTTCCTTATTCTGCTGTGAGTTTCGCCAAACTGACTGCGGTGGCACTCATCAAAAATAAAGACCACTTTTTGATTTTTAAGGAAGAGTATTTCCCTCTGAAAATGGGCTTTGAATATTGCGTTATTCAGTTTTTGAATTGTAGTCACAATCAATTTTGTGCCGGTATCAGCGAGTTGCCTTACAAGAGATGCGGTGTTGTTTGTAGCATCAACACATCCTGCCGAGAAGCTGTTAAATTCCCGCGAAGTTTGATAATCCAGGTCTTTTCTGTCAACCACAAAAACAACTTTTTCAACTTTTTTCAGCCGCATCAGAACCTGTGCTGCTTTAAATGAAGTGAGGGTTTTACCCGATCCCGTTGTGTGCCAGATGTAACCGTTTTTATCGGTTTCTTCAACCCTGTGGAGAATCGCCTCAATTGCATAAAACTGGTAGGGGCGGAGAACCATCAGAATTTTGTTCGCCTGGTTTAGCACGAGATATTTGGCTATCATTTTTGAGATGTGGCAGGGCTCAAGGAAATCGCGGGTGAAAAGTTCGAGCTGGGAGAGGATTTTATTGTCGCTGCTTGTCCAAAAGAAAGTTTGTTTAAACGACTGATTTTTGTTGTTGGCGTAATATTTGGTATTCACACCGTTGCTTATCACAAAAATCTGCACAAACTGATAGAGTCCGGCAGAACTTCCAAAGGAGTGCCTTTGGTAGCGGTTGATTTGGTTGAATGCCTCTTTTAGCTCAATTCCGCGTCTTTTTAGCTCGATTTGTATAAGGGGGAGTCCATTAACAAGAAGTGTAACATCGTACCGGTTTTTATATGATCCCTCCATCGTCACCTGGTTTGTTACCTGGTAGTGGTTTTGGCACCATCTGTCCTGTTCCAAAAATTTTACATAAAAATCAGAATTGTCATCGCGAACCAGGTGCATTCTCTCACGGAGAGTTGTTGCTCTTTCAAACACCGACCCTCTGTTCAGGTGATTCAGAATCTTCTCAAATTCAGATGGTGAGAAGATCGTCTCGTTCAACCAGCCAAGTTCATGCCTCAAGTTTGAGAGAAGGTCTGCCTCATTATCAATCTTGACATAATTGTATCCAAGTTCTTTTAACTCCTGAATTAATTTCGTTTCAAGTATCTGCTCTGATTCGTATGCCATTTTATGGTTTTTCTGTTTTGTTATCAATTCAACAAAAGTGGATTGTCAAAAATAAACTTTTATTCCGGTTTTTTTGGCATACCGATTTAAAACTAGATCGTCGTTTTTATTTTTGTGAAAATAACAGAAAATTTACTAACTTACACTAAGGAAAAATAAAATTAATTTGTCGCAATTATTTACTATTTTTGCGACAAGAAACGGCAGATTAATAAATGGAACCTATTGAAAAACAGATAGTTAGCAAAATCAAAAAAGCCAGAGCATGTACACCTTTTTTTGCGATGGATTTCCGTGATTTTGGTAATTCCAAATCGATTAACAAAGCTCTTGAACGATTAGAGCAAGAGAATTTTTTGTATCGAGTTGCAAGGGGAATCTATGTTCGACCCAAAAGAGATAAACTCATTGGATTAATTCTTCCGGGTATAGATGATATTGTGAAAGCTATTGCAAAACGAGACCGGGCTCGAATTATGCCAACAGGAAGTTTTGCTCTCTATAAATTGGGATTAACAACACAGGTACCGTTAAAAATTGTGTACTATACCGACTCATCTCCTCGTAAAATAAGAATTGGAAAATTCACAATTACCTTTAAGAAAATGAGTGCAAAAAATCTTTCCATGACAGGTGAGATAAGTAAACTTGCAATTTTAGCTCTAAAAGAAATTGGTGAAAACAATATTACAGAAATTGAAATCAAAAAGATCGCTGAATTGCTTAGAATAGAAAAGCCATATCGATTAAAGCATGATCTAAATCTTGCACCCAACTGGATAAAAGTAAAAATTTCTAAATATTTAAAGGGAAGCACGAATGAATCTTCTGTCTCACTTGGAACATTGGTTTAATTTAACTGATGTACAAAAAAGAACTCTTTTTATAAAAGCCGGGGTAAATATTGGTTTGCCCTCCTGGAGGTTGTGACCCTCTGGCGAGCCGTTGTTGATTCTACCCATCGGTGACCCCTCCGGGGCCAATTTCTCTTCTGAACCTGAGAATTTGAAAACTTTGGAACTCCGGTTACTCAAGTACTCGGGTACTCAAGTCACTCAAGTACTCACACAAACATCTGCTGAAGCAACCCCTTTTTATACTCTTTTGCCTTCTCGATCTGTGAATTAACTATCTCGATGCTCCTGTCGATTCCCGATAAAAAGTCTGCTATCTTTTGCTGCTCAGGGAGGGAAGGGAGGAGAATGGCTATTTTCATAAACTCGGTCTTGGAAATGTTATATCTTGTGCTACCTTGAGCTAAAAGCACAACTTTTTCCCTAAACTGATTGCTTTTAAATAGAAATCTACCATAGTTAGGTAGAAACTGTTTAAAAGAATTTAATCTGAATCCAAAACAAAAACTATTTAGATAGACCAACCCAACTCTATCAAGTAAAACAGACGAATATCCCACTTCTTGAGGTGTTTCGGATGAAGTAGTAAAGAAAAAATCTCCATATTCCGCTGAGTTTTGTTTTTCTCCGGGATCAACTTGCACATAAGCAAATTTATTGGTATCAATGCGTGAATTATCAAAAATCTGTTTGTATGTTATGTATGGTGAACCCATTCCAAAGTCATCACCTGATTTCCCAGCCAATCCAGTATAAGAAACTCCGAGTTCCCCCAATCTCTTCTCTTCCCACTCGGGGAAATCATTTCCGTCATCATCTTTAAATCTGATTTCCTGCGAGAAGATTTTTTGCATGATGCCTTTTTTGTAATTCTCGAGGAGGGTTTTCTTCTTGGTCAATAGTTGAATAACATTATCCACCGATGATAAAAACTCTGCTATCTTCTGCTGCTCTGGAAGGGTGGGGAGGGAAATCGGTGTTCTTCTAATTGCAGCAAGAGACAAATTCTGAATCGTTGAACCCGTTAGCTCCGAAATGAAGTAAGTTTGAATTCTATCTGAAAAAAGATGAAAATAGATAAATTTCATAACGTAGAAATTTTCTAAAGCAATAAAACTTACACTTTTTCCTAAAAGTACTTGCTCCCTTCTATAAAGTGCAATATTGCCTATTGTTCCATTTATTGACAAAAGTATTGTGTTCTGTCCATAATCTGTTTGATATTTTTTAATTTCATATTCATCCAATCTCTTGGTGTCGGCTTTAACAACGATTTTGCCATCAATTAAATTGTTACCATTTACAAAATGATATTCACCTGATTCAGAATAAGAGGGTGTCGAGTGAATCCCATCTCCAATTTTGATAGCAATCTGACAAAGAATCAGAGCCTTCCATTCACCCTCAAACCCGGGGAACCTCAATTTTGGGGCATTCATAGTTTAGCCCCGTT
>CAYSJM010000033.1:0-34417 GCA_964431385.1 uncultured Ignavibacteriaceae bacterium | reverse complement strand
CCTCATTTACCCATCGATTATTTTTCCATTTTTCTGCAAGTTCGGTCAGCAAATTTCCGTTTTTATCATAAGTGTCGGAGTCTCTTCCCGTTTTGACCCATCGATTATTTTCCCAAAATTCCCTCGATTCGCTTAATTGTTTTCCATTTTTATCATAAGTGAATGAAACCTTTTCCAAATCTGACCAATTATCTTCATCCAAATATTTATTTGTGTTTGTCAAACGATTTCCATTATTGTCGTAAGTGTAGTACTCGTTACCGGATGGATAACCGTCACTTCCCCATTTTTTGGTTAATTTTATTAAGAGATTTCCGGAAGAGTCGTATGTGTAAAGTAATTTTCTTGCCGAATATACAATAATGTCTTTCGTTTTGTGCTCAAGTTTCTGACCGGTAGTATCATAATAACCCCTGGCAGGAAATCGTACTGCAAAAGTTCTTGTTACAGCATTAGATTCTTGAGTTGAACTTAAAAGGTTCCCATGATTGTCGTAGATATTAGATGTTTTCCAGGCAAATTTCCAATCAGCATCATCTTCTGACCATTCATAATAGGTCTGAAACGATATATTACCGGAAGTATCGTAATTATTGATTATCCCTGAGGTAAAAGCTTGGCCTATTACCTCTTTTGTCATTCTTCCGGCATCATCATATGAAAAATTATAAAGCTCAACGGGAGTTGTTATAGAGACTAGCACAAATTTACCGGAATCGGGTGGGGTGACAGTCCTGTTTGGTTGATTGTGGAAAGTAAACAGGGATGATTTAGACTCGCCACTGCAATGAAAAATGCAGAGGATCGAGAAACATGTAAAAGTGAGAAACAATGTTGAACGCATTTTAACCTCCTGCAAAAAATTTCGTTCAAATAAAAATTTTACTACACCAAAATTAAGAATAATAAAACAATAATTGTAAACATATTCAAACTATAATCCGGATTAAAACCATTTCAAACTTTTCTGATACTAAAACAATGTTTTTTGCCAATTATAAACAGAGCAGGTAGCAATATCTTCGTTAACGGAATGCTCCCGGAACCATAAATATCAAAAGCAAGTAGAGTGCAGGTGCAAGTTTGCTTCAAAAATATTAACTTACTAAATTAGATTTTTTAAATTTGTCCGGCTGTTACACAATGATAACTAAAAAAGATATAGCAAAGAACTGGCTTCCAAGATATACGGGTACCCCGCTCGAAAAATTTGGCAAATATTTTCTATTAACCAATTTTCACAATTATGTTGAGGCTTTTGCAGAAAAATTCAACTGTGATATTGAGGGGATTGGAAAACCGATGCAAACAGCCACAAATGACAACGGTCTCACAATAATTAATTTTGGAATCGGTTCTGCAAATGCGGCAACAGTTATGGACCTTTTAACTGCTGTTGAACCCTCCGGTGTACTCTTCCTTGGGAAGTGTGGCGGACTAAAAAGATCCACTGAACTGGGGCATTTTATCCTCCCAATTGCCGCTATTCGGGGAGAAGGAACGAGTAACGATTATGCCCTGCCGGAAGTGCCCGCACTTCCTTCCTTCAAACTTCATAAATTTGTCTCGCAAAAGATAGTGGAGCGGGATATGGAGTACAGAACGGGAGTTATCTATACCACCAACAGAAGATTGTGGGAGTGGGATGAAGAATTTAAGGATTATCTTCAGGAGATAAACGCTATAGCAATCGACATGGAGACAGCAACGCTTTTTACTGTTGGATTTGTAAATCAGATTCCCCGCGGGGCTCTGCTTCTGGTTTCTGATACGCCCATGTTGCCTGAAGGAATTAAGACAGAAGAGTCTGATAAAGAGGTAACGAGAAAGTTTGCGGCACTGCACCTCGAGCTTGGGATAGAAGCCATGACAGATCTTGAGATTAAGGGGGAACAGATAAAACATTTTACATACCAATAGCCGGCTAAAGAATGCGTAACCTTTTGCAGGACAGTCGTAAGAAAGTTTACTGGATATCTCAGTTGTCGGGGTGGGGAGGGTACTCACTGCTAAATCTGCTGATATTCCTTTCTGCCCAAACGGACGGGGGGGGGTCTTCATCCACTCAACAGTTTCTGATGTTGATAATTCCGTCACTAACTTTTTCAGGGATTCTGTTTACTCATATCTACAGGCAGATAATTCTGATTTATAATTGGGCGGAACTTGAACCAAGAGCACTTGCACCGAGAGTATTTTTCGGCTCGGTTACCGTGGCAATTCTTGTTTTTTTGATGATTGCTGCAATTTTTCTGGTTGCCGGTGAGTCAGCCCGGGAGATATTTACCCTTCCGAGCATATTGATAAACTGGATAAACCTCTCAATCATCGTTTTGCTCTGGTCGATTTTATACTTTGCGATTCATTATTTTGAGAATTTTCAAAAGGTGGAGATTGAACGATTAATTTGGGAGGCGGCGGTTAAAGATTTTGAATTGAAAGCTTTGAAATCGCAACTGAATCCCCACTTTATGTTTAATGCAATGAACGGAATACGGGCTTTGATAGAGGAGGATCCCGAGAAAGCCAAGAAATCGATTACTCAACTTTCGAATATATTTCGATATTCTCTTAATATAGAGAGGAGCGAGACAGTTCCCCTCGAAGACGAAATTCGTACCGTGAACGATTATCTTTCTCTTGAGCAGGTGAGGTATGAAGAGAGATTAAGGTTTTCGATTGAGGTTGACCCTTCGGTAAATTTTGTTGAAATACCGCCGATGATGGTTCAAACACTCGTTGAAAATGGTATAAAACACGGGGTCTCAAAACTTCCCAAAGGTGGGGAAGTGCTGGTAAGAGCTTATAGAGAAAAAGATGATCTTGTTTTAATAATCTTAAATTCCGGTTCACTCGACGATAAATTGATGGCTGATTCAAAAGGCTTTGGTCTTGCGAATACAAAGAATCGACTTTCAATCCTGTATGGTGAAAAAGCCTCGTTTAATATCTCGGAGAGTGACGGAAAAGTAAGAGCAGAAATAAAAATCCCAACCGGAGGAATAGAAAATGAAAGCTATTATCGTTGATGATGAGCGTTTAGCAAGAAATGAATTAAGGCGACTTCTTTCAGAGCATCCAGAAGTGGAGATTCTTGATGAAGCCGCAAATGTGGATGACGCAGTCGAAAAAATCAGAACTCAAGACCCCGATGTTATTTTTCTCGACATTCAAATGCCCGGGAAAACCGGCTTTGACTTGTTGGAGGAATTAGACAGGTCACCTCGTGTGATCTTCACAACCGCCTATGATGAATATGCGATAAAGGCTTTTGAGTTCAACGCTCTCGATTATCTCTTAAAACCCATTGATCCTGCCCGGTTAACGGAAGCCCTCAAAAAAATAAAACTTGAGAAAAAAGAGGATGAAGAACTTGAACTCAGGTTTGCCAGCAAACAACTAAAAGCTGATGATCAGGTTTTTGTGAAGGATGGTGAGAAGTGTTGGTTTGTAAAATTAGAGGAGGTAAGGCTTTTTGAATCAGAGGGCAATTATGTCAGGTTGTTTTTCAGAGATCAGAAACCGCTTATTTTAAAAACTCTCAACTATCTCGATGACAGACTCGACAGTCGCACTTTTTTCCGCGCAAACAGAAAGCACATCATCAATCTGAAGTACATTGAAAACATTGAACCCTGGTTGAACGGTGGTCTTCTTGTAAAAATGAAAGATGGCAAAAAAGTTGAAGTTTCGAGAAGGCAATCGATCAAGTTTAAGGAGATGCTCTCGCTTTAGATTTTACTCGACTCTACCTTTTAAGTAAAGAAAAGAGGCTGCCCCTTTTGAGACAGCCTCTTTTTTTGTAATTGTGATTAGTTTGGCAGGACTTTAAATAGTGTTCTAGGTCCATAACCTCTGATTTCGGGGTAATACATCAACCCCGCATAGACGGGAGCTGAAGAATAATACCCTGGTGCCTGTGCTCTAATGAGATAGGTGAATTCCATATCTTGCGGAGCATAAGTTACAAAGTAAGTAATTTTTGAATCACGAATTTCTTTGTCCGCATAAAACCAGTTCCAGTATCCGGGCCAGTAACCGGTATAGGAAGATTCTCCCTCAATATTGTAGAGGTTATCATCTTTCACCACTTCAAACCCTGCGGGCAGCATATCTTCCACCATCATATACTGGTCGTCACTTCTGTTTGTTTTTACTTTTATTTTCACCAGAAGAATATCGCCTGATTTAACTTTATCAGGGTTCGATTTTTTGTAAATTATGCTGTTTCCTGCCCGGGTTTCTACAAGTTTCGAGACTTCTTTAGTAATTGAGAAGTTTTGTTCTTTCACAAAAGAGATATCAGGATAGTAGAGCTCCACATCAGCACCGGCATAGAGAGTCCCTTTCCCTTTTTTTACTATCCTGATTGTATTTTTGCCGTGAACAAAAGGAAATGCAGCATAATTCAGTTTGATGTTGGCATCCTCGGGAGCAAGTTTGTCCTTCTCGAAAGAGGTTTTTCTTACCTGTTTTCCGTTGATGAATACCTCGGCTGAGAAGTCAGGTTCAAGTTCATTTGTCAACTTAAGATAGTCAGTCAGGGCAAAAATCACTGTAGCAGTTTGTTGAGTTGAATGCCAGCTTTTACCTTTTTGTTCTCTGATTAGCGTTCGGACGGCTTTTATGATAGCAGGCGAAGTTGGTTCAATTGCGATCATTAATTTTAATGCAAAAGCTGTTGTCTGAACCTTGTCATATTGCCAGGTGTAATATTTATCTCTACCCCAGGAGATAGAGTTTTGGTCTTCTTGACCGGTTTTCATCAATCTTTGCAGAACTGTAACCGCAGTTTTCTTGTCACTTATATTATTATATGTAAGCCCAAGAAGGGAAGTGGCGTAGGGATTAAGAGAATCAGCGAGCAATTCATCGAGTCCCTTGATGAAAACCGGATTCTTTTTGGCTGCCGGGTCACACTCAGAATAGACCCATGAGATGTATGCAGCGGTAACCCTGTCAACATTTTTTTCTTCGAGCAGTTTGCTTAGTGCTTTAAAACCTGCATCATAGCTGTTTTTCTCAACTTTGTAACCAAGTTTTTGAGCCATGTTGAAACCATACATAACATAAGCAGTCATATACGGATTTACGGGGTCATTTTTCCACCATCCCCAACCACCTTGCGGGTTCTGGAAATCGTAGAGTCTTGCGAGCCCTTTATCGATAACATCAGGCAGTTTCTCGAGAGTGGAGGAACTGACAGGCACATTAAGCTGCTTTAGAGTTCCGGCTGTAATGAGGGCAGGGAGGAACCTGCTCATGGTCTGCTCTACACATCCGTAGGGGTAGTCAACAAGTCCATCCAATGAATGCAAAATAGTAGTTGCAAGAGTTGGACTAAGAGCGAGAGACAGATTAACAGTTTTAAGATTTACTCCTTGCGGGATAGTAAATTCCAGAGTTTTTTCATTCTCATTATTTTGCAAAATGGAGTTCAGGTAGTTAACAGCTTTTATTCCAATTGGAACTACCGGCACTGTAATCCTTATTGCGTCTGACTCCTGATCGGAAATAGCTTCAAAATATATTTCGCTGTTATAGTTAACAAACGGTATGGCAGTTTTTATTTCGACGGTTGCAAGCCCCTTCGAGGGAATTGAAGCTTCGAACGAATTTGAGGTTTTTTTGGACGCAACCACACCTTTTACTTCAAACGAGAGGGGCGTGAGATTTGTCATGTTAAATTTAAATCTGGTTTTTGCTTCAGAACTTTGATAATTGTGGATATTCGCAATAATCGTAGTTGTGTCACCTTCTTTGAAGAATCTTGGTGTTTCGAGTCTTATCAAGAGGTCTTTTGCTGCAAATACATTATTGATTGCATCGCCTGTGAAGGTGTTTTTTGTTATCACTTTAACCGTTGAGCGCCAAGAGGTAAGATTATCAGGGAGCTTAAACGAAATCTCAGCCTCACCACTTCCATCGGTGAGAACAGCGGGATTCCAATAAGGAGCATCGACGAAGTTTTCTCTGACAGTAACGGTTTTCTCTTCTTCAAGTCTTGGAGGTGAAGGCGAAGATTTCTCTTCAATAGCAGCACCATCTGCTGATAGTGACTTGTTTACCATGCCACCACCAAAAGAACCGGAGAAGTAAAACTCCATATCTTCTTTGTAAGGGTCGAGGAAAATTTCTTCAGAAGTGGTTTTTCCCTTGGGAACCACAACCTTTTTTAACGGATAAACGATATGATAATAAGAGATACAAACATCGTATTCACCGTCGGGGAGGTTGGTGAAACGGGTGAAATTTATTCCGTCAAAAGTTGCTCTTTTTATGAGCGAGCCGTTTGTGATGAGAATTTCAAACTTACTGTCTGCGAAGTTCTCACCGGTCATGGTCTTGAGTTTTATCTCGAGTGAAGAGGTTCCTGATTTTGAATTTGCAGGGTCTTCAGGTGAATATTTTGTATCGAGCAATGACGCGGGTCTGCTCATGGATTGCCCATATTTCCCTTCGAGGGAGTTGGTTGTTTGAGTGTAGTAGAATTCATCTTTGTAAAATGATTCATACATCGATGGTGTGTTATCAGCTTTTATTGCATAAATGCTTTCATCCACCGAACCAAAAGAGAGTTGTGCATTTTTAACAGGTCTGCCGGAGTTATCGGTAACTTTTACGAGATACTCTGCATCTTCGCCCGGCTTGTATTTTGGTTTGGAGGGATTAATTTTTACATTAAGTTTGGCTTCCTCATTTATTACACCAACTTTTTGTGTGGCAAATATAAAAGAGGAATTGTAGGCACCGGAGAATGTTATATTAAAACTTGGATAGTAGTTTTTCTCTGCGACAAAAGTATATTCAGCAGTCCCATTTACAATTTTAACAGCGGCAGCTTTTATTATTGAGTTTTGCTCTACCGTTATTACGCCAGCCTGTGGTTTTCCTGCCAGGAAGACCATTGCCTTAACAGTGTCACCTGCCAGATAAGCTTCTTTATCTGTAACGATTTTTGCTTCCTGTCTGTCGCCACTCCAGTACCAGCCATTTCCTGAGAAACAGTAAAATGAGGTTTCATCGAGAGTAGCCAGCCCGTTTGAACCCCTGCCTGTTACTATAACGGAATAATATCCTTCTGAAGTGGGGGTATAGTTTAAGAAGGACAAACCTTTTTCGTTAGTCTTCAGTTCAGTTTTATAGACAGTTTCAGTTAAAGCCTTATCATTGATGTAGGTGGTTTTGTTAATAATGACAGTCAATTCTTTTGCAACAGGAGTGAGATCGAAGTTGTAGGAATTGGCGTTGATCACCACTTCGGCACCCGGTTTAACAAAATATCTGTTTGATCCTGCGGTGACAAGAAAATCGGTAACAGAGGAAGTTACGGATGATGTCCCTTTTATTTCTCTGAGCGATTGGTCAGTTACATTAGCCTCAAATGAGTAAGTGTAACTTGATGATGAGTCATTTATGGTGTTGAACGAAAAAGCAAACGAACCATCGCTATTTAGAGTTCCTGTTATCTCTTTAAGATATTCATAATTCCCATAGTCAAACGGATACCAGGCTTTGTAGTACCATGCATAATCGCTTCCGATCCACCAGGGAACCCGGTAAGGTTTCCGCATAACTCTTATTTTTACATTAGCTCCTGAGACCGGCTGACCGTAATAATAGTCGGCTTTTACATTTCCGTTAACTTTTTCTCCATTAAAAAATGAAGTTTTTTCGGTTACAACTGAGACTCGGAATTCAGGTTTTTTGTATTCTTCGATCGAGAACGAGGAGTAAAAATAGTTATCGCCGTATTGTGCATTAATGTAATATGTACCCGGCTTTTGGGATGCATTCGTTTTAAAGGAGGAATAAAAAGAGCCAAAATCATCGAGAACAAGATCCTCTTTAAGAACTTCAGTTCCTGAAGGGTCAGTTATTTTCACTGAAACTTTTTCTTTAGAAGGAACACCCATTTCGCCATCTTCTCTGAAACGGATTATCCCTTTATAGTTGATTGTTGCACCGGGGCGGTAAACGGGTTGATTGGTGTAGATTGTTGAAAAATATCTTTTCCCTTCACCGTCACCGAAGAATATATAGGGATCGGAGTAAACGAGTTCACCATCAACCACTGAAGTAATGAGGCTGGTAGCATTTTCTTTAGGTGTCACCCCCTTTAAATCAATTAAAGAGAGACCATCGGTGCCGGGTGTAACGGTAGCGATTTTACTTCCGCCATAATAAACAGTGGTCGATTCAGGTTTCAGAATTGTGCCATCTACCGAATTGGTTGTGAAAGTAAGAAGGTTTTTCTCACCCTTTTTTACAATCATCATTTTAGATGAAACATAGATTGGCAAATAAGCAACTTTGCCCGAATTGAATGCCTTAATAATATATATGCCTGCCTTGTCAAATACACCCGCGGAGATGGAGCCTGCATCATAATAATAGCTACCGCTCGGGGTAACTATTTTAGTAAATTCTCTTATTTTTTCCATGAACTGCAGGTAGGTTCCATCTTTTGTCCAGATATCAAATCGTCCATAGGTTCGTGAAGCGAGATATTCACTTATAAATTCATACTCCTTCGACACCCTGTAAACAGTGAAAGTAAAGTTCTCATCTTCAGTATTGTTCACAATCTGAAAATTTACTGTGTCGCCCGGTTTAAATTGACCATTTGCCGCCATCCTGAACATTGCAGGTTGTTCTTTGGAATCACTTACTTTGAATCCTGCGAAGGCGGCTGCAGCCATCAAAAGAGCAGCAAAAATTGAAAAAAATCTTTTAACAGGCATTTTATTCTCTCGTTTTTATTTTTTTATACTCACGAAGTGTCAGATTTGTGCCCGAAAAATAGTAAAAAAAATCGAGAAAGTTGGGGAATTGGAAATTCTTGTAAAGTAAACCGGGAATTATTAAGAAGTTGTTAAAATATTATTTTGTAATAACTTAACCATATTTGAGAGTGAGAGTAAGAATTAACCGACTATTATACTAATTTGTTCGATTATTCGGTAACACTTGATTTAATGAAGAAAAAGCATTTTTTTTACAAGAACGGGATGGTTGCCCGGATACATTTGCATCATAAAAATTAAATGTTCTTAAAAATAATGAGGTTATACTTGAGCAAAGTGCTTAAATCATTCTTGTTTGTGATGCTCTTGATATTAACCGGTTTTAGTGTTGAAAATCCGAAAGCAAAAGCTGAAGAATCTTCCCTTTCAAAAGCCCCTGTAAAATCTGCAGAGCTTGTCAGGAAATATTCTTCAATTCTTGAATTCTCGAATCCCAGAAACGCGAAAGTTACCTGGTACGGTCCAGGTTTCCATGGAAGAAAAACAGCCAGCGGGGCTATCTTTGACCAGGAGCAGTTTACAGCTGCTCACAGAACTCTTCCGTTTGGAACGATCTTAAGGGTAACAAACAAATCAAACGGCAAGTCAGTAATCATCACGGTTAATGACAGAGGCCCGGGGCATTACAGTCTCGAACTCGACCTTTCAAAAGGTGCCGCAAGAGCATTGGAAATGATAGACGCAGGCGTCGCCAATGTGACAATAGAAACAGTTAAGGTAAATGGATTCAACACTCCGGTATTATCTACAATTTAGCAAACAAGCTAACAAACCCGTCTCCTAAAAAAAGACGGGTTTTTTTATTTTAAATATTCATAATTTTAAGTGCAACGATTTTGAACTTTAATGAGTCAAACGAACAACATAGATTAGAATAGAAAACAGGAGACTAAAAATGAGAACGCCCCTTTTTGTAGTTTTGATACTCGGTGCAATAGTTTTCACGGGATGTAAAGCAAAAAAAGAGGATCCCGCCGTGGCAAAGGACAGTGTAAAAACTGAAGAAGCCTCAAAGGAACAGGACACAGCTCTTACGATGAAAGATTTACTCGATTCGAACAAAGTGAAAGAGGAGAAGGAAAAACTGAAGCAACAATTCGATGAGAAGAAAAAACAGCTTGATCAGAAGATGGATGAAGTTCAGAAGGAATTGGACAAGCTCGGCAAATAGAGCAAGAGAATAAAAAAAGGAAGGAGAGGCATTATGGAGTTATTTCTCCGAATGACTGTCCTTCCTAAAAATTTGCTTTTACAGGAGGCTAATTACCTGCCATTAAAAGTGCGATAGCTGATGTGTTAACGATATCATCAACACTGCATCCACGGCTAAGATCGAAGAACGGAAGTTTTAAACCCTGGACAACAGGACCCACGGCTTCAGCTTTCCCGAGTCTTTGAGCAATTTTGTAACCGATATTTCCGGCTTGCAAGTCGGGGAAGATCAGAACATTGGCTCTTCCTGCAACTTCACTTCCCGGAGCTTTTTTCTTTCCGATACCTTCTACAATTGCCGCATCAAACTGAAGTTCGCCATCCACCTTTAGATCGGGTCTTTTAGCTTTTACGATGGCAGTGGCTTCAAGAACTTTATCAATCAGTTTATGCTTTGCACTTCCTTTTGTTGAGAATGAAAGCATAGCGATGTAAGGTTCTTCGTCGGTAAGAATTTTATGATTATCCGCTGTTGAAATTGCAATATCTGCGAGTTGGTTGGCATCAGGATCCGGGACAACGGCACAATCGCCGAAGGAATAGGTGATTTCAGGATAAACCATTAAGAAAAAGCTGGACACGATCGAAATTCCCTCTTTTGTCCCTATACAAAGAATTCCGGCACGCATAACATCACCTGTTGAAGCAGTTGAACCGGCAACACTCGCTTGTGCCATTCCTTCTCGTGTCATCATTGCGCCGAAGAAAATATCTCTTTTCATGGTCTCACGAGCTTCTTCTATGGTTACACCTTTGTGTTTACGAAGGTTGTAGAAGATGTTGGTGAAATCGCTGAGTTTTTCAGATTTTTCCTGATCAATAATTCTGACACCTTTAAGGTCAACACCAAGTGAAGTGGCGGCAGCTCTTATTTTTTCTTCATTTCCGAGAGTAATTACACTTCCAATTCCTTCACGGGTAATAATCTCGGCTGCTTTAAGCACTCTATCGTCGTGAGATTCGGGAAGAACCACTGTGCGTTTTTTGCGTGCAGCGTTTTCCCTTATTTTAACCAATAATTCAAGTTCACTCATTTTTTCTATTCCGAATAAATAATATAAAAATACAGTTCAAAAGTAGCGAATTATGAAGAATCATTCATTACGGGGCGGGAAGCATCTGAAAGAAAATTGCAATATTTACAGGTATTTGAAAAAATTATTGTCATGTTCAAAAAAATGTGCATCTTTCGGGCTGGAAAATAAAAAAATACAGGGGAATTCGTGACTTTTAGAAGGGCTATTGTCGCTTAAAGTCAAGGAATTGTAAAAAGATGTCACAGCTATTGCACAAGGATTTCAGGCATCGTAAGTTTCCATTGTAGTTTTTTGACAATCTTCAAAAAACATAATTTTACAAATCAAACACTTAATTCTTAAACCAAACTCATTAGGAGTATATACATGAAAATCGTGAAATTCGGTCTCGTTCTTTTATTACCAGCTATCTTCGTTCTTTCAGGTTGTGGCAAAAAAGCTCCAGCTCCAGCAGCTACAGATTCAGTTAAAACTGAACAGCCAGCTCCAGAGCCAACCGTTACTACTGATTCTGCAAAAGTAGATTCAACCAAAAAAGAAGCTCCAAAAACTGAAGAAAAGAAAGAAGAAAAGAAATAATCTCGAACGAGATATTCTTCGAATCATAAATTATTATCAGTTCGACAAAAGCGGGTTTAGCCCGCTTTTGTCATTTTAAAGCATTTTAATTCATCGCTCTTACCCGCATCTTTCCTAAATTCCAAAAAACAATTGATTAATTCCCCGGAAAATTCTAATTTAGCGGACTTATTTATTATGATTAGAAAAAACATTGAATATTTAAGAGAACTGATTGCCAGGAAGTGCCTTTCAACGGGCAGAAGTGTCGATTCAGTTACTCTGATTGCAGTAAGCAAGTTATTTGGGACCGATAAAATCCGTGTTGCCATGGAAACCGGTCAGACCCATTTCGGGGAGAATTACGCCCAGGAATTCAGGGATAAATATGCTGAGTTGGAATCTGAAAAATTGATTTGGCACTATATCGGAACCCTCCAGACAAATAAAGTGAAATTTGTAGCAGGAAATGCTGATTTCATCCATTCAGTTGATTCCCTTAAACTTCTTACCGAAATTCAAAAACAAGCTGAAAAGAAGGGTGTGACTCAAAAAGTGTTTTTGGAGTTTAAATCTTCTTTTGAAGCGACAAAATCGGGAAGTGAAGCCGAAGGGATTTTTGCCTTGGCTGAAGCATCCGCAACGATGAAAAACATCGCAGTTTCAGGATTAATGACGATGGCTCCTTTTGTTGATGATATCACAATAATCAGGGATTCTTTTGTAAGAACCCGTATTTTGCGAGATGAATTAATCAGATCGGGCTACAGTTCGATTAGAGAGCTTTCAATGGGGATGACCGGCGACTATAATATAGCTATTGAAGAAGGAACCACTTTTTTAAGAATTGGCACAGCCATTTTTGGTGAAAGAAATTAGAATGAAATTATCGCCTGTAAACATTAAACGACAGGAGTTCTCGAAAGAACTTAGAGGTTACAACACCAAGGAAGTTACCGACTTTTTGGAGAAGGTAGCTGATGAAGTGGAGTCAGCCTTAAAAGAAAATGAGACACTGCGAAGAACTATTGATCATCTCAACCTTGATGTTGAGAGATATAAAACAATAGAAGACAGTTTGCAAAAAGCATTGATCGCTGCCCAGGAATCGTCGGGAACAGCACTTCAAAAAGCACACGAAGAAGCTGCGGCAATAGTGGGAAGAGCTGAAGAAGAATCTTCTCTGTTGTTGGCTGATTCGCAAAACATGGCTATTGAACTTCAGAAACATATAGCAGAACTTGAAGAGAGAAGAGCATACATACTCGCACGACTCTCTGCAATAATAGAAACTCAGGAATCGGTAATCGGTGAACGGAAACTTCCCGAAACACCTGTCGAAGAGGTTGTGCAGATAGCAGAACCCTCTGAACTTGCTGAATCAGGTATGATGGAACATTTATCTATTAGTGAAGAGCCGGAAGTGGAGATCGGACAACCAAAAAAAGAAACCACCATTTCTGAAGAAGAAAAACGCAAAAAACTGTCGGAACTGTTTTTTACAGGCAGCTCAGATAAAATTGATATAAACAATATTGTGGAAGACTAAAATGACAAATCTTTTGGAAAAAGTAAACGAAGCTGTTGCATTTATTAAGAGCAAAACAACTCAAAACTACGAATTTGGTATCATTATGGGTACCGGATTGGGGGAAGTTGCACGCGAAATTGAGATAGAATTTACACTGAATTATGAGGATATTCCAAATTTCCCTCTGCCAACTGTGGATTCACATAAAGGGCGGTTAATATTTGGAACTATAGCGGGTCGCAAAGTAGTCGCGATGCAGGGAAGAGTGCACTATTACGAAGGGTACACCATGCAACAGATTACACTTCCTGTAAGAGTTATGAAGTTTTTGGGTGTGCATACACTATTTGTATCGAACGCATGTGGAGGTATGAATCCGAACTACAGACGAGGTGACCTGATGATTATGGTTGATCATATAAATTTGATGGGAGATAATCCGCTTATCGGCAAAAACTACACCGAATTTGGTCCAAGGTTCCCTGATATGAGTGAACCATATTCAAGAGAATTAATCGCAATTGCTGAAGATACTGCCCTCGACAACAGAATAAAAGTGCACAAAGGAGTCTATGTTGCAGTTTCGGGGTCAAATCTTGAAACCAGGGCGGAGTACAGATTTTTAAGAGCTATTGGTGCAGATGTGGTGGGAATGTCAACTGTGCCTGAAAATATAGTTGCAAACCACATGGGTATGAGGGTTTTTGGGATGAGCATAGTTACAGATGAATGTTTTCCTGAATCGCTCAGACCGGTTACACTTCAGGAGATGCTTGATGCTGCTGCAGTTGCTGAACCGAGAATGACAAAAATATTTACTGAGCTAATTAGAAAAATAAAATGACAATTAGAAAATTTCTTGGGATACTCGGTTTCCTTCTTTCGGTGATAATAGCCGGGAGTTCGGCTTACTTCCTTGATGGAGTTTTTAAGGTCGATTCAGTATTCTATTCGAGAATGTTTGTTCTCTTGATTGCTTCATTTGTGGCAGGATGGTTGATTGGTGAAGGTTTCGAGAGGAGGGGCTCGTTCCTCTTTGCACTCTCTGCCATGTTACTCGGCATTTTAGGGGCGATAAGTCACGAATTGTTTTTTGTTGTGCGAAAAACCACTGATACGGAATCGTTTAGATTTCTCATCAACTCCGCCATAAACGGTATGATAGTTTCATCATTTGTTCTTTTTGGCAGAAACAGCAGCTCGTTGCGGTTGCCTTCTTCTACTTCTGATGAAGTTGAAAGTCCATCTGTGGGCGATGCTCTTATTCTAAACCAACGGGTAGCTGAAGTTACAGTTCAAGAAGTTACATCTGAACCCGAGGAACCAATATTAGAAACCATCGAAAAAAATGAGTTGGTGTTAGAGAAGTTTCCGGATGAAGGGTCAAAAGAAATTTCGCATGAAGATTCGGAAAAAGACCCTATATTAGGAGCTACATTTTTTGAAAAAAATGCAGATTTGATAATTGAAAAAGCGAAGCTCGAAGCTGAGAAGATTATCTTTAATGCCGGGCAGGAAGTGCTGAAGAAACAGCAAGAAAAAGAAAAACTTGAAAACGAAATAAAAATGCTTGTTTACACTGAAAAGAATCTGCTTGAGCAGTATAAAAAGCAATCGTAATAAAGAAAAGAGACAAAAGCCAAGATGTATAAACCATATCCTGAGAATTTTAAGTATCCTGAAATAGAAAGTGAAGTTCTAAAATTCTGGAAAGACCGGAATATTTTTGAGAAATCGGTTGAATCGAGACCCTCTGATAAAAGTTTTACTTTTTATGAAGGACCTCCAACCGCTAACGGTAAACCGGGCATTCACCATGTAATGGCGAGAACCTTAAAAGATTTAATTTGCCGTTATAAAACACTTCAAGGATACCAGGTTCACAGGAAAGCAGGTTGGGACACCCATGGACTTCCCGTTGAAATTGAAGTTGAGAAACAACTCGGAATAAAGAGTAAATCTGATATCCCGGCTTTTGGCGTTGAAAAATATAATGAAGCTTGCCGTCACTCTGTTTTCACCTACAAAGATTTGTGGGAAAAGATGACCGACAGGATGGGTTACTGGATCGATCTCGAATCGGCTTATGTTACCTGTACAAATGAGTATATCGAATCTGTATGGTGGTCACTAAAGACTCTTTTTGATAAAGGGCTTATATTTAAAGATTATAAGATTGTTCCGCAGGATCCTAAAGCAGAGACTGTACTTTCAAGTCATGAGCTTGCTCTCGGTTACAGAATGACAAAAGACCCTTCTGTTTATGTCTTGTTCAAAGCGAAAGATCAGGATTTTCATTTCCTTGTTTGGACTACAACTCCTTGGACTCTTATCTCAAATGTTGCCCTTGCACTTGGACCCGAGATAGAATATGTAAAAGTTCTTCACAAAGAAAAGAAGATTGTCCTCGCTAAAGAGAGACTTTCTGTTCTTGGTGAAGATTACGAATTATTGGAAACTCTTACCGGCAAAGAGCTTGCAGGAACAGATTATGAACAGTTGATGGATTATGTCACTCCTGACAAAAGGGCTTTTTATACCATAAACGCCGGATTTGTAAGTACTGAAGACGGTTCGGGTATCGTTCACATAGCCCCTGCTTTTGGTCAGGATGATTATGAAATTTCAAAAGTATATGGACTCCCGATGTTGCAGCCCGTAACTCGAGGTGGTAGATTTACCCCTGAAGTTACCGATTTTGCAGACCAGTTTGTGAAAGATGCCGACAACGGAATTATACAAAAATTGAGAGCCGAGGGAAAGCTTTACAAGAAGGAAACAATTGAGCACTCTTACCCCTTTAGCTGGCGTTTTGACGATGTGCCTATAATTTATTATGCAAGAGAGTCGTGGTTCATAAAAACCACTTCCGTTGCTGATCGTATGGTCGAATTGAACAAAACGATTAACTGGGCACCACCGGAAATAGGTTCGGGCAGATTTGGTAACTGGTTGGAAGACAACAAAGACTGGGCTCTCTCACGCGACAGATATTGGGCAACTCCACTTCCGATTTGGGTAACTGATGATGGTAAAGAGATGTTTGCTGTCGGAAGCATTGAAGAACTAAAACAAGGAATTTATGAACATGAGGGGACGAGAACTCCCGTTTCTGAGCTCGATTCAGTCGATCTTCATAAACCATTTGTTGACAGAATAATTTTTGAAAAAGACGGAAAAACATTCAGAAGAACACCTGAATTAATAGATGTCTGGTATGATTCGGGTGCTATGCCGTTTGCTCAGTACCACTATCCGTTTGAGAACAAGGAATGGTTTGAAGCCAACTTCCCTGCAGATTTTATTTCGGAAGGAATAGATCAGACCAGAGGGTGGTTCTACACACTTCATGCAATTTCAACCATGCTGTTCGATTCACCTGCTTATAAAAACATTCTTGTGAACGACCTGATCCTCGACAAAGAGGGGAAGAAGATGTCGAAGAGTCGCGGCAATTCCGTTGATCCATTTATGCTGTTCGACAAATATGGTGCAGATGCAACCAGATGGTATTTGATTGCCAATAACCCACCATGGAAACCGACACTTTTTAACGAAGAAGATCTTGGAGATATTCAAAGGAAGTTTTTTGGCACACTCGCCAACACTTATTCCTTCTTCTCACTTTATGCGAACATCGATAAGTTTGTAAACGATAAACCTCTTGTTGATTATACCAAGAGACCTGAAATTGACAGATGGATAATCTCGAAGTTGAATACTCTTGTTAAAGAATATGAAGCATCGATGGACGCTTATGATGTGACAAGAGCAGCAAGAGCTGTGATGAATTATACAATTGATGAACTTTCTAATTGGTATGTTAGAAGGAGCAGAAGAAGGTTCTGGAAATCGGAACTTACAGAAGCAAAACTTTCTGCTTATCAGACACTTCATGAATGTTTGATGACGGTATCAAAACTTATTGCTCCGTTTGCACCATTTATGGCGGAAGATTTATATCAGAGGCTAACTTTGGGTGAGAGTGGACAACCGGAATCGGTTCATCTTTGCTATTTCCCACAGGTTACTTATATAGATACCGATCTCGAAGCTAAAATGGAAGCTGTGCAAAAAGTGGTTTACATCACCAGATCGATGCGTGCAAAACACAATCTTAAAGTTAGACAACCATTAAAGAAAATAATGGTTGCCCTTTCAGGTGATCTAAAAGAACCTCTGGCTACCATGAAAGATGTGGTGCTCGAGGAAGTGAATATTAAAGAACTTGTTATTCTTACCGATGATTCGGGTATAGTTAAAAAAACTGCGAAGCCCAACTTCAAAACTTTGGGACCAAAACATGGCAAGGGCGTTCAACCTGTTGCCGCTGCCATTAGAGAATTTGGTAACAGTGAGATATCCTTGCTTTCTAAAGGTGAGAATGTGTATATTTCGATAGCAGGAAGCGAAATTGAAGTGGCTCCAACGGATGTGGAAATCATCAGTACTGAAATTGAGGGCTGGCTTGTTGAATCCGAAGGTGCATTTACCGTGGCTCTTGATACAGAGATCACCGATGAACTGAAGGAAGAGGGTATTGCCAGAGAATTTGTAAACCGTGTTCAAAACATGAGAAAAGACGCCGGATTTGAGGTTATTGACAAAATCAAAATCAATTATTCGGGTGACATTGAACTAAATAGTGCTGTGAGCAATTTTCAGTCTTATATAAAGGGTGAGACCCTGGCTGAAGAACTTAAAACGGGTGGTTTTAATTCCGGCTATAAACAGGAGTGGAAAATCGGCGAGCTCGTTTGCACAATCGAAATTAATAAATCATAGGATACGAACAGGAGATTCCAATGGAAGAAACCAAAGTTTCGGGTGGAGAAAACACTACTCCCAGGAAAACAAGATATACGACTCAGGAACTTGAAGAATTCCGGGCTGTAATTCTTGAGAAAAGAGACGAGATCATTGTTCAGTTGCAGAATTTACGCGATAGAATGATGGACCCAACAACCGGTGAATATATCAACGAAAATTCACCTTATTCCCTTCACATGGCAGAACAGGGAACTGACGCCATGGAGCGTGAAAAAACTTTTCTTTACGCACAGAGAGAAGGGAAATTTCTTGGCTATCTTGATGAAGCATTAAAGAGAATTGATGCAGGCACCTACGGCTTATGCGTGGAATGCATCGATGAACCTCAGAATTTATGCGAAACTTGTCCTCTTATACCAAAAGAGAGACTTCTGGCTGTTCCGCATAGCCAACATTGTTTACCTATCAAGATTAAACAAGAAAAAAAGAAGAAGCCTTATTAAGAATTTTATTAGCGACAAGTTCGCACGAAAGTTAATTTATTTTGCAATCATCCTCGTGGTAATTGACCAGGTTACAAAACTGGCAGTGAAAGGGTTTTCCATACCTTTTCTCGGAATCGAGTATGATGGTATGTATCTTGGACAAACGATGCCCGTACTTGGGAATTTTTTCCGATTAACTTTTGTGGAAAATAAGGGAATAGCTTTTGGAATTGAACTCCATCCCGTTGTAAAAGTTTTAGTATCGCTCGTCTCCTTTTTTGCGGGCGGTTTCATAATATATTACATCAATAAAATTGCGACCGAAAATAAAGGAGCAGCTGTAGGGCTTGCTCTTATTTTGGGCGGGGCAATCGGAAACATGATTGACCGTGTTTTTTATGGTGTTTTTTATGGATATGCACCCCTCTTTTACGGTCATGTTGTTGATTTTTTCCATGTGGTTTTTGATGTGAAGATCTTTGGATATTACATCGACAGTTTCCCTATATTTAATATCGCCGATATTGCAGTCTCACTGGGTGTAGCAGTTCTTTTTATCTTTTACGGTAAAGAAAAAACTGAACCGGCTGAGGGTTCCACGGATGAGTCAGCACCACTTCCTGCAGAACAGGAATTTGAGAATAACTCGACTGAAGAAAAGCCGAAAACCGCCGCCAGACAAATCAGCATATCAGAAGAGACGGTTGAAGTAAAGGCTGAAGTACCCGCAGATGGCGAAGATAATAACCGAAAAGATATTTAGATATGATATTCCTGACGGGAAGAAAAAGGAAAGAGTAGATACTTTTCTCGCAAATTCTGTCGAAAACGCCACTCGCACCAGAATCCAAAAACTTATTGAAGCAGGACTCGTAACAGCAAACGGGAAAATAATCAAATCGAATTACAAGGTGAATCCGGGGGACGAAATTGTTCTCACACTTCCCATAGCCCCCCGACCGGAAGTTGCAGAGCCTGAAGATATCCCCATTGATGTTGTATATGAAGATGAATTTCTTCTTATTATTAATAAACCACCGGGGTTGGTTGTTCACCCCTCTATCGGGCACTACACAGGCACACTCGTAAATGCACTCCTCTTCCATAATCAGAAACTCAGCGATATTAACGATCCGGCAACAAGACCGGGAATTGTCCACAGGATAGACAAAGACACAAGCGGTCTGTTACTTATCGCAAAAGATAATGTTACACATCACCGGCTTGCCGCCCAGTTTTCTGCCCATTCAATCGAGAGGGAATACCAGGCTGTTGCGTGGGGAATCTTCAAAGAGAAAAAGGGAGAGGTTCAATCTTACATTGCAAGAAGTAAAAGAGACCGTAAACTCTTTACTATGACAGAAAATGAAGGTAAATTTGCACATACCTTTTTTGAAGTGATAGAAGAGTTTGATTTCGCCACACTTCTAAGCTTGAAATTAAAAACAGGTAGAACTCACCAGATCAGGGTTCATTTAAGTGGAACGGGACATCCAATATTTGGTGATGAATTTTACGGCGGAAGAGTAATAAGATATGGCGATCAGTTGCCGGGTATAAGGGCACGGGTTGACAACCTTCTTGACCTGATGCCAAGACAGGCGCTTCACGCCAAGACCCTCGGATTTATTCATCCTCATACTAAAGAATTTTTGCGTTTCGATTCAGAGCTTCCGGCGGATATAAAACTTTTGATTGAAAAGCTTAAAAAAAGTGTGAAGTATGAAGTATAAAAAACGAATAGCCTGTTGGTTTTAACCACAGGAAGAAAAATTATTTAAATAATCACAGATTGTTATGTTAAAAATTTACAATACGCTTACACGAAAAAAAGAAGAATTTATTCCATTGAATCCACCTGAGGTTACGGTGTATTCTTGTGGACCGACCGTTTACGATTATTTTCATATTGGCAATGCCCGCTCATTTGTGATGTCTGATATCGTAAGAAGATATCTGATCTATTCGGGTTACAAGGTGAAATTTGCGATGAACCTTACCGATATAGATGATAAAATAATAAACAAGGCGAACGCTCTCGGAATTGATTCAAAAGAAGTTGCCAAAAAGTTTTCGGATGCATTTTTTGAAGATATCGATAAACTTGGGCTGCTGAGAGCCGATGTAAATCCCAGAGCGACTGAGCATATTCCCGAAATTATCTCGATGATTGAGGCATTGATAAAAAATGGAAAAGCTTACGAAGTAAACGGTGATGTTTTTTATGAGATCAGCAAATTTGAAGGTTATGGAAAACTTTCAGGTAAAAATATCGATGATCTTGAATCGGGTTCTAGAGTAGAAGTAAATGAAATTAAGAGAAGTCCGCTTGACTTTGCACTTTGGAAGTCGGCTAAACCAGGTGAACCGTGGTGGCAAAGTCCCTGGGGAAAGGGAAGACCCGGCTGGCACATCGAATGCTCGGCTATGTCGTGCAAACACCTCGGTGAAACCTTTGATATCCATGCCGGCGGTAGTGATCTGATCTTTCCGCATCACGAAAATGAGATTGCACAAAGTGAAGGAGCTACCGGAAAACAGTTCGCACGGTTCTGGATGCATTATGGTTTCCTGAATATTGATAACGAAAAGATGTCAAAATCGCTTGGTAATGTATTCAACCTTAGAGATATGGTGCAGAGATACAAACCGGAGACACTTCGCTTTTTTTATGCACAAACACATTATGCTTCCCCGTTAAATTTTACTGCGGAAGCTTTGGAGAGTGCCGATAGAGGTTTGGAGAAACTCAGTAACTTGTTTGATAATTTAAAACAAGGACTTGCTGCGGGTCCCGCTTCAAGTGCGGTCGAGTATAATTTCAGCAGCAGTTATGAAGCTTTTAAAGATGCAATGGATGACGATTTTAACTCGCCAAAGGCAATCGCTGTGATCTACGATTTTGTAAAAGAAGTGAATACTGTGCTAGCAAGCGGAAATGGCTTGTCCCGTGAGTTTTACGAAGGTGCTCTCGAATTCTTGAAGAGAACTGCCGACGGTGTTCTGGGTATTTTGAGGATGGAGAAAAAAGAGAGTGCTGACACCGGACTGGAGAATGAGTTGATTGAACTGTTGATAAAACTCAGGATCGATGCCAAGAAAGAGAAGAATTATCCTCTCTCCGACAAGATCAGGAATGAGCTAAATGCTCTTGGAATTACACTTCAGGATACCAAAGAGGGTTCCACCTATAAAAAGAACAGATGAAACCGCACACCGATTTGCTCGAAGTTGAAATTGCCGGACAAAAAATCCGCTGCTCTGTCAGACGGAGCAAAAGAGCCAAATCGGTCGCCATTCGACTGAATCAGTACGGTCTCTTTGAACTTGTGATTCCCGAAAGGGGCTCATTTGAAGAAGCAAAGAAGTTTCTAGATTCTAAAAAGAAATTTCTCGAAAAACATATTCACCTCCTGATTCAAAAAGAGGAATCGCCATACAAACTTTTTGGGGAAGAGATTCGAGTGAACCATCACTACAATCTTTTCCTCAAAAAGCATGTCCTCAGTTTTAATAACGAGACATCCGAGCTCACCATTGAGAGTCCGCAGGGTGCGAAAGAAAGCACAACCGAACTCTACAGAGCGTACCTGAACAGTACCGCCGCCAAATATCTCCTCCCCAGAGCCGAACTACTCGCAAACAAATATGGCTTCAAACCAAATCTCATAAGAGTGAAAAAAATGAGGGGGAAGTGGGGCTTCTGCACAATGAAAAAGGAAATATTCCTCTCACCAATCTTAATCTCCCTCGAACCAGAACTCATCGATTATGTAATAATCCACGAACTCTGCCACCTCAAAGAGATGAACCACTCCCCACGGTTCTACGCCGAGCTAAGAAAACTCCTCCCCAATTATCTTGATTTAAGAAAAAGGATACACGGTAAGAGGGTGTGAGGGTTGCCCTGACGGAGTGGATTTAAAGCATTCTACCCGGTAATTAAAACTGATAATACCCCCTACCAGCCACACATATCACCTTACTGCTAAAATCACCACCACTCGTTGCATTTGTTGTAATTGAAATCTCCTCTCAAATTTTCATAAAAATCATGGTTTTCAAGGATAAGGGGAAAAATTAAACTTGTCTAATTTCCGATTGACAAATTAACTTATCTGTTGATGAAAAGCAGTTGTCAAAATCGAAGATGAAATACATGCTCAACAATGCAAGGAATAAACATGTCCAGAAATCACTCGACAATTTATGTGTCGTACAGGGATGGAAGCAAGCCCCACGGAAAGAAAGTCGTAATTGGTTTTTCGGGTCTTACAGGTGGGATGTCAGAACCGGCTTATACTGACAGGGACGGTGTCGCGATCGTGGAACACGCGTCTGTTGGCCGGGCAACAGTTTATGTGGATGGTAGAGATCAGGGTAGTTTTCACGCTCCCGGCAGATTCAGCGTAGTACTTTAATTATCACTTAGGAGAGAAAAATGAAATCGATTTTACTTCTTGTCGTATTTGCGTTTCTGACAGTCAATGCTCAGTCAGTTCTGGTTGTGGATCAGTATGGCGGCGGCCAATATATTACAATCAATGCAGCACTCGCTGTAGCCGCGGCCGGGGACACAATCAAAGTGATGCCGGGGTTGTACTTGGAATATCTCAACCTAACAAAAAAGGTGCATTTGCTAGGAATGGATACGACGGCGATACTTGATTATAACGGAAATGGAGTTATTTTGTTCTCGGTAGACGGTGCAAGTGTTCAGGGTTTCAAGATTAGGCGGAATATCAACATAAATAACGGTTATAAAAACATTCTTTTAGCCTCAAACATTATCGACAGTGCTTCAGTAACCGCAAATCTCGGTAATGGGGGAGCTGTCGTAATGAATAATAAAATACGGAAAGGTTTGCTAACTGTCTCAAACAGCGGAACGGAAAAGATCATTGTATTAAATAACGAGTTTTCCGGAGCCGCGGCAAATAGCACCATAATTACAGCCATTGGAAAGGTTATTATCTATGGGAATAAAATATTAGACGGGGGAACCGGGGTAAATGCAGGCAATGATGTCAAAATTATTGGTAACATCCTGAAGAATAACCAAAAGCACGGGGTATTTATATCACCAGCCATTAATGGGACAATTGCTAATGTCGCAATAAATTCTAATAAATTTAGTGATGGAGCAAATCATGGTATTCTACTTTATAATGGTGAGAATCGATATGATAGAGCTTTCCAAAATATTAATATTTTAAACAATTCTTTTACTAACATTGCCAAAGCTGTAGAATATCAGGGAGGAGCATATTACAATTCGCAGCATTATAGTAATGTCACTTCAAGATTTGCTAATAATGTCCTGGTCGGCTGTCAATATGGGATATATCTTCAATGGGCATTTTCGCCTTCATCTCTCATAAAAGTGCATAATAATATCGTTGTGAATTCATCAAGCACTGCATTCACACCTTCAACAGTAACACAAAATGATTACAACTGTTTTTACAACAATCCTGTGAATGTTTTCCCTGGGACAGGTAATCTCAACGCTAATCCGATGTTTTCCAACCAAGCAGGAGAAGATTATTCGTTACAATCCGGCTCACCATGTATAGATGCAGGCTCACCATTACCACAAGACTATGAAGTCGTAATGACATGGGTGTATACGGAGGGTCATTCACTTGGGTAAACACCTTTAATGGGCAATTATCAAATACAATTATGGAACTCCTTCTCTCCCCCGTTGCCACAGCGCAAGGGAACACTATTACAATTACCGGGAGCGGTGTTGCAAATAAAACGCAGCAGACGGTTCCCCAATCAAATCAAAGTAATTCAAATTCAACCAGGTAAGCAGGAGAAATGAAATGAAGTATTTAATATTTATTTTAAGTGTGGTAACTTTTTCTTCCGTTGCACAGAATGTTCTTGTGGTAGACCAAGCGGGTGGCGGAAACTATTTAACGATCACAGCTGCTCTAACTGCAGCTTCGAACGGTGATACAATAAAGGTAATGCCCGCAACTTATAATGAGATGCTTTCAATCACCAAAGGTGTTAACCTCGTAGCGGTAGATACTAACACCGTGATCCAATATCCCTACTCATATACAATAGCTTTTTCTACCGGAACCACGAATGGCAGTTTGACCGGATTTAAGGTAAAAGCCAATATGAGCTTTGCCGGAAATAATTTTGTAATTGGGGGCAATATTTTTGAACAGGCATCCATCTCGGTTGCGGCTAACACGCTTGACTTGACAATAGCATCGAATACTTTCCGGGGAGGGGCTGTATCACTTGGAATGGGAACCGGGAATGTTAATTTCACCGACAATAAGTTATATGGACTTGGCTTATCAACCTCGCACTCTTCACGAGAGGTGATCGTTCAAAATAATTCTTTTTATTCCTCTACGATCAGTTCATCCTCATCAGGCTCGGGGAAAACAATTATATTTAACAACACTTTCCTGCCCACGGCTACAAATGCTACAAGCGCGACTATAAGTTCTTCATCGACAAAGAAACTCGTATTTTCAAAGAACACAATCTCAGCTGGAGCAATCGGGGTTAAGTCCGGATCAAATACCATAATTCTCGGCAATGAGATTACAGGTTGTAGTTCATCTGCAATAAATTTTGGTCAGGCACTTCTATCTAAAATTTTTATAGTAGGTAATAAAATCTCTCAGTGCACAGGATATGCTATTTTGGGAGATTTTTATTACGAAAATCCATCTTCTTTTGGTCTGGACTCTCTTTTTGTAGTAAATAATCTTTTCAGCGGAATCTCAAAGCATGTTCTATACTTCATTGGGAATAAATGGGATCCATCTTATCTGAACTTCAAATATGTAAAAATCAACAATAATGTATTTACAAATAATCAGCAATACGCAGCTGCTTCTGAGAGGTATTTCAGCAGTACAACCTTCTTCGAAGTTAAGAACAACATATTTGCAAACAATAATGGCGGGGTTGTAAGTTTACCAGGCCTGGTTACCGACTACAATTGTGCTTACGCAAACGGCAACAACACAATCACGGGCTTGGGGAATATCACAAATAATCCCGGTTTCGTAAACGCATCCGGAGGCGACTTCCATCTCTCACCGGGATCACCGTGTATCGATGCCGGCAACCCGGCAACGACCGATTTTGATCTTGACAGAACAAGAAATGATATGGGCATCTATGGAGGCAGTTTCAATTGGGATAACGCTAACAGCGGATCCGGAAATGCAAAAGTTTTTGAACTCTCTCTGATCCCATTGAACACAGCACAAGGTAACACGATAACAATAAACGGTGGTGGGGTGGCTACCAGGGCAAACCAAACAGAAAGTAAAAACGGTCAGCAAATGAATCAGAAAGAGGATTGACCTCACTTAGTGTAGATTCATTTATTTAACAAGAGGATCAAAATGAAAAAGATATTTTTACTTTCTGTGATCATACCGTTACTGTTTGTTTCCCTGTTGGGACAAAATGCATCGCTGCAAAAATTATCGGGAGCTGAGTATTTTGTGGATACTGATCCCGGGGCAGGAAACGGCACTCAGCTCAGCGCGGTTGATCAGACATTTGATGAACTGGTTGAAGAGATAACCGGTACTCTGAGTACATCCAACCTTTCGATCGGGGCACACACCATATATGTCAGGCTTAAGAATTCGAGTGGTCAATGGGGGCCGGTATACGGTGTCTCCGTGAATGTCGCTGCACCGGCCGGTAACCCTAATGCCAAAGACATCTTTGTTCTTTCCCAACCTAAAATTGTAAATGCAGAATACTTCATCGACACCGACCCGGGGCAGGGAGCGGGCACTCCGCTCTTAGCCGGAGACGGGACATATGATGAAATATTTGAGGAGATAACAGGAGTTCTAAATACTTCAAACCTGTCCTTGGGTGCGCATACTATTTATGTGAGAATGAAAAATTCCGCGGGCGAGTGGGGTGAAGTTTACGGAGTATCAGTGAATGTCGCTGCACCGGCAGGTAACCCTAACGCCAAAGACATCTTTGTGCTTTCGCAGCCTAAACTTGTAAATGCCGAATACTTCATCGACACCGACCCGGGGCAGGGAGCGGGCACTCCGCTTTTGGCCGGGGATGGAGCTTATGATGAAATATTTGAGGAGATAACAGGAGTTCTAAATACTTCAAATCTGTCCTTGGGTGCGCATACGATCTATATCAGAATGAAAAATTCTGCAGGCGAGTGGGGTGAAGTTTACGGAGTATCTGTGAATGTCGCTGCACCGGCCGGTAACCCCAATGCCAAAGATATTTTTGTGCTGTCCCAGCCGAGGATTGTGAACGCGGAATACTTTTTCGATACTGATCCGGGACCCGGTTCAGGTACCCCGTTAATTGCAGTTGATGGCACTCTGGATGAGGTATTTGAAGAAATTACGGCAACCGCGACTACCTCCAATCTAAGTATCGGTGCACACACATTATATGTGAGAATGAAAAATTCGTTGGGAGAATGGGGTGATGTATACGGAGTCTCTATAAACATAGCAACTCCTGCTGGAAATCCTGCCGCGAAAGACATCTTTGTTCTCACTCAGCCCAAGTTAACCGCCGGTGAGTATTTTATTGACAATGACCCCGGTGTGGGAGCGGGAAGGGTTTTAACACCTGTTGACGGAACATTCGATGAGATATTCGAAGAGTTCAACGCGACAATAAACTCCCAAGGCAGTCCCGTTCCGGAAGGAGTGCACACATTGTGGGTACGGATGAGGGATTCCAAAGGTGGATGGGGAGCAAAAACCGGCACTGTTTTCGCGATTGATAATATTACCCCGCCGGCTCAACCCACTGGACTTATTGCAACCGGGAGGAACAGGAAAGCGATCCTGAATTGGACAGCGAACCAGGATGATGACCTTTCGTACTATGTTATATATCGTAGTACGATACCTAATTTCACGCCCTCTTCTGTTGATTCAGTGGGAATTGCCAACAAAAATGCAACCACTTATACAGTTGGCGGACTAACGAACGGCACCACCTACTATTTCAGGATAGCGGCGGTGGATGTTGCCGCGAACAAAAGTACACCGAGTCAGGTGACTTCAGCCTCACCATTCAATACAGCTCCTTCTATTGTTCTGGCTGTTCAGAATCAGCAGATCCAGGAGGACAGCTCACCGTTGGTAATTGATTCAATATATCAAAGATTTACTGATATTGATGGCGACACTTTGACAATGAGTGTCCTGAACAACAACACGGCTCTGCTGCAAACTTCACTTTCTGGTAATAAACTTACCGCGACATTAAATGCCAATAAGTTTGGTACGGCTCAGATCACTTTACGGGCAAGTGACGGCTCACTTTCCCGAGATATGGTATTCAATATAGTCGTGCTTGCGTTGAATGATCCACCAATATTGGCGTCTCTACCCGATTTATCGTTCACGGAAAATGATTCAGTGAAGTTATATCTGAACAGATTTGTATCTGATATTGACAGCGATACCACGAAGATATCGGTGAACAGTGTCAGGGTAATATCGACAATTCCATATAACTTGAAAAAGAATGAAGACGGGAAAATTTCAACAACCGAAGGGGCACCTGAAAATCTTCTTTTCACTATAGATGAAATTAATAATGTAATCACTTTCAAAAACAGAACCGATTCATCCGGGGTTTTTAATGTCGAGATCAGTGTAAAAGATGACAGCACCTCCTCTAATCCAGACACATTGGTTGCAACTGTTGTACCTTTTAACCCGGCTCCGATGCTTGCCAGTCCTGTAAACTTTGCGATGGGATTGGTTAATCCTGTAAAACTTGTTTGGAACAGGGCAAAAAGAGGTGATAATTATCATCTTCAACTCGCAACAGACAGCAACTTCGTGCAAATGGTTTATAATGACTCATTGCTTACAGACACCTCTAAAGTGTTAGAGGGACTTAATAAATTAAGTACATATTTTTGGAGAGTAAAGGTTTCGGGGTTGAAGGGGATAAGCCCGTTTTCAGGATTCTTCAGGTTTAAAACTTTGGGAACCACCTATGCGATCCAATTATATAATCCATCAGATAATGCGGTAAACCTGCCAATTAATTCTATCTCATTCAGTTGGAGCAGAGGAACCGAGCAGGAGACAATTCAGAAATACTGGTTCGAAGTTAAAAAAGAAATTAACTCTCCTTCTTATGTTATAGTTGATTCAACATTAACTGATACGGTTAAGATTGCCGGTGGATTCGAATATTCCACCGGTTATTTTTGGCGTGTAAGGGCAAAAAATCAATTTGGCTGGGGTGACTACAGCGATTGGTCAAGGTTCACCACAATCGTCGAAAAACCTTCAGATCCATTACTTGCTTCTCCGGTGAATAACAGTCTCGGTTTATTTCAACCAATCTCACTGAAATGGAATAAATCTGCCCGGGCAGAGAAATATTGGTTACAAATAGCGACTGACAGTCTGTTTACCTCTGTTGTTGTGAGTGACACAAGTTTAGTTGATTCTGCAAAATATGTGAATTCACTTACACTTTATACAAAATATTTCTGGCGGGTTAGGGCAAGAAATATTGGGGGAGAAAGTAGTTGGAGCAGCGTTTGGAACTTCAAAACTTTGGGATTGCCTCTGTCTGCCACACCACTTCAACCAGTGAATGAGAATAAAAATCTTCCTGTTAATGGTGTGGTATTTAAATGGTCGAAAGCTCCGGAACAGATTGCAAAAGCTCTCGCTTACAATGAGACTTCCAACGAAAGCGGGACCAAAACCAAATCTGATGAAAAAAATATCAAAAATGGTAGCGAAAGCATAGGTCGATATCGCCTTGAAATAAAAACCGATACCTCTTCTGCAGCGTTCTTCCTGTCAGACAGCCTGCTGACAGATACTCTTCGAACGGTGAATGGATTCTCTTATCTTACTGAGTATTTTTGGAGAGTTCAGGCAAAAAACCAGAATGGGTGGGGTCAGTATAGTGGATGGTCGAAATTCACTACAATAATTGAAAAACCAACTGTTCCTGTTTTGGCATTGCCGATTAACGGAAACAAGGGGCTGCTGAACCCGATAACAACCAAGTGGAACAAATCACTCAGATCGGAACGATATAAACTTCAGGTTTCATCTGACAGTTTATTTACCTCTCTGGTGGTAAATGATTCAACATTGACGGATACTATAAAGGTTCTCCCAACATTGGCGAATTACACGCAATATTATTGGAGAGTAAAAGCCGTGAATGTTGGCGGAGAATCCGATTGGAGCAGTGTATGGAACTTCAAAACACTTGGAAATCCTTATGCTTCGAATCTGGTAACTCCGGCTGATCTCTCGGTCAATCAGCCTCTGACCGGATTGACTTTCAACTGGACGAAGGCAAAAGAACGGATTGAAACGATCCAGAAATATCAATTCCAGGTATCAACAGATTCGTTGTTTGCTTCTATTTTTGTGGATGACTCCACACTCACAGACACAATGAAAGTCGTTAGTGGCTTGGGTTACATGACGAAATACTTCTGGAGAGTCAGGGCACAGAACCAAACAGGTTGGGGTGACTGGTCGGATACATGGCGGCTTACGACCATCGTTGAAAAGCCAACTGTTCCTGTTTTGGCATTGCCGTTGAACAATACCAAGGGCCTTCTCAATCCTATCACCACAAAATGGACCAAATCACTTAGAGTTGAAAAATATAAACTTCAGGTTTCAACGGATAATCTGTTTACTTCGTTGATCGTTAATGATTCAACTCTGAACGATACCACAAAACTTCTCCCGGCATTGGCGAATTACTCACAATATTATTGGAGAGTAAAGGCCGTAAATGTTGGCGGTGAATCTGAATGGAGTACTGTGTGGAACTTCAAGACAATTGGAAATCCTTATGCCTCGAATCTGATAACTCCGGCAAATCTCTCGATGAATCAGCCTCTAACCGGATTGACTTTCAAGTGGACAAAGGCAAAGGAGCGGATTGAAACGATCCAAAAATATCAACTCCAGATATCAACAGATTCGTTGTTCGCTTCTGTTTTTGTGAATGACTCAACGCTTACCGACACAATGAAAGTTGTTGGTGGCATGGGTTATCTTACAAAATACTTCTGGAGAGTCAGGGCACAGAACCAAACAGGTTGGGGTGACTGGTCGGATACATGGCGGTTTACGACCATCGTGGAGAAACCGGATATTCCTGTTTTGGCATTGCCGGTTAATGGAAGCAAGGGGCTGCTGAACCCAATCACAACCAAGTGGAATAAATCACTGAGGGTTGAAAAATATAAACTCCAGGTTTCAGCTGACAGTCTGTTTACAGCTCTGGTGGTAAACGATTCAACCTTGACGGATACAACAAAGGTTCTCTTAACATTAGCGAACTACTCACAATTTTACTGGAGAGTAAAAGCGGTAAATGTTGGCGGTGAATCAGATTGGAGCAGTATATGGAACTTTAAGACACTTGGAAATCCTTATGCTTCGAATCTGGTAACTCCGCTGGATGCTTCAATTAATCAGCCTCTAACTGGATTAACTTTCAAGTGGACGAAAGCAAAAGAACGAATTGAGACCATTCAAAAATATCAACTCCAGATATCAACAGATTCGTTGTTCGCTTCTGTTTTTGTGAATGACTCAACTCTAACCGACACGATGAAAGTCGTTAGTGGCTTGGGTTACATGACGAAATACTTCTGGAGAGTAAGGGCACAGAACCAAACAGGTTGGGGTGATTGGTCAGACACTTGGCGGTTTACGACAATCGTGGAGAAACCGGCTGTTCCTGTTCTGGCATTGCCGGTTAATGGCAGCAAAGGACTCATGAACCCAATCACAACCAAGTGGCATAAATCACTTAGGTCGGAAAGATATAAACTTCAGGTTTCCTCTGACAGTTTATTTACCGCTCTGTTGGTAAATGACTCAACATTAACAGATACAACGAAGGTTCTCCCAACATTGGCGAATTACTCGCAGTATTATTGGAGAGTAAAAGCGGTTAATGTTGGTGGTGAATCTGAATGGAGCAATGTATGGAACTTTAAGACACTTGGAAATCCGTACGCTTCGAATCTGATAACTCCGCTGGATGCTTCAATTAATCAACCTTTAACCGGGTTGACCTTCAAGTGGACGAAGGCGAAAGAACGCATTGAGACCATTCAAAAATATCAATTCCAGATATCGACAGATTCGTTGTTCGCATCTGTTTTTGTGAATGACTCAACGCTTACCGACACGATGAAAGTTGTCGGTGGCATGAGCTACATGACGAAATACTTCTGGAGAGTCAGGGCACAGAACCAAACAGGTTGGGGAGACCGGTCTGAAACTTGGCGGTTTACGACCATCGTTGAAAAACCGGCTGTTCCTTTTCTGGCATTACCTGTGAATGGAAGTAAAGGACTATTGAATCCAATCTCAGCCAAGTGGAGTAAATCACTTAGGTCGGAAAGATATAAACTTCAGGTTTCCTCTGACAGTTTATTTACCTCTCTGGTTGTAAATGACTCAACTTTAACAGATACAACGAAGGTTCTCCCAACATTAGTGAATTACTCCCAATATTATTGGAGAGTGAAGGCCGTGAATGTTGGCGGAGAATCTGAGTGGAGCAGTGTGTGGAAGTTCAAGACACTTGGAAATCCGTACGCTTCGAATCTGGTAACTCCGGCCAATCTCTCGCTGAATCAGCCTCTAAGCGGATTGACTTTCAAGTGGACGAAAGCGAAAGAACGCATTGAGACGATTCAAAAATATCAATTTCAGGTTTCAACTGATTCGTTATTCGCATCAGTGGTTGTTAACGATTCAACTCTAACCGACACGATGAAAATTGTGAACGGGATGGGTTACTTGACAAAATACTTCTGGAGAGTCAGAGCAAAGAATCAAACTGGTTGGGGTGACTGGTCAGACACTTGGCGGTTTACAACCATCATTGAAAAACCGGTTGTCCCTGTTCTGGCATTGCCGGCTAACGGAAGCAAGGGGCTGTTGAACCCTATCACAACCAAGTGGAACAAATCACTCAGAACGGAAAAATATAAACTTCAGGTTTCACCCGACAGTTTATTTACCGCTCTAGTGGTAAATGACTCAACTTTAACAGATACAACGAAGGTTCTCCCGGCATTAGCGAATTACTCGCAATATTTCTGGAGAGTAAAAGCGGTAAATGTTGGCGGTGAATCCGACTGGAGTAGTGTATGGAACTTCAAGACACTTGGAAATCCGTATGCTTCTAATCTGATAACTCCGGCAAATCTCTCGGTAAATCAGCCTTTAACGGGATTAACTTTCAAGTGGACGAAAGCAAAAGAACGGATCGAAACGATCCAGAAATATCAATTCCAGGTTTCAACTGATTCGTTGTTTGGTTCATTCTTCGCTAACGACTCAACTCTAACCGACACGATGAAAGTCGTTAATGGTATGGGTTACATGACGAAATACTTCTGGAGAGTCAGGGCACAGAACCAAACAGGTTGGGGAGACCGGTCTGAAACTTGGCGGTTTACGACCATCGTGGAGAAACCGGATGTCCCTGTTTTGGCAATACCATCGAATGGAAACAAGGGATTGCCGAATCCTGTAACAGTAAAGTGGAACAAATCACTCAGAACGGAAAAATATAAACTTCAGGTTTCACCCGACAGTTTATTTACCGCTCTGGTGGTAAATGACTCAACTCTTACCGATACGACAAAGGTCCTCCCAACATTGGCGAATTACTCCCAATATTATTGGAGAGTTAAGGCCGTGAATGTCGGTGGTGAGAGTGACTGGAGTACGGTCTGGAACTTCAAGACCTTGGGTAATCCGTATGCTTCAAATTTAATCACCCCATTGGATGCTTCTGTAAATCAACCGGTTGCAGGATTGACTTTCAAATGGACAAAAGCAAAAGAACGCTTTGAAACGATCCAGAAATATCAACTACAGATTTCGACCGATTCATTGTTTGCTTCCATTTATGTGAACGACTCAACCTTGACCGACACATCCAAAATTGTCGGTGGCTTGGGCTACTTAACCAAGTACTTCTGGAGAGTAAGAGCTCAGAACCAGACAGGTTGGGGAGACTGGTCGAATACATGGAGGTTTACAACAATAATAGAGATACCGACTGTACCTCTATTGGCTTCGCCGGTTAATAATGCCACTCAGCAATTACAGCCTGTGGTTTTGAAATGGAAACATTCTCAAAGAGTTGAGAAATATACACTTGAAGTGAGCGAAAGTTCAAATTTCACCACTCTGTTCTTGGTTGATTCCACATTGACCGATACGATGCGAACACTTCCTCAACTTCAAACTCCCAAGACATATTATTGGAGAGTGAAGGCAAGGAACATTGGTGGTACTTCTGATTACTCAACGGTCTGGAACTTCCGGACACTTGGCTTCCCGATTGCAGTTAATCTTATCGCACCAGCAAATGGAAGTGTAAATCTGCCAATAAATGGTGTGTTGCTTAAATGGTCAACTGCCGGTGAACAAACACTTGGATCTGTCACTTCAGGCGGAAAGGGTGTAAATAAAGCCAAAAGTGACATGGAACCATCTATTGATGGCGAAGGAGTCAAAGCGCCAAGAAGTGGAAATCTGTTAACTTCAGGAAGTGCAAATCCAACATCCGGTATTGAATCGATTGGTAAATACTGGCTCGAGATAAAAACCGATACCAATAGTACGACATCATTCTACTCTGACAGTACTCTGACTGATACAACAAAACTGATGTCAGGATTTGGATATCTGACAACTTATTATTGGAGAGTTAAAGCCAATAATGAAGTTGGCTGGGGCAGTTTCTCAGGATGGTTTAAGTTCACAACCATAATTGAGAGACCAACACAGCCGGTACTTGCAAGTCCTGCAAACAATTCTTTGGGATCGATTCAACCGGTAGTAGTGAAATGGAATTCCTCACAAAGAGTTGAAAGATATACCCTTGAAGTGAGTACAAATGCACTATTCACAACTGTTGTATTTAAGGATACAACGATAGTGGATACCCTAAAAACTCTTCCACAATTGTCACCACTTA
>CAYSJM010000032.1:0-35107 GCA_964431385.1 uncultured Ignavibacteriaceae bacterium | reverse complement strand
CGCCTTATTACAGAACTTACAATCAGTTTGCTGTAACAAGACACTCTGTAGCAGTGTGGTCAAACTCATTTGCTCAGGCAGCTGCTTCACAGAACAACTCATTAGGTAACTGTATCCGTTGCCACGATGCAAAAGGTTACATCAACCTGTCATACGGCAGAACAACCAATACAACCGGTTGGACTGAAGCAAACCAGACAGATCTTGGCTGCTCAATGTGCCACGATCCTCACGGAACATCAAACCCTGCCAGCTTAAGATTTACACCAACTGTTGGTGATACTCTTGGAAATGGTTACAACTATTCAGCAGTTGTTACCGGTGAAGGCAAACTTTGTATGAACTGCCACAAAGCACGCAGAGACAATGTTACCTATGTTCCTGCAGGTACTGTTAACTCTACCTGGGGTCCTCACCATTCAACACAGACTGACAACCTCCTTGGCCAGAATGCTGCTGTTTTCACATCAGCTTACCCAACCAGTCTTGCTCACAAATCCACAGCCGGTGCTTGCGTTACTTGCCACATGGCTCAGGATACAACTGCAGCTAACAAAGACAAAGTTGGTAGCCACACTTGGAGAATGATTAACCCTGACAACAATTACAACAACACAACCGCTTGTAAATCTTGCCACGGTAATATCAATACATTCGAAGAAATTATTGCTTCGTCTGATTATGACATGGACGGTCAGGTTGAACCATTCCAGGTTGAATTTGATGGTCTCGTAAGAACCCTTAGAATCTGGTTACCTCCTGTTGGTCTCGATTCTATTTCTTACACAATGATCAACGCAAACAATAATCTCGCAGAAAGAAAAGCATACTGGAACTATCAGCTTATCGCTTATGATGGCTCGAGAGGCGTTCATAATCCTAAATATGCAATCAGCGTTCTCCAGAGATCAATTGCTGCTCTCGGCGGACCGGTTCCTGTTGAACTTACAGACTTCAACGCTAGTGTAGTTAACAATAATGTAACTGTTAGCTGGGCTACTGCAACTGAAACCAACAACAAAGGATTCTCAGTTGAAAGAAAAGCTAAAAACGGCGAATGGGCAACCATTGGATTTGTTAACGGTAAAGGTAACTCAACCGAAATAACAAACTATTCCTACACCGATAAAGAAGCTGTTAAACTGAATTCAACTAAAGTTGCTTACAGATTGAAACAAGTTGACCTCGATGGAACAACTACTTATACCAAAGAGATCGAAGTTGAGATTGCACTGCCCAATACTTTAAGTCTTGGTCAGAACTATCCTAACCCATTCAACCCTTCAACAAAAATAAACTTCGAACTTCCTGAAAATGGAATGGTTACTCTGAAAGTTTACAATGTTTCCGGTGTTGAAGTTGCTACCCTCGTAAACAAACAAATGAACCTCGGAAGATATGACATCGCTTTTGATGCAACTAATCTTTCTTCAGGCGTTTATTTCTATCGCTTACAGTTTGGCAACCAGGTTATCACTCGCAAAATGGTGGTAATGAAATAGGTATCAGGTATTAGGTATCAGGTATTATTTTTGATCTGATACATTTTACACTATCTTTTGAAGCTGCTCTCTGAAAAGGGGGCAGCTTTTTTTTTAATGCAATAATTCAATAATCCAATAATGCAGTAATAAGGCACATGGAAGTTTTAATATTAATTCCCTTCTTTTGTCTCTGAATGCTTATTTTGGTTTTCTTCCTTTGCAGTTGGGCGTATAACAGTTAAATTTCGTTTTAATATTTTGGAAGTTACTGATGACAAAACCACGAAACCCGATTTCATGGAACGAGTGTTTTATGCAAATGGCATATTTAATGGCTATGAGATCAAAAGACCCCAATACTCAGGCGGGGGCTGTTATCGTTGATCAGAACAAAGTAATTGTCGGGCTGGGATATAATGGTTTCCCGAGAGGGATTGACGAAGGGGAACTTCCCTGGTCGCGTACTGGTGGTTTTACAGAATCCAAATATGCTTTTGTTGTCCACGCAGAAGAAAATGCAATTTATAACGCAAACAAACCGGTGCACGACTGCGTTTTATATTGCACTCTGTTCCCTTGCAACGAATGCACAAAAACCATCATCCAAAACGGCATTAAAAAAGTAATCTACGCTTCAGACAAATATCACGATGACCCGATTTGGATAGCATCCCGAAAACTGCTTGATCTCGCTGGGGTGGAATATGAAGAGTACATCCCCGAATTTGAACTTACTCTCGGAAGCATTGACCAATAAATGATCATCCTGTGTTTTTAATTCCGGCGGCAATTCCATTTACTGTTGAACGAAGAAGTGTCGTCAGATCATCATTTTCGCTCTGATCACCACTTTTTCTCCATTCTTGAATAAATCTTAACTGAATAAAACTCACAGGATCAATGTATGGATTTCGAAGCTGGAGTCTTCTTTGCAGATTTTTGTTGTTTCCCAATAGATATTTTTCACCCGTCAGAAGAAGAACCGCACTTACTGAACGATCATATTCATCTTTTATTAATCTGAATATTTCGGATGCTCCGGGTGTCCTGGCAAGCATCGAATACTCCCTGCCGGTCATCATATCGGTTTTGAAGAGAACCATTTCCACATTCTCCGTCAAAACTTTAAAGAAATCCCAGTTATTATAAAGTTTTACTAATTCTGCTTCCGTCACTTCTTCATTAATTATCGCATCTTCAATCGCAGTTCCGTAGCCAAACCAACCGGAAATGGTGTTCCTGTTTTGTGTCCATGCAAAAACCCACGGTATTGCCCGAAGAGCAGAGAGATCGTTGGTGCTTTTCCTCGAACCGGGTCGTGAGCCTATTTCAAGTTGTTCTATTATATCGATAGGAGTTGCCGACCGGAAATAACCCGTAAATCCGGGATGCTCTACCAGCGAACGATATTTTTTATAGGCAGACTCAGAGATTTTATCGAATAATTTGATATTCTGTGCCCTCTGTTCCTCTTCAAATAGATCGGGAACGGTGTCAGAAGATTTTACAATAACGGCAGAAGTGGTTATTTCGAGTGTTTTCAGTGCTGTTTCGGGAATAAGATATTTCGCCGAGATCATTTCACCCTGTTCTGTGATCTTAATTTTCCCTTTTAGAGTACCCTTTGGATTTGCCATTATCGAATCATATACGGGTCCACCTCCGCGGGAGATACTTCCCCCTCTTCCGTGAAAAATTACAGGTTCTATTTTATATTCACTGCATAATCTGGAGATTTGCGATTGTGCTTTAAAAAGCTCAAAATTTGAGGTGACAATTCCACCATCCTTGTTGCTGTCAGAATATCCAATCATAACTTTTTGCAATCTGCCACGCAGACGAAGATGTCTTCGGTAAACCCTCAAATCAAACAACTCTTTTAAAATTTCCGTTGATGCCCTTAAGTCGTTTATCGTTTCAAAAAGGGGTAAAATATCGATATCCGACGATACAATTTTCTCTTCTTCCACTCTTACCAATCCACATTCTTTGGCAAGCAACAGAACTGATAGAACATCACTGACTTTTGAACAGTTACTGATTATATAGTCTTTTCCCGCATTCCTCGAAATATTTTCCTTGGTCCACTTTATCAGAGAAATTTCCTCAAGTACCTGGGCTGTCCGTTCAGATAAATTTGAGAACGAATTCACCAATGGCCTTGGTGAGAGGATTTCATCCCGTAAAACCTTAATTTTTTGATCTTCAGGAAGACTTCTGTAATTTGGTGACGCCGCCGTCAGGAATAAAAGCTCTTCCATCGCCTCACGAATAAGTGCTGCATTTTGTCTGATATCAACCTTTACAAAGTAGAATCCAAATGTTTTTACTTTATAAATGAACGGTTGTAAAATTGCATCGGCTATTAATTCCCCTTTATTCTCCCGCAAACTTTCTGCCATCAGAGCGAGGTCTTCCACTAAATCATCAGAATCGATGTAGCCTCCATCGGTTCCGTCCATGGTTCTTCCCAATTTCTCATAAATGAGAAGAAGCTTTTTGCGATATAATTCAGAGGAATCTCTATACCAGGGATGATCTTCTGACTTCAGCGACTTCACATCATGATTAATCGATGAATTGAGTGCCTTCGAAATCGGGACATGGTTAACGGAGTTACTCAAATTTGTGTAAAGTCTGTCGAGTTCCTGCCTGTAAAGTCTGATAATCTCTTCTTTATGCTGCAGAAGTGTCTCGCGGGTCAGTTCAGGAGTAACAAACGGATGTCCATCCCGGTCTCCACCAATCCACGAACCAAAATGAATGAGAGGGTCTTCGATGGATAACTTAAACCCGGCAGAATCAAGGGAATGATTAAACAGATGAAAAAATTCTTCAACTCTATCGTACAGAACATCCTTTAGGAAGAAGATTCCCCGTTGCACTTCATCGCCAACAGAAACTCTGTGGGTTCTTACATCATTTGTTTGCCAAAGAAGTGTAATCTCCGCTTTCAGTTTTTGAATAATACCCGGATGACGATGTCTTTTGTCGTCCCTGAGTATCAGGAGGTTACAAATCTTTAATATCTTCCTCATAACTGTCTGGCGGGAGGCTTCGGTTGGATGTGCGGTAAAAACGGGGGTTATCTCTATTTTTTTGAGCAATCCCATCAGCTCTTTATCCGACACTCCCTTGGTCTTTAAGGTTTCAAAGGTATGTTCAAAAGTCCCGGGCTCTTCATTGCCGCTTGTTCCCTGTTTTTCCCGGTTCTTTCTTAGTGTATATATTTCATCAGCCGCATTTACCAGAATAAAGTAGATTGAAAACGCTTTTACCACTTTAATCGCTTCCTCAATCGAGAGTAAGGCTATTATCCCTTTTATCTTCTCTACAGTTTCAGGATTATAAAGATTTCGCAGCTGTTTTGTAAGGGAGCGGAGCTCTTCCACACTTTCGAATACTTTTTGCCCCTCTTGTTCGATTATCACTTCACCGAGCAGATTTCCCAGATCGCGAATTGTGGAACTTAATGAGGAATCTTTGGCGTAATTCTCAATTTCTGAAAGTGTAGGTTTGAACATTGTATTTCCTTTTATGGAAGTAAAAAATAGAAGAGGAGAAACGGGGATACTGCATCAAACATCGGTATCTATAATGGAATTCCTTTTAGAAGTATCAGCGAAACTAATGTCACAATTATTGCAAGCCCGGTTCCTATTAGGAGCGAAATGAATGCATAGCGAAGGAATTTCATCTTCTTTTGAATAAGAATCAAACCCGAATCGTAAATTTCTCTAAATTGCACCTGATATGTTTTTTGCGGATCACACAGAGTGTTTGCCATCAACTTTTCGAATGTTTTATAATCATAGTTTATATAATATCCGGCAAAAATTGATTCGAGTGTCGTCTCATCTGTTACATCCGACTTTCTGCCCTTCCCCTGTATAAGTTTAGGCATTATGCTGAGGGATGAAAAAATAACAGTAATAAATGCTTGAACCAGCATGGTAAGTGCTGCATACCGAAGAACAGGATGCTCCAAATGCGAGAGAGTAATATTTAAAGTAAAAGCCGAAATAACGATCAGAATGTGGGCTTTTGTATCGGCTGCCTGGGTTAGTCGAAGCAGATTCTGTCTTGTTTGTGCAAGAAGTGAATCTATTTGGGCTCTTGGTTCAGGTATCTCGTGTTGTGACATGGCAATTAAAAAAAATTAAAAATCGGATAGTGAAAATAACCAATCATAAACAAGAAACAACTCCCCGCCTTCTAAATGAATTATAGTTATCGAGAGATATGTCCGTGAAGCTCTTCGACTGTGTTAAAGATCATCCCGCTGTTCATTTTTTTAACAATCTCGGGTGAATAACAATCCCACAATACTGAAGCCACGGGAACACCATTCTCATTTGCGGCTTTAATATCTGCAGACGAATCACCTATCATCAAGGTTTCTTCCGGTTTTGAATCAAAGTGCTTTAAAATTGTCCTTATTCCTTCGCCCGAAGGTTTTTTGAGGGTGACATCATCGCCCGAAACAAGGAATTCCACTCTGTCAAAAATCCCCAGTTCTTTCAGGGTAATCTCTGCAGATCGTCTTCCTTTCCCCGTGAATGCCGCAATTCTGCCCCCATTTTCTATTATGTAATCAAGAAGTGTGTCTATTCCATCGTGAAGTGAAGCGATATTATGGTTCTCTTTGTAATAAACGAAGTAATCTGCTATTGCTTCATCGGCATTTTCGCCGAACAACTCGAAAATTATTTCTTCTTCTGTTGGTCCAAATAATGCAATTACCTCATCAGGGGAGAGAATCTTTCCGAGATATTTACTGTTAATGTGGTTAAACGAGTCAAATATCAACTGGTTGGTCGAAGTCAGGGTTCCATCTATATCAAAAATAAAGAGATTGTATTTTAGCTTCATCAATAGTTATTTTAATTTAAAGAGCAGGATGGTTCCATCCATATTGGAAGCGATATAGAGATCATCTAATTTTTCGATTGTCATCGCTCTCGCCTGACCGAGATAAAACAAATCTGTGAATTTATCCTTCTGAAATCGAAGTATCTTGCCGTTTTTTAATCCAAAAATGGCGTTATTATCATATTCTTTAATCTGTATCGGATTTGTATCCAACCCCCACTTCACTTTGTGGGTCTTAATTTTTTTCCCTGTAAGTGCGTTAACCGTGTGAAACTCGTTTTCAATCGACTTGATAAAAAGGGTTTTGCCATCACTACTAAGTCCGAACGATTCCCACGCATTAAATTCTTTTGTGCTCCATTGGGTTTTTCCGAGTAAAACATCAACACAGGAAACACTTTTATCGGGTGACACAAACCAAATATAATCTCCATTCGTAACGGGGGTGCAACTTGCTGTGGAATAGTAGAAATTGACATTTTCTGACCATTTCCAGTTAAGCTTTCCCGTTTTCAGGTCGATACAATATGCCATTCCATCCCATGCTGAGAAAATTACCCGGTCGTTTAGGACAACGGGGAGTGATTCTATCCTCCCTTTGGCATCAGAGTTCTTCCACATCGGGGTAAGTGTCGAGGCTTCATACGCATATAAAGTACCGTTGGAGGTCCCTATCAGCAGGGCGGTTGTTTGCATATCTCTGAAATAAACCGGAAAAGATGCAAGTCGCGAAGTGATTGACTCATTTAAACCAAGGGTTTGCAGCACTTCACCCGTTTGAAGGTCAATTTGATAAAGATCTCCACCTGCATTTCCTGCAAAAACCTGATTACCTATAACCACAGGGGTGGAGACAAGATGCGCCTGCAAATCTACCCACCAAAGCAGATTGAGATTTTTATCGTAGTTGTAAAGTGCTCCTTCAAGTGTCGGAACAAGGAATCCGTTTTTATGCGGCACCGGGGCTGAAACCATGGTTTTGCCAAGGTCCATTTTTTTTATCATGGTGGCAGTTTTGAAATCCACAAATCCAAGTGAATCTGTTGGCACAGGATTGATGCCGGGTACTTTTGGTTGGTCGAACCAGGTAAAAACTGTATCTGAGATAGTGGAATCAACTTTTACAGACCCAATGGTCGTTATCTTCATCTCTTTTTTAGTGAAGTCGATTAAGTTAAATCCGTAAATCTTCGTTTTTGAAGTGGAACCAACTCCCATATAGGCAGGCAGCATATCAAATTCCATCTGCTTGTTCACATGCCCGTGACCAACAAAAATGGCTTTTAGATTCTTTTTCCTAAGAATGTTTGTAACTTTATACCAGTTATCAACATCACCATCGAGTGGATGATGAATAAAAAAGTATATTTCCTTGTTTTCTGGAGTAATTTTTATCTGATTTTCTAACCAGGCGATATCTTCCGGAACAACATGTCCACCACCTCCGCGGAGAACTATTCCGGAATTTAATCCGATAAACACATAGTTGAGTGTATCAAAACGGAATTTATTATCACCGAAGATTGTGGAAAACTCCATTCCACCCATATCCGACCATTTGGTATCATGATTTCCGGGAATAACAAGAAATCTTTTATTCAGTTTTGAAAGAAGCTTTTGGGCTCTTTCCAACTCATCCCATTTCCCCAATTCAGTGACATCACCCGATACAACGACAAATCCGACATCTTTCAGTGAGTTGATCTTGTCAATCTGCTTCAATATTACTGAATCCGATTTATCGTAACCGACATGTATATCAGTAAGCCAGGCAACACGGAGGTTTTGTCCTGTTACAGAAAAAACAAAAATAAAAAGAAAGATGAATAGCGATTTGTATTTGTTCATAGTTTTTCGAGTAGTTCTTTCACGGTTTCGATCAATGTATCCAACGATGCTTCGAGCCTCTCGCCTGTTTTTCTTACCTTTATCTCAACCTTGTTCTCAGCGAGTTTCTTTTCACCTACAATTACTTGTAATGGCATTCCGAGCAAGTCAGCATCCTTAAATTTGAATCCGGCTTGTGCATCGGCTCTGTCATCAAAAAGCACTTCCATGCCGGCAGACAACAAATCAGAGTAAATCTTTTCCGATGCTTCTGCCACGGGTTCCTTTTTCATATTCAAACCAAGAAGGTGAATATGGAATGGTGCTATAGCCTTGTTCCAGATTATACCCGCGTCATCGTGACTTTGTTCTATAGAGCATGCAACAACTCTTTCAACTCCGATGCCATAACTGCCCATTACAATCGGTTTTTCTTCTCCCGATTCTGTGAGATATGTAGCACCCATCGATGCGGAATATCTTGTTCCAAGTTTAAAGATGTGCCCTAACTCAATTGCCGTAAAAACTCCAAGCGGACTTCCACATTTGGGGCAGCCTTCACCGGAGGTGGCTGTACGCAAGTCGGCATATTCAATCGATGGTACATCTCTTTTAAAATCGATACCACCGATGTGGTAATCGTTTTTATTCGCACCGCTGAAGAGATTATTGCAGTCACGAATCCTTAAATCTGCAATTATTCTGCCCGGGAAACCGATTGGTCCGATCGAACCGGCATCTGCACCTGTAATTTCTTTCAGTTCTTCAGGATGTGCCGGTCTTACACCACTTCCGAGCATTTTTTCAAGTTTCGTCTCATTAACTTCTTCATTCCCCGAGATGAGAATAAGAACAGCCTTGCTTTCAGCAATATAAACTCTCGATTTTGCAGTCTGTTTTTCATCAATGTTCAGGAATGCACAAAGTTCATCGATCGATTTTACATTTGGTGTGCTGATTTCATAAACCTCTTTTGACTCAGCATCTCTCTGAACAGGAGCAGCCACAGAGGTAGCCACTTCAACATTTGCAGCGTATCCACATGCTTCACAATGTGCTACTGTGTCTTCGCCCGCATCGGAACCAACCATAAACTCTTCACTTCCACTTCCTCCCATCGCACCACTCGATGCTCCAACTACAAAAAACTTTAATCCCACGCGGGAAAAGATGTTTTTATACGCCTGATCGTGCAAACTATATGATTTGTCGAGACCATCTGTATCGATATCGAGTGAGTAGGAATCTTTCATCAGAAATTGTCTTCCGCGAATCACACCGCTTCTTGGTCTGGCTTCATTTCTGAATTTGGTTTGAATCTGATACCAGGTTTGTGGCATATCTTTGTAAGATTTCACTACTTTACGGGCGTGAAAGGTTATTATCTCCTCGTGTGTTGGTGCCAGAACATAGTCCCGGTTTTTGAGGTGATACATCGTGTCGCCAAATGCTTCAACTCTGCCTGTCTCTTCCCATATTTCTTTTGGGTTCAGTGCAGGGAGGTGAAACTCCTGTCCTCCAATGGCATCCATCTCCTGACGGATGATTTCACAAACTTTTTTTACCACCCGATAACCGAGTGGAAGAAATGAATAAATTCCGGCAGCAAGTGCTCTTACATATCCTCCCCTGAGCATAAGAACATGGCTCGGGACTACTGCATCGTTTGGAACTTCTTTAAGCGTTGGTATAAATGATTTGCTCTGTCGCATTTTGTCTTTGAATTTTTTGAAAAACTGAATTACAAAGATACAAAATAGGTTTTAGGTATTAGGTATTAGGTATTAATTTGGGAACCTGAGAGAAATGAGTACTTGAGTGAACTATTGAACCTGATCAGCGAAATTTTGGGTTATCCGTGTCATCAGCGTTCTATTAATGCTGTGAAAATCCCCGAAGAAAATCTTTGTAATTTAGAATCTCGATACCATCTGTTCCCGGTTTTGTTACACCTCTATAAACAAGGAAACCATTTTCTTTGGTATTTTTGGTTTTCCCTATTGAACTAATAAACTTTGTCTGAAATGTTTCACCGGTTTTTATTTCGACCCATTCCCTGCTCTGATTTTTGTCTATAATCATATCTATTTCCAATCCGCTTGCGGTTCTGTAGTAGTAGAGATTAAAAAACGGTTTCTTATGTTCTATAATTTTTTTCACTTCGGAAACGATATAGTTTTCAAACAATGGACCGGTCAACAGGCTGTTTTCAAATTGTGTCTCCGTTTCTATCCCCGCCAAAAAGGAAACGAGTCCTGTGTCGTGAAAATATAGTTTTGGTGATTTTACGATTCGTTTTCCCAAATTATCGAAGTAGGGCGGCAGAAAAAAAATAATGTAAGATGCCTCAAGAACAGAAAGCCAGTGTTTAACGGTATTTACTGCAACTCCAAGTTCGCTCGCCAATTCTGAAAAGTTTATCCTCTGTGAACATCTCGCTGCAAGAAGTTTAATCAGTCTGAAAAAATCTCTGATATTGCCGATATCGCTGATTGATCTCAGGTCTTTCTCGAGATAAGTGTTAATATATGCCTGATACCATTCGTTTCTAAAGTTATATTCTCTTTTTACCAATTCAGGATATGCACCTTTGAAAATTGATTGCTCCTGTAGATTCTGCGGAATCTCACCAAACTGCAGAGGCAAAAGAGTGAGAAGCCCTATTCTTCCGGCAAGGGATTCGGATATATTCTTCATCAATGTGAAATGTGATGATCCTGAAAGAATAAATTTCCCATATTTATCACGATCGTTATCTACAGCTATTTTCACATAGCTAAATATCTCGGGTGCTTTTTGTGCTTCATCGAATATAACCTTATCCGCGTTTATTCTCATGAACCGTTCCGGATCATCCCTGAATTCAGCTACTGTTGTCGGGCTGTCGAAGGTAACATATTTATATTCGTCTTTGAGAAGTTCTTTTAGAAGTGTTGACTTACCCGACTGGCGCGGTCCCGTTAAACCCACAACCGGGAATGCCGAAAGATATTTGAGCAGAGTGTCCTCTGCCGTACGAGAAATGTAATTGGACATAAGAAAAACCATGTGTATTTGCAGTCTGACTGCAAATATACACAGAATCTAATTAATTTCCCTGTTCCGGGACAGACCATTCAAAATTTTGGTACAAAACAAAACTGCCCCCGAAGTTTCCTCCGGAGGCAGCAAAAACACGATATGGCAATTAAGCCGAAAAAATTTATTCTTCTTTTTTCGCTCTCATTGCATCCCAGATTACATATCCACAGAGGAGTACAAACATGAAGATACCAACAAACATTGCTCCGTTCGATTCTACCCAATGAGTCGCCATAAAATCGATATTGAAGTATTTCATAACAGCACTGATTACACCCATTAATGCACCACCGGCAATGAAGCCTGATGCAATAAGTGTACCGCGTTCTCTGCGGGCATTGTTTAATTCTTCATCTTTACTGCGGGTGGAAACTATGTGGGCAAGGATACCACCAATAAGGATCGGAGTGTTAAGTTCGAGTGGAATATACATTCCGAGTGCAAATGCGAGTGCCGGAACTTTGATCATGGTAAGTATCAAAGCCATCGCAGCACCTGCAATATATAACATCCATGGAGCATCTTTTCCGGACATCAATGGTTCGATAACGGCTGCCATTGCGTTTGCCTGTGGGGCTTGAAGTGCATTTTCACCTTTGAAGCCGTAAGCTTCATTAAGAACCATGATAATAAGTCCAACTACTGCAGCAGACGCAGCGGTACCGACAAATTTCCATGTCTGCTGTTTGTATGGTGAGCTTCCGAGCCAGTAACCTATCTTAAGATCGGTAATAAATGCACCTGCACATGAAAGAGCGGTACAAACAGCTCCACCAATCAACAGAGCGGTTACCATTCCTTCTTTTCCTTTAATTCCGAATGAAATCAGAATAATTGAAGAAAGAATGAGGGTCATCAGAGTCATACCCGATACAGGGTTTGTTCCCACGATGGCAATAGCGTTAGCAGCAACTGTTGTGAAAAGGAATGAAATAATCATCACTATCAGAAGTCCGATGAGGGCATCTCCCCAGCTTCCTGTAACTCCAAAGTTGAAGAAAAGAAGTAAAGCCAACCCGACAGCAAGGATACCTGAAACGATGACAAACATCGGAAGGTCTTTTTCTGTACGAAGTGCACCTGATGCAGCAGCTCTTCCACCACCAATTTCTTTGGCAGCGAGCTTAAATGCACCGGCTATAATTCCGGAGGAACGGACAATTCCGATTATTCCCGCCATCGCGATACCACCGATACCGATGTGGCGAACATAATTTCTGAAAATTTGTTCAGCCGACATATCCTTTATCAGCACGGTTACATTGGCACCAAAAGGAGCTGCAAGCCCCTGACCGATGTAATAAACAACAGGAATAAGAAGATACCACGAAACGAATGAACCCGCGGCTATGATTGCGGCATATTTAAGACCAACAATGAAACCGAGACCGGTAACTGCGGCACCGATATTTATATTGAAAACGAGTTTGTATTTATCATAGAGCATGTCACCAATGGGCAACACTTTTGTCGAGAAAGTTTCGCTCCACCATCCAAAGGTGGCAATGATAAAATCATAGATACCGCCAACGAGTCCTGAGGAGACGAGCACGAGGGCTTGTGATCCCCCTTTTTCACCCGCTACAAGCACTTCAGTGGTTGCTGTGGCTTCGGGGAAAGGAAACTTTCCGTGCATATCTGCAACAAAATATTTTCTAAATGGGATGAGGAACAAAATTCCGAGAAATCCACCAAGAAGAGAAGAGAGAAACACTTGAAGAAAGGTTGCTTCAAGATCAAGGATGTAGAGGGCGGGAATTGTGAAGATCGCTCCCGCAACAACAGCACCCGAAGTTGCACCTACCGACTGGATGATAACATTCTCACCCAGAGCATTTTTTCTTTTAAGAAGTGTCGACAAACCAACCGCGATAATGGCAATTGGAATTGCTGCTTCGAATACCTGTCCGATCTTAAGTCCGAGATAGGCTGCCGCTGCTGAAAAGAGGACTGCCATAATGAGCCCAAGAGTAATGGTATAAACATTAACCTCTGGTACAATGGCAAGCGGCGACATAATCGGTTCAAATTTTTCGCCTGGTTTCAATTCGGAATAAGCATTTTTTGGAAGTCCTTTGACCTCCCCGGAAGAATGTCCGCTCATTTGATCTCCGTAATTGTTATTCTATAGTTATTGAAAAATAATTCTGAAAAATTTCCCTGCACACCCACAAAATTACTACATTATTGCATTACTGCATTATTCGATTATTGCATTACTGCATTAAAAAAAAAGACCGGCCGCTTCAAATAAATGAAACAGCCGGTGGTAAGAAACAAACAACTACCGCCTTCTTACGAAGCGGACAATGTTAGCACTATAATTTTACCGAACTTATTACTTTCATGTAGTTGGCTCTCTCATATTGTGAGGGGTCACCAACATTCATGTAGCTCATTGAACCACGCATGTCTTCCACCGAGTTATACTCGTTGGCTTCCATCCAGAATTTCATTTTTGCAAGTACATCGGAAATGTGGTTTGGTCCGAACTTTAGGATGCTCGACATCATTTGAGTGACCTTGGCACCAACCATGATCATCTTGATGACATCTTTTTCACTATAGATACCGCTTGTTGCAGCGAGATCGCAGTCAAGTCTTCCATAGAGAACACCGATCCAACGAAGCGGAAGTCTCATCGCCATAGGAGTGCTGAGAAGTACATTTGGCACCACTTCAAGATTTTCCAGATCGATATCGGGCTGGTAGAATCTGTTGAAGAGCACTAATCCGTCTGCACCCGCTTTGTCGAGTTGGTCAGCCATCCATGCAGTGGAACTGAAATATGGACTCAATTTCACAGCAACCGGGATTTTCACATTTCTTTTAACTTCTTTAATTATGTCGATGTATAGTTGTTCAACTTCTCTGCCATCGGTGTTGAAATCGGTGGCGAGTTTATAGATGTTCAACTCCAGAGCATCAGCTCCGGCTTCTTCCATATTGTGAGCATATTTTACCCATCCGCCCAACGATTTACCATTCAAGCTGGCGATCACAGGGATATCGGTGGCTTCTTTTGCTTTACGAATAATGTCGAGATACTCATCCGGACCCGCTTTATATTCTATGTGGTCGGGAAAGTAAGTCGTGGCTTCTGCATAACTTTCGTTATGCGCAGTTGTATAATAATGATTGGCAAGAGATTCTTTTTCTATCTGTTCTTCGAATAAAGAATAGAGCACCACGGCGGCTGCCCCGGCATCTTCCAATGCTTTAATCGATGAAATCTCCTGTGAAATTGGACCCGCGGATGGAACCACAGGGTTTTTCAGTTTCATGCCAAGATATGTTGTTGTCAGATCCATTTTATTTTCCTTAAAATCAGGTTAATCGTTTCTTAAAACCGTAATTAATTGTTAACATTTGGCGTTTGATTAGCCATGTTCTCATACATTTTCCAACGCTTGGCAACATCTTCCTGTGATTCTTCCATCAGTTTAGCTGCGGCTTCGGGATGAGATTTTGTCAACATTTTATATCTGGTTTCAAGATATGCGTAATCTTTGAAAGGAATCTTCATGCCTTTTGAATCGAGGCTGAAAGGATTCTTTCCTTCTGCAACAAGATCAGGATTATACCTGAAGAGTTGCCAGTGACCTGAATCGACGGCTGCTTTTTGGTTTCTTGTCGCTGTACCCATGTCGATACCGTGAGCAATACAGTGGCTGTATGCAATAATCAATGATGGACCATCGTACGCTTCAGCTTCAATAAATGCTTTTACGGTATGTGCATCATTTGCTCCCATTGCAACTTTTGCTACATAAACATTGCCGTAACTCATCGCCATAAGTGCCAGATCTTTTTTCGCTGCCTGTTTACCGGCGGAAGCAAATTTTGCAACTGCGGCTCTTGGTGTCGATTTTGACATCTGACCACCGGTATTTGAGTAAACTTCTGTATCGAGTACAAGAACATTTACATTTTTACCTGATGCGAGAACATGGTCGAGACCGCCGTAGCCAATATCGTAAGCCCATCCGTCGCCACCCATGATCCAAACCGATTTTTTAACGAGATAATCGGCAAGGCTGGCAAGATTTATAGCGTCAAATTTAACATCTTCATCGGTCGAGGAGTTTTCGAGCTCTGTAAGTTTCGTCTTCAGCTCTTCAACTCTCTCTCTTTGATCTCTGATACCTGCTTCAGATGTTTGATCAGCATTCAGAAGGTCAAAAACAAGTCTTTCACCAATTTTTTCGCCGAGTTTTACAAGTAGAATTCTTGCTTGTTCGTTGAACTGGTCAATGGAAAGTTTAAAACCGTATCCAAATTCAGCATTGTCTTCAAACAGTGAGTTAGACCATGCCGGTCCGCGACCGTCTTTATTTTTGCTCCATGGAGTAGTTGGAAGGTTACCACCGTAGATCGATGAACAACCTGTTGCGTTTGCAACGATTGCTCTGTCACCATAAAGCTGGCTAACGAGTTTAACATAAGGAGTTTCTCCGCAACCTGAACAAGCACCCGAGAATTCGAATAATGGTTCGAGGAACTGTGAATCTTTAACCGAGTTCAGTTTAAGATCTGTTCTGTCCCATTCAGGAATGTCGAGGAAGAAGTCCCAGTTTACGCGTTCGGTTTCACGAAGTGGAAGTTGTGGCTTCATGTTGATAGCTTTGAATCTAACTTCTCTCTTGTTTTTGGCAGGACAGAATTCGACGCAAAGTCCGCAACCGGTACAATCTTCTACTGCTACCTGAATTGTGTAAAATACACCTTCACCATGTTCTTTGGCTTTAAAAGGAACAGCTTTGAAGGTTTCAGGAGCATTTTTCAACTGATCTTCTGAGTATATTTTTGCTCTGATAGATGCGTGTGGGCAGATAAGTACACATTTGTTACACTGGATACAAACATCAGCGTCCCAAACCGGCACTTCAAGAGCTATATTTCTTTTTTCATATTTGGTCGTTCCGGTTGGGAATGTACCGTCAATTGGCATAAGGCTAACCGGAAGATCATCACCAAAACCGGCGATAATTTTACCCGTTACATTTTTAACAAATTCAGGTGAATTTGCAGGTACCGCATCACGAATAGTGAATTTGGATGTAATTACATTCGGAACTTCCACCTCAAAAAGGTTGTCAAGCGTTCTGTCAACCGAGTCGAAATTCATCTGAACAATCTTTTCGCCCTTCGAACCATAGGTTTTTTTGATGGCGTACTTGATCATCTCGATTGCTTTTTCTTTTGGAAGGATTTTCGAAATTGCAAAGAAGCATGTTTGCATGATGGAGTTGATTCTTCCGCCCATGCCTGTTTCATTTGCAACTTTGTAAGCATCGATTATGTAGAATTTCATCTTCTTTTCAATGAGGGTCTTCTGAACATTCTCAGGAAGTGTATCCCAAACCTCTTCTTTTGAGGCAGGGGTGTTCAGAAGGAACGAAGCACCTTCAACCGCATCACGAAGCATGTCAGTAGTCTCAAGGAAAACTGTTTGGTGACAAGCAACAAAGTTTGCACGATTGATAAGGTAACTCGATTTGATCTTTTTAGGTCCAAATCTCAAGTGAGATGTGGTCATCGAACCCGATTTTTTCGAATCGTAAACAAAGTAACCCTGTGCAAAAAAGTCTGTTCCTTCACCGATAATCTTGATGGAGTTTTTGTTTGCTCCTACAGTACCATCAGCTCCAAGTCCGTAAAATTTACCTTTGAAAGTATCTTCGTTTTCAACGGAAAATGAAGGATCAAAATCGAGACTTGTATTGGTAACATCTTCTATGATACCAACTGTGAAGTGATTTTTAGGCTTTGCTTTACCAAGTTCGTCATAAACTGACTTAATCATTGCTGGTGTGAACTCTTTTGATGAAAGTCCATATCTTCCGCCCACTATCTTAGGGAATGCGAAAGGAAGGTTTCCTTCATTATAAGTTTCAGCAATTGCGTTTACAACATCCAAGTAGAGAGGCTCTCCCGATGCTCCCGGCTCTTTTGTCCTGTCAAGTACACCAATTACCTTAACGGTGGTTGGTATGGCAGAAATAAAATGTTTCATTGAGAAGGGTCTGTAAAGTCTTACTTTTAAGACACCAACTTTTTCACCACTTGCAGTCAGGTTTTCTACAGTTTCTTCAACTGCTTCAGCACCTGAACCCATAATAATAATTACTTTTTCTGCATCCGGTGCACCGTAATAATCGTAAAGATTATACTGTCTGCCAGTCAGCTTCGCGAATTTGTCCATATATTTTTGAACAATTTCAGGACAAGCATTATAGAACGGATTTACAGTTTCTCTTCCCTGGAAATAAACATCCGGGTTCTGAGCTGTTCCACGAAGAACAGGTGCATCAGGATTCAAACCTCTTTTTCTATGTTCAAAAACGAGCTTTTGATCGATCATCTGTTTCATGTCCTCAGGGGTAAGCTGTTCTATTTTTGCAACTTCATGTGAGGTTCTGAAACCATCAAAAAAGTGAATGAACGGCACTCTTGATTCGAGGGTTGCAGCCTGAGCGATGAGGGCAAAATCCATTACTTCCTGAACTGAGTTCGAGGAGAGAAGTGCCCAACCTGTTGAACGGGTCGCCATAACATCACTGTGATCTCCAAATATTGAGAGTGCTGATGCAGCAATCGAACGGGCTGAAACATGAAATACTGTTGATGTTAATTCACCCGCTATCTTAAACATGTTAGGGATCATCAAAAGAAGACCCTGCGATGCGGTGAATGTTGTTGTGAGTGAACCTGTTTGAAGTGCACCGTGTACACTACCCGAGGCTCCTCCCTCACTTTGCAGTTCTGAGACAGATGGTGTAATTCCCCAAATATTCTTTTTTCCTTCGGATGCCCAGGCATCGCACCATTCAGCCATATTCGACGAAGGGGTTATAGGATATATTGCTATCACTTCGTTTGTGTGATAGGCTACATATCCCGCCGCCTCATTTCCGTCAATAGTTACTTTTTTTCTTTCCATTTTCTTACCATCGGTTATTTTTCGTGAATAAAAATCAATACTATCCTGCAAATATTGTGCCACATCAATAATTGCTCTTTTCAAAGGTTTTTTGTCACTTTTTACCAATAATGAAAAAATGAACGGCGGTTTTTGCAATATATTCTTAAATTTTAGAAGAACTTCGTTTTTGAAGAGCTGGTTGGATCAACTTTAGAGGGTAAATACAATGCAGGAAAAAATGATTTTTATTATTTGCCGCTGATTATTAATTTTGCCACCATTCACTTTAATACCGGCAGCTAATAATTGGACTTAAAAGACAGACCCAAAATCAAACCTGAAATCTCTTCTGCAGACAAAATTGTTGAAGTGGCGTCTGCCACAGTACTGTTGGCAATTTCGTTGCTTTTTCTACTTCAGTATCCCTCTGTTGATGAAAAAGTGCCGATGCATTATGATTTCTCCGGCAATGTCGACCGGATTGGCAACAAAGCGGAATTGTTTTTCCTTTTTGCAATTTTACTGCTGTTATACGCCGGTATGACAATTGCACAGAGATATCCTCATTCTTTTAACTATCTGACTGAAATCACCCATGAAAATGCCCTGCGACAATATTCCGCCGCAGTTAAAATGATCAGGTGGCTAAAGCTGCAGCTCGTTTGTTTATTCTCGTTTATCATTGCAAAATCCATATTTCCTGATTACATCGGTGACGGAGTCTTCTTTGCCGTGATAATAACCTTCATTGTCACAACATTCATTCAGATGATTGCATATTTCGTAAAGTCCAGTAAATAAAAAAAAGCCTCCTACATCTCTGCAGGAGGCTTAAATATTATTGCATTATTGGATTACTCTTCGAGTGTACTCTTGTCACCTTCGGGGAGACCGAGAGCTCTGGCACGCAGAAGTCTTCTCATTATTTTGCCTGATCTTGTTTTTGGAAGTGCGTCCATAAAATTGATTCTTTCCGGACGGGCAATTGGACCAATTTCGTGCCCAACATGTTTTTTCAGCTCTTCCATAAGTGAATCGGAGGCTACATATCCCGCTCTTAAAACAACATACGCGTGGATGACATTTCCCTTCACTTCGTGCGGCAGACCGATAGCAGCAGCTTCAGCAATAGCGGAATGTGAAACGAGTGCAGATTCAATTTCTGCAGTTCCAAGCCGGTAACCACTCACTTTTATAACATCGTCCAATCTGCCAATAACCCAGATATAACCATCCTGATCTTTTCTTGCAGAATCACCTGCCTCATACATTGTGGTGTATTTGCTCCAATATTGCTGTTTATATCTCTCGGGATCGTGAAGGATGCCCCGCATGATTGATGGCCATGGTTTTTTTATTACCAGAATTCCCTCTTCTCCCGGTGCTGCACTTTTTCCATCAAGATCAATTACATCCACTTCAATTCCAAAAAATGGCTTTGTCGCACTTCCTGGTTTTAAAGGCGTAACGGGAAGTGGTGTTATCATAAACCCGCCTGTTTCGGTTTGCCACCAAGTATCCATAATCGGACATTTTGATTTACCGATCACTTCATAATACCATCGCCAGGCTTCAGGATTAATCGGTTCACCAACACTTCCCAAAATTCGGAGAGACGAAAGATCATGTCGGTTTGGCCAGGCATTCCCAAAACGCATCAATCCACGAATTGCAGTGGGTGCTGTGTAAAGGATTGTTATGCCATATTTTTCAATCATTTTCCACCACCTGTTTGGGTAGGGGAAGTTTGGTGCCCCCTCGTACATAAAACTTGTAGCCCCGTTCAGAAGTGGTGCATAAACAATGTAACTGTGTCCGGTAATCCAACCCGGATCAGCTGCACACCAGTATCTGTCTTCGTCGTTTATATCAAATACATATTTAAATGAGGTGGCAGTATAAACCATATATCCACCGTGAGTATGGATCACTCCTTTGGGTCTTCCGGTGGTTCCTGAAGTGTAAAGAATGAACAACATCGTTTCTGCATCTACCTGTTCAGTTTCACAGGGTTGATTCACTACCGGAACGCTGAGAAGATCGTGATACCAATAGTCTCTACCTGATTCCATGTAAATTTCATGTCCTGTTCTGCGAACAACAACACAATGTTCTATTGTCCCCTGTCGGGCTAAAGCTTCATCCGCTATCTGTTTCAGATTCACTATTTTGCCACGCATATAACCACCGTCGGCGGTAATAAGCACTTTACTTTGAGCATCTTCTATTCTTTCTGCAAGTGATTCCACACTGAAACCACCATAAACAACCGAGTGTGCGGCTCCTATTTTGGCACAAGCGAGCATCGCAAATACTAATTCTGGAATTCTTGGCATGTAGATAGTTACTATATCCCCCTTTTGAACGCCCATGCTTTTTAATACATTTGCAAATTTTATAACCTCGCGATTAAGAGAAAAATATGAGTAGGTTCTTACATCATCGCCTGCTTCACTCTCCCAGATAAGAGCAAGTTTGTTTTTCCGAAATGTTTTAAGATGTCTGTCTATTGCATTTGTTACAATATTGGTCTTACCCCCCGTAAACCACTTAAAGAAAGGCGGGGTGGAATCGTCGTAAACTTTTTCCCACTTCTGCGACCAGTCAAACTCTCCGGCTATCTCTCCCCAAAATTTTTCCGGGTCCTCGATCGATCTGCTATACATCGAATCGTAATCTTTGCAGAGTGCGTTTTCCTTTATCGATTGAGATGGATAATAAACTTCTCCTTCAGACTGTTTTATGCCTGTTTCATCACTCATTTTTGATGCTCCTGTTGATTATTGTATCGGGAAATATTTGTTTGCTCGGCGATGGATAATTCGATAATAACGAACTATTAAGTTAAGTATGTTGGGTTTTTAATGCAAATTATTTTTAGATCAAAAGAAGTGGTTCTTCAAATTGTTTAAATCACCATGAAGGTGAATCGTTTTCCGGACATTCAGTATAAAAAAAGTGCCCGCCATCTCGAAAGATAAACGGGCAAGGTTTAGTTAGGTGAGGGATTCACTTAATTAGAGAAATCTATTTCCTGCCTCACCGTGATTCCTCACAATTGTGATGCGTACGCAAAAATCTTCAAGAAGATTTGTGATATCACAATTGCCACACCTAACCAGACAACATTACGAAAAAGTTTTTCTTGTTTTTTTCTTTTAAAATAGAGACTGTCGTATTCTCCGGCAGAGTTGTAGTCTCCATGTTTGATATTCCACCTGTACCAGGCAGTTTCTTGTTGCATTTCTACTCCTCACTCCCGAATAATTGTTGGAACTTTATTTGATCAGAAATTTTTCTGCCATCAGCCTTATTACATGAAAGGGGGAAAACAAAATTATTAAACAGACCACCGGAGTATATACCGCGACAAGGACCATCAGTCTGATGAATGTAATTCTTTCTCGATCACCTTTACCAGTTTGAACGACCTCGTTCATACTAAACTCCGTAAAATTAATTAAAGTATTGTTATTTATGTTATATATTTCTTATAGTAAATTGAACATAACTCCTGGTCGTAGGGGTTAGCCAATTACAGAACATGGGCAACGGAAACCGTTACACATAGCTCAGGGTACAAAAATTCAATGATTTTTAGCTCGAAATGTAAAAATTGCGGTTCTTTAGACAGGACTAAGTTAGAGGGCGTATTATAAAAGGGGATGCAGCTTGCTGCAATATTAGAAACTTATAAACCGGCGAAAGTGTGCCTTTTCCCTCACCACACCAAACACAGTTTATCTACTACATCCCGCCTTTATAATAAACAATAAAAAATCTAAAAGAGAAAGCCTCCGTTGTTTGTGAAAAACCAATGGTCATTTAAACCTCACCTTAACCTGACCAAAAATAAGCATAATATATTTTAAAGTCAAGTAAATAAAAATAAAACTTTAAAAAATGAGTTCTTTTTTTTGGCTTTCTTACAACTTTATTGTTAATATAACTCAAGTTATATTAAAAACGGGGTCTAATCGACAGATTTTTCCTTAAGGAGGTGTGTTCAAAAAGCAGGGAATGTTTTGGATAGTTGAGGAATAAAGAAAGGGTAATTTAGATTCTGGCTACTGCCCAAAGGATAAAGTACATGGCAACCGACAAAGCAACACCTGCGGTGATCCACAAGGCACTTCTCTTGGTTTTTTCTATTTTGCGATTCCGTAAATAGAGTTTATCGTATTCATCTCCGGGGCTGTAATCGCCCTGTTTGATGTGCCAGCCGTACATGTCTTTTTTCATTAAAACTTCGATTAGTTGGAAAAATTTGCTATTCTGCAATGCGAATATACGGAAATCTGCTTCTGTTCGATGTGATGTATGTCGAAAAACCCTTCCTCTCTCCTCAGGGGAGGGATTTTTACCACACAAATTTAATATCAAATATTGCGAAAATTTGACTATTTTAACTGCTCAATCGATTTTTATTATGGAATGAAATACGGCATGAAGAATGATCATGATGTACTAAAAGGAATCAGATTTCCTAAGTACTCTCTTAAGATTGTTAAATTCAATAACGGTGAGTTTGGAGTAATCGAATCCTTCTATTTCATTAAGTATTGTTACAAACGGAACATCGCCCGATTTGATAACGAAAAAGAAGCTAAAAACAGATATGAAGATTTACACGCATCGCGTAAATTTGATCACATGACCGGACACTAAAAAGCCCTTTTCTGATTAGTACCCCTCTTTTTTCCATTCTGGTTATTTTTACTTATCTTATTTTGTTTTTGAAATAATTTTTGATGAAACCGGTGAGACCATGAATAAAAAGATCGACAAGAAAATTCTGCTTAACGGACTTCTGGCAGAGCTTAAAATTCCCGCAAACATCTCATACCTTCCTCTCCTTCAAAATCTCGCAACCACTATAGCAAAATGGCTCGGTTTTCAAGAAACCCACAACAACAATATCGAATTGATTGTTGAAGAAGCCTTTGTAAGTATAGTTGAAAATTCTTTTGATCCGGAGGAGTTTGGGGAAATCAGGTTTTTTGTCCGTTTTCAACCCGGGAAGTTTATACTTTCCTTCGAAGACAAAGGTCTTCCTGTCGATGTAAACATGCTCGAAAAGCAAGAACAGTCAGCTCTCGGAATTTTGATCATAAAGCATCTGGCGGATGAATTTAAGTTTATTAATCTTGGTAAAGACGGGAAACGACTCGAAATAGTTATAAACATCCCTGAAAGCAATATTGACGAAATTCTTGAAAAAGAAGCCTCTCATGAAGTTGAACCTGCCGCAGCAGATGAAGTACTGCACTTCAGAATGATAAAAAGCACCGATGTCCTGGATCTGACCAGACTCACCTACAGAGCTTACGGTTATACTTACATGGGAATTGCTTATTTTCCGGAAAAATTGCAGGAATTGCTCGATTATGGATATATGAAAGCGGTCGTTGTTCACAATGCAAAAGGGGAAATGGTTGCCAATCTTGGATTGTTTTATGACAAACCGGGGGCAAAAGTTGCTGATTCCGGTATGGCAATAGTTGATCCCAGATACCGCGGGCACAATCTGTTTAAACGAATGAAAGCAACTGCCGTTGAGCACGGAAAAGAAACCGGAATGTATGGTCTCTACAGCGAAAGCGTTACAATTCACCCTTATACTCAAAAAGGAAACATAACACTCGGTGCCAAGGAAATTGGTACTCTCATCGCTTTTACAGGTGAACATATTTCATTCAAAAAAATTAACGATGAAGGTCTATCACAAAGACAGGCGGTGATGCTCTACTATCTCAAGATAAACGAAGAACCGTACAGGGAAGTGTATCTGCCGGAGATTTATAAAAATATTATGATCTCCATTTACACAAATCTCGGCTTGAGGCGTGGCTTAAACTCATTCAGCAATTACAAAAACATTGCCGAGATATCGGGGGTTTCTGTCAGTGAAACTGTTTTTAAGCCCGATCTAAATTCGGCAATTATCAGTATCGAAAAGTATGGCGACGACATAGTACCACTCGTTCAGAACAGTGTAAAAGAACTCTGCATGAAAAAAGTTGATACAATTTATCTTGAACTTCCTCTCTCTGATCCGATTACTATGTTTATTGTCCAAAAATTCCATGAAATGGGCTTCTTCTTTGGAGGTCTGATTCCGGAATTCAGAAACGGCGATGTACTAAAATTGCAATATCTAAACAATATTTACATCGATCCGGAAAAGATTTGTGTTGCGTCTGATAACGGAAGAGACATTCTCTCATTCATCCTTGCAGATCGGGAGAAAACCGGCTAACTTTTTATCCCTTTATTAACACATTGTAATAAAGAACCAGTATATTTAATTTAAGTTTTTATTAAAACCTTTTAACAATCACATTAAACAGCGGATCCACCCATGAATTTTGCAACCGGATTGGTAGCATTAATATTAATCGCTTCTTCCCTTTTTGCACAGGATAAAAGAGGGTATGAATACTGTGCTGATAAAAAGCAGAACAGAGCCCCACAATCACTCTTAAATTATGCTTCGATTGCGGAGTTAAAACACTCTTTTGATGTTTTAAACTATAAAATTGATCTTGATATATATAACTGTTTTATCTCCCCATATCCAAAATCTTACACGGGAAGTGTAGTAGTTAAATTTTTGGTTGATTCCACTCTGAACAGCATAACTCTGAATGCGATAAATACTTCAATGCAGATAGATTCTGTAACCCTTGCCGGAACTTCTTTTACACATCTTTCAAATTTATTGAATATAACTCTCGACAGAACATATCAACCCGGCGACACCACAGAAGTTAAGATTTATTATAAACACAAAAATGTTTCGGACAACGCCTTCTTTGCAAGTGGTGGTACTGTGTTTACTGATGCTGAGCCGGAGGGTGCCCGAAAATGGTTCCCCTGCTACGACAAACCTTCCGATAAAGCTACTGTGGATATTACAACAAGGGTGCCAACAACTGTAAAACTTGGTTCTAATGGTCTGTTAAAAGATTCTGTGAACACGGGTAACGAAATTTACTACCGCTGGGTAAGCCGGGACCCCGTTGCTACATATCTTGTGGTCCTCTCAGGAAGAGTTAATTATCAACTGATTATGTTATCATGGGTTGACCCCGTATCCGGAGATACAATTCCTGTAAGACTTTACGCAAATCCAAGTGAATCTGTTCCCCAAAATATCAGAGATGCCATAGTTAACCAGTTTGATGGTTTTTCTGGTAAATACGGTCAATATCCTTTCGAAAAAAACGGGTACGCAACTCTAAACTCTCAGTTTACCTGGGGCGGAATGGAAAATCAGACACTGACTTCTTTGTGTGGGGGTTGCTGGTCTGAAAATCTGATTGCCCACGAATTTGCACATCAATGGTTTGGTGATATGATTAGCCCTTCCACTTGGGCGGATATCTTCTTGAATGAAGGTTTTGCCACTTTTTCCGAAGCAGTCTGGGAAGAAGTGAAGGTCGGTGGAAGTTATTCCGCTTATAAAAACATGATTCTGAACGACGCAAATCAATATAAAAACAGCAATCCCGGTTGGGCAATCTACAATCCTTCCTGGGCAACAATAACACCCGATGTAAATACTCTTTTTAACACGGCAATCACTTATTCAAAAGGTTCATGTGTGCTGGCTATGGCAAGGTATGTGATGGGTTCAGACAACTTTTTCTCTGCCGTAAAAGCTTATACCGCCGACCCCCGGTACAGATACAAAAGTTGCACCATTCCTGAATTTATTTCGAAAATGAGTGATGCTTACGGAGAAGATTTGTCTTGGTTCTTTGAACAATGGCTATATAATCCCAATCATCCAACCTATGCAAATAGCTATTCTATTTCGTCTCCGGCACATGGATCATGGGTAGTAAACTTCAAAGCTACTCAAACTCAGAGCAACACAGTATTTTTTAAGATGCCACTTGAGTTGAAAATTACCTTTGCTGAAGGTGGAGACACGACTATCAGAGTGTTTAATGACCAAAATAATCAGTTGTTTTCTTTTAATTTTACAAAACAACCCGTCTCTTTGATCTTTGATCCAAACAACGAAATTGTTTTGAAAGTGGCTTCCACTGTTGTTTCTGTTGAAGGTGATGAAGCTATGCCGGATGAAATGGTGCTCTATGCAAACTATCCAAATCCATTTAATCCCGATACAAAAATAAAATTCTCTTTACCCGCTTCCGGAGAAATTCTATTATCGGTCTTTAACAGCAATGGTGAAGAAGTGGCAGTGATGGCAAAGGGAATTTTCGCTAACGGTACACACGAACTAAACTTTTCTGCCGGAAATCTTCCGAGTGGGGTTTACTTTGTCGTGCTAAATTCGGGCGGAAAAGTTCTAAGGCAAAAAATGGTGCTACTCAAGTAAATTTGAACTTTATTCTCCGTTTTTTTGTAACTATACTAATCTCAAAGAGATTTTATCATTATTAGAGGTAATAAATGAATACGATTAAAACAGTGATCTTTATGTCGGTTCTTACCGTTTTGGTAGTTCTCGCCGGTAATTTAATCGGCGGACAAACTGGCATGTTCTTCGCTTTTCTTTTCGCAGTGGTTATGAATTTTGGAAGTTACTGGTTTTCCGATAAAATAGTACTTAAAATGTACGGTGCAATGGAAATCGAACGAAGTCAGTCACCTTATCTTTTTGATATGGTGGAAAGACTTGCTCAAAAAGCACAGATTCCCATGCCAAAGTTATATGTTATCAATGACTCGACTCCAAATGCTTTTGCTACAGGTCGAAATCCAAATCATGCAGCTGTTGCTGTAACCTCCGGAATTACCGGTTTATTGAACAATAGTGAACTCGAGGGCGTAATTGCTCATGAGCTCGCTCATATAAAAAATCGTGATATTCTTATCGGTGCTGTGGCATCAACTTTTGCCGGAGCTATTACAATGCTCGCAAATATGGCTCAATGGGCGATGATTTTTGGCGGCAGAGATGATGAAGATAACAGCCTTATAGGCTCACTCGTTTTGATAATAGTTGCTCCTATTGCTGCTACTATGTTACAACTCGCTATTTCAAGATCGAGAGAATATGTTGCTGATGCTTCTGGTGCAAAAATATCCGGAAACCCTCTTGGACTTGCTTCAGCACTCCAAAAACTTTCCGGCTACAATTCACAAAGAGCTGTAGAAGCTGCCGGACCTGCAACCGCTCACATGTTTATCGTTAATCCATTGCGGGGTGGAGGAATTACAAAATTGTTTTCTACTCACCCGCCGATTGAAGAACGGGTTAAAAAATTACAGGAAATTGCTGCGGGCAGAGCCTGATACGATGAAAAAATATTTTTTTTCTATTATCACTGTTCTATTTGTAACTCAGATTAGTGGGCAATCGCCCACTAATCTCCATATTTTTGAAGCTCTTACGGGGGATGCTTCAAAATTTATAGCAACCAGCTTCTTCAAAGGTGACAGAATTCCTGCCGTCTCTCTTGAGTTGCCCGGAGATTATAAAGTTCTAAGTGCAGCTTTTCGCAAAAATCTTTCAGATAATGGAATCACTGTAACCACTGAGAACCCGGCGGCTACAATAACACTTAAAAATGCTGCTGTTACATACAGCTCACCTTTTACACAAAGCTTTTTAGGTGACTACTACACAGAAAGAACCGGAATTATCTCTGGTGACATGGGCTCATCTGAAACGAAATTTCGATTCGAAATTGTTGATACGGTAAAACTTTCTGATGTTAAAGAGCTTGAAAACAGGGGACTACCTTTCACGATGTCCGATATTCCCAAAGAACCGTTTTGGGGCAGTCTTACAAATATTGCCATAGCCGCAGGTGCTACCGTTCTCGCTGTAGTTCTCTTTTTTACTGTAAGAACCAACTAATTTCATTTCAAACAGTAATTTCTACCGTCTAAACAATTAAAGCTCGAATAAGCCATATTTTTCATAATTTTGAGATCTATTTATTTAATCATAAAGAGTGTCAAAATGAAGAAGTTTATTCTTTTCTCTCTAAGTCTTTCAGTATTGTGCTCTCCACTCTACTCACAGAGTAGCAACACATCTTTTTTTAACAGAAACAACATCTCTTTTACATCTCCGGGTGCTATGGGGTATAGTCTTTACGGTTTTGACAATCCCGCTTTTTTGTCTGCGTACAAAGGGAATGATCTTACCATTTTTGGTGCGAGTCCTGTAAATGAGTCCGATTTTTCGAGATGGGGGCTCATCTCTTCTTCACCAAACTTTAGCTTCTACTTCAATGAAGAAAAGAGAAATGACAGAAAAATAAACGACTATGGTGTTAATTTTTCCATGGGCGATGAAAGATTTGGAATTGGAGCCGGATACGGTTGGTCCAATGGTGATAAATCGTTTTTTGGACGACAAAATTATTGGCAAACAGGTGCTTTTTACAGACCGTTAAGGCAAGTGTCTCTTTCAGCTCTGGGGGTATTTCCGGACAATAACGATCTGAATGAATGGGTTTTTTCTCTTGCAGTTCGTCCGACAGGTAACGAAATTGTTTCCGGATTTTTTGACTACATATTACAAAAAGAGAATAACCCGCTAAAAAACAGATGGGCAGCGGGTGTTGCAGTTGAACCGCTACCCGGTCTAAGAGCGGTTTTTCGCTATTTTGAGAACAAAAGTATGACCGTCGGTTTGCAGGTCGGGCTTGGTAATATCTCTATTTTTAGCCAGAGCCATATTGCTGACGGTGCGGGAGTCGGATATCAGACCTACGGCATCAGGGTTGGTTCTTACGACAGAAATCTTATCGATGTAACCAAGAAGAATTCAGTTGCTTATTCAAATATGTATGGTGGGGTAAAGTATCAAAGATACAAACTTTTTGATGGCTCAAACACCTTGTTGAAGACACTTCAGGATATTGAAAATGTTAAAGATAACCCCTCATACAAAGGAATTATTCTTAATATGTCCGGAGCCAACATAAACAAAGAGATGCTCTGGGAAATCAGAGAACGACTAAAAGACCTGAAAAAACAGGGGAAAAAAGTCTTGATTTATATCGATGGTGGTGGTTTTGACCTCTATCATTTTGCCTCGGTTGCCGATAAAATTGTTATAGATCCTGTAACCTTTATTACCCTTCCCGGATACTCGATCAGCAAAACTTATATGAAGGGGACCTTGGATAAACTCGGAATTGGTGTCGAGGAATGGAGATTCTTTAAGTACAAATCGGCTTTTGAAACCGTCGCCCGTGATAAAGGAAGTGAAGCCGATAAAGAACAACGACAGGCACTACTCGATGATTTTTACGCCCTGGCTAAAAATGATATTATCGAGTCTCGACCAAAACTCGCATCTTCGTTTGATGATATTGTAAACAAACAGGTTATAATTGATCCCGAAACCGCAATAAAAGTTGGCCTCGTGGATACAGTTGCCCGATACGACGAGTTGAGTTCAATTTTTGAATCGATGATCCAATCGGGAATAAGCGTTACAAATGTATCTTCTGCCGGTAACTACAAAATTTCTGACGACAGATACTGGGGTAAAAAAAGCAAGATAGCGGTTATTTATGCTATTGGTGCGTGTGCAATGGATGAAGGAATAAACGCCAGATCATTAATAAATGATGTAAGAGCAGCAGCTTCCAACCGGGATGTAAAAGCTATTGTACTGAGAGTTGACTCTCCGGGTGGTGACGGTAAAGCTTCAGACTATATAGCAGAAGGCTTAAAAAAGTATGCATCTCACAAACCCGTTATTGTTTCCCAGGGAAATGTAGCCGCCTCCGGTGGATATTGGCTCTCGATGTATGCTGATACAATTTTAGCAGCCCCAAACACCATCACAGGCTCAATCGGGGTAATTGGCGGATGGTATTACAACAAAGGATTCTCTGATCTGACCGGTTTAACAACTGATCAAGTGCAAAAAGGAGAAAAAGCTGATTTGTTTTCCGGTCTGACCATTCCTTTACTTGGAATTACTTTGCCTTCGAGGAATTTAACTGAAGAAGAAAAAGGTAAGGTTAAAGAGGCTTTTATGAGCAATTACAATCTGTTCAAGAAAAAAGTCGCAGCTGGCAGAAAAATGAGTGTGGATGATGTAGAAAAAATTGCTCAGGGACGGGTTTGGTCCGGCGTTGATGGATTACAAAACGGATTAATAGATGTTTTAGGCGGGTTGCAAGATGCTATAAAAATAGCCGCTAAAAAAGCGGGTTTGGAAGAGTATGAAATTGTTGAGTATCCCGATCAACCTCTTTTTGATTTAGGTAAACTCCTTGGTCTCCCTTCAATTCCTTCTTTTGAAAGTTCGGAAATTATAAAAGATCTAAAATTCAGATTAAAAAACAACGGTGTTCCGATGTTTATGATTCCCGATGAATTCAGGGAAGTAACCGAACCTTAGCTTTCAAAATTTAGAGGGTATAAATGAATATCAATTTTATTTATACCCTCTAATTCTAAATCATACTGAATATCAGATAGAGTACCATCGCTATGATCGCTGTAACCGGGATGGTAAGAACCCAAGCCCAGAGCAATTCATAGGTTACCTGCCACTTCACCGCACTCAATCTTTTTGTTATCCCTGATCCGATTATACTTCCTGTGATCGTATGCGTTGTGCTGACCGGAATCCCAAAAAGAGCTGTACCAAACAATGTAAGTGCACCTGCGGTTTCTGCGGTAAATCCTTCAAAGGGTCTAAGTTTTGTTATCTTCTGACCCATCGTTTTCACAATTCTCCAACCACCTGACAAGGTGCCAAGGGCTATTGCTCCATGACATGCAAGGACAACCCAGAGAGGAATTTCTTCTTTTGGTCCGATATATCCTGTCGTAACAAGTGCCATGAAAATGACACCCATCATTTTTTGAGCATCGTTCGATCCATGTCCAAGACTGTATGCTGCAGAAGAGAGTAATTGAAGTTTTCTAAAGATTTTGTCCACTTTCCTCGGTGCAATATTTCTACAGAGATAAAGGACAAGAAGAGAAAAAACATAGGCGGTTACAATTCCGATCATTGGTGCGACAAAAATAAATACTATTATTTTGAGTACCTCTGAACCAAAAATAGCATGAAATCCCCCCTTCACCAATGCTGCTCCAACAAGTCCGCCTATCAATGTATGCGATGAGCTTGATGGAATACCCAACCACCAGGTAAGAAGATTCCAAATAATTGCTGCGGTTAATCCACTCCCTATCACCGTTAAATCAACCACATCGTGTTCTATAATTCCTTTACCAATTGTGTTGGCAACATGAAGTCCCAGAACAAGAAATGCAACAAAATTAAAAAATGCCGCCCATGCCACTGCATACCTTGGAGAGAGAACTCTCGTGGAAACCACAGTTGCAATCGAATTTGCAGCATCATGAAACCCGTTTATGAAGTCGAATGCCAGTGCCAAAAAGATTATAAATATCAGCGATAATAATGCATGATCCACAAAAGTAATCCTTGATAATCGATTATTGAGTTATTATGAATTTTTAATAAGGATTGATCTTATCACATTCACACAAGCCTGACATTTGTCAGCAGCTTTTTCAAGCTGATCGAGGATCGCCTTGCTTTTAATTATCTCAATGGCATTTGAATTTGCATTTTCATCGTAAAAGAGGGCTTTTAGAGAATCTCTGTAAATTTTATCCGCTTCCGATTCCAGACTTCTGATTTCTTCGAGTTGACTGTGATCGTGTTCATTTTTTTCGAGTCTGTTCAATACTTGTTGAAGCAGAAGCACTTGTTTATAGATAATCTGTGCAATTTCACCGGCACCGGCAACTTTTTTCTTAACATTGTAGGTATTAACACGGATGGTAACAGAGAGGAGAATTTCGCTTATATCTTCTATTTTTTTTACGAGTGCAAAAATATCTTCGCGGTCGAAGGGGGTAATAAAAGTTTCATCGAGTTTTTTTATTGTTTTAGTTGCAATTTCATCGCACTGTTTTTCAAGCGGTTTAAGGCTTGTGAACATATCAGTATCGTACTCATCCGATGAGAAGAAATCTGCGGATATCTTTCCCATTTCAGCGATGATATCAATCATTGCTATAAAATTGGAAAAGTAGAGTTCTTCTTTAGGTAAAAATTTCTTAAACATGTTTTTTCCGAAATTATTATAATTCTATATTCAAAAATGGTGTATTTAATATTCTTATTATCTATCGAATATTAAAAAAATGTTAAATCAACAATCCACACTCTAAAATATTAATAGTAATTAAGTTTAAAATATATATGTATATGTAATCATGTTGATATGTTGATATCTGTGTTAACATCTTAATATTATTACAGTTAACCTTGTGGATAAAGGACTGTTCAGGTGGATAAAACTATTCTTGTAAGTTGATTGTCCACACTCTGTTAATAAAGTGGAGTTATTCACAAGCTAAAACGCCTTTATCAACACTTAAATAACAAGTTATGAACAAAGCAATTCTATCTTGGTTTTAATGTCATCAATCGTTTCTTTAGCACGGGAATTGGTATTGATATAGTTTTCGGTCTCGGTAACTGCGTGAATAACCGTCGAGTGATCTCTGCCACCGAAGTGAAGTCCAATCATTTTTAGAGTTGAGTTGGTCATCATTTTGGAAAGATACATTGCAATTTGCCGGGCTTCAACAATCTCTTTTTTTCTTGTTTTATCTCTGATTTTTTTCTCATCGACTTTAAGGTGTTCGCAAACCACTTTGGTTATTACATCAATTCCGATGTTTACCTTTTTGGTGGTTGATATTTCTCTCACGACCTTTTTAATCAGATCGAAGTTGATGTCATTATAACCAAAAGATATCTTTGCCAATAATTTTAAGAGAACGCCTTCGAGCTCACGAATGTTGGAAGTAATGTGGGTAGCTATGTAGTCGAGCATTTCACCCGTCAGCCTGATATTATAGCTGTCTGCTTTTTTATTGAGAATAGCAAGTCGGGTTTCAAAGTCTGGTGGTTGCACATCTGTTGTAAGTCCCCAGTTAAATCTGGAGATTAAACGATCATTAATACCGATAAGATCCTTTGGTGGTCTGTCGCTGGTAAGAACAATTTGTTTGCCTGATTGATGGAGGGTATTAAAAATAAGAAAAAATTCATCGAGTGTTTTTTCTTTACCGGCGAGGAACTGAATATCATCGATAATCAAAACATCGAGTTTTTGAAACTGACTTGTGAATTGCTGCTTTTTGTTTTCTTGTATTGCCTCGACAAATTTTACAGTAAACCTGTCTGCGGAAATGTAGTGAACCCGTTTCGATCTGTCCTTCTGCATTACTGCGTTACCAATGGCGTGTATGAGGTGGGTTTTACCGAGACCTACGCCGCCATAAATAAACAAAGGATTAAAGGAAGTGCCTCCGGGGTTTTCACCAATGGCGTAAGCAGCAGCCCGTGCAAGCTGGTTCGATTCACCTTTTATAAAGTTATCGAAAGTGTATTTATTATTAATGTTCGACTCAATATACTCGTCTTCATCCTCTTGTGTGAGGGATGAGGGATCAACCATTATTCTTTGTGCGGGTTGTTGAGTATGAATAGTTGGTTCTTTTGCCTCCTCATTAACAATAACATAGTCTATAAGTCCATTTTCACCGAGTACATCTTTAATGCTTTTATTTATATGCGAATTGTATCGTTCGGCTATCCAGTCGTAGAAAAAATTATTGGGTAATTGGATGGTTAATGAATCACCTTTTAGAGCAATTGGCTTGATCGGCAGGAACCAGGTATTAAAGGTCATAGCCGGAACAAGGGGTTTTATCTGTTCAAGACATTCTCTCCATACAGAATCTGCATCCCGAAGGGTGCCGTGTGCAGAAGTTTGAGAATTTAGCATAAGTTATCCACAAATATAAGTGCTGATTTCTTAGTAAGTTACTAAAATTGGTTAATTATTTTTTAAAGTTGTTCACAATTTATCAACAATGTTGAAAAGCGGGTAAGTGTAATAAAATAAACTTGTTAGAGTGTTTCTTTTTACACGGTTAAACAATTAACATTGTTGGTAAATCGTGAAACTGTGTGAAACCACTGTGAAACTTTTTCACACCCAAAACTTATTAACAAGTTATCCACATTTTAATGCCAATAATTTGCAATGGAAATTTATCAGGTTATAGTAATATCAAGCAAGTTAAATTTTATAAAAAAAGAGGTTTTTAAGAAAATAAAAAGTTGTGTAATTCTTGAAAAAGTCGTAAATTTGCAGTCTTTAATGAAAAGGAGTTTTTGGAATGAAAAGAACTTTCCAGCCAAGCAACAGAAAGAGAAGAAACAAACACGGCTTCAGAGAAAGAATGAGCAGTGTTGGTGGTAGAAAAGTATTGGCTAACCGCCGCAAAAAAGGAAGACATAAACTTACAGTAAGTGACGAGTCAAGATTTTGAGTAAACTTTCTCTAAAGAAAAGAGAAAGAATAAAAGGAAAAAAATCCTTTGAAGAAATTTATAACTCGGGTAAGAAGATAACATCTTCCGACAAGAGAGTAAGGGCGATATATAAAGTTCTTGAATCAGACGCAGTGCCACGGGTGAAAATCGCCGTGGCTGTTTCTAAAAGAGCCGGAAAGGCTTTTTTTAGGAATAGAATCAAGCGACTGATGCGAGAGGCGTACCGGCTAAACAAATTAGAACTTTTTGATTTTATAAAACCCGGATACAATCTTTATATATTGCTCCTTCCTTACTCTTATTTAGACAAGAATAAAAAATACAGACTCGAATATTTTACGCACAGTATTGTTGATATACTTGAGAAGATCAAAGAAAGCATACGATCAAAAGATACGGGTCACTAAAAACCCGCTCACGGATATTTTCCCCCCGAATTCCCTTTGCTTTTTACAAAACAATAATAATTAGGATATTTTAATGGATAGACAAGCAACAATCGGTTTTATTTTGATTGGCTTGATATTAATGGCGTGGTTATACTGGAGTACACCGGAGACACCACCTG
>CAYSJM010000031.1:20165-36285 GCA_964431385.1 uncultured Ignavibacteriaceae bacterium | reverse complement strand
GAAAATTTTATAGACGGAGGTATCTGTGAATCGGAAAAAATCAATCTTTTTAGTAGCTGTGGCAGTTGCTGTGTCATCCACCATTTTCCTGCTAAATGGTGATAATTCTGCGGGAAAATCGATATATGAAAACACCACTTCCCTGTTATCTGAGAGGGAAAATATTATCACCAGGACTGTAGCAAAAATCTCTCCATCGATTGTGGGTATAAATGTTACAGAGGTGAGGCAGGTAAACAATCCTTTCTTTAATCCCTTCTTTAACGATCCTTTTTTTCAACAGTTTTTTGGCGATCAGAGCTACTCACAGGAAGTGAAGGGGCTCGGTTCCGGGTTTTTGATTTCCGCAGATGGCTACATTCTCACGAATGACCATGTGGCGGGTAACGCAAAAAAGATTACCGTTACTCTAACCGATGGCAGACATTTTGATGCAAAAGTAATAGGAACCGATAAAGTTTCCGATGTTTGCCTGATCAAAATTGAAGAGAACAAACTCCCCTTTCTCAAACTTGGGAATTCATCAGATATTATTATCGGAGAGTGGTCGATTGCACTCGGAAATCCTTTTGGTTTGTTTGATGTAAACGACAAGCCTACGGTAACTGTGGGGGTCATATCAGCAACCAACATGAATTTGGAACCGGTTGAAGATCGGTTTTATTTGAATATGATTCAAACAGATGCGGCGATTAATGGCGGTAATAGCGGCGGACCACTCGTTAACTCTCTCGGAGATGTGATCGGGATGAATACAATAATTTATTCAACAGGGTCAGGTAGAGGCAGCATCGGTTTGGGCTTTGCAATTCCAATAAATAAAGTTAAGCGAATTGTAGATGAGCTTAAAGTTAAAGGCGAAATTGATCGAAATTTCTACACGGGACTTGGGGTTCAGGATATCGACGAAAAAATTGCCGCTTACTTTAAACTCCCTAACGCAAGAGGCGTGATAGTAAACAGTGTGATGAAAAACTCACCCGCAGAAAAAGCCGGCTTCAAAAATGGAGATGTTATTTTATCACTGGGTGAATTTAAAATAAGTAATCGGAATACTCTCCTCGGAGCACTTCAGGAGTACAGGACGGGTCAGACAGTCAATTTCTTAGTTCTCAGAGATGAAAAAAATGTAAAACTTGAAATGGAACTGGAGAGAAGAAAATGATCGAAAGATATACGCTCCCTGAAATGGGAAAAATCTGGAGCGATCAATTTAAATATGAAACATGGCTTAAAATAGAGATACTTGCCACCGAAGCAAGGGTAATGATGGGTGAAGTGCCGGCTGATGATTTGACTTTGATAAAGGAAAGAGCCGCGTTTTCGGTCGAACGAATAAATGAAATTGAGCGAACAACACAACACGATGTGATTGCTTTTCTAACGAATGTAAATGAAAATATCGGTGCTGCGAGTCGTCACCTCCATTACGGTATGACTTCATCCGATGTTCTGGATACAGCATTATCTGTTCAAATAAAAGAGGCTTCTGCCCTGATATTGGAAAAAGTTGACGAACTGATTTCCGCTCTGAAAACCAGAGCATTTGAGCATAAAAACACTCTTTGCATTGGACGAACTCATGGAATTCACGCCGAAGTGACTACCATGGGGCTGAAATTTGCACAATGGTATGATGAGATGGTCAGGAACAAAAGGCGGTTATTGCAGGCGATCGAAGAAATTTCAACAGGACAAATATCGGGTGCCGTTGGTACTTTTGATCACCTCTCCCCTAAGGTGGAAGAATTTGTTTGCACAAACCTGGGTCTCACGCCGGAACCGGTTTCTACACAGGTTATTCAAAGAGACCGACACGCTTTTTATCTTTCAATCCTGGGAATAATTGCCGGTACACTGGAAAAAATTGCCACTGAGATAAGACATTTACAAAAAACGGAAGTGTTGGAAGCAGAAGAATTTTTTGGCAAAGGGCAAAAAGGATCTTCCGCAATGCCGCACAAAAGAAATCCGATTGTTTGTGAGAGAATTACCGGAATGGCTCGTCTGATGCGTTCTTATGTTTCCCCTGCAATTGAAAATATATCTTTGTGGCACGAGCGGGATATTTCGCACTCGTCAGTTGAGAGAGTCGTTTTTCCGGATGCAACCATATTAATTGACTATATGCTTCATAAATCGATTGATTTGATACAGAAATTGATCATTTATCCTGAAAATATGATGAATAATCTAAATCTGACTCGTGGACTGATTTATTCTCAGAAGGTTTTGCTTGCCTTGACTGAATCAGGTATGAGTAGAGAAGATTCTTACGCAGCAGTTCAGGATGCAGCTATGCGTGTATGGCGAGACACTTCCCTGAATCTAAAAGATGAGCTGCTCAAGAATGAAAAGGTTGTTAAAAATATAGATCCTAAAAGATTTGATTCGATTTTTGATCTGAATAATTCAATGAGAAATATTGACTATATTTTTAACCGAACCTTTAATTAGATCAACTTTTTAGCCAGGTCAAAAACTACCTGAGCGTGGGTGGAAACATCAACATCCCGAATAATATGTGCTATGTTCCCGGATTTATCAATTATGAAAGTGATGCGACTTGAAACACCAAGTTTGTTGAGAACTCCATAATCTTCGCTGACTTTTTTGTCAACATCAGACAGGAGTGGGAAGTTAAGTTTTTGTTCGTTCTCAAATTCTTTCAGACTGGTCGCATCATCCACACTAATTCCCAAAACCTTAATTCCAGCCTCTTCAAATTTCTTAAAATTATCTCTGATTCCGCACGCCTGTTTTGTGCAACCGGCAGTTCCGGCTTTTGGGTAGAAGTATAAGATTACCGGATTCTTTCCTTTAAATTCAGCTAGAGTTATTTTTGCACCGTTTTGATCGTTAAGCGAAAATTGAGGTGCAGCCATCCCTTCTTTTATATTTTCAGCAGTTCCACCACATGCAGCAAACAATAATCCGGTTGCTACAACAAATAAACTTTTTAAACTTTTCATTTTATCTCCATTTTTAATGGAAAACATCCAATCCATAAAATCTGTTCCACTTGACGGAGTAATGAATAATGCAAAAAAAACTGTCCGATTTTCACCGGACAGTTCAATTTATTTCTATTCTGTATTAAGGATAAAGGACTAAAGATCGAATTTTATTCCTTGGGCAAGCGGGATTTTGTTCGAGAAGTTAATCGTATTGGTTTGCCTTCTCATATAGGCACGCCATGCATCAGAACCTGATTCTCTACCACCACCGGTTTCCTTTTCACCGCCGAAGGCACCACCAATTTCAGCACCCGAGGTACCGATATTGACATTTGCAATTCCGCAATCTGATCCGCGAGCTGAAAGAAATTCTTCAGTTTCACGCATGTTTAGTGAGAAAATTGCAGAAGATAGTCCTTGAACAACATCATTCTGAATAGCAATTGCTTCCTTCACATCACCGGTGTATTTTATCAAATAAAGAATTGGAGCGAAAGTTTCTTCCTGAACAATTGGGAAGTGATTTTCAACCTCACAGATTGCAGGCACAACATAACAACCTGATTCATAGCCTTCACCTGAAAGAACTTCACCGCCATAAAGCACTTTACCACCAGATTTTTTTACTTCATTTATTGCGTTTGTGAAGTCATTTACTGCACCTTTATCGATGAGTGGTCCAACATGATTAGCGATATCAAGTGGATTACCAATTTTTAGTGAGCCATAAGCTTTCACGAGCGTATCTTTGATTTTGTCAAAGATGCTTTCATGAATTATCAAACGACGGGTTGAAGTGCATCTCTGGCCTGCAGTTCCTACCGCACCAAAAACGATAGCAGGCACTGCCAATTGAAGATCTGCTTCCGGAGTCAGAATAATTGCATTATTTCCACCAAGTTCCATAATTGCCTTACCAAATCTACCGGCAATAACGGAATTTGCGTGTTTACCAACTCGAGTTGAACCGGTTAATGATATCAATGGTATTCTTTTGTCATTCAGAATTTGCTCACCAATAGTTGAACCTTTACCAACGATTAGAGAGAAAACACCTTCAGGAATCTGATTTGTTTCCAAAACTCGGGCAACAATTTTCTGAACTGCGATTGCAGCCAAAGGAACTTTTGAGCTCGGTTTCCAAAGATTTACATCACCACATACAGCAGCAATCATGGCATTCCATGACCAGACTGCGACAGGGAAATTGAATGCAGAAATTGTACAAACAATTCCAAGAGGATGCCACTGTTCATACATTCTATGGTCAGGTCTTTCAGAGTGCATTGAGAGTCCATAGAGTTGTCTCGAGAGTCCAACTGCAAAATCGCATATATCGATCATCTCTTGCACTTCTCCCCAACCCTCTTGAAGTGATTTACCCATTTCGTATGAAACAAGTCTTCCGAGAGGATCTTTGTATTTACGAAGTTCATCACCAATTTGTCTTACAATTTCACCTCTTTTGGGTGCAGGGATATCTCGCCAGTATAAAAATGCTTCGGATGCCTTTTTTACGATTTCTTCGTAATCTGCTTCTGAAGCCTGATAGACCGAACCGATCTTTTCGCCCGAACCCGGAGAATATATATCAAGTTTTCCGGCATTCTCTGTTTTCTTCCATTCGCGACCGGTGCACGAACCATAATTTATTTCTTCGATTCCAAGTGTCTTGAGGAAATCCATTCTTTCTCCCGAGAAATTAATAAATGTATCACCGAAATATATGTATAATAGATAAATGGAATTATGATTTTCTTTCAATTAGATTAATTCGGGTTCAATAAAGTGATTTTTAGGGGAATCACAATTTATTCTTAACGGGAAATTGATTATATTTAGGAATGAGATTAAGTAATTTGTTTACACCTTGTCGCCCATTTAACGAGTCGTTTAGCCCCCGGCTACTCCGCAGTTATTTCGTCTCCAAGTTCGAATCAGTGTTTTAAAAGCACTCCCCCCCACTCCGCAAAAATTCTTTTTTTTTACATACGATTTCTTTCAGATAAATTTCCTTAAGGGAGGTGTTCTATGAATAATACAACAACTTTCAGTGACCGCAATGTGACTGCAACAGATGTTTTTTCAATTTTGCACAAGCATATTCTTGCTGACGGCTACGATTTTATTCTCGACATAAAAAACAGTCACGGCTGTTATATGGTCGAGGAAAGAACAGGTGACAAATACCTCGATTTCTTCTCCTTTTTTGCTTCTTCTGCCCTTGGTATGAATCACCCAAAATTAAATAATCCCGAATTTAGAGATAAACTCGCATGGGCTGCACTTAATAAACCGTCAAACAGTGATATTTACACCGTTTTTAAAGCGGAACTTGTTGCTGCAATCAGCAAATATGCCATGCCCGACCACTTCAAATATCTTTTCTTTGTTGAAGGTGGTGCAGTTGCCGTAGAAAACGGACTAAAAGTTGCTTTTGACTGGAAAGTTCGCAAAAACTTTAGAAAAGGGTATAAAGAAGAGAAGGGACACAAAGTGCTCCATTTCCGTGAAGCATTTCACGGTAGAACGGGTTATACAATGTCGCTTACAAACACTGACCCAAATAAAGTCAATTTGTTTCCAAAGTTTGATTGGCCAAGAGTATTAAATCCAAAAATTATTTTCCCTTTGGAGAATAACCTTGATGCAGTAATAAAAGCAGAAAATGAATCCATCGATCAAATTTATGCTGCATTAAAGCAGTATCCTGATGATATTGCTGTCATTATTATAGAACCAATCCAGGCTGAAGGTGGTGATAATCATTTCAGGAAAGAATTTCTGTTAAAACTAAGAGAAATTGCCGATGAAAACGATATTATGCTGATGTTTGATGAAGTTCAATCGGGTGTAGGATTAACAGGGAAAATGTGGGCATCAGAACATTTTGTAATGCCTGATATTATGTCATTTGGCAAAAAAATGCAGGTTTGTGGAATTATGGTTAGCGACCGCGTGAACGAAGAGCCGGATAATGTGTTTAAAGTATCTTCAAGAATCAACTCAACCTGGGGTGGAAATCTTACCGATATGGTAAGAGCTGCCAAAATTCTCGAGGTGATTCATGAAGAGGGTTTGGTTCAGAACTCTGCTATCATGGGAGATCTGCTGCTTTCAGAACTAAACAGTATCCAACTTGAATTCCCTACTCTTGTTTCAGGAGTCAGAGGAAAAGGTTTGATGTGTGCTTTTGACATGGAAGATAAAACGATCAGAAATGAATTCATCTCGAGATGCTGGAAGGAAAAATTAATGATTCTTTCTTGCGGTGAAAGAAGTGTCCGCTTTAGAACACCTCTTATAATTCAGAGTGAGGATTTATTAAAGGGTTGCAAAATTATCAGAGAAGTGTTAAATTCGTTAGTCAAATAATATAAAGTTGAATAACCTTTAAACTACTTGCACTGCACGGCTCCTCAAAAAGGAGCCGTTTCAGTTTTAAATAACTCTAATGTCAGTTTTCATCATCATAAGCGACAAGACTGTCAACAGTGTATCCTTTAAGCTTCTCTCTGCCCGGAAGAAATGTAAGTTCGATTATAAATTGAATCGAAACAACCTCACCACCGGCTTTCTCTATCAGTTTAATTGCCGCTTCTGCAGTACCACCGGTAGCGAGTAAATCATCGTGAAGAAGTACTTTGTCACCCGGTTTTATGGAATCTGTGTGCATTTCGATTGAATCGGTACCATACTCCAGCGAATATGATTCTGAATATTTTGTTGAAGGAAGTTTGCCCGGCTTTCTTATCAGTACAAACCCGGCGTCCAGGTTTGCGGCAATAATTCCACCCAGAATAAAACCTCTCGACTCAATTCCGGCAACCTTTGTTATACCAAGATGTTTAACCCTGCGAATTATCTCTTCTGCAGAAAATTTCAGGGCTTCAGGGTTCTCGATGAGGGTGGTAATATCCCTGAACATAATCCCCTGTTTTGGGAAGTCTTTGATGCTGCGGATTGTGGTTTTTAAGTCCATCATGATACCTGTTTATTTGTTAAGAAATTTGTCTATTCCGGATTTAAATTCTTCGGTTGATCTGCTGATTACATTATATTTTTGCGAAATCCTGATAGAATTTTTGTAATCGAGTGAGGCGATTTCTCTGATTAATTTTTTGGTTTGTCCGATACTCTCAACAGAGTTTTTGTTTAATTTTTCGCATAATTCAATGGAATCCGACAGAACATCGTCTGATATTTGATCTACCAAACCAAATGCAAGAGCTCTTTCGGCATTCAAGATCTCAGCGGAAATCAAGAGTTGTCGTGCTTTAAATTCACTCAATCTTCTTAGTAGTAAAAATGACACAATCGCCGGAAGAAATCCAATCTTAACCTCACTATAACCAAGCATACTGTTTTGTCTGTCAGCTATAATGTAATCGCATGCAGTTGCCAGACCGCAACCACCGGCAATCGCCGGACCATTTACAGCAGCCACAGTTGGCTTGTTAGATTCATAAACCGTAAGGATCATCTCGGCAATTAACGATGAATCTATGTCATTTTCAACAATTGAATTATTTTGCAATTCTTGAAGATAAGCTAGATCTGCACCCGCAGAAAACGCTTTACCTTTCCCGGTCAATATTATCGATTTAATTGAATCGTCTGACTCGCAGGTTCGAAAAACTTCGATAAACTCCCGGATAAGCTGTGGAGAAAGTGCGTTCCTTTTTTCAGGTCTATTTAAGGAAATAATCGCAGTTTCATTTTGTGTTTTTAATTCGACCATTATTTCCTCTTTATAAAGGTTTTAAACCGGTCTAAAGAGAAGCAGTTGATTACTTCTTCTTTCTTCATTCCTGACTTTCGGGCAACACCAATCCCGTATTTAACGCTTTGCAATTGGGTAGTCGAGTGCGCATCGGGATTGATACTAAATATGCAACCCTTGTCGCGAGCACGGAACATTCGTCTCCAATCAAGATCCAGACGATAAGCTGAAGCATTAATCTCGATGGCAACATTGTTTGCAAGGCAAGCATCTATAATTTTATCATAGTCTGCTTCATACTCCGGTCTTTCGAGCAAAATTCTTCCACTTGGATGTCCGAGCACATCGGTATGTGGATTTTCGATTGCTCTCAAAATTCGGGCGGTCATATCCTCTTTATTTTGCGAAAATCTTGAATGAATTGAAGCAACGACAAAATCAAAATTGTGTAAAAACTCGTCACCATAATCCAGTGACCCATCTCTTAGAATATCTGCTTCAATGCCATGAAATATCGGTAACTGAAGTTCATCAGCAACCTTCAAAATTTCCTCTTTTTGAACAAATACTCTGTCTTCCCACAAACCATGTGCTTGAAACGATGCTTTGCTGTGGTCGCATACAGCAAAATATTCATAACCCATTTGTGAAGCTGCTGAAACCATTTCTTTAAGAGTGTTCGAGCCATCTGAGTAATTAGTATGAAAATGGAAACATCCCTTGAAGTCTTCCTGAGACAAATTCGAGATAGCGAATCTTTCGTCTTTAATAAATGGCAGAAACTCTGATTCGCGCATTTCGGGTGCAATATAGGGTAAATCAAATGATTGAAAAATATCAACTTCAGAGTTAAAATCGCCAAACTTATCACCATTAACGGCGAATTTGTTTACAAATTCTGTGGAACCTGTCGTTAAGTAGAGTGTATCAAAGAAGTGGTGCTGATGCATTTCCTGGTGAAACATTATTTTTGTTTTTCCTGCATAACCAGTTTCCTCAGAATATGTTAAACCGGGTAACTTCAACCGTTCTCTCAAATAATCAAGCACCAATTGTTGGTTCTTCGTTAATATTACAAATTCGATTGTAGAGATAACCTCCATATTTCGTCTGTATTCACCCGTGACTGAAAAAATCTCAATTTCCGAACATTCAGCCAGAATCGATTCAATTTCGGAAACGATCACGGTAGCATCATTCATTCTGATTTGTGTTTGATTCCGCTGATATAATCTTATATTCTCGAGTAATTTTGCAGCACTTGCTTCTGTAAATCCTTTAATTGTGATGACTTCGCCGGACAAGCAACTTTGTTCCAATAACTGTAAGTTAGTAATGCCGTTTTCGTAGTATAATTGAATAGCCTTTTTAGGACCGAGACCTCTGATCTGATTGATTTCGATAAGTCCTGCCGGCACTTCAGCTTCCAACTCTCTAAGTGCTGAGGAGTACCCCATGTTGTAATAATCGGCAACAACCGACATTATTCCTTTACCTATTCCTTTTAGCTGAGCCATCGCCCCGGACTCGTACATTACCGATAAATCATCCTGAATACCGGAAAGGATTGAGTAAGCTTTCCGAAAAGCACTCACTTTAAAGACATTCTCTCCTTTTAATTCAAGCAGATATGTTATTTGATCGATGATCTTAAGTAAATTTTCTTTGTCGTTGTTCATAATAGTGGAAATAAATTGAATAAAATCAGTGTATTAATTACCCCAAGGACTGCTCCGGCTGTGATCTGACCGACTGTGTGACACTTCAACTCATACCTTGACCAACCGAGAACAATAATCACGGGAGATGCAATTAATCCCCAATACCCGAAGGAAAAAAGAAGTGTAGCCAGCAGACCTCCCGCACCCATAGTATGTGCACTTATTTTCCAAAACAAATTTACAAAAAAGAGAGTTAATAGATTGAATAGATAGATTAAAAATAAATATTTAATTTCAGAGGCATGGTCATTCCAGGGAATTATCAAAAATCCAATAAAAATGATTACTGCAAATACAAGATATGGAATGTGTCGTTCTTTTCTTTCCCTGGCATCTGCATCTGCAATTTTCCCCTTCCTGAGGAAAAGAATAAATACAAATATTGGGAGAAAAACGGTGAAAAGCGATGTGTAGCCGATTATTCCCAAGGGGTTTCCGGTTTTCGACTCAAACTTGAGAGTTACTGCCACAAACGAGGCAAGATTTACGACAGGAGGAAGGAATAGATATGAAATTACTTTGGCTGCAAATCCCCTTTTTGCGTTATCCATCTCATTAGCTCAATCAGTGTGCGTTTGCATAAGCATTACCTGTGCTTGCAAGATAATTTTCGTAATTAAGCAACAACTCCTCAACCTGTGAAAACTCAAGAATTTTCATCAATTCCTGCCGAATATGGCTTGCGTTCACCAGTCCTTTCAGGTAGCCGGAATAATATTTACGCTGCTCAAGAATTGCTCTTCTCTCCCCTTTTACCATTGTGGCAAGTTGCAAATGTCTGAGACAAACCCTGATTCTTTCAGAATATGCGATTTCTTCGTCCACGGGCAACCCTTCCATGAGTCTCTTTGCATCCTTAAATATCCAGGGATAACCTATTGCTCCACGAGCAATCATCACAGCATCTGCGGTAGTTTCTTTAAACGCACGAACGACATCTTCAGCAGTCAAAACATTTCCATTTAAAGCGACAGGTATCGAAACCACTTCTTTAACTTTATTTATCCATTCCCAATCAGCATCGCCTTTGTGCCCCATACTGCGAGTTCTGCAATGAATAGTGAGAGCTTTTACTCCAACATCTTCGAGTCTTTTAGCTACTTCAAGTATATTGATATTTTCATGATCCCATCCGATTCTGGTTTTCACGGTTACGGGTAATTCTACTGAATCGACTACAGCCTTTATTAATCTCTGCATATTCTCAGGATCTTTTATCATTCCTGCACCGGCACCACAAGCCACCACACCCTTGATCCAACATCCAGCATTAATATCGATCATTTCAGGTTCAAATGATTCAGCAATTTTGGCAGCTTCAACCATCGATTCAAGTTTTCCACCGTAAATCTGGATACCTACCGGTCGCTCTTCATCAATTATTTTGAGTTTTTTGTGTGTTTTCTCATTTTTTCGAATTATACCTTCAGCATTCACAAATTCGGTATAAACCACATCAGCACCCAATTCACGACACACCAATCTATAGGAAATGTCGGTGACATCCTCCATGGGAGCAAGAAGAAGGGCTTTCTCAATTTCTACAGGACCAACTTTAAACATTTGCCAACTTTGGTTTAATAATTACATTGTAATATTTGAAACAATAAAATAACAAGAGAATCGAAACAATCGCACCGGTGAAAAACGGTATTTGGTAACCCAGGTATTGGAAAGCAAAACCACCCCATAATGGACCGAGTACCCTTGCAAACGATGACATCGACTGGTTTAAGCCAAGAACCATCCCTTGGTCAGCCTCTGAAGTTACCTGGGAAATCAGACTTAATAAAATTGGCTGTAAAGAACCGGTACCAACTGACATTAATCCTAGAATCAGTGCCATCATCGTAAATGAGTGTCCATAAGGTATAAGTGCAAGACCAATAGCCAGGCTCGCAAAACCGGTAATCAATAATTGTAATTTTGAAAATTTGTTTGTCAATTTCCCCATCATAAAACCTTGCATAAATGCAGAGACAACCCCCATTATACCAAACAACATTCCGTTATCAAAATCTGTAAATCCAAAATGTCCACTTCCAAGAATGGCGAATGTACCGTAGATGTTTGCTACAGAAAAAGTAAGGAAAAAAGTTAAGGTGATAACAAAAAATGATGCTTTTTTCCTGAAAACTTCGATAAAAGCCTTAAGGTCAATCAGCTTCCTTCTGCGGGAATTTTCCGGATGAGAACCAATGTTTTTGAGTGATTCAGGCAGATAGAAAAAGCTGAGAATAAACGCCATAATTGAGAAAGATGCACTTGCAAAACCGGTAACTTCATATCCAAACTTTGAAAAAATTCCACCGAGCATCGGACCAAAAACAAAACCGAGACCAAACGCCACACCGATCAAGCCCATCCCTTTTGCACGCTCTTGTGGAGTGGTAACATCAGCAATGTAAGCTTGTGCCACCCCTATACTACTGCCACCAATCCCTGCGATTACTCTAGCAGCGAGTAACATTAAAAATGTATGTGTAAATGAAAAAAGTATATATCCGGCTGCATTCAGCAGAAGTGTAACCAGAATTACTTTACGCCTCCCAAATCTGTCTGATAAAGAACCAAATAACGGGTTGAATAGAAATTGAGTAAGCGAATATATAGCGACTACAATTCCAACCGCACTTTCGTTCATGTGCAATTCTTTGACAGCAAAAGTTGGGATAATCGGTATCAGAATTCCGAACCCGAGGAGGTCAATGAATACGACTAAAAAGATTAAAGAGAGTGGGAGATTTTTTCTCATAAATTTTCCAAAAACAAAATACAAAAATACAAAAAAAAAGCCACTCAACGGGTATTGAGTGGCTTAACAATAGGAATAGAGATCAGAAATGATTATTCACCTTTGCGTGAATTCTTCACATTTTGAACTTCTTCACGAAGATCTTGTGCGAATTTTTTGAGATCGCTAAGGCTTTTTCTGATCCTTGTTCCGGCTGCTGATTGTTCTTTTTCGTAGAATTTTACGAAATCAGCTTCCATTGCTTGAACCTGGTCTAATAACTGCTTGAATTTCTCCATATATTTTGCTCCTGTTTATTTATGGATGTGTGTGATGTTTTCATAAACTATTTCGGCGATGTCTTTAACTGCAACATCTTCTGATTTTTCGAGGGCTTTTACACCATCAGTCATCATTGTCATACAAAACGGGCAAGCCGTTGCAACCGTATTAGCACCCGTTGCAATAGCTTCCTTGCTTCTTTCAAGATTCACTCTACCACCTTCGGAGTCTTCCATAAACATTCTTCCTCCGCCGGCACCACAGCAGAATCCTTTTGATTTGCTTCTCTTCATCTCAATCTGAGAGTTGGATACGGAATTAGCGATTATGTTTCGAGGAGCATCATATATTTCATTATATCTGCCAATATAACAAGAATCATGATAAGTAGCAGTGACTTCTTCAGTTTTGTGATCAACTTTTATTTTACCTTCGTTGATCAGATTATCAATCATTTCGGTGTGGTGAAGAACTTCATAATTCCCCCCAAACTGTGGAAATTCGTTTTTAATCGAATTAAAACAGTGAGGACAGGCAGTAACTATTTTTTTAACACCATAGTTATTTAATGTTTCAATATTGGATTGCATCAATGATTGGGCGAGGTACTCGTTGCCAAGTCTGCGAGCAGTATCACCATTGCATTGTTCTTCACTTCCGAGAATTCGAAAATCGATACCTGCTTGTTGCATTATTCCGGCGAAAGATTTTGATACTTTTTTATATCTGTCATCAAACGAACCGGCACAACCAACCCAGAAAAGATATTCTGTGGAAGGGTCTTCAGCCATGGTTTTTATGCCCAATCCATCTGCCCATGCTCCCCTTTCGGAAGCCGGGAAAGCCCAAGGAGAACCGTTGTTTTCAAGACTCTTGAATGTATTATTCAGCTCAGGTGGAAAATTTGATTCCATTAACACGAGATGCCGTCTCATATCCACGATAGTTCCAACATGCTCAATCATTACAGGACACTCTTGAACGCATGCCATACAAGTAGTACAAGACCAGAGTTCTGCTTCGGAAGTGTAGTTGGGAACAAGTGATTTTTCGATCATTTCACCTTCGGTAACTCCCGAAACCATCAAAGGACCCTTATCAAGAGTTCTATCTCGGACATCGGTTATAATCTTTCGGGGTGACAATGGTTTTCCTACTGTGTTTGCAGGACAGACCGATTCACATCTTCCACACTCCGTGCATGAAAAACCATCCAGAAGTTGTTTCCAGGTAAATTTTTCGATATCGTTTACACCAAAATATTCTGCATTTTCATCCGCCAAATCGATAGGTTGCAATTGTGCACGCTTATCTAATGGGTTTGAAAAATAGACATTTGGAACAGAGGTAATGACATGGAGGTGTTTTGAAAATGGAAGGTAATTAAGGAATCCCAGAACGAGAATTACATGAAGCCACCAAAATACTTCAAAAGCATTACCGGCAGATTCAGGTGAACCAAAGACACCTGCGAGATAAGTTGTAAGTGGTCTTATTTCCCATTCTGCAAGTTGTCCTGATTTAGCGACATGTGAGGCATTTTGCCCCATCATGCTTAGAACCACAAAAAGGATTAAGACCAGAATAAATGCCGCATCGAGTTGACCTTCTTTATCAACCTCGAGTCGTTTCACTTTTTGAACAAAACGACGATAAAGTGCAAATAAAACCGAAGCTACAACCAAAAATCCAAACACATCCTGTGTGATAGTCATCAGGCTGAAAAGTGGACCCAAAAAGGCAAAAGTGAAGTGAGGGACAAATCCTTGAATGAAAGTCTCCACAACCGCTGAGATGAAGAGCACAAAACCCCAGAAAATCAGGGCGTGCACCACTCCGGCAACAGGATCCCTGAAAAGCTTTGTTTGAGCAATAGCGATAACGATTACATTTTTGATCCTCAACCCGATATCACCAAATCGGTTATCGGGTTTTCCGAGTTTTAAGAATCCAAGGATTCTCTTCACACTAAAAGCAAATATTGTAAATGCGGCAATAAGAACTATTGCAAAAGCAAATATCTTCAAAATCTATATCTTATTTTTTGAGAGATTTAAATATTACTGAAGCTGCAAAAACTTTTACAACGGTTGAAACTGAAAATACAACAATTCCCAACTCGAGTGTTTTTACAAAGCCACCAGTGATAAAAAGATCAAGATATAAAGCTCCAAGTGCAAGAATCAAACCGTGAGCACCAAAGAATGTGAGAACGGAGGTTAAGTAATCAGATTTTCTCTCCATTACAAATCCTGTTAACCAGGCAGCAACCGGGAAAGCGAGTAGATAACCACCTGTTGGACCAAATAACCGTGCAAATCCCGGTGCCAGATCTGGTGATTGAGCGAAAACAGGTAAGCCTGCAATTCCCATCGCCAGATATGAAATCATTGCATAAAATCCTTTTTTTGAACCGAGCATTGCACCCGCAAGTACAACAATCATGGATTGAAGTGTGGTTGGAACGGGTTTCATCGGAATTGTAATCTGTGCTGCAACTGCCATTAAAATTGAAAATGAAGCGATTCCAAAAATTGGATTTGCAATCACTTTCTCTTTAATGTAAGAGATAATATTCTCTGATCTTGTAACTACTGACATTCTAACCTCTGTTATATTTTCTAAAAAAAGACTCTGTTTTGTTTAATACTTCAATTAATTGATCTGTCATCTCACTCGGAGGATGAACCATATTGAATGTGTGCCCCGCTTTTGGAATAATGGAAAGCGTAGAATCAGGATGCTTACAATATGCTAAAATATTCTGTGCATCTCTAACAGGCACCGTCAAATCGATTTCACCATGTATAACATGGATAGGAAGATCAATCTTTCCGGTTTGTGCCTCAATCGACAATTTCTCATCTTTGTGCTTAAGAATGTCATCAAGAAATTCAACATCGAGCCGCATTTCCTGCCCTGTTCTGGTATTCAAAAAGCCAAGATAGCCCTTTTCTTTCCACTCTTCCTTTTGCCGTTTTGTGTATCTGTCAACAAAAGAAATAGACGCCCAAACCGACAACGCTTTCACATAATTAATTTCCGGAGACGAAAGGAGTGTGACTGCTCCACCCCTGCTGTGGCCAATAATGAATAAATCACCACTAAAATTACAAAAATCATTCGAAATTACACGCGAAGAAATTTCTTTAAGCTCATCAACTTCCAATGATAATGTATTTTTGGCAAAATTATCCAACTCATTAAAAACTTCACATCCTGATTTTATACCATTATGCGAGAAATTAAAAATGATTGAATGGTAGCCTCTTTGTGCGAAATATTCAGCCGATGCGGGGAAGAAACCCCAATCCTTAAATCCCTTAAAACCATGAACAAAAATTACCACCGGTTTTGCCTCACTTTTGTCGAGTGAGTAAACATCCAGTTCAATTTTGTTTCCGGATAAGGTATCTATCAAGAAATTATATTTCATATTTTCTAAAATGCTACAAATTGGGCATAAAATCAAATTTTAAGCTTAAAAATAGAAGAAAATTTAAAAAAACTTGAATAAAAATTAATATGAAGACCTTTTATTCAAATATTTGTTATTTTAGCAGTGTAAAACAACAAATTATATGTCTTTGCTAGTAATTCCCTCTATTGATATAAAAAGCGGCAAAACGGTCCGGACGGTTCAAGGCATCCCTGAACTTGGCTGTGCAGGTTATTGCGATGATCCCCTCGAGATGGCTATGAT
>CAYSJM010000031.1:0-20065 GCA_964431385.1 uncultured Ignavibacteriaceae bacterium | reverse complement strand
TCCCTGAACTTGGCTGTGCAGGTTATTGCGATGATCCCCTCGAGATGGCTATGATCTGGCGTAGTGAAAACGCTAAGATGATACATGTCGTCGATTTTGACGGAATTGAAGGCTCCACTTCCACAAATCATTCTTTGATATCACAGATCTGTTCCTCTGTCATCATTCCTGTAGAATTTACAGGAGGCATCCGTAGTGTTGCAGATGCAGAGTATGCTTTTGAAACCGGCGTTTGCAGAATTGTGGTCGCTTCGATTGTAATCGAAAACAGAAAAGAATTTTTTAGAATATTTGATAAATTTGGTCCCTCCAAAGTGGTGGTAGGGATTGATGTTATCGATAATGAAGTGGTGATCAAAGGGAGAAAAGAGAAGACGGGCATCCATCCTGCCGATTTAGCTTCCCAGCTTGCAGGAATCGGAGTTAATCGTTTTATAGTTACGGATGTATTAAGAAACGGAATGCTCGGTGGTCCAAATCTTGAGCTTTCAAAAATGATAGCAGAGGTTACACAAAAGCGTGTTACTCATTCGGGCGGCATCGCAAGCCAGGCAGAGTTGTTTGCGGTAAATGAATTGTCGTCGGAAGGGGTGGATTCTGTTATTATAGGGAGAGCATTATACGAGAACAGATTCCCGTGTCAGAAGATATGGCGGATCGCCGAATCGGGTTTATTTGATTAATTGAAAGGTTAATACCATGATACAATTCAGCAAAATACTCGTTCCAATCGACTTTAGTGACTACTCACTGCAAGCGTTAAAATACGCTTCTGAGTTCTCAAAAATTTACGGTTCCAAAATAATTCTGGTTTATGTTGTTGAACCTGTTATCTACCCGCCCGATTTAAGCATCGGTCAGATTGCATTGCCAACACTCTCCTATCAAATTGACGACAAAGCTAAAGAAGAATTATCGAGAGTTGCGAAGGAATATATCCCCGCGGAAATAGATGTTACTGCGATGGTGAAACTTGGAAAACCTTACATAGAGATAATTGATCTTGCAAAAAATGAAGATGTGGATTTGATAATTATCTCGACCCACGGGCACACAGGTGTGGAACAGATTTTATTCGGAAGTACTGCAGATAAGGTTGTGAGAAAAGCTCCCTGTCCTGTTCTTACATTGAGAGAGCCTGTAAAAGGATTTGATTTTAGAGAAAATCTGGCTTAGTTAGTCGAACTAACTTTTTCTGTTAACTACAAAATCAACGAGTAAAAGAAGAGAATTTTTGTACTCGCTTTCCGGAAATACGCTTAAACAAGCTTTGGCTTCATTTGCGATTTCCACCGCCTTGGCTTGTGCCATTTTTAACCCGTCGTTCTGAATCACAAAATCGATTATTTGTGAAACACTATCTTTTTCAGAAAGAGATTTGATTTCCTTAATAATCTTTTTACCGGCAGATTTCCCTGCTTTTTCCATGGCATAAATCAGAGGAAGTGTGATCTTTTTCTCTTTGATATCTCCTCCAATAGGCTTACCAAAAAGCTTTGTAGTTCCTTCATAATCAAGGATATCATCTTTAATCTGGAAAGAAATACCGAGAAGGCTTCCAAATTTCCTCGCCTGTTCTCTGTACAGCTCATTTTCCGTAGCACTTAAAGCCCCAATCAAGCAGCAGGTTTCGATTAAAGATGCTGTTTTATCAGATATCACTTTGAAGTAAGTTTCTTCGTCAATATCAAGTTTACGGGTCTTTTCAAGCTGTAGCAGCTCACCTTCAGCCATTCTTTTAACGGTATCCGTTATTGTTTCAAGAAAATCAAAATCTTTTGAAGCTACAGAAAGCATCAGACCCTTTGAGAGGAGATAATCACCCAACAAGACTGAAGCTTTATTTTTCCAAATTGCATTGATAGAAGGGAATCCCCTTCTTTTATCAGCCTGGTCAACCACATCATCGTGAACCAGGGTTGCAGTGTGCAATAATTCAACCATAGTAGCACCACGGTAGGTTCTCTCATTTATACCACCGCAGAGACTTGCAGTAAGAAGAACAAGAGTTGGCCTTATCTTTTTCCCTTTTTGCTTCAAGATAAAAGATGTAGCAAGGTTCAGAAGTTTAACATTCGACTTCATCGACCCTTTGAAGTGTCGATTAAATTCAATTAAACCATCTTTAACAGGGTTTAATACCTGATCCATTACCGGGAAGTTAAGTTTCTCTTTGTTGCCCATTTGGAAATCAAAATACTCGTTTCGTAAAGTAATAAAAGTGGAACTGCCAATATTAACATTGAAAATGGATCTGTTCCGGGTGATAAAAATGCTGCAAGAATCATCAAAATAATTATTGAATGCCTGCGATATTTGGTCATGAATTCTGGGGTAAGCAACCCAACCCTTGTGAGCAAGTAAGAAACCACCGGCAATTCGAAAATTAACGAACTGCCGATGAGAATACTAAAAACAAGAGACATATATTCGTCGAGAGCAAAGATGTTTAGTACATCTGAACTCCCAAAACCCGCTGCAAAACTTAATGTACTTGGAATCATCACAAAGTAGCCGAATGCTGTTCCACCGAGAAAACAAAACGACGAATAAAATGCAGCCCAAATAAGAGCTTTCTTTTCGTGTTTGTGAAGTGCGGGAGCAATAAACTGCCACAAATGATAAAAACTGTAAGGTACTGTTATTATTAATGCAACAATAAAACTTACTTCAAAGTTTAACATTAACTGACCAAATGGTCTGATGTTTTGCAATTTAATTGTTGAATTCCACGCAGGTGTAAGCAACACGGTGTTTATTACATCTTGTGCAAATCCAATAGAGATAAACCAGATTGGTATTACACCGGCAAATATTTTTAGGAGTCTGCTCCTAAGCTCTTCGAGATGATCCCAAAAAGACATCTCTACTTCGGGTTCGGCACTCTCCTCACCTGATATTTGGTCCGGTGTCTCTTCTGCTATCATTTATTTTCCGGCAAAAAGAGGAAAACCTGAGCAAAGCTCTTTAACATCGTGTTTAATCGTCTCGAGAATTGCATCATTTTCACTGTTGAGCACAGCTCTGTCAATTAAATCTGCAATTTTCACCATATCAGATTCCTTCATACCACGAGTCGTAGCTGCAGGAGTACCTACTCTAATTCCGCTGGTAACAAACGGGCTTCTCTGATCGAAGGGAACCATGTTTTTATTCACAGTGATTCCGGCTTTGCCCAAAGCTATTTCAGCAGCTTTACCGCTGATATTTTTGTTGGTCAGATCAACCAACATCAAGTGATTATCTGTGCCGTTAGAAATGATGTGGTAATCTTTTTTAACAAGTTCATCAGCAAGTTTTCTCGCATTGCTTCTAACTTGAATTACATAATCTTTGAAAGAATCTTGAAGTGCTTCTCCGAACGCCACACCTTTAGCCATTATAATGTGCATCAACGGACCACCCTGAATTCCGGGCATAATTGTACTATCAATAAGCTCCGACATCATTTTTAGTCTTCCGGTTTTTGGAACCGAGATACCAAAAGGATTTTCGAAATCTTTACCCATGAGGATAACGCCACCTCTCGGTCCTCTAAGTGTCTTATGAGTTGTTGAAGTAACAAAATGGCAATATTCAAGTGGATTATTGAGGAGTCCCTTTGAAATCAATCCGGCAGGATGAGCCATATCGCAAAGAAGAAAAGCACCAACTTGATCGGCAATTTCACGGAATTTTTTGTAATCCCAATCCCTTGAATATGCACTTCCACCGGCAATTATAACTTTTGGGTTTTCTCGTTTTGCAATAGCTTCAATATTATCGTAATTTAAAAGTCCGGTTTCCTTATCAAGTTCATAAGCAATTGCATTGTAGATTTTGCCGGAGAAGTTAACCGGTGATCCGTGAGTCAGGTGACCGCCATGAGCGAGACTTAGACCAAGAATTTTATCACCGGGTTTCAGAATTGTCATAAAAACACCCATATTGGCTTGTGAGCCACTATGCGGTTGAACATTCACATACTCGGCACCAAATAGTCTTTTAAGTCTCTCACGGGCAATATCTTCAGCCATATCAACATATTCGCAACCACCATAATATCTTTTGCCCGGATACCCCTCGGCATATTTATTTGTGAGAACTGAACCGGCAGCTTCAAGCACTGCGGCACTAACAATGTTCTCAGAAGCAATAAGTTCCAATTTTTCAGTCTGTCTTCCGGTCTCAAGTTGTAAGACCTCGAAGAGTTCAGCGTCATTCTTTAAAGATTCGTACATTAGTTGATCTCCGTTTATTGTATCTTTAACTTTTCTTCAATCCAAATATAACAACTTCCCGTTATCTTTATGTCATCGCCTGATTTATAGCCATTGGCACTATAATCTGATTGTTCGGGAAGATATTTTTCTATTTCTTCAATTCTTTTTTTCAACTCTTCAAGGGCAGGATCATAACCCAGGGCGTTCAAGTACTTTTCGTATGCAAGTTGATACACACATTTATCAAAAAACTCGAGTTTACCACATGACCGTGCAGAATTTTCATAGACAAGTCCTTCATAAAAAAGTGCTTTTCCCCACCCCTTCCCAACTTCTGAAGCCTTTTTAAAGTATTTTACTGCAGCAGCGTAGTTATCTTTTTTTTCAAATAAAATACCGGCGTTAAAATAATACTCCTTAACCAAGGGGTCGAGTTTTATTAAATATAGAAAACCTGCGAGTGAACTTTCATCATCTTTTAATTTGTCGGCACTGAAGGTAAAACTTTTCCAGTATTTCAGCTCTTGAGGAAAGTCTCTCGTCAATTTTACCAGGTATGGAAAAGCATCTTTATAATTTTCGTTTTCTAAATAAATGGACACGAGTGCCCATGTATTTGCTGTGCTTTGCGGTTTAACATCGTGTAACTTGAGACGCAATTTTATTAAGGCTTCTTCTGACCCTGCAAGCTTATTTATGGTCAGACCCCACTTTTCGTCATTTGGGTACTTTTCCAAAAGGTATGTACACATATCTAAAACTGCGAGTATAGTTGAAGTGTCTCTGATATCAGCATTTACCGCTTTTTCAGAAAGTCGCTGAATAATCATTTCATCCTGACTTCCGGCAATATTTAAAGCTGATTCGTAAAGGGGATAAATATCTTTAAATCCGGCATCAAAATATCGGTCGAGAATGAAGGCTTCATACAAGAAGTATGATAACTTATTAACCGAATCTTTCGAACGGGCAGCAAGATAAAAATCCTGAATAAATCGAGGTGTGATTCTCTTTGTGGTATCAGAAATGTTCTGGAGCAACACTTCACTAAATTTGGGATAAAACCAGGTATAATAAGGAGAAAGTCCCGGATTTGTGATTAATCCGGAACCAATATAAAAAGCTGAATCATACTCTCCGCGAGCAACAAGATTTGAGAACTTGCTATACTCTTGGGAAAGCGAATCGGTGCTCTTTCCTTCTAAAGAAGAAATGAAAAGGATGGTAAACAGAAATATTCCACGACCAATCCTGTTCAAAATGACTAATAGTCGCTTCTGAAGAACCAGAGCTCACCTATGCTTAAGCCAACCACAAAGCTAATTGTATTATCTTTGATATAATTGGCGGCATTTGAGGAGTTAAATGAATATTGTAAACCAAGGTCGATGTAATTTGCGGGAGAAAGAGGGTATGAGATTCCCACACCGGCTGACATTCTGTATGAGCTTTCACCTGAGATTAGATAAGGTAACTTCTCATAACTAAAACCAAATCGATAAGAGAGGTCTTGTTCAAAAGTATTAGATCTTGTGTTGGGATTATATTCCAACCCGGCACTAACCTTAAAAGTGTTGGAGAGTGTTTGGCTCCCTTGGTTGGTCATGTAATAGTCTGTCCACGACTGGGTCAGGTAGTCAGCAAAAATCTTGGTTCTTGGGTTGAATTTAACCGAAATACCTGCAAAAAAACGAGATGGGATTGAGGATTCCATATCTCCTTTAAGTGTGGTATCCTGGAAGCCAAAATTATTAATCGTGAAACTGCTATAGTCACCTTTTAATGTCGATTTTAAGCTGTAACCTGCAGATAATCGGATCTCATCAAGACCGTTAATTTTCAGTGTTTTATTCAGATCCTCGGTTAGCAAACCAAACGAAGCTCCAAATCCTTTAAAATTCTGTTCTTTTGCGAAAATTCCATTCAGAACACCATCAGCAGAAAACTTCACTTCCGAATTGTATTCGAAGTGTCCCATGTAAAAATCTGCAGTAGCACCAAAGTTTAAACCAAAGGGTAACCTGTATGATGTTCCGAGAAAAATCTTCGTTATTCCACCATCATAGTAGTATTGTTCTTTGTAGTTGATTGGAACAAGGGAGCCGGCACCTGTAACAGAACCATCCTTTGAACCTTCGTAACTGATATCCGAATATTTAGAGACGCCAAATACAATTCCAACTCCGTGTTCGCTGCTTACGGGAAAACCGATGTTAAATCCAGGGAAGTAGGAACCGCCGTAATAATTTTTATTTTTTGTGTCAGATACAAAGGATGCTTCGAGAACCTGACCAAAATCGACTCTTGTTAAGTTAAAACTTCCGAATGATGCGGGATTCAACAGATTGATTCTGTCATCGTCATAATTTGCGGTACCCAGTTCACCATAAGAAAGGCTTCTTGCTGTGGTGCCGTAAATAAGTGTACCCGTTCCATATCTGGAATAAACACTATTTACTTGTGCAGTCGAAATAGCTGTTAGTAGAAACAATAATGCTAAAAGTTGTAATCTCATTGTAATTAATCTAATTTTGAGTAAGTAATGATCAATTTAGGTCTTAGTCCGGCTGCTGCTTTGGAATTCTTCAAATAAAATGTTTCCAATCCTTCAATCGGATTAGAAGTGGAAAGAGCAAAGCCAAGATTCTTTTTCGTTGCGTAGATTTGTCGCATTAATGTCGTCAAGTTTCCGGAATATTTACCTCCGGAATAATATAGATTGGTGGTATAGAGTGAACTCGGAACAAACGAGCTGTCATTCGTCAATTCATCGATAACACCAATTAAAAGCCCGTTCAGCAAACTGTTTCCAACAATTTTTTTTGTAGTGTCAGCTGTTATTATAAGCTCTGCATTATTTATAAAAACTTTATCGGGTAATTTAGAAAGATCAAAATAAATTCTGGATTGAAGTGTTGTTCCACTTTGGACCAACATTTCATCCACTAAGAGTGACGGAGTTGAACCCTCGATGACATGAGCATCAGATAAGGTTCTAAATGAAATTGTTGTGTCTTTTCCTGTTGCCAGATACTTAAATTTCAGCTCAATCTTTGGTGCATTTTCTCCTGATGAGGAAAAACCCTGGAATCCTATAAGTGAGGGGGTTGCCGTTTCTGCTCTGAGTAAAATACCATTGTTCATGAAGTTCACGGTATCGTAACTGTTTTTCATCCATTGTAATGCGAGATCATTTTTCACATTAAAATAGTAAAATGAATCAGGAGCAGGTTTAGCTGATAAGACATCAGTTGAATAATCTATTGTGGGAAGTGAATCAATCTTCACTTTAAGTGGGTCCCAGCTTCCGGTAACTTTATACCCGTTAACCATTGGAACAGGGAACGCCTGAAGAGTATCTCCTATCCCATATACTTTCTTTAGCACAATCCTGGAGGAGATCATCTGAATGCTGTCCTTCTGAATTGCATTTTTCGTAGTTTCGTCAAAATTCACATTGAACTGTAGCAGAACATTCGATTTCACACCAAGGGCATTGCCCAACAAAATATAAGTGGATGCACCCAAAGGAACAATTTTTCTGAAGGATGCGGAATTCTGATTTAGACTGTCTATATTAGAATCGAGTACTTTAACTTTCAGAAGGTCACTCCCGAGATCATCAACTCCAATCGGAGAGGGTGAATCTGAACACCCGGCAAAAATTAACATTGCTAAAAGGAGTGAGATAATTTTGATTTTCAACAAGCGGAAACTCCGGATTTTAATTTTATAATTAACTTTGCAGATTCATAAAGATTTAAACATGTAAACTTTGGCATTTTATTTTGATCATGCAAGCCAGAAATATGCTCCCTGCCATTTCCTGTGCTTACCATAATGGGGGTAAGTCCAAAGTTGTGAGCTGCTATTATGTCAGCTTGCGAATCCCCTATCATGAATGAATTAGCCAGATCAATTTCATAATCTTTCATAGCTTTTGTAAAAAGACCGGTAGCAGGCTTTCTGCAATCGCAGTCTTCAGATGAACTAAAAAGTTCATGGTGCGGGCAATAATAAAAATGATCAATTTTGACGGAAAAAAATCGTTCGAGAAGCTCGTTAATCCGGTCGTTAACTGCTTTTACCTGATCATCGCTGATCAACCCTCTCGCAATTCCCGACTGATTTGAAACAACCAAAAGCAGATACCCCGCGTTCTTCAGAAGCTTGAGAGCTTCGCCGGTGCCTTCAATCAGTTTTACATCATTTGGATTTTTTAAATAGCCGGGGTCATAATTAATTGTGCCATCCCGGTCGAGGAAGATAACAGGAAGCGACATTAACCTGCTAAAATATTTTTGTAAAGTTCAACATATTTTTTTGCAGACACTTGCCAACTAAAATCTGTACGCATCCCATTACGCATAAGAGCTATCAACTCATCCTTTTTCTTGTAGAGAGCCATTGCTTTATTTATTTGTTCAAGAAGTGCAGCTCCGCTATAGTCTTCAAACATAAATCCGGTAGGATTCGAATGCGAAGAATTAAAATCGACAACGGTATCGCTTAAACCTCCGGTTTTTCTTACTATCGGTATTGTGCCATAAAGGAGTGAATACATCTGATTTAAGCCACAGGGTTCGGTTTTTGATGGCATCAAATAAAAATCGGCACCTGCTTCAATCAGATGAGCAAGTTCATCGTTGAATCCGAGGTAGCACGCAAATTTTGAAGGATATTTTTTTGCATATTCATCAAAAATCTTTAGATACTTCATTTCGCCTGTGCCCAAAAGAACTATCTGCAGGTTGTGTTTTATCAATTCGGGCAAACACTGCTCAATCAGATCAACACCTTTATAGTCGTAGAGGCGTGAAATGATACTGAAGACAGGGATAGTATTATCATAAACCAATCCAAATCTTTCAACCAGATTCTTCTTGTTTATATACTTGTTTTCGACGCTGCGAATATCGTAATTTTTGATAATCAGTTTATCAGTGGCAGGATTCCAAACCTTTTTATCAACTCCGTTAATAATACCGCTGAATGCATCCCCTTTTTTGCACAATATTTCATTTAAACCGTTACTCAATTCAGGATTTGTCAGGAGTTCATTTCGATGCCCCGGACTAACCGTATTAAGATGATCGGAGAAAATGATACCGGCTTTCAGGAAGTTGACCTTACCATCATGGATGATATAGCTGTCGTTATTCAGATCTTCAGAGAGACCGGTTTTATGGAAGGATTCAATCGGAAATTCACCGCCATATTCAAAATTATGAATAGTGGTTACCGCTCGGCACTTTTTAAAGAACTCATCTTCATTATAAAGCGTTTTTAGAAAGGCAGGAGCAAGGGCAGTCTGCCAGTCATTGGCATGAATAATATCGGGTGCCCAACCCAGTTTTTTGATTAGTTCGAATATACCTCGTGAGAAGAGTACAAATCGTTCGTCATTGTCGGGATATGGTAATCCCGTGAGCATATCTACATATAAGCTCTTACGATTTCCGAAGTACTCATCATTATCAAGAAAATAAACCTGCACACGATTTTTCATGTTTGGTAGAAAAGATGACTTAACGGAAAAGATTACATCTTTATCACCAAGTCGTACACTAAAATCTTTCAAACGAACAACATCATGTATCTTGAATTTGCGTGTGTCAATGGCACCATATCTGGGCATAACTATCCTGATCTCGTGACCAAGTTCAGCTAATTCTTGCGGTAATGAGGCGGAAACATCTGCTAACCCACCCGTTTTTACAAAGGGAAAGAGTTCAGATGTGATAAAAAGGATTTTGTATTTTTTTCCTGAAGCCATTCTTCAAAAAAATTATTGATTACAAAAATACATAAAAAAAAGGAATTTTCGTTCATTTTCCTTTACTTATTTCCAATTATCTCTTATATTTAATGTTTGTTTATTTCGAAACAACCAGAATAAATAGATGAAACTTAAATTTGGCTTAATCCTGATAATATTAACCTCACTCCCGGTCTTTGCACAAGAACAGGAGATTGAACTCGCCTATCCTGTTGACTCGTCCCTTATAGCTTCAAAACCATGGTATTCTTATAAAAATCAGAAATTATCGGACCATATTATCAGATTTTACACCGATGGATTTAAAGTTTCACTTGGGACAGTACAAACAGAAGCAGAAGCTTTGATGATTAAGCGAGAGCTAAGCTATAAAATAGGGATTGATTTGCTGTACATCTATAAGGATAAAGACAAATACCTCTTGAGACTCGGCGATTTTACTGATAATGGTGCCGCCAGATTAATGATGTTCCAACTGATTCAGATGGGATATACCAAAGCAAGAGTAGTACCCGACAAAGTTTTCAGCTTCTAAATAATGTTTAAACGGATTACAAACCCCAGCGTTATCCTGACCTTAGATACAAAGGGTGCAGGGAGAAAATCAGGAAGAAATTCCTCCGATAACGGTGTCTTGGAAGGCTTTGACATTATTATCGAAAATGATAAAATTAAAGATTTTATCCCCTCCGGATCAAGTTTCTCGTTCCCACACAAGAAGGTGGATGCAAAAGGAAGAACAGTCATTCCAGGAATTGTTGAATCTCATACTCATGCATTACACCTCGGTGATCGTTCTAACGAATTTAAAATGAAATTAGAGGGAAAATCTTACGAAGAAATCGCAGCAGCAGGTGGTGGAATTGTCAGCACCATGAAAGCAATTCGGGCTGCCTCCGACTCTGAACTTCTTGCTGCCATTCTTAAAAAAATTGATCTTTTTATTGCTCAAGGTGTAACAACCCTTGAAGTTAAAAGCGGTTACGGACTTGACTTCGAATCGGAACTTAAAATGCTTCGGATTATAAACAAAGCCGGGGAGCTCCGTAATATCAATATTGTCCCCTGTTTTCTCGGTGCACATACTGTTCCGCCTGAGTTCGAATCTAACCGTGAAGGGTACATCGAACTCATTATGAACAAGTTGATGCCTGTTGTTAAAACTGAAAGACTATCTTCAAGATGCGACGCATTTTGCGAGTCTTCAGCATTCTCTACGGCAGAAGTGAAGATTATTTTTAAAAAAGCAAAAGAGCTTGGTTTCAACCTTACTCTCCATACAGATCAATTTAATAATATTGGCGGGCTTGAACTCGCAGTATCAATGAAAGCTCTTAGCGCAGACCATCTGGAAGTGTTAAGGCATGATCAAATCCCCAAGATCTCCTCCTCTGACACGGTTGCAGTGCTGCTTCCGGGAGTTTCCTATACACTTGACTATAATTATGCCCCTGCAAGGGATTTGATCGATTCTGGTGCCACAGTTGCCCTTGCTACTGATTATAATCCGGGTACTTCAAATATTAATTCGATATCGTTGATAATGTCACTCGCTGCAAGAAAAATGAAGATGAGATTCGAAGAGATAATTTCAGCATACACAATTAATTCAGCGGCGGCTCTTGGTGTTTCGAATGAAACCGGCAGCCTCGAACCGGGAAAAAATGCTGATATCGCAATACTCAATACTGCAAATCCTAACCGACTGATCTACGACACGGCTCAAAATTTGAATGGAACCACAATTCGTTCCGGGAAAATAGTTTACAATAAACCCAACTAACTGAGATACTTCTATGAAATACAGAATTTTTATTCTCTCACTTTTTACATTAATATTAACCTTTTCTGTTTCGGCACAGGTTCTTACCGGTATCGAAGTTCTTGAAAAAAGAAATTTTGATATCTTAAAAGGGAAAAAAGTCGGATTAATTACCAATCCAACGGGTGTTGACTCCAAACTTAACACCACAATCGACATCCTTTCAAAAGCCGAGGGTGTTAAACTTGTAGCCCTTTTTGGACCTGAACATGGTGTGAGAGGTGATTTTTCAGCCGGCGATAAAGTTGATACCTACACTGATCCAAAAACTGATCTCCCTGTTTACTCTCTGTATGGAAAGACCAGAAAACCGACCAAAGAGATGCTTAAAGGGATTGATGTTTTAGTTTTCGATATTCAAGACATTGGTTCGAGGTCTTATACCTACATTTCCACTATGGGACTTGCAATGGAAGCTGCTGTTGAATTTAAAGTAAAATTTGTCGTTTTGGACAGACCTAATCCGATGGGAGGACTTAAAATTGAAGGGAACCTCGCAGAAGATGGCTACATATCATTCGTCAGTCAGTTTAAAATACCTTATGCACATGGAATGACGGTGGGTGAACTGGCGAAATTTTTGAATGAGGAGGGTCATCTAAAAGGCGGAAAAAAATGCAATCTCGAAGTAGTGCCGATGGAAGGTTGGAAACGGGGAATGACTTTTGAAATGACCGGTTTGCCATGGGTGTTAACCTCACCTCACATTCCGTACAAAGAGTCGGCAATTTTTTACACTACTTCAGGTATCATGGGCGAACTTGGTATTATCTCCGAAGGTGTCGGCTATACTCTCCCTTTCCAGATGTTTGGTGCAGAGTGGATCGACGAGCTTGACTTTGCGGACAAACTTAATGCAAAAAAGATTCCTGGAGTGATATTTAGACCGCTAAAGTATAAACCTTATTATGGTGGTCATAAAGGGAAAAATCTTGGCGGGGTTCAGCTATTCATTACTGATTACTCAAAAGTAAATCTGATGTCAATACAGTTTCTTGTAATGGAAGTTAATAACGAACTTTACCCTGACAAAAACCCGTTCAAGCTGGCAAAAAAAGATCGACTCGATATGTTTGATAAAGTTTGTGGATCAAAAACAGTAAGAGAAAAGTTCACCAAAAGGATGAAATACTCTGATATTAAGGATTTTCTCGACAAAGATGTTGAAAAATTCAGAGAACTGTCATCTAAATATTACTTGTATAATTAGGCATTAATCAACATCCCACTTAAAATCGAATGTGACCCATCGAGCAATCAGCTCAATGGTTTGAGGGTGGACAAAGAATTTTGCAGAATGTTCAAACGGCTGTAGTGAACCAAAAAAATATTCTTTGTCCCCCTTTTTATCCTCAAATAAAGTCAGATTATATTTACCGGGTAATAAATCTATAAACTCAAACTTCCCATCAGAGAGTAATTCCGTTTTATAAGCCCGCTCACCCTTTTCCGTATCTCTCAACTCAACTATATATTTACCTTTTACCCCTTTTATTGTTCCTGAAAGTCCGGTAAAATTTAGGCTGTTATAGGTACTAAATTTAGTTTGTAGAAGTGTATCCCGCACATTTCCGGCAGCATCTGCGAGTCCATTCATGTTTACATTTATTAAATATTGAAATGTTGGTTCAAGTTTTTGATCCACATTAATTTTGTAAATGGCATCATCAACTTTTGTGATCTTGGTCTTTACAATTTTTTTGAGTGAATCCGTAATTGAAACTGCCGAATAAACTTTTGCCGGATCAACACCATCATCAAATTTGATAATGAATTCCGGAGCAGAAGGCAAAATATTATTAAGATCAACCGGTTCAATTTGAGCAATGGATACAGGAGTTGTATCTCGCTTTAAAGAAACCGGCAATTCCATTCTTACTTCACCCGCTAAATTCCCGTAAAGATCAGCAACGCTCGATATTTCCAGAAAACGAGGGATTTCGTTCGAAAGTTTACCACTTACTGCAACTACAGCTTCACTTTTTTTACCTCCGGGACAATAAACGAACAATGGTTGTAATTTTTCACCGGACGATGAATCTGAAATCGTTATATTCTCCGGTTTCACGGATGTTATTGCAATATCCTCATTAAAGGTAAGAAGAACATGATTTGCATCGGTCATAACTGCCTTTTGTAGTGCCGGAGGAATCGTATCAAATTTCGTTAAATAAAAATTCAGTTTTTCTTTAAGAGTGTCGTTTTGTGCAAGCGTAATATCCTTGCTGTAAATACCTATTTTATCGCTGTTCAAGTTATAAATCAGGTCACCAAATGAATTTCCGACTGCAAAAAAACGAAATAAACCCTTTGGTAACCCGGAGAGATTAAACTCACCTGTTGAACCAACCTGAGTAACAAAATCAGGTTTTACTCTTAAAACTGTGTCACCGTTGTCGGTGAGTCTATATGCAAAAATGAATACCTTTTTAGGATCCTTATCGTAAATTTTACCTGTAACAGTCCCTTTGTCAACCACTTCACCCGTTGAAAAAATATAAGAGTAAGCCGTTGCCATGTTATTGTTGTTGTTCAGGTCAGTAACGGTTGTTCCGATGGTGATGTTGTAGGTTATGTCAGGTTTCAAATCTTCGTTAAATTTAATAACAGCAGTTTTACCAGACCATTTTACATCAAATCCTTTTTCGAGGGCTGGAGAAATGAAGACTGCATCTTTAAAAGTTCTTTTGTCAACATACTCTGAAAATGTGAATTCGATCTCTTTGTAGTTGAATTTTGTCAGTCCTTTTTCAGGAGAAACACTTACAATTTCCGGCGGTGTTCTGTCAATATCGCCACCGCCGGGAGCTTGCATACTTGCACATCCCGAAAGGAGAAGCAAAAGACCAATTATTGTGTAATATTTAAAGAGTCGAGCCATTGATGGTATTCTTTAGCGTATTTTTTATGTTCTTCGTAAGTTTTCGAAAAGATATGGCGTCCCTCTTTTCCCGCAACAAAAAAGAGATATTCATGTTTTTCAGGATAAACCGCAGCATAAATCGCCTCCTTGGAAGGATTTCCAATCGGACCCGGTGGTAGTCCCGCATATTTGTATGTGTTATATGGGGAATCGACTTTCAGGTCTTTGGCGGTGATTCTGTTTTTTAGTTCAGGAAGTGCATACTGTACCGTTGGATCAGCCTGCAGTTTCATATTCTTATTAAGGCGATTGTGATATACCCCCGAAACTCTGGGCATTTCATCTGTATATCGGGATTCTCGACTAATAATCGAAGCAAGGGTTAAAATTTCATGCTTCGAGAGGCTGCCTTTATTGATATCATCAATCAATTGTTGACTAAATATTTTTGCCTGCAAATCAAAGAGCTGTTCTAATATCTCTTTCGCAGATGACGACCGATAAACCTCGATAGTACCAGGGAAAAGATAACCTTCAAAGTTGTTTGCATCAATTCCTTTGCTTCGTGCGTATGCAGAGTCGCGAAGAAGTAAGGCAAGCGAATCAGCTGAAAGTAATTTAAGCTGTTTTGCCCGGTTTGCTATTCCATTAATCGTTATTCCGGAGTAAAGTTCGAAGAAAACAGGTTTCTCAAAATCGTCAGAAGCAAAAATTGACATGAGACCGGTGTAACTAATCGACTGTGGAATTGTATAAATTCCCGGTCTCATTTTTTTATCCACACCAAGAAGAAAACCTGATATTTTGGCGAGCGTTTTGTTTCCTATTATCCCCTCTTTTTCAAGATCATCAAGCACCTTATTAAATGAAGTTCCCTCTTTCACTTTAAACTTTATAGCTTCATCACTCGATGAAAAGGGCATAAAAAAGAGAGCAACAAGAATAAGCAGTCCAACTACAAAGGTCGCACCTACAGAGATCAACTGTTTTTTGCTCAATAAGCCGGAAAATTTAATTTTTTGATTCTCCATTTACCACAAAAATTAAGTGAAGGAAATTAGTAATACAGATATTTTGACTGAAAAGAAGGAAATGGTTCAGAGTCGTTATTAAAGCGTTCGCCAGCCTCAAAAATCGATTTTCCTCTGTAGGCTATCATCGCAGCATTGTCACCACAATATTCGAAAGCGGGTATCACAGCCGGAATTCCATATTTGTATCCCAATTTTTCAATAGCTTCTCTAATGACTGAATTGGCAGCTACACCACCATTCAAACTAAGGGATGCAGGTTTAAATTCGAGAATGGCTTTTTCGGTATTCTTAGTTAAAGCTTTTACTACGGAATCCTGGAAGCCCCATGCAATTTCGCTCAAATCCTTTTCAGGGATATTTCCGTCGGGGAAGTGCTTCTGCACATGGCGAAGAACTGAAGTTTTTAGTCCACTGAATGAAAAGTGAAATGGTTGCTTCAGTTGTGAGACTGGAAAAATAACATCCTTTTTTATTGCTTTTTGTGCTTCGGACTGAACTTTGGGACCACCGGGATAACCCATTCCGGTCATTTTTGCAACCTTATCAAATGCTTCACCAGCAGCATCATCAACCGTCGAACCAAGAAATTTAATTCGCGTGTGCGACTCGACCAAGGTGAGAAGAGTATGCCCACCCGAGACTGTCAATACCAATACAGGAAACTGAGGTTGAGGATGCATCAAGAATCCGGAATACATGTGCCCTTCCATGTGGTTCACAGGTACAAAGGGCTTGTTAATTGACCATGCAAGATGTTTAGCAAAAGTGAACCCAACAAGTAATGCTCCTATCAGACCGGGACCTGCAGTGGCGGTCACAAGATCAATTTCTGAGGGATTTATTCCGGCTTTAGCCAAAGCTTCTCTGGTCAGAGGTACAATTTGTTCAAGATGTGCTCTACTCGAAAGTTCAGGGACCACGCCACCATACAGTTTATGAAAATGTTGCGATGAGATAAGATTGACCTTTACCTCATCGCCATTTAAAATTGCTACAGATGTTTCATCACATGAAGTTTCAATTCCGAGAACTGTCATTTACCAAACTTAAATAAATTAGCAAACATTTGACCTGCAACATTAGGATTTTCTTTAAGTCGTCTGATGGAATATTTATACCAGTCTTTTCCAAATGGTACATATATTCTTACTTTATGACCCTCTTTCACTATTTTGTCGCGTAAATCCTCTTTAACACCAAGAAGCATCTGAAACTCCATCAAATTGTCAGCTACATCGAGGTCTTTCTTTAATTTGAGTGCAGCATTTACCAGATAATCATCATGAGTTGCAATTCCTACATAAACTTTATCTTTCATCATCTGTTCGAGGCATCTTACATAACTGTCTCTTACCGATTGACGATCCTTAAATGCTATCTCAGCGGGTTCGATGTATATACCCTTACACAATCTGTAATTGGTGTTTATTTTATTAAGATCAACAACATCAGCGTGGGTTCTTTTAAGGTATGATTGTAGAACTATACCCACATTATCAAATTCTTCCCGTAATCTCTTGAATACAGTTATTGTTTTGTCTGTGCAGGAAGAATCTTCCATGTCGATACGGACAAAATTTCCATATTCTTTAGCTTTTACGACAATCTCTCTAATCTGATTGTATGCAAAATCGAGATCGATGTTTAATCCCAACTGTGTAGGTTTAATCGAAAGATTAGACTGTAATTCGTTTTGTTTAATAGTATTCAGTACAGCTAAACATTCTGTTTTTGCAAGAATAACTTCCTCTTTTGTGGTAATTGATTCACCGAGGACATCCATTGTGGCAAAAATCCCTTTTTTATTCAATTCTTTCACCAGGTTAACTGCATCCTGCAGTCTCTCACCGGCTATATATCTTTTGGCAAAGAAGAAAACCACACTTTTTGGAAGAAGTTTTACAACAGAAACGATTATTTTATTTATTAACATTAACACAACAAAAATCTCCTAATTTAACATTCTAAATTATGAAGTTAATTACGATCGCACAAAAGGATAAATCGGGAATCATTTAATAAAATGCGGAAATGATGAAATATTTCGTATTTCATCACTCTTTATCATATCAAGAAACCGGGAGAGTTTACTCTCGAAGATTGCCTGAGTTTGATCGTTGACAATAACAAAGTGGGATCTCCGTATTTTTTCTTCTTCATCCAACTGATTTGCCATTCTGTTAGTCACATCTTTTTCAGAAAGTCCGCCTCTCATCAGTGCTCGTTGTAATCTGGTTTCCTTATCAGCAGTAACCAGAAGTACATAATCAAACCTGTTTGTCATTCCCGATTCAAAAACTAATGCAGCTTCATAAAATACCACATCGTTAAATTCCAAAGCATCATCCATTAGCTCTGCTGATCTTTTAATTACAGCAGGGTGAACAATGGAATTTAGAATTTTTATATTTTCGGGAGAAGGAAAAACGCGGGAGGCCAGAAATTCTTTATTGAGTCTGCCATCGAGATATGATTCTTCACCAAACTCTTTGACGATTTTTGATATTATTTCATAATCTCTATTCATCATCTGAGTTGCAAGTATATCTGCAAAAAAGACGGGAAAACCATGAGATCTAAAATAATTGGTTGCGAATGTTTTACCGGAGGCAATGCCTCCGGTAACACCAATCTTTAATTTTCTATTTTGCGATTGCAAATTTTCTTACTTCACGAATTACGGTTACTTTAATCTGCCCTGGGTATTCCATATCAGATTCAATCTTTTGGGCAATATCGTAAGCGAGTTTATCGGCATAAACATCGTCTATTCGTTCATGTTCAACAACAACTCTTACTTCCCTGCCCGCCTGAATCGCATAGGTTTTTGCAACCCCTTCAAAAGATTTAGCAATGGTTTCGAGAGTTTCGAGTCTTTTTGCATATCCTTCTATCGGTTCGCGTCTTGCTCCTGGGCGTGCACCTGAAATGGCATCAGCCGATTGGACAAGTGCTGCAATAGGATGTTCCATTTCGATATCGTCGTGGTGGGCACCAACTGCATTGCAGACGATGGCATTTTCACGATATTTCTTTGTAAGTTCATATCCGATCAGGGCATGTGGACCTTCAATCTCTTTATCGAGAACCTTACCGATATCGTGAAGCAGTCCTGACCTCTTAGCAAGCATTACATCAAGCCCCAATTCGGCAGCCATGATGCCTGTCAAATAAGCGACCTCAACACTGTGCTCCAAGATGTTCTGACCGTAAGATGAGCGGTATTTCATTCTTCCGATTAGTTTCACAAGTTCGTTGTGCATTCCATGAAGTCCGAGCTGTAACACCGTGTTTTCACCGATCTTATAGATTTCCTCATCAAGCTCTATGCGAACTTTTTCAACTACTTCTTCGATTCTTGCAGGTTGTATTCTACCATCAGCTATGAGTCGTTCGAGCGAAACTCTTGCAACTTCTCTTCGGAATGGATCAAAGGATGAAAGAATTACGGCTTCCGGGGTGTCATCCACAATAACATCAACGCCGGTAGCTGCTTCAAAGGCACGAATATTTCGCCCCTCTTTTCCGATGATACGACCTTTAATCTCGTCACTCTGAATATTTAATACAGACACGGTCGTTTCGACAGCATAATCTGCAGCAGTTCTCTGAATTGCTTGTACAACTACTTTTTGAGCTTCTTTTTTCGCTTCAGATTTGGCTTTTTCATAGATATCTCTAATGAGTTTTTGAGCTTCAAGTCGTGCATCCTGCACCATATTTTCCATTAGCATCGATTTGGCTTCATCAGCAGTAAGATTTGCGATTCTCTCCAAGCGATTGTTTTGTTCAGCCTCAAGAAGATCAAGTTCTTCTTCTTTTAGCTTTATGGCTCTCTGTTTATCACTAATTGATTGCTCTTGCCTCTTAAAATCGTTCTCTTTTGTGCGAACGAGCTCAATTTTTCTATCTATCTCATCTTCACGCCTCGAGAGTTGTTTTTCCATACTTTGGAGGTTTTGTCTCTTCGAGTTAAAGTCGTTATCAAATTCAACTTTTTTCTTATACCACTCGTCTTTTACTTCGAGTAATTTTTCTCTTTTTAAATTATTCGCTTCTTTTTCAGCATCTTTTAAAATTTGAGCAGATTTATCCTCTGCGGTTGTGATGATGATTCTCGATTTTTCCTCTGCGAGGGAGATGATATCTTTTCCCTTCTCTTCGGCGGCAGCAATACTTTTTTTACCAAACCGGTTATTTATATACCAGCCGAGGTAAAAAAAGATCGACACTGCTACCAAAAGCATCGGGATTATAACTACTAAATCTTCAGTCATTTGTATCCTCCGTTAAAAATAAATCCGTCTGGACCGGCAATGTCAGTCAAGGAAAAGAACCCTTTAACGACATATTGGGTAACGACCC
>CAYSJM010000030.1:0-36441 GCA_964431385.1 uncultured Ignavibacteriaceae bacterium | reverse complement strand
GTTATCTTTTGCAAGGTTGCTTAGACCTTTTTTCCATTTGTTAAATTCGTCTTTATTGCCCCCGCAGAAAAATATCTGTTTTACAACGAAGTTGCTGGTGTCGTAGTCGTCATCCACCATCCAGTAGGCTATATCATGGAGGTTTCGGGGATTAACTTTGTCACTGATTGGGTCGTAAATATCAACTCCAAGAATTTCGACTGTCGCAAAACCGTTTTCTTCTTCTACAAGGATATCGGGTTCTCCAATAGTGATGAAGGAGGCTGCTGTTTTTGCAGGTTTTTTCTTTAATCCATCTTGCAAAAGGTCATCATTCATTCTCACCTTTGTTACTTCAAAGGTTCCCATGCTCATGGTTTGTTGGGTGTTCGATATTTCACTTTCAAAACTGAACCCGAGTATAACAAGCCAGTCTGCATCTCCCAGACTTCGACATTCTTTTATTGCGTTGTTCACCGCCAATTTACTTACTGTTCCAAACTTTGGACCCAAATAAAAATAGGCTTTTCTTTCACCTGACCCGGTGTTGTAGAAGCCTTCTGCATTAATATACTCCCCGGCAAGGAGCTCAACTCTTGAAAATGTAGCATGTTCATCTTTTCTGCCGTTTTTAATACCTGCCGAAAGCAAGTGGTCTTTAACCACATTCTCAAATGATGAGTTGTCACCAGTTTCTTTTTCTTTTACAAAATCCTCCGGAGATATCGGTTCAAAGTTCTGAAGCGTCTCTACTGTGAATGGCCCACTCACACGCATCAGGTTTTTATCAATTTCAGGTTGGTCGTAAAGAGACTCCATCTCGGGAGGTTCGTTATTTGCGAGATTTTTCAATGTTAAATGCTGAACTTTTTTATATTTGAAGCCTTGCCTGACATCTTGATTTGTTGAATCATAGAGAGTGTAAAAGGGGAAATTTGCGGTTAACAATCGCTGTTTTGCAATGTTTAAAGCAATTCTACTTGTATCAATCGTTATCCATCGCCTGCCCCATTGTTCTGCCACAAAAGCGGTAGTACCACCCCCACAGGTTGGGTCCAGGATCAAATCGCCTGGGTCTGTTGACATCAGGATACACCTTTGGATAATCTTCTCATTTGTCTGAACAACATATTTTTTATCTGTTGCACCTATGGTATCGTACCACAAACTATTTAAAGCAGATGCCGGAAAATCATCAAGAAAAAACTTGTATCTTAATTGACTGCCCGTTGAAAACACCCGGTCTAGTTTTATGAGTTGCTCTAAACCAGCTTTGTGAGTGCGATATCGTCCTGTGAATATCTTACCTTGATATACAACGCTGAACTCTGGATTGGAAGATCTAATCAAATTGTCTGACATGAAGGGTCTTAACCGTATATCATCATGCTTATCCCGTATTTCTTCAGCTTGTTTTTTAGTAAAAATCCGGCCAATAGTATCTTCATAATGAGATGCTAATGATTCATCTACTCTCAAATTATAGAGTTTACGCATTTTAGACTTAAAGGAATTTCTATCCTTCGCGTACCACAATATATAGTCATTAATGGTTGTCAAATAGTCTGAACTTACCAGCGATCTGGTTTTTGTAAAAACAATTTCATTTATGAAATTTTCACTTCCGAATACTTCATCCATGATTGCTCTTACAAGGTGGACATTTTCATCAGAAATTTGTACAAAGCAACAACCATTTGATTTCAATAACTCCCGCGTTATCAACAAACGATCCCTTAAGTAGCTTAGATAAGAATGAATCCCAAGTTCCCAAGTATCACGATAAGCTTTTATTACTTCCGGTTCACCGGCGAGACTTTCATCACTGCCGTCTTTTACATCTCTATTATTTAATTTAACCTGCCAATTGCTGCCGTATTTTACTCCATAAGGTGGATCAATGAATACAGTTTGAACCTGACCCGCCATCCCTTCTCTTTCAAGCAGACTGGTCATAACGAGCAAACTGTCTCCCTGGATTAGGCGATTTGTCCAGCCATCAAAATGCCGATAGTATGAACTGATTTTGTCAAGCTCATCTTGGTCAAATGTTTTCCCATAAATCTCGCTAAAGCTAAAGAGGGATTCTTCATCATTCAACGACTGTTTAAGGCGATAAAGATTTTTAATTATCAATTCCGGCGTAATGTGTTCGTGTCTGTAAAGACTTCGTATATCAATCTTTAGTAAATCTTCTCTGTCATCGTTCCCATATTTGTTCATCCAAAAGATTTCGGGGTCTTGTCCGCGAGTTATTATGGGATTGACCGGAATTTCAATTTCCGATTTTCCACTCTCAACAATCTCATTCGCAAGTTCCAACCCTGCTTCTTCGGTTGAGGGAATGAGAATTCGTTTTTCATCTTTATGTTTAATTGAATCAATTCTGTTTGCCATCATAAACTCTCTAATTTTTCAGTCAGTCTGTTTTTAATATCTCTTATTTCTTCCGCTATTTCGATGAAATGCCATGTGTTGAACCCAAATTTATCTCGTATGGAATTTGCTGAAGGCAACCATCGATTTTCAGTGTACCATTTTTTTTCATCCTTGTCCTTATTCATGCCTGTGATTTCAATAATCAGGTTGATTATTTCATCTGAATTTGTCTTACAAACCGCTATAAAATCGGGGAGATAGATTCTTTCTTTTCCCTCTTTTACATAAGGTATTTGAAACGAAAGGAAATTATTTTTTACATAAGATATAACCTGGGGCATTTCATCAAGAGCTTTGGCGGCAATTTTTTCCCAGTCACTATCAGCAATAACATAATTTACATGACTTTTAATTGTTCTGTAAACCTCTTTGGTTGTTCTGCCGTGTACATACTTTGTGCTGTTGGTTTTATTGTAAAAATTTAGGACAGGTTTCACAAATTCCGAGTTATTTCTGTGGGTATTGATTCCAAGAAAAATATTATCTATAACAACTTTGGGCTCATACAAATAAACCAACTTCCTGTAAGCTTTGTCGGTAATACCAAGAAGTTTGATTTTATTTTGATACCAGTAAGTAACTACTTCCTTACAGGCAGGGAATAGTTCAAAGTAGGGGAAACCATTGTCTTCCGAGTAATGAAATTTTATCAGGCTTCTGGTGATGTCATAAATAATTTCCTGATCCCTTTTCTCGAGAAATTCTTCAAGCGTCAGCCCTCTTGTCTCAGGAGAAAAAGCAGACTGCAAAGTAACATCAGTCGGATATTTCGTTCCATCCACTTCAAAATCAGGAACCGAAGAAAAATCATACCTGATTTCGTCTGTACCCCGATCAATTCTATAACCGATGATATTTGGGAATTCGATTTTATAAGCAGACTCTCTTTCGGGTATAGCCGAAATAATTGTTACATCACCGGGATCCTCGGGTGGTGGTGTGGTTCCACCTTTCATCATTTTAAATGGAATACCTATTATGTGTGCATATTCAGGAGGGAATTTTTCACTGACAATTTTCCTTTTGTCTGAAGTAGGATTCCCTTCTTTATCATATCCTTGCAGGTTGTAACTTGCTCGTCTTAACGCTCTACCCGCAACTTGTTCGCAAAGCAGTTGTGAGCCAAAAGCTCTTAATCCCATAATGTGAGTAACTGTATTGGCATCCCATCCCTCAGTCAACATAGAGACAGACACAATACATTTAACATGTGCACCAAGTTTTCCGGGTTTACCTACGGTGTTCACAACTTCACGAAGGATTTCGGCATCGGTTATATCTTCAGTACTTCCACCCCCATGTTGCTGAGCATAATTTTTCTTAAACTCTTCGATTTCAGTTCTAAAAACTCTCTTAAATTCGTCACTGATCTGACCAGAATTTTCAAGTGCATCGCTGTCGATTAGAAGAGTCGGGGGTCGCTTTTTTGGTAATCCGGAATGTTCGAAATTATTAAATTCATCAAATTTTCCGTTGGAAATTTGGCGATTCCCGTTTTCATCAATGAATTCATACCCCGCCAGGTATTTATATACTTCTTTTGAAACGAAGGTATTATTACAAACTACAATAAAAACAGGAGGTGCGTTTAGCAGATTCTGGCTTGTCTCATACAGATTACGCAGTCCATCAGCATATTTATTATAATGATCATGGAATTGGTAGAGTGCAGTTTGAACAAGCAATGGTAGTTTTGGAGGTTCTTCATTAAGTTTTGTTCCCTCTTTAGTCGCTTCAGCTTTCCTTTTCTTTTGTCCCATTTTGGGGAGTTCGTCTTTAACATGCTCATATATGTTACGAAGTTTACTCTCAGTGAGGTCTTGTGAATTGTCACTAACAGGGAGAAAAGGTATTTTCACCAACCCCGCCTCGATGGCTTCGATCAATCCAAAATCTGACACAACCCATCCAAAAAGGCTATAATCCCTGTATCCTGAGCCTCTGAGATAATAGGGTGTCGCAGAAAGATCATAGACGCCTTGAAGAATAAATCTTTTTGAAATCTCTCTTAGCCCTGTAAACCAGACCGCAGCACGGACATTCTCATTTACTTCTTCATTATCTTCAGTCTTTTGTTTCGATTTTGGAAAGTAACAATGATGCGCTTCGTCATTAAGTACCAATAATCTGCTTTTTGATTTTGATTGCCCTAATAAGCGTCTGATGGTAAGACTATAATCTTCGAGATTTCCGGAATCAATGGATTTGCCATAAATATCTTTTTTGCCATCAAAAGGAGTTTTTTTATTGCCTTGAAGGGTTCTCTGCTCGAGTGCGTGGTAGTTAGTGATGGTAAGTCGTGCATTTAAACCGGAAAGCAGGGGCTCGTGTTGCCTTGGAACCAGGTTTCTTTCGCTGTAATAATCTTTCCGTTTTATACCCCTGTTATATGTATCAACAAAGAGTACCCCAAGTCTATCCTTAATAGTAATTCCTGGGGTAACAATTAAAAACTTGTCAGCGAAACGAGTATCATTTCTATATTCGTTTCGATTAAGATAATGATAGAGGATTAAACAAGCCATTACGACTGTTTTACCCGTACCGGTCGCCATTTTAAAAGCAATTCTTTGCAGCCTGTTCTCGGGATCAGGCATTTCAGTTCTATACGATTTATCAAGTTCAGTTAAAATGTAGTTACCAAAATTCTCTTTTGGGGCGACTTCATTCAAATATATTGCAGTCTCAATTGCTTCTTGCTGAGCGAAAAACAACCTGTGAGTGGAAATTCGTTCAGGATTTCCAAACCAAAAAACGAGAAGCTCTTTTGAGATTCGAGTCACGCCTGGATAACCATTCGAACGCCACTTTTTGATTTCCTCTCTAATTTTGTTAATAATATGATTAGAGAAGTCATCAACCATTTCGGCTGTAAAAAGGTTGTCTTTATTTGTATCTGCAACAGGGATGGATGGAGCTTCCGGTGAGAAGCGTCTGCGACCCGGCAAAATCTCTTCGTAATTAAGAGTGCCGTCAAGATTGGTTGAATAATACCACTTTGGTTCGTCGTATGGAGAATTTAGTATAGGATTTGACAAGTATTCACCTGTTTATTAATTCAAATTTCTTAACAGTTAAGTTATGAAAATTTGAGCATATTTCAAATACAACTGAACAAAAGTTGCAACATTATTTTATGGAGTTTTTTTTGGACATAGAAACACCCCGGCGAACTCAGTTCACGCAAATTAAACGGATTTTCGCAGAGGGGGGATTGGTTTCAATTGTGCGGAAATTTATTGAGTAAGCAAGAATTCTGTCGGAGACCTAAAATTAATAATTAATAATTTAGACCGACCAATTCTTAATAAGCTCTTCAGTGGGGCGTACGGGTCGCATCGTTTTGAGGTCGATTGGGCACCACAGGGAGAGAGCTTCCACAAAAACTTTTGAGTCTGATTCTCTATATATTTGTGTATATCTTTCAAACAGGTGTTTTCTTGTTTTGCCAACCCAGGTTTTTACTATAACTGTATCTCCCATCTTTGCAGGATATTTGTAATCAATCTCATGTCGGGCAATAACAAATGCCACTGAATTTTTTAGATCAGGCTCGGCACATCTGTTCCAATGAGTTACAGCAGCTTCCTGTACCCAGCGGACATATACCAGGTTGTTAACATGGTTTAACAAGTCGATATGCTCAGGTGTTACCGGGATGGTTAACTGAAATGGTTTGAGGGAATCCGCTACTGAATCCATGAGAAGTTAGAGTTTATATCCTCTTAAAAATTCATCTGCCTTCATCCGTTTTTTACCTTCCGGCTGAATTTCGAGAATTTCCAAAGTGCCTTTACCGGTTCCGACAAAGATTTGATGTTTGGTGTTAAAAAACTCACCGGTCGGTATGGATTGTTCTGCGAGAGCAGTTTTATAGATTTTAAATTGTTTTCCGTTATGCAGAAAAAAAGCTCCCGGGGAAGGTGAAAGCCCTCTGACAAGGTTGTGAATTGCAACTGCGCTCTTGGTAAAATCTATCTGACAGGTTTCTTTCTTAATTTTTGGGGCAGGTGAAGCGAGTTCATCATTTTGCGGGAGAAGTTTAAAGTTCCCGGACTCAATCATATCCAGAGTTTCCACTACCATCTCTGCACCAACCACAGACATTCGTTCATACAGCGAACCAAAATCATCCTCGGGTTCTATTTTTACACTTCGCATGAGATAAATATTACCTGTGTCCACTTTATCTTCGAGTGCAAATGTAGTCAGACCGGTCTCCTGGTCACCATTTATGACAGCCCACTGAACCGGGGCTGCACCTCTGTACTTTGGAAGCAATGAACCGTGCAGATTAAAACTTCCAAATTTTGGCATGGAGAAAATAATTCGAGGAAGAATCTTGAACGCTACTATAATGAAAATATCAGCTTGCAGTTCTTTCAATTCATTATGAAATTCTTCCGATTTTAGAGATTCGGGTTGCAGAAGTGGAATTGAATTGCTGACTGCAAATTCTTTTACGGGGGATGGGAGAATCTTTTTCCCTCTCCCTTGTTCTTTGTCGGTTACTGTTACAATTGCTACTATATCTTTCCCTGCATCCTTCAATCTTTCGAGGCATTTTACAGCAATTGAAGGTGTACCAAAAAAAACTATTCGCATTAATCGCGTTCCCGGGGGGTTACAGGATAATCGACCTCTATTTTACGATTCTTAATTCTGATCAACTCTCTTTTGAGCTTTTTCTGTTCATCCTCCGATATTCTGTCGGTGAAATATATTCCTTGCAAGTGGTCGTATTCGTGCTGAATCACTCTTGCCAGGAAATCATCAGATTCGAGCACCTGATCGTTAAAGTCAAGGTCTTTATAGGCGATTTTGATCCGTTTTGGGCGAATAACTTCTGCTCTTACATCGGGGATGCTCAGGCAACCTTCTTCATACGAAGATGTCTCTTCTGATCTTTCGATAATTTTTGGATTGATGAATACACGGGGTTTTTCATCCGGATACTCTTTCATCACAGAAATGTCAACCACGAAAACAGATTTAGTTGATCCCACCTGATTGGCAGCAAGACCAACTCCGGATGCTTCGTGCATTGTTTCGAACATATCCTTAACAAATTTAATCGTTTCAGGATCAATCTTTTGAACTGGAATCGATTTCTTACGGAGTATCTTGTCTCCGTATTGATTAACAGGGATTTGGGTCATAGAAAATTAAAGTTTTAGTTGATTTTTAAAGTAATCAATTGTTTTAATAACACCGGTTCTTCTGTCCACCTTTGGAGCCCAGCCTAATATTTGGGTGGCTCTTGTGATGTCGGGTTGGCGAACTTTTGGGTCATCCTCCGGTAGTTCCATATAAGTAATACCACTTTTAGTGCCTGTAAGTTCAATAACTTCTTCGGCAAACTGTTTAATTGTGATTTCAGCCGGATTACCGATGTTCACAGGATACGGTTCATCGGAGAACAACAACCTGACGAGTCCATCAACAAGATCGTCAACATAGCAAAAACTTCTTGTTTGCGAACCGTCGCCAAAAATTGTCAACTCTTCATTATTAAGTGCCTGTGAGATAAAAGCAGGTAGAGCTCTGCCATCGTTTAGACGCATTCTCGGACCATAAGTGTTAAAAATTCTTGCGATTCTTGTCTGCACACCATGATATCTGTTATATGCCATCGTCAGTGATTCTGCAAATCTTTTTGCCTCATCATAAACTCCTCTTGGACCCACGGTATTTACATTTCCCCAATAACTTTCCGTTTGTGGATGGATAAGGGGATCACCGTAAACTTCGGAAGTTGAAGCAAGGAGAAAAACAGCATTTTTCTCTTTTGCCAATCCTAGTGCTTTATGGGTTCCGAGTGAACCAACTTTTAGGGTTTGGATTGGGAGTTGGAGATAGTCAATCGGACTTGCAGGTGAAGCAAAATGGAGAATATAATCGACAGGTCCGACCACATGAATGAAGTTTGTTATGTCATGTTTGATAAATGAAAAATCTTCATTTCCAAAGAGATGTCCGATATTATCAAGATTTCCTGTGATCAGATTATCGATACAAATTACTCTGCAGTTTTCTTTCAGAAGTCTGTCAGCGAGGTGAGATCCGAGGAAACCGGCTCCACCGGTAATTACGGCTGTTTTTTTCATCAGTTGCCGCCTTTGGTGGTTTTTCTTCCTATGCTGTAATAAGAGAATCCAAGTTTCTGCATCTCCTTTACTTCATACATATTTCTACCGTCAAAAATCAGTGGTAATTTCAATTTTGCCTTTACCTTTGAAAAATCGGGTTTTCTAAATTCACCCCATTCTGTAAAAATAACGAGTGCATCGGCACCATCGAGGGCAGAATATTTATCTGTCGCATAAGTTATGGTATCATCAAGATAAAAGCGGGCGTTTTCTGAGGCTACCGGATCATAGGCAGTAACTGTAGCTCCTTCGCTCAAGAGTTTTCTGATAACTGTCACAGAGGGAGCTTCGCGCATATCATCAGTGTCGGGTTTGAATGAAAGACCCCAAACCGCAAGTTTTTTCCCTTTTAATTCTCCATCAAAGTGGTTGAAAATCTTGTGGAAGAATCTCACTCTTTGCTCCTGGTTTATTCTGTCAACTTCGGCGAGCAATACAAGTTTGGCGTCAAAATCAATCGAAGTTTTTATCAGTGCATTCACATCTTTTGGAAAACAGGAGCCGCCATATCCGATTCCGGGGAAGAGAAATTTATGACCTATTCTGGTGTCAGAACCCATGCCCAATCTTACGAGATCGATGTCAGCTTCAGATTTTTCGCAAAAATTTGCGAGGTCGTTCATGAAAGTGATTTTAGTAGCGAGGAAACTGTTTGCAGCATATTTGGTTACTTCAGCACTTCTTATGTCCATTTCAATTATTGAGTTCCCCAAAGCAACAAATGGTTCGTAAAGATCGCGAAGCATGGCGAGGGCTTTTTCCGAGTCAGAACCGATTACAATTCTATCCGGTTTCATAAAATCTTCAACTGCAAATCCTTCTCGCAGAAATTCAGGATTTGAAGCAACGGCAAAATTTTTAATTCCCTTTGTTGTGAGAATACCAAAGATTTTTTCACCTGTACCAACAGGGGCAGTACTTTTATTGACGATCAGCTTAAAATCATCAATTTGTGAGAGGATATCTCCCAACTTTCCTGCAATGTTCATCACATGTGTGAGATCCGCAGAACCATCTTCATCCTGGGGAGTGGGGAGGCAGAGAAAGATCATGTCAGATGAAATGGCGGCAGCTTTAAGATCATCGGTGAAGGTAAGTCTGCCGTTATGAAAGTTCCGGGAGTAAATTACTTCGAGACCCGGTTCATAAATTGTAATTTGATTATTGTTTAACTTTTCAAGTTTAGATTTATCATTATCGACGCAGATAACATTATTACCCATTTCGGCAAAACAGGTTCCGGAAACGAGCCCGACATATCCTGTTCCAATAATCGCGATGTTCATTAAAAATTTACCTTTCTGTATAAAATCACAACAACAAATATAACGGTTGGTGGTGAAATAATCAGTTCCATTATGGTTAGCAAACCGATAATTATTAAATTAGCAGATTAGTTTTTTTCTGAAAGTAATGATGCAAACGATACTGTTTTATATATTTATTATTTCGATGTTCTTTCTGTTCCACACTTATCTGTTTTACCCTTTAATTGTTAAAATCTATTCAATTATTGCGGCAAAAAAGTTTGTAAAACAGAGAGAAAGCCTGCCGAAAGTTTCGGTTTTAATAGCTGCTTATAATGAAGAAAAGGTGATTAGAGAGACGGTAAAGACTCTTTTAGCTTCGGATTATCCTGCTGATCGATTTGAAGTTATTGTTGGTTCTGACAATTCAAAAGACAAAACGCATCAGATAATGGAAGAACTTGCGGCATCCGATGAGAGAGTTAAATTTTATCCATTTTTTGAGAGAAATGGAAAACCGGGGGTTCTAAATAGAATTGAGGAAAAAGCTTTTGGTGATATTCTGGTTTTTTGCGATTCGAACATCCTTTTTGATAAAAATGCACTTATTGAAATGGCTTCACTTTTCGCTGATAAAAGAGTGGGGGGCGTTTCGGGTGAAATTAGATTAAAACAGAGTAAAACAGGGAATCAGGAGGGAACATACTGGAAACTTGAATCGAGAATTAAAGATTTTGAAGGTCAGGTTGGTTCTTTGATTGGGGCAAATGGCGGAATGTATGCAATAAGGAGAGAATTATATTGGAAATATCCGGTCGGGGAGACAATTCAGGACGATATTTTGATGACTCTCAAAGTTATTTCTGCCGGATATGATTTTACTTACGATACCCGGGCATTTTCTCATGAAGAACCGACAGCGAGCAATGAGGATGAATTTAAGAGAAAAAAGAGAATCCAAGTAAGCAATCTGGGCACTCTCAGATATGTAAAAGAGTTCTTAAATCCATTTGCGGGATTTACAGCTTTTGCACTCTGGTCGCATAAAATTCTTAGGTGGTTTTCTCCACATTTGCTGATTCTTGTGATAATATCAAACATGTTTTTGCTAAATTGTTCTCCAATTTTTATACTGAGTATCTACTCAATTGCCGGGTCATTTTTGATGGCAATTCTTGGCTACATTTCCAACAAATCGGGGATCAAGTTTTTGCCGTTTTTGCTCTTTTACTATTTTTACGGTACCTTGGGAGCACTTTTAGCAGGTTCATTCAAATACTATTTTAAGAAGAATAACGCAACCTGGGAACCAACCAAACGGGTATAATTTACGGGACAAATCAACTAAATAATTTCGAGAGGAAATCGTTATGACAGAAAAAGTGATTGCAATTGTGGGAATGGGCGGCGGAATCGCATATGGTGTAGCAACAAAATTTGGCAAAGAGAATTTTGTAGTGGCTATGGTGGGCAGGAATGGTAGAAAGCTTCGTGAATACAAAGATATGCTTGAGGCTGAGGGAATCAGATCAGAATTTTATATCGGAAATGCTGCCGATGAATTTTCACTTAAAGATGCACTTAAACGGATTGAAGAAGAACTCGGTACCCCGGATGTCCTCCTTTATAATGTTGCAAATATTAAAAATGTAAGTTTATTGGAAGAGTCAAGTGAAGGACTCGTTCATGACTTCAAAATGAATGTAATAGGGGCTGTGATCGCAGCAAATGAAGTGATACCCGGAATGAAAAAACGGGGAAATGGAAGCATTTTATTAACAGGTGGTGGTTATGCAATGTACCCTGACCCTAATTACGGCTCACTTGGATTAGGTAAAGCCGGAATAAGAAATCTTGCACTTTCCCTTTCAAAAGCTGTTGAAGGTACAGGAATCACCGTTGGTACTGTTACGGTTTGTGGAATTGTTGATGCATCAAATCCTGTACACAATCCAAAAAATATCGCTTCAAAGTTTTATGATATCTATCTTTCAGGGAAAAATGGAGCTGAAACTATTCTTTGATGGATTGATATTTGTAACAGCAAACAATTTTTTAACTTAAACGGGGTTTGAAATGAAAATCTATAAATATTTGTCGATTGTTGCAATGTTGTTTTTCGTGGTTGGTTGCGGCTCATCAAAAGCCGGAAAAGACGAAGCAGTTGTCGATAAAATTACAGATGGAGATACTTTTTCTGTTGTGTTCAATGAACGGAAGGAAAAGATCAGATTGATTGGAATCGATACTCCTGAATCGCGACGGAACAACAGATCGGAGAAACAGAGTGATGAGGAGAACATCGATCAGGAAACCATCATTGCCATGGGTAAAAAAGCCAAAGAATTTATGGCTTCCCTTATCAAAAAAGGCGATAAGGTGAGATTAGAATTCGATGCTCAAGAGAGAGATAAATATGGCAGGTTTTTGTGTTATGTTTATCTTGAAGATGGAAGAATGCTGAATGAAGTGATAATAAAAGAAGGTTATGCATATCCGCTTACTATTGCACCAAATGTAAAATATGAAGAAAAATTTCGTGACGCCTTCAGATTTGCAAGAGAAAACAACATGGGATTGTGGAAATAATCCTCATTTATTTCGAAACAAAATTAAAGGGCTGTTCGATGACGATACAGCCCTTAAATGCTTCCCCTTTTTGATCTAACGATCCCTGTGACCCGTATTAACCCTGATGAGGTTATATATAAATTTAATTTGTTACTATACAAAGTTAATTTGGTAATAAGCGAAATTTTGTCTCATTGAATGACAATTTTTTAACAGATGCTGATTTGAAAATTCCGAATACAAACAAATGATCAAAGAGTATATCAACGACAACATCAGACGCACAGAAATTCTTGCTCGTTTGATGAATAAAGAATCTCTCACGCTAATTGATCTCTGCCTGGAGTATGCGGTTAGCGAAACCACCATCAATCGTGACTTAAAATTTTTTCGATCTCTCGGACTATCCATTTTTAGCAGAAAAAAAGTGCTGTTTATAGAGAATTCCCCCGAAAGGGAACTGTTATGTGGCTATCTCGCTGAATATCTCGCCTTTAAATTGAACAGAAAGTTGCTCTACGATAAACTCGACGCAATAATAGAAGTTCATCCTAAAAAATTCTTTGAAGTTCTCACCATTTGTGCAAAAGCTGTAGATGAACGAAAGTATCTAAAATTTCGGTACGAAAGGATAACTGATAATATCGAAAACAGTTATACTGTTAAACCGATCGAGTTGAGATTAAGCGATTACAACTGGTCGTTAATAGCGGTGAAAGAAGGGGAGGAGATAGAGAAACTTTTTTATTTGAGTAGAATTAAAGAGATCGAACTCCTTAATCACAAATTCACACTGGGAAAAGAAAAACCCTCCGATACAATTTATGATATTGAACTCCTTTTTCATCCTTCATGCAGAAACAGCATTTACTCTAAAATCTGGTTTCAGTCTTTCCGGTTGAATGAAAGGGAAGACGGTTATTTTATACTTGAAACAAGAGCACCTGTTAACAAAAAGCTTGCAAGTTGGTGTCTGCGGTGGCAGGATCAAATTGAAGTTATAAGACCTGAAAAACTGAAAATAAAAATCAGAGAGATGGTCGATTTATTTTTCACTTCAAACAAATTTTAATAAAAATTAGAAAAAAGTCAAAATTTTATTCATGATTATTTTGTGGATAAAACAAAAATAGTTATTTTACTCCTTTAGAATTATAATTCTCCTTCCGAATAATTACCAAATCACATAATAAATATCGAGTAATATCGTGAATAAACTCTTTTGTATTTTCTTTCTGGCTGCACTCTCTTCAGCAGCGTTTGCACAAACCTACACATGGAATCTTAAACAAAGTGGTTCGAGCCTTGGAGATCCGATAACGAGTGACCCAAATAACTCCAATATCATTTATTACGGAAGCAATGCTCAAATCTACAGAAGTACTGACAGAGGTGAGTCGTTTGCACCATGGGGGACATCAATTCCTGGTTCAACTAAAATTAAAAACATTATCAGAACCGCTAAAGACAATCAGGTTATGATTGCAGCTATAGAAGCGAGCACTGATAAAATTGTAAAAACCACGAACTCCGGTCAGACCTGGACTATCACACTCGATAACGCATCGTTCTCATATTTTGGAATTCCGATGACTCCTGATCCGTCCCATCCTGATACGATTTATACAATGAGCGACAATAAATTTTATAAATCGTATGATTTTGGTTCAACATGGACATTAGTCAGCACCACTTCCGCTTTTGCCACACCTTGTGATATTGAAGTTTTCCCGGACAGTTCACACATTATTCTCGTTGGAGATAACACCACCGGAATTTTCCGTTCCACCAATTACGGCTTAACCTGGTCGATAGTTTATTCTACATCAGGCGAGATACCAACAATAGCAGTTGATTTAAGAAGAAAAGGCACTGCCTGGGCTACAAAATGGGGTGGTGGCGGAGGATTTCTAAAATCGACCGATTTTGGTTTAACCTGGACTGCAATTCCGTTTTTTAATGGATTGAGTATGTGGGGTGTGGATATAGCCCCTGAAAATTCAGATTTTATCATGACCGGTCGTTACTCAGGCAGTAATATATATGTGAGTAAAGATGGTGGTGTTAATTGGATAACCACTTCTCTTTCCGCAAGCAATTATAGTGTTAACATTATAGATACTCTCACCATTTTTGCAGCTCAATCACCCGGAATATATAAGGCGACTGTTCCTTATGTTCCTGTTGAACTTTCCTCATTTTATGCTTCAGTTATCGATAAAGAAGTTGTTTTGGGATGGACTACTGCAACAGAGTTAAATAATGCCAGATTTGAAATCGAGAGAGCTTCGGTTGCTGACAAGGGCTCATGGACAAAAATTGGTGAAATTGAAGGACACGGAACAACAACCACACCGAGAAGATATATCTTTAGTAATAATCCGGGTGTTACAGGCTCCTATATTTATCGATTAAAACAAGTTGATTACGACGGAAAATTTGAATATTCCAATGAAATTGAAGTGACCACTGAAACTCCGGTAGCTTTTACGCTTTCACAAAATTATCCTAATCCATTTAACCCTTCCACCAACATTGCATTCACTATTACAGAACAAAGTGAAGTGACGCTCTCTGTTTTTGACATAACAGGGAGAGAAGTAGCTACTATAATAAATAATAAGACTATCCCCGCCGGTAATCATTCGGTTGAATTTAATGCTTCCGGATTAACCTCAGGTGTATATCTTTATACGCTTAAAGCAGGTGATAAGTCTTTAACCAAAAAGCTAACACTCCTTAAGTAGAGAGAGTCAGATATGAAAAAATCCATCTATTATTTTTCAATTTTCTTTGCTGTTTGTGCGATAGTTTATGGTGGAATACAATATAGCACAGGCATACCCGGTATTACCCGTTTAAACGGTGACGGCTGCGTTTGCCACAACCCTGAATCCTCGTCAACTGTTTTTGTCAGAATATGGGGACCAAATCAGGTTACCCCCGGAAGCACTAACAATTACACTGTCTCACTAAAAGGTGGACCTGCTGTTAAGGGTGGTTTTAATGTTGCGGCAAGATTTGGTACTCTTTCAACAACAGATGTTGGTGCTCAAAAGATTGGTGCAGAACTAACACACAACACTCCCAGAATTTTTGGAAGTGCAGACTCGGTTAGCTGGACTTTTAAATATACAGCTCCAAATACTCCGGGTAACGATACCATATACGCTGCGGGTAATAGTGTTAATGGTGATGGAAACCCTTCTGATCTTGACAACTGGAATTTCTCACCAAATTTCCCGGTTCAGATTTCACAGGTTGTACCTGTTGAACTTACATCATTTTCAGCTTCAAGGCGGATAAATGGAGTCGAACTCTCATGGACGACTGCCACAGAATTAAATAATCGTGGTTTTGAGGTTGAAAAGAATACTTTTGGCACATGGCAGACAATTGGCATGGTTAAAGGGAACGGAACCACCACAAATATTAATAAATACACTTTTATCGATAATGCGATTGAGTTTGGTAAAGTTGTTTATCGTCTGAAACAGATTGATTATTCGGGTCAATTTGAGTACTCGAATGTGGTTGAAGTGGATGTTGAAGCAATCAATGGTTATTCACTCGAACAAAATTATCCAAATCCGTTCAATCCATCGACAGTTATAAATTTTAGTCTGCCAAGTGCTGGAAATGTAGTTTTGGTTGTTTATAATTCTGTTGGTGAAAAAGTTGCAACTCTCGTAAACGGAGCATTATCAGCAGGCAGTCATTCTGTAAGATTTAAGGGTGACAATTTGCCAAGTGGACTCTATTTCTACAAACTGCAAGCTGATGGTATTTCATTCACGAGAAAAATGGTTCTTTCGAAGTAAATGAAGTATTTTCAAGGAGCAATTATTGTCGTTTCTATTTTTTTTATTGGTTTTACTCTGACCGATCCACCAAAACACGGCACGGAAAACACTGATGTGATTTCGTGTACCGAATTGAACGGCTTAGGTTGTGTGTGCCATACAATAGATCAAGATTCCACCGTTTTTACCCGGGTTGAGGGACCATCATCCCTTCGCCCGGGTGAAACTGCATTGTATCGTGTTTTTGTATCGGGAGGTCCAGCTCTCGGTGGTGGATACAATGTTGCATCAAGGTTTGGTACTCTGGGAGCAGGGGATTCATCTTCCAGGCTACTCGACAATGAATTGACTCAAATGTATCCGAAGGCATTCCCAGCCGGGGCAACTTCAATTTCCTGGGATTTTTATTATACAGCCCCGGTTAATAAAACACAGGATACGATTTATTCGGTGGGTCTGAGTACAAATCACGATTACATTCCTAATGAATTTGATTTGTGGGCTTTTGGTCCGAAATTTGTGGTTAATATCAGTAGAAATGCTACAAGCGTGGAGGAAGAATCTACACTTTCATCGTTTCGATTAGAGGGTAATTACCCAAATCCATTTAATCCTTCAACAAAAATATCATTCTTTTTACCCGTTGCCGGTGAAGTGAATCTGATTGTTTACAATTCGGCTGGAGAGCTTGTTTGGGAAAGAAAGAATATCTCTTTTGGCTCCGGTAAACAGAGTATCGAGTTCAGAGCGGATGAACTTCCGAGCGGTATTTACCTTTATAAAATCGCATCAAACAGCAGTTATTCCACCGGAAAAATGTTACTTCTAAAATGAGTTAATAAAAAAAGAGGCTGCTCTTCAGAAGCAGCCTCTCAACAACTAACTCAATCATTCATCATCAACAATACAAAATCGTGATTCTGATCTGACGGGGAACTACCGCTCGATCAGTTTTCTTCTTTTACAATATTATCTTCATCATCTTCCGGTTTTTCATTCTTCGTTTCACCTTCTTCTTTTTCAAGCTCTTTTAGTCTTGCAAGTTCGAGAGGATGTTCGGCTTCCATAAGTTCTTCGCTCATCTTACCCGTTATGAATGCTGTGTTCAGCGGATACACTTCGGGACTGAATATAACATAGTAGAAGTGCCATACAATGATAGCGAGTGTAGCCAGCCATGCTTCATAATAGTGAATGAGCGTAGAGATGTCGAACCAGATTTTTGGTGCGTTAGCCAGGAAGAAGTCGTTGAACATTAGCAACAATCCTGTAAGGGACATCACCACTGTTCCCCAAACGAGAGCCCAGTATTCAGCTTTTTCCATGTAACTAAATCTTCTGAAAGCAGGTTTTTCTTCACTTCTGAATGTCAGATATTTGAAGTTTACTTTCACATCGTCCCAATCGTGCCATGCAGGTAGAAAATCTCTTAACAGTTCTTTACCCTTTGCATGGAAGAAGAGGTACCAGATGTGGTAGAAAGAGACACAAATCATGATTATTCCAAGGATTCTGTGAGACAACCCTCTGATTTCGAAAGCGTATTCGCCAAGGACATATCTAATTCCTCTCACCCACATCGCATCAGGATAGACAAGTGCAAATCCCGAAATAACAAGTCCAATAAACGAAGTTAACAGGAAGAAGTGCTGAATTCTTTCATTTTTGGTCATTCTGATGTAGTATTTGCCTTCTTCTTTCATTTTTTTAATAGCATGTTTATGTTTCTTTTTTTCTTGCAGTTTGCGAAAAAGATCGAGAACATTATGAATAAACATGATTCCGATGGTACCAATTATTATCAGTATGTAGCTGGTTTTTACGATCCAAAGGAGAATTGATTCTTCTTCTGTGTTGGTAACATGTACTTTTGCAAATTCACCATCAATCTTTGCATTGGGGTGGCACTTACCACAGGTTTTGGAAAGATTCGCTCTGTTGATTGACGAGAGCGGATCTGAGCTTGGTCTGATATCGTGATAGTTATGACAGCTTGCACAGTTGGCTGCTGATTTGGAACCACCTCTTACTGCAAGACCGTGATAACTTTTATAGTAACTGTCAGCATTTATCTGTGAAAAACTGTATTTTTCAGCAAGTTGAACACTGGCGTGGCAATCAGCGCAGAGTTTGGCAATAAACTGGCTTTTTAATCCTTCATTTTGGAAACGGTCAGTATTCTCTATCTGATGATTTCCGTGGCAATCTGCACAACCGGGGGAGTCATCTTTACCTGATTTAAGCGATTTAAAGTGAACACTTGCGTTATAATCAATTTTTTGTTTAACATGGCATCCTGATCTACCACATGTAGCAGCGATGTTGTGTTTGTTCATCGAAGATTTTGGATCACTTGCCGGAAGCATTGCATGACCCGTATGGCAATCTGAACAAACAGCAGCTTTTTCATTTCCGGCTTTTAGAGCTTTCCAGTGAGCTGAATTTTCGTAATGTTTAATATCTTCTTTGGTGGTCTTGGTAATTTGCAAAACCTTTTCATTTTTCACATGGCAATTCATGCACATTTCTTTTATCTTGATTTTTGCAAATTCAGGACTTTTTACACTCGAAATCTGATGTTCGCCGTGGCAGTCAGTACAAACCGGAGCCACATCTTTATATTTTTTAGCTGCCATTCCGTGAGCAGACTGGTTAAACTCTTTAAGAGCATCCTGATGGCATCTGCCGCACATTGCGTTAATATTTTCTCTTTTAACTTTGTTTTTTGTTGCTTCGAGTCCTTCAGCAGTGTGATTTCCGTGGCAGTCTCCACAAGATGCCGCTTCAACACCGTTCGGTTGAAGGTGAGCATGCACACTGGTCTGATAAGTTTTAATGAAATCAACAAGTTTTTCATTGTTCTGTGGATGGAAAATTGAAGAATTCATGTGGCAATTCATACACTCTTGTGAATTCTTCGAAAATCTGTTTACTGCTGCAAGGTGCTCACCATGGCAACTTGTACAACGGGGAAATGTAGCCTGATTCGCCTGTGCGTGTAAGTTTACTGAAAATTGTGTTTTGTGGACAGCATGGCATTTATTGCAAAGTTGTGTCTCTGTGAATTTATTGAATGCATTCTTTTTAATCTCGTGTGAGCTGTTGCCATGGCATGTAACGCAGTTTACTTTATTACCTGCTTTATAAGCCTTGAAGTGACCACCGGTGGTAAACTGTTTTACTCCACCTGAATTATGGCAGGTCATACACAATTCAACCCTGCCGTTTGTCATGTTGGAAGCGGGTAAAATTGCGTGTTTAGTGTGGCACGACCAACATTCCACATTTTTTGTTCCATGGATGCTACTCTTAAAAGCTTTTACATCGTGGCAACCGCTACAATCAACTTTATAGATGTTGGCACCGGCTTTGTGTGGTAAATCTTCACCATTAAAACCTGTATGACAATCCATACATTCCATAGAGCCATGAACCGAAGATTGGAATCTTCCTGCTTCGATAAAGAGAGATACCGGTTTCCCATTTCTCGTTGTGCTCATCGATTCGTCACTATGGCAAGCAAGACAATCATCGTTCGATTTTTGAGCAAAAATGTTAGCTGTGGAGATGAAAATTATAAAGAGTAAGAGAGATATTTTTTTCATGGTTCAAATGGAGTTATAATGCAATAATTGAATTTGCCATAAATTAAGCAAAAATTGTGCCACCAGCACCTGACTTTATTTATTTGGCTCGAGTTAAATTTCATTGAAAAACGGAGCACAGAAAAACTTGATTTAAGTAGCAGAAAAATTGGATTATTAAAAAAAAAGGGTTTCCCGTTCCAGGAGACCCCGAAAAATTCTTAAAATGTAGAAAAAATCAACAGTGAAAAAATCTCATTATTTAGATTTTCAACACTATTTTTCTCAAAAATGAAAAAATATTCTGTGTCCAAAACAAACAATTTATCAATATTATTGGATTATTGGATTACTGCATAATTGGATTAAACAAGTTTTGGTACTCTTTCAATAAATGCATTCTGAGAGTTTACAACTATTACATCCTCTTTAGCATCCACATATTCTCTGAACTCGGAAATGCTTCTGCAGTCGCAATAACTGAGTCCCGATTTTATACCGTACAAAAACTCTTGAACAAATTCATCGATGCTTCCTTTGTATTCAACTAGAGTCTCGATACCTTCAACAGCTTTTTTCTGTTGTCCGAGAATCTCTGATGCAGATTTAGATGCAAGTCCCCTGAAGAGCTTATATTTTTTACCATCAATAGCTTTTATAACAGCTCCGGGTGATTCGTCGAAACCTGCGAAGAGTCTTCCGAGCATACACAGATCAGCACCGAGGGCAAGAGATTTAACCACATCACCCGAGTATCTGATGCCACCGTCTGCCATCACGAGACAGTGATCGAGCTTTACACTTCTGATTTCTTCAAGTATCGAAATTAAACCACCCCCAATTCCAGTTGCAATCGATGTACTGCATGCAGAACCACCCCCAATACCTACACGAACAACATTAATTCCCAGATCGCCGAGGAAGAGGTATCCCTCTTTGCTGGCTACATTTCCGGCGACGGTTATATAGCCCGAATAGTTCGAATTATACCAGGTTACGGCACTTTCCATGAGGGAACTAAAACCGTTTGCTGTGTCAAAACAGACCCAGAAAGCAAATTTAGCGACTCTTTCCCTGAGTCGATAATTTTTCATAATTTCATTTAATTCAAACATTCTTTCCTGATAATCCCCGGAAACACCGATAGCTATTCCAAGATTTATGTGATTCCTGTTGTTTAGATCGGAATCGATAACGATGTCTAATGCATTTTTGAGCTCAATTTTTTGACTCTCTATTGGCTGAAAGCGGTGTATAAGACCTACGAGACCAAATTGATTCATTTTGGCTGCCATGCTACCGTTGCAAACTGTGTCCATGGGGGAAGCTACAATTGGGGCATCAAGAAGTGTCTCGGAAACAGGGGAAACACCGAGATCAACTTCGCTTCTGGTGCTAATTGTCGATTTCACTCTTGGGATGATGCTGATGTCGTCAAAGGTAAGATATGTCTTATGCATTCTGTCGGCTCCGGAACTGCTTTTAATGATATTGTTGAATTTGAAATGTAATTTAGAAATAAAATCGCTTTTTTACAAAAAGTAAAAATTGCTTAGCTCTTCTTGAATAATGAAATGCCCTTATTATTCTTTCAAATAAGAATAAAATCAGGTTTTTTCTTAAAAATGAGATTTTAATTCCAGATTAATGTGAAAAAATAATAATAATTTACATTTTCAATTGGCATAATTATTGCATACTAAAATGTTTCAAGGTTGTCCTAATTTACGCAGAAATCAATTATTCGTTTCCTCAAATAAAACCAAAGAACAAATATGACAAACTTCAAACCACTTAATTTGTCTGTATGGCTCTTCACAATACTTCTGGTATTTCAGATAAGTTTGGTTGCCGGTAACCCCGGAAAGTTCTCTACTTCTTCAAATGATGATTGTCTTGCATGTCACTCCGATAACACCCTAAGTATGGAGCGGAACGGCAAACAAAGATCTTTATTCGTGGACGAGAAGATTCTTTCAGGTTCACCGCACAAAAAACTTGAATGTGTATCGTGCCATGTTGGTTTTAATCCGGAAGAAATGCCTCATAAAGAGAATATTCAACCGATAGATTGCATGACCTGCCACAAAGATGCAAAGATAAGACACCTTTTTCATCCACAGATGTTTCGGGCAACACCAAACTCTGAAGGCAAGGATGTCAGTTGTAAATCATGTCACGGCACACATGATGCAAAACCGTACAAAAACATTGGCAGATCTAATTCAATAGCGGTTTGTGCAAAATGCCACACTTCCCAAAATGGAGAATTTTCGAACAGTAGCCATGGATCTGGAATTGGTGCCAATGAAAAGCCGGGTTGTATCTCCTGTCATCGTGAACAGATTACTATAGGGAGTTACGGGAGTGACAAAGTGAGATTAAAATCGTCGCAGATGAATTTATGTCTCTCCTGCCATAACAATGTGACTGCTGTTACTTCAAGATTTGCGATGAATAAAAAGTTTATTTCAAACGCCGATTCGAGTACCCACTCACTTCTAATAAAAGGTGGTAATGGGGAAGCAGCATCCTGTGTCGATTGTCATGGAAGTCATAAGATAAAAAATAAAGATGATCAGGCTTCAAATGTATTCGCAGGAAACATTCCTAACACCTGTGGAAGTTGCCACAAAGATATCAAGGCAGACTATTCAGCAAGTGTGCACTTTGAGGCTTTCAACAAAAAAGTGAAAGATGCACCTGTCTGTTCGTCGTGTCATAACGAACATGCCACAGCAAAAGTAAATAGTGAAAAAATATGTGCGGGTTGTCATAAACCGGTAGAAATCGCCCCTGATTTTGCACTTTCTAACAACAAAACAAAAGTATTCAAAAATACTTATCATGGCATCGAGGTAAAAGATGGAAAAGTTACCGTCTCCAACTGCTCAAGTTGTCACGGTCCTCATAAAATAATTAATTCGAAAGACGCTGCTTCATCAGTGAATAAAAAGAATCTGCAAGCCACTTGTGGTAAATGCCATCCCGGTGCTGAAACTGATTTTGCTTCAGGATCAATTCATAAGGTTGCAGATAAGCCTTTAAAACCTGTCGAAAAAAAGGAAGAAGCTCCATCCACATTGGATAGCAGTACAATCTTGCTCGTCGCTTTCATAGTGATGGGAATTGGATTGATTATTGGCTTTTTCTACATCCGCAGGAAAAAGAAAGTGGATATTTCACAGGACGATAAATAAATTTTGAAAGATTTAAGATGAAAAAGATATTTCCAACTTCTCTTTACAATCCAATTTCAATCGGCGGTGCAGTTCTCGCAGGGATTAGTTTTGGATTGATTATTTTCCTGATGATAATCGAATCATTCAGCGAAGTTCACAAGCCTTACATGGGCATTATCGCTTTTGTTATTTTGCCTGTCTTTCTGATTACCGGACTGCTCGTAATAGCTTATGGTTGGTATCGTGAGCACAAAAGGTCAAAGCAAATTGATTTTAAGGCGAGAAAATTTCCTAAAATCGATCTTAACGATCCGCGTCAGCTAACGGCTACGATATTTTTCTCTGTGGGCACTATTTTCCTTCTCCTTTTTTCTGCTTTTGGCAGTTTTAAGGCTTACGAATACACCGATTCCGACGAATTTTGTGGGACAGTGTGCCACGCTGTGATGGAGCCGGAATATACTGCATACTTAAACTCCCCTCATTCGAAAGTTGGTTGTGTGAAGTGCCATATCGGCGAAGGTGCTGGCTGGTTTGTAAGAGCAAAAATTTCAGGTTCGTACCAACTTTATTCAGTTACTTTTAATAAGTATTCAAGACCAATTCCAACGCCAATCGAAAATCTGCGTCCGGCTCAGGAAACATGTGAACAGTGCCACTGGCCAAAACATTTCTTCAGCGAAAAGAAAGTTGATCTCGATTACTATCTTTCCGATGAAAATAATACTAAATCTTCACTCACACTTCTTATGAGAGTGGGTGGCGGTAATTCAGAGCTTGGAAACAGAAATGGTATCCACTGGCACATGAACATCGCTAACGATATTTACTATACTGCCACAGACCATACCCGCCAGACAATAGACTGGGTAAAAGCTGTGAATAAGGAAACGGGCAAGGAGACGATTTACAAGGTGAGAGGTAAATCAAAGAAAATATCTGAGGCGAGTCAGGAAATCAGGAAAATGGACTGTATCGACTGCCACAACAGACCTGCACATATCTATAATGAACCAAGTCGTATTCTCAATATTTCACTTTCACGAGGTGTTATCGATTCTACACTTCCATTTGTTAAAAGTATCACCACACAGGCTCTCGACGGTACTTATCAGACAAAAGACGAAGCACAATCCAAGATTGCTTCTACTATTACCAACTTCTACAAGAATAATTATCCGGAAATCGCAAAGAAGAGTGCTGCGAAAATCGCTATGGTTGTAAAGGAAGTGCAAAAAATCTATTCACGCAATTACTTCCCTGAAATGAGAGTGAGTTGGAGGCAATATCCAAACAACCTGGGACACATGAATTATGACGGATGCTTCCGGTGCCACGATGGAAACCATGTCTCCGACGATGGCAAGGTGATAACCAACGATTGCAACAGTTGCCATGTCCTTCTTTCGCAGACCACCCCGCAAAAGGGTGCTCAAATCAACATGAAAGGACTCGATTTTACTCATCCCGGTGGAATTGAAGTGTCATTCAAAACACAGAAATGCAGTGCCTGTCACGGTGTTGGGAACAAAACGCTCGAGAAGAAAATAGCCGAGAGGTAAGGTTGAATGTGGAGGGCTGAAGGCTGCATGAGGAAGGCTGAATGAGGAGGGCAGAAGGCTGCATGAGGAAGGCTGAATGAGGAGGGCAGAAGGCTGCATGAGGAAGGCTGAATGAGGAGGGCAGAAGGCTGAACGAGGAGGACGAAGTATGAAGTATGACCCTCCGAAAAACAATCTTGTGGCGAAAATGGCGACGAAGTGGTCAGGTGTGGGTAGCAAGGTGCCGTTTGGGTAGACCTTAAAAAATCAGAAAAGGAGCGACAATCGTCTCGATTGTCCCACCGACAATATTTTGTGGATAATGACGCACTTTTTTTTGAACAGGATATTCAGGATTTAACAGGATGGACAGGAAACTGCTTCGGGATTTTGTGCTTTTTTTGAACAGGATGGACAGGATTTAACAAGATGGGCAGGATTCTGCTTTTGGATTTGGTGCTTTGTTGTGTAAAATTCTCTGTGCTCTCTGTGTGCTCTGTGGTTTTTCCTGACTTTAAATAATCATAAATCATACACAAAAAATCCAATAAAATTCATTAATTTAATTTTATCAATAATCTTCAATTTTCGGGCGAAACATGGGCAAAATCATAAATAACAATTATGAATTATTAGAGCAGTTGGGTCAGGGTGGAATGGGCGTGGTAAATAAAGCCCGTCACATCCATTTTAAGGAAATCGTTGCAATCAAAAGGCTTTGGGAGCAATTCAGCAAAGACGCTACAGTTTTGGAGTTGTTTCGGAACGAAGGTAAAATTCTTAGGAAACTTCGTCATAATAACATTGTGGAGGTCTCCGATCTCTTTGAATTCGAAGACAGCCACTATATTGTTATGGAGTACATTGAAGGGCGAACCCTCTCAGAGATCATAAAAAGGGAAACAGGCCCCATTCGCCGCGAGAGAGCAATTAATCTCTTCAAACAAATGCTCGAAGGCGTCGCCTACATCCACAACCAGCCCAAAACAATTATCCATCGTGATATAAAGCCCCTTAACATCCTCGTCACCAAAGATGATACAGTAAAAATTACAGATTTTGGGATCGCAAAAGCCCTTGATTCGGGAGGACACAGCACAACCGTAAAGGGAACCCCCGTATATATGAGTCCTGAACAGATCATCAATCCAAAAACGGTTGATATCAGGACAGATATTTACAGTCTGGGTATGACCTTGTACGAAATGCTCTGCGCCAAAACTCCCTTCTCGGGAGATAACACCACCACCCCCACGGCAGTTTATACAGCGATAATGAATGGAGAAGTGCCACCACCGACAGAGTTCTACCCCGGAATATCTGACGAACTTTCCGATTTTGTGATGAAAGCCATACACAAGGACAGAAATCAGAGGTTCGCAAACGCTAATGAGATGTTGCTGGAACTTGAGCGACTTGAAAATAGCGGAGCAACGACTTTTCAAGGACCCACAAAACCAGCCCCGCCGGTTAGTAAAATTCCTGAACAGGAAAAACCGACATTCTTAGAACCCAAGAAACCTGAGCCCAAATCGGGACAACTTCTTAAAACAAAGATGGAACCTTCCCTGAAGAAAAGCAAATTCTGGAAATGGGTAGCTATTGTTTCTGGAATACCATTATTGGTCTTATTAATTATTTCATTTCCAAAAGGTAAAAAAGCCGCTGCCCCGGGTACGGAATCGGTTAAAGTCGAAACATCTGTTGGGTCGGAAAGCACTCTTTCACCAGATCAACAGAAAGAGATGGTATCTGTAGAAGGTGGTACTTTTGAGATGGGAAGCAACGATAGAGATTCTGATGAGAAGCCGCCTCATCAGGTAACGGTGGGAAGTTTCCAGATTGGGAAGTATGAGGTCACCCAGGAGTTATGGGAGAGTATCATGGGGGGTAGTCCTTCAAATTTTAAAGGAGGCAGTAAACCCGTTGAGAGTGTTTCGTGGTACGATGCAGTGGAGTTCTGTAACAAATTAAGTGAGAAGGAAGGCTTTCAGAAGGCATATTCAGGCAACGGGGAGAACATAAGCTGCAACTTCGCCGCAAATGGTTACAGGTTACCAACAGAGGCAGAGTGGGAGTATGCAGCGAGGGGAGGTAACAAGAGTAAAGATTACACATACAGTGGAAGTAACATCATTGATGAGGTTGCATGGTACACAAAAAACTCAGGCAGCAGTACCCGTGCATCAGGAAATAAAAAGCCAAACGAACTTGGTATATACGACATGAGTGGAAATGTATGGGAGTGGTGTTGGGACTGGTATAAAGGAAACTATTACAGTTCATCAGCACACACAGACCCGAGAGGTCCTAATTCCGGTTCCGATCGTGTGAAGCGGGGTGGCAATTGTGGTAGCAGTGCTGATTTCTGCCGTGTTGCCATCCGTTACTTCTACACCCCGGGTTACAGGAACAGCGATCTTGGTTTCCGTATTGTGAGAACAAAAAATTAGTTCTCCGACTTGTCGGAGTTACTTTTTGACGGTACCTCACCCCCTGCCCCTCTCCTAAAAGGAGAGGGGAGAAATAGCTGAAGGATGGACAAGATACGGCTCCGGGCGTTTGTGCCGACATGTGGGTGGGTGGTAAACCTAAAAAAATCAGAAAAGGAGCGACAATCGTCTCGATTGTCCCGCCGACAATATTTTGAGGATAATACACACATCTTCTCAGAGGGATAGCCCTTCAGGGCGACATATGTGTAGAAAAAATAATACCTAATACCTAACACCTAATAAAAAGCCCTCAGGGTGACATATGGATAGAAAAAATTAATAATCCTCAACCATCAAAATTGTGATGTATTCCGCATCGATCTAAAAATAATTTAATTATTTCGTTCAAATGAAGTAAATTATCTTTTCGGATTGTATGAATTTTATCGGTTTACCATTAATGAAATTGAAATTAATTATTCTTCTGTTGCCTTTGCTGATTGCGGGCTGTTCCTCAAATCTAAAAAAAGCTTACTCGAATGAGAATAACTCGCCTGTAACACAGGGGAGTGCATTGCCATTCCAGTTTGAAGTCTATTCTGATATAGAAATTGCAAAAATAAGGACATTCCATTGGAATGACGGAAAGGGAGCCCCTGCGGGTGAGATAATTCTGACTGACAAACCCGGGAAAGTGATTGGAAAGTGGCAAGCCGAGGGAAAACCCGGTAGAAATAATGTAGCCTCTGCTTTATGGGAGGTTGAACCTGACATAAAACTGAAACCCGGCATCTATTTCATCACAACCAGCGATGAAAAAAGCCGGTCTTGTAACCCTGAGTCACAGGGAATTGGTTTCACTTCCATCTACATTAAGGAATAGCGGACAGTTATGGATAATGAGAGATCACGCAGGGCGACTGTGGTTAATCCGGCAAAAAATTCTGATGGAATACTGCCAAAAATAAGTTCAGTTCACACTGAGCCATATACAAACTACATTATACGACTTCTTTTTGAGGCATCTCCGGATGGTTTTTTCACAATGATGTTGAGCCATCCCGTTGAATGGGATCCCGAAAAAGACGACCCTGTACTCTTCGATCATATCTTTAAAACGCAACAAATTACCATATTTAACAAACGAGCCACCGAATTAAATCCCGGATTTCACGGGAATCTGATGGGGGTTTCCCCCGAAAGATATTTTTATTATGATGTAAAAAGTGGCAGATCTGCCTGGAAAAAACTTCTAAAAACAGGGTGGTTACACCTCGAGACATCGGAAGAAATTTCCCCCGGGATGATGATCTGGATCGAAACTGAATTTGTAAATATCTACGACAACAACGGTCTTCTGTTGGGTTGTTTTGCAAGCCAGAGAGATTTCTCGCACAGATACTACGAAATTGACAGTCTAACCAAGTCGAACAAAGATTTGGGATCAACAATTTCAGCGATTGGTGATCCACTGATAATGATCGATAAAAGTGGAATTGTAACCTACCTGAATTATGCTGCCGAAGTAACTTTGGACCTTACTTATGATCAGTTTGTGAACAAAAAGATAACCGACATTGTGCAAATTGATGACCTTGACACCGGACAAAACCTGAAATCAATTCTTGAGCAAGTAAAAGTCTCGGGATTAAATTTCAGGCTTGGAAACACTGCCAGGCTGAAATATGGAATAAGAGAGAGTTCGATTACCGGAGTGATATCTTCTGTTAAAGCGGATGATGAAAGTCATATCGGGTGGGTTTTGCTCCTCAGGTACCCGGGTGAAGTTCAAAAAGAGTTTATTGAGGACAGGGTCAATTATGAGAGGATGTCGAGACTCAATAAACTAACTGCGATGGGTAATTGGGAGATTGATCTGAACCACGGCAAAGTGTGGATAAGTGACGATATTTTTGATCTTTTTGGAATCAGAAGGGTTATGCGTGATGACCCGGAAGAGCTAAAATTTCTTCAAACCAAAATGAATGAGATGATAGCTGTTGAGGACAGAGAAAAGGTGGAAAAAGCTGCCACAGTTTTGATAAACGAGTTTAAAGGTTATTCGGTCGATTACAGGATAATTGATCCAGAAACTAAAAAGATAAGATATATAAGATCGGTGGTTGAGGTAAGTTTAGACAACAGCGGAAATCCGGCAATGATTACGGGGGTAGCTCACGACCTCACCTGGTACTATGATGAAATATCAAAATCTTCGTTCTTTAAGGAAATTATTGATCAAGCACCCGTTGGAATTGTTGTTACTGACCCCTCAGGAATTATCAAATATATCAACAAACGAATTGCAGCTATAACAGGTTATACACCGGAAGAATTGTTGGGTCAGAAGCCATCAATCTTTAAGTCGGGAGTTTTACCCGTACAATTTTATGAAAATTTGTGGAAAGTGGTTCTCTCCGGTGAAATCTGGCAAGGCGACATAATTAATAAAAAGAAAGATGGCAGTCACTATTGGGATTCAGCCTCAATTTCTGGCGTTAAAGACAAAGATGGTGCGATTGACAAACTTGTGGCTTTTAAACAGGATGTCTCAGGTCGGAAAAAATTAGAAAGTGAAATAAAGAAACAAAAAGAGCAACTTGATCTCCTGCACAAAGAGAAAATATCTATTCTCGAAAGTTTGGGATTGGAGATCAGGAATCCACTAAACGGAATAAACGGTTTTCTTGATGTCTTAATTTCTGAAGTAACCGACTACAATCAGAGGAAATTGCTAAAATCGATAAAAAATTCTGCTGAAAGAGTGATTAAAAAGCTTGAATCTGTTGCAAATATACTCGATATGGAAAAGGGTTCGTGGCGAGTGAATATGAAATTAACCGATATCGGTGCGGCACTTCAGGATATTTTTAATTTTTATCGTGAGATGGCAGAAGAAAAGGGTCTAAGATTTGACACTTATGTGCAGGAGGGGATAGAGGTAGTAACAGATGGTGCCTTGATAGCCAAAGCAACCGGGAATCTTCTTGACAATGCGGTTAGATACACATCTTCAGGGTCGATAAGAGTTGAAGTGATGCGTACACCGGGTGATTCTGATGAATTGTTGATTAGGGTAACTGATACCGGACCCGGGATCAAACGGGAAATAATAGATTCTATTTTTAGAGATTCCATCTCCGTTTCACCTGATTTATCAAAACTGACAACTTCGAGTGGATTTGGTTTAAAAATCACTAAAGAGATTCTGAAAAAACTCGGTGGTACAATAAAGATTGAGAGTGTTCCCGGCAAAAGAACATCCTTGACTATTGTTTTACAACCTGATGGAGTTATAACTGAGAAGGATAATGATCAGGAAGTGATTGACCAGTTCAGAAGACAGAATAAAAATAATCTTTTGAATGAGATACTTCTTGTTGAGGACTCAAAGATAAATTCTGATGTTATTGCTCTCTATTTAAGGCGAATTTGCAATGTTGACAGTGCCAAAAATAGTGAAGTAGCCCTTAAAATGGCAGGTGAAAAACAGTATTCAGCAGTGATTATGGATATTAATCTTGGGAACGGTATGGATGGAGTGGATACGATGAAGAAGATGCGTGCAATACCTGAATACTCTTCCATTCCTTTTATTGCAGTGACGGGTTATGCTTTAAATTCTGATAAAATGAGGATTATTGATGAGGGGTTTGACTTCTTCTTCACAAAACCATTAGATATGGCAAAATTTGCATTATTCATTCAGGATCTTTTAGTTTCTGAAGATAAATAGCAATCATTTTCCTATTAAACTTTTTTTATATGCGTATTGTCAAACACAAATAAGAAATCTTGTATTGTTAATTAGAAATGAAATGTCAATCATTACATAAAGGAATAAAAATGAAAGCTTTATTTAGCTTTGTATTAGCATTATTTATCCTTACCGGCGTTACTTATTCTCAAAAGGGTGATGTTTATGGTAAAGGAACCACACTAAAGACAAAAACAAAAGTCTCCACAATTTTATCTTCTCCAAAAAAGTATGTCGGCAAAAAAGTTCTTGTTGAAGGAACCATTGTTGATGTTTGCGAAAAAAGAGGTTGCTGGATGGAGATAGCCGGCGACAAAAAAGGACAGAAGATCAAAGTAAAAGTTGAAGACGGTGTAATTGTTTTCCCTGTAAGCAAAAAGGGACACAAAGCTCTTGTTGAAGGTGAAATCGAGGAGCTCGTTTATACAAAAGAAGAATTGATTGAAGCTGAACAGCATAAAGCTGATGAACAAGGAACAAAATTTGATCCTTCCACTATTAAATCGGGCAAAACGGTTTATAGAATCAAAGGAACCGGGGCTAAAATATTTTAACGGGCGTTAGCCTTCCTTAAAGGTCTTGCATCCTGAATCGATGTAAGACTTTTTTTTTAATTTGTGGAGAAGAAGATGAGTGAAAGAGAAAAAAAAATAAGGATATTTTTACGAAAATGGCACAGGGATATCGGTTATTTTATTGCAGGCTTGACAATAATTTATGCAATTTCGGGAGTGGCAGTCAATCACATTGATGATTGGAATCCAAGTTACACAATTACCACCGAAGTGTTAAAAGCTGATACACTTCCGCGGGTTTATTGGGCTTCTGATAAAATCGACAGTATTGTGATGGCACATCTGAAAATTAAAGATCAATTAAAAGATATTTTTCAAGAATCTGACGAAAAAATTAAACTCTTTTTTGAAGGTAAAGTGATCGATTTTAATATGGAAACGGGTGAACTTTCGATAGAGACAACTTCAGGTAAACCCGTACTTAAAGAAGTAAACTTTCTCCACTTAAATAAACCAAAAAAAGTTTGGACATGGGTTGCTGATATTTTTGCAGTTCTGTTGGCGTTTTTAGCCATTTCGGGGGTAATAATGGTAAAAGGGAAGCACGGACTTCAAGGAAGAGGGAAATGGATTTTAATAGCCGGAATAGTTGTCCCCGTTCTGTTCTGGATACTTTACCTGAATTAAAAACTATCTGACGACTGCAGTTTTAGTCTTCGAAACGGTATTTCCCTCCTTATCTGACACAACAATTATATAGACTCCGGTAGCCACCAGGTTGCCGGAATTGTCTTTGCCATCCCAGGTTGCCACTCTTCCTCCCGGTGATGAGAATGAAATCACCTTATTTCCCGAAATATCAAGAATTGATATATCCGATTCTTTAATCAATCCATCGATCGTAAGTTTTCCACCGGTGCCGGGTTTAAAGGGGCTTGGATAAACCGTAAGGGCAGAGTAATCGGAATTTGGTGCCGGAGCTTGAGTCATGAACGAAATTAGCCCGCCTGTTTGACCAACAAATATTTTACCGGATTTTGGGTCGCTTCCCATCATTGTTATTTCATTTGAGAGCAGAGGACTATTGGAAGCGTCGTAGAATGCCAAAAGTGATGTTCCGTCAGAAGAGACGAGGAATAATCCGGCATCAGTTCCGACCCATTTCCTGTTTACCGGGTCCACAATTATCGAGTTAATTTTTTGCTGTCTCAAAGAAAATACAGTGGAAACTCTTGGTTTCGAAGTGGAACTGTTCTGAAGAACTGTACTTAGCGAGGTAACTATCTGTACACCCAGATCAGTGCCTACCCATAGATCACCTCTTTTGTCTATTGCGAGGGCATTTATTTTTTGACCGTTTAACCCGCTTGCCTCATTCAATTGGCCAATGATATCATCCGCAGTGTTTGATGGGGTATTCTTTTCGTTAAAATAGTAGATAGAATTTCTGAGAGGGCTCGAAAACCATTTGGTATCGTTCTGATCCACTTCAAGATAAGAATAATTGGTGAGACCGATCCCCTGAGAATTTTCAAATCCGTACCAGGTACTGTCAGGCGTGAGCATGTTCAAAGTTTTCCTGTCGCCGGCATCAAAGTTGAGTATCCAAAGATTCCCTTTAGAGTCATTTTTGAAAGCCGATACTACGAGAAAGTTGGGGTCTGAACTTATGCCGACAAGAGGTGTGTTTTGGTTTGTAAACGGAATAATCTGACCATCAGATTTAAATCGGATGAATCCCTTCCCATAACTCCCAATATAGACATTTCCATCGGCAGCTGTAAATGTATTATAATAAGAATTTGTAGGGAGTGCAGGAGTATTAAAAACATCAAAATTTGTCCACTTACTACCGTCAAACTTATAAAAACCTTTACCTGTAAGGTCTCTTCCACTCGCAGAGAAAATATTCCCGTTCTTATCAACTGTTATTCCACTGAAAATATTTGCAGCCGGAGCATTGGGGAGAATAAATTTTCCGCCGATTCCAAATTGATAACGATAAAGTCCTTCCACACCCGGTGCATACAGGTATCCATCTATAGAGGGAATAATATCATACATTAAACCCAGATCTGTTATCGATGCAGTCAATGATCCATTTTCAAATGAGTAGAAGCCACTTCGTGTTCCTCCCGGAACCGAATTATCTGCAAGAATCCAGATATTGGTGCCCTGTTTCCTGAGTTTTTTAACAGATTTATTATCAAGTTCAGAGCTGTATGAGGTGAAATTTCCGTTGGCAAATTTGTATAAACCTCTGTTCGTTCCAACCAGGTAATTACCGGCGTCATAGGTTACCAATTGAAAAACTGTACTCCCTGAACCGGGTACAGTTGTGAAAACATCCCAAGCGTTGGGGTCATTAAGATTAACTGTCCCTGGTTTTTGAACTGCCAATCCTCCCTGGGTTGCAACAAAAAACAGTCCGTCTTTGTGAACCGAGTAAACCTTTGAGTTCGCTGCAATTGGACCAAACTTGATCCATGTATCGTAGAAATCGAGTGTTTTGGTGTTAATCAGAGAGAGACCAAAATCTGTGCAAGCTAAAACAGTATCGCCGGTCACTATTAGATTGTTAATTCCTCTTTGCGGTTTACCGGAAGTTGCTATTGCCATAACGCGTTTAAAGATCCCTGTCGATGGATCATAAACATCGATCATCCCATTTTTACTGCCGAACCAGACTTTTTTGTAGTTATCTATTACTACTGCTGTAACGGGTGAACCATTCAAGCCTGTAGCTTTGGTAAATTCTTTAAATGAGGAATCGCTCACTGAAAAAGAAAAAGCACCACCGTCAGAACCAGCCCATATCATCGATCCATCGTAAACAGCAGAAGAGAGATTACTTTTATTGGAGTAAATTTGCCAGTTATATGCCTCTTGAGCGAGAAGAAAATTTGAGGCAGCGATAAGAAGGATCGACAGAAATGTTTTTAGCATGGTTTCGTTTAGTGCTTACTTTTTAAGTTCTCTTAACAGATTAGCGGTTTCAATTGCGGTGAGGGCAGCATCCCAACCTTTATTTCCGGCTTTTGTTCCGGCTCTTTCAACTGCCTGTTCGATAGTATCGGTAGTTAAAATTCCATAAATGAGTGGAACCCCTGTTGCGAGAGAAGCGTGAGCTACACCCTTGGCAGATTCTGAAGCTACAAAATCAAAATGAGGTGTCGCCCCACGAATTACAGCACCGAGACAGATTACTGCATCATATTCTCTTTTTTCGGCAACTGCTTTTGCTACAAAAGGAATTTCAAAAGCTCCCGGTACTCTTACAACCGTGATCAGGTTATCATCGGCACCATGTCTTAATAGGCAATCTACTGCTCCATCGAGAAGTTTAGTTGTTATAAAATCGTTAAATCGGCTGACAACAATCGCAAATTTTAGGTCATCAGCTTGTAAAAATCCGTTAATTTCTTTCATGGTAGTCCTCAAATAGGAAAAATAAGTTTTGAAACATAAAGAATGAGTAAGTATAAAAAAATTGAATAATTTACATCTTTTTGAGTGATTCGAGAGCTGCAAACTCATCACGGGAGAGGTAATAGGAGCCGAGGTACCCTCTTTCTGTAGAAGTGCCACCGTGAAAATCAGAGCCACCCGAATAGGGAATACCCATCTGTTTTGCGATTCCCATCAGTTTTTGTTGCTGTGGTAGTGTATGTGAGGGGTGGATTGCTTCTATCGCATCAAATTTTTCTTGCAATACGATATCGAGAGACTTTTCATCGAGATAACCGGGATGTGCGAGCACTGCGATGCCACCGGCTTTTTGCAGGAGTGCCACAGCATCTTTAGGTGATATGAATAATTTTTTTTCGTAGGAAAGGGAATTGTTCCCTAAAAAATTTTTAAAGGCATGAGAAAAATTTTTGGCGATCTTTTTCCTGATTAAAGCTTTGGCTATATGTGGTCTTCCGAAAAAATCACCTTTACACTCATATTTAACATCCTCCATCGAGATATCGTGGCCTGCATTTCTCAAATTTTCAACTATTCTTTCGGCTCTTTGATAGCGGTCAATTTTCAGGGTTTCACTATAGTCGTTAAGGTCACTGTCATAAGGATCAAAAAAATAGCCGAGAACATGCACTTCATAATTGTTGTATTGTGCACTAAGCTCGATACCGGGGATGAGCTTTATACCGTATTTTTTGTTTCGTTCAAGTGCTTCGATATATCCTGAAACGGTATCATGATCAGTAATTGAAATTACATCCAACCGCTGAAGGATAGCTTTTCGCAGGAGGCTTTCAACAGAGAGCCATCCATCCGAATGAGTGGTGTGAGTGTGTAAGTCTGCTTTAAAGTTCATCTACTAAGAAAAGAACTTCCTAAACTCCTCATAGTTGGGAATGCGTAATTTATTACCGTCGAGTTCAATTAGCCCCTTTTTAACAAAACTGTGGAGGGTTCTTGAAATGGTTTCACGCGATGTTCCTGCCATATTTGCCAGATCGTGCTGGAAAGGGAGTTTTTCAATTTCAACGACACCCTGACGGATTTTTCCAATCTCATCAGCTATTTGCAAAATCACAGTTGCGACCTTGCCTTCGGCATCTTTTAAGGAGAGTGACTTAATCTTCATATCCGCGGCACGAAGTCTCTTGGTCAGTTCTTGTAGAAGACTGATTGATACTTCGGGGTGATTGTAGAGGAGGTCGAGAAAATCCGCTCTTTCGATAATGAAAAGTTCGGTATCTTCAATCGATGTAACTGTCGCAGAGCGGGCTAAACCGTCGAGAAGTGCCATTTCACCAAAAAAATCGTTGGGATTCAGGTAAGTGAGAATCACTTCTCGTCCGTCGTCACTTTCGCGACTGACTTTTACTTTTCCCGACATAATCACAAATAATGCGTTGCCTGTTTCATGCTCCATGAGCACGACAGTATCTTTGGCAAACATTTTTCTTTTTCCGAGGTCCGAGATCTTGTGAATGGTTTCATCGTCAAGATTCTCAAATAATGGGACAAATTTTGGAAAATCCAGCTCGTCCATTAAAAGTTCCTTTTTTTTTACCCAATTTAGTGAGATTTATCACAATATCAAATATAAATCTTTACAATTTATCAGAAATATTTTGATTTATCTCATTTGAGGCTAAATGAGTGTGTGTGAAATAGTATATTATTATAAAATATTGCATTGATAAATAGTTGAAATGTAGGTAAATTTGAAAGTCTAAATAATTCTTTTTCTAAGAGGAGAAAAAAATGTCACTAAAAGTAGGAA
>CAYSJM010000029.1:0-37199 GCA_964431385.1 uncultured Ignavibacteriaceae bacterium | reverse complement strand
TGAGGTTTGTCGGTAGGACAATCGAGACGATTGTCGCTCCTTTTCCAAAGTTTAATGTTTCTACACATATATCACCACAATGACTGTCCCTCAGCGTAAATCTGTTTAATCTGCGTGTATCTGCGTCCCCTACACATTTGTTGCCGCAAGGGCTTCCACTTTTCTTTTCGGTTGAAAATTGAAAGTAATCCAGTGATATTAGAATCCAAAGAGTGAGGGGGTGTCGGATCTTGCGTGTGGTTCTGATGGTTGGATGCTTTCAGGTTTAAAGAGTGCCATTATACCATATCGTTGTTCGTCGAGGGCGTGATCGGAGACGGAGGGGTCATTTCCCTTGCCGGCGATGTCTTCGGGATCTTTTGAGTCGTAGGTAGCGGACATCATTTCATCGAGGAGAGGATCATTGAGTCCTTCGAAGATGAAATAGGAGGCGGGATTTCCTTCTGAGGGGAATAAACTTTTCCATGACCACCACCCTGTTTTTCTGCCGGTAAATGCGGGAGAGAGAAACAGACCTTCTGCGGCAAATACATCGGCAAAAGTATTCTCATGGGAAATAACCGAATATCTTTCCTTTTTTGCGAATGCATCGAGACCTGCTACAATGATTGTGGGCATTCTACCTCCGGTGATGGATAAAACGGCGGGATCATTTTTTAGCATCTGTGCGATGGCTTTTGCATGGTCGGCGGGTGTTCTTTGTTTCTCGTAGTAAGTGAAAATCCGGTAAAATTTACCATTAAAATCACGGGCGGTGATCCCAAAAGAGCAGGGAGAATGAAAACCGGGGTCGATGCTCCCGATCAGAGTCCATTCAGCAGGAAGAGTAAACGGTTTAATCACCTGAATTTTTCTGTCAAAATTCTTAAAGAACATCCCCCCAAACACTTCCCAATCGCCATATAAATAAGCCATTCTAAGTTCGGAGGGGAGTGTTTTAAGGTTCGCCGCATAAGTGCTTTTGCTGATACAATAGTCGCGTCGTTGATCTTCTGTAAATTTTTTGTAGTAATCATGAACCGAAATGCCGTCTTTATTGAGATTTTTCAGAGACCAAAAGACATTATCCCAAAGGGAAGACTGCAGGAAAAAATAGTCGGTTGGTGACTCATTTCCGTCATATTTTTTATCGATGAAGAGACTCTTAAGGTAGGAGTGTGAAATGCCGCCGGGATTCATGGTGAGAACCATTTTAGGGACAAACCCTTCTTTAAGGGTTCTGTTCGAGGTTTTTAAGAACCTGAGTTGATGGGGTGTACAATGAGTTGCTTCATCAACAAAAACGATATCATACTCAAATCCCTGGAATGAATAGATATCCGCTTCACTGTCGGCGTACCCAAACTGAATAATGGGAGCACCATTGGGAGCATAGAGAATCTTCTCCGTCTTGTTATAATTCTTCATAATTTTTGAATGTTTTTCGTAGAGCGGGAGCACATGATTTTTGAGGAGTTCTTTGGAATATCGTCTAAAAATCAAAGATTTTAGAGCATATTTTGGGTCGAGCCCAAGAATTAGAGCAATCTCACGAATGGCAAAGCTTTTTGCTCCCCCTCTGGCACCACCGTAACCGATCCAGGAATAGTTACTTTTTTCAATCAGGCTTTTTAGAATTATTTGTTTAGGCAGGAGTGAAATTCTCTCGGTATGCATTTTAGCCATATTAAAATGCTCCAAATAAGGTGTAATCGGAAGATGCGTCAACAACTTCAATTCTCAGGTTATTATCACGGTCGGTACTTTTGTCCCCCCCTGATGGATAGACTTTGTCGATCAGAATTTTTGCTGCTGCAATTCGGTTAGAGAGATTTTTTCCTTCAATCTCACCATCTCGCACGCTAACAAGAAAACGAATTGATTTATCAGCTTCTTGCTGCAGGAGTTCCGAGTATTTTCTGTCCAATGTTAATTCCCCCATTTAAAGTATAATTGGGCAAAATTAACATCTTACTGACTAATATTCAAGGGTAGAGAGCTGCACTATACAAAATATTAACCGTGTTCGTTCACCGATTTTTCGGCTCAGAAAGTGATTAAACTTGCATCAATAAATTACACAAGCTCTTTTATTGTAACCTTAAACGACTCTTTTTTTAGGGTATTATTGCCTGAAGTCAAGGTTGCTTCAAACAGTGCTTCACCGAGTGGAATATTGTTTGGAACTGGGATTTTGTTGAAATAATCTTGTCCAAAATGCAGATTGGTATTGCACCCGATTGTAAACTTATCGATACTCACAAGCTTTAAACCGTTCAGAGTCACTTCGATTCTGCAATCATTAAATTCTTCATATCGGTCGTTGATAACCCACATTTCAAAGTTGAGCATACTACCGTGGTAATAATTGTTTTGTCTCAGAAAAACGGAAAAAAGGAGAGGTTCAAATCCTTCCTGAACCGCAGTGAAACCTTTTTTGGGGACGCCATAATAATCGACGACAGACCATGAAATTGATTCCCAACAATCCATGAAGAAAAACTGGAAAGCACCTGTTATTCCCTTCCCTTTTCTGCGTCTGTACTGGTGAATTGCAAATTTGAGGAGGTTCGCCTGATAATCCTGTGAATTCTCTACAAATTCTGCCAGACTGCTCCCCTGTTGAACACCTGCGATGTTAAAGGTCTGATCTGGTTGGAAATTGTGATATCGCCATTCATCCCAATTGTAAGGAGGAGTGACAGATTTTAGGAACCTGTTCAACGATTCAACCCCGGGGAGTGCCTGTGCTCCGAATTCTGTGACAAGCGGTCCCATAGGTGCTCCGGCATAATGCTCCCAAGTTCCCCAATACCATCCATCATACGGATGCTCCTCATAGTTTGAAGCTCTTCTTACAATTCTGAGTGAATCCTCTTCTTTAACAGCTTTTTCCAGATGGATATCGAGAGTTTCAACTTGTTCACCGGGTTCATTTTGACAGCACCAAAAGACAATGGATGGATGATTATAGAGGAGGTTAACCATCTCTTTTATCTGTTTAATTGCATTTGAAGCAAATTCAGGGGATTCATCATAAGTCCATTGTAAAGGGAAATCTTGCCAGATCATGATACCGGCTTTATCGCAGGCGGTGTAAAATTCATTTCGGGTAATATGAGCATGCACTCTGACGATATTAATATTTGCAGCTTTAATCAGATTAACGATGCTCCCAATTCTTTCAGTTGTGAGAGATGAAAGGAGTTGTTCAGGGATAACATTAGTGCCTCTAAGAAAGAGCTCTTTTCCATTTATGAAAAATCTTTTGTCATTATCAAACTCAACTTTCCTGATGCCAAAATGCTCCCGAAATATTTCAGATTCGCCATAATAAACTACAAGTTCGTGAAGCTTTTGCTCACCAAGATCCCAGGGATACCAGAGATCGGGATTGGAAATCTTTGTGATTAGTGAAATCTTATTAACTCCGTGTGAAAAAACAGGATTTCTTTTAATCACAATTTCTTCGCCTTGTGGTGTAACGATTACAGCCTTAAGCTCCTTCTTTTTGGGCTCGCCATCGGCTACAAGAAGCTTTAATTTGATGTTTAAGCCACATTCAGTCTCGTTATAAAATTCATAACTGACCTTAACTCTCGCAGGCACTACACCTTGAGTTACGATCATTGAAACAGAATTCCAGATACCGCCCGTGTTTGCATCCTGACCGTGGTTATAGTCCCAGCCGCCGGGTCTGCAATCGTGATGATTTAGAACCCCTTTTATCAATCTTTTTTTAAGGGGCCACACATCACCCGGTTCTTCCAAGGGAGAAGTGACTTTTACGAGGAGATTATTTTTTCCGCTGTGGAGAGAATCTTGCGGCACTTCAACAATAAATCCTGCAAAATAGCCTTCATGCCTGCCACAAAATTTTCCATTCACGAAAACTTCGCAAAAATAGTCAACGCCGTCAAACTTCAAAAAGAGTGAAGAGAGAGCCGGATCGTGTTCAATTTCTATTTCGCGACTGTACCAGACAGTTCCGTTAAAGTTTGTTAAGCCGTGCAATTCCCAGTTTGAGGGTAAATCAGCTTCAGCGATATTTATTCCTGATAAGAAGGCAGCCTGAGCTTCCCCCGGAGTAAATTGTGAGTTGGAATCGAGCAGATATTGCCATTTGCCGTTAAGATTGGTTAAATTCATTTTATTTCCTTATCTCGTAAATCCGAGGTTTTCAAGTCCTTTTTTAACAACAGGGTCTTTCATAAAATATTGCCAGACAAAGTCGTTTTTAAAGTTTTCAATCATCAAAACGATGGGTCCCTGGTCGATCCCGATGCAATCCTGTGCCACCCAACCGGCAGTGGGGTTAAATGAGTCCTGAAAGCCATATTTGCCCCAGAGCCCCGTGCTCCCGTATTTATATTTCATATTCATCAGGGTTGGAATGGTAATCTCGGGAGCAAATGGTATGGAACCCCCGGCGGCAGTTGGGGCGATAGTTCCGTCATCGTTCCAGTCCATGCCATGCATGCTAAATCCTCGTGCTGAGTATTCGATAAATTTATAACCGTTTTTGTTGTACTTTTCGCCCGGTCCGTCACATGCGGTTAATCCCCAGGTAAATTCATCAAATCCGACCCACTTCCGTGGATTTTCTTTTCCAAACAACTGCTGGACATAAGTAGCCCGTCGGGTATTTTCCCAATAATCGATTCCCTTTTCTCTTGTTTTGCTGTCATAAATACCTCTGAAATCGAGGAAGAGATGAGAATACTGGTGACCAAAAAGTGGCGGAAAGATAAAATGGCTTAATCCGGGGTATGGTGTTTCCCACTTATAATCCCTTAGCCACCGATCGTAAGTTTTGCTATAATCTTTTGAATTTGAGCCGGCAGCAATAACAAAAAGTACAATCGCTTCGTTGTAGCCCCACCAACAATGGTCTATGAGCTCGTTATTTTCGGGATGCCAGCCCATGCTTAAGCCGTTGTGGTAGTCACTTTTGGGGTTATTGATGGTGAAAAAATCCCAATCGGCTCTATTCAGAATTTTTGTGACTCCCTCTCTTATCGCCTTATCGGTCGAATTTTGGCTGTTATAATAGTTTCTTGCGAAGATAAGTCCGGCAAATAGCAACCCCGAATCGATAGTTGAGAGTTCGCACTTCCACTCTCTTTTCCCCTTTTCCATATCGACAAAATGGTAGTAGAAGCCTTTGTAGCCTGTGGCATCAGCGGCGACCGATTGTTCACTTGAAAGGAGGAAATTGATAAGATTAAGAGTGATTTGTGCTGCATACTCCTTCGTGATCCATCCCTTTTCCGCTCCAATAGCCCAAACAGGAATTGCAAATCCCGTTGAAGCCATACTCGCCGGAGACCAGTCGGCAGAGCGATCTTTCACGAGTCCGTTTTCCGGATTCATTTCATTCATGAAATATTGAAAAGTTTCTTTTTGAAGTGAATCGAGAAAGTTTTTCTGGTTCAGTGGAATCTGTTCGTATTTAAGATACTTATCGGGAGCATAGGAGTTTTGTGCCACGGAGCACCCGTTAAAGATCAGAATGAGGGGTAAGAGAAGAAACAGTCGCATTTTATTTTCCGGTTATTAATAATAATAAAACCGCCGGGGGGTTGACCCGGCGGCGTTAAGAGGATTAAGAATCAGAATCAGAAACCGATACCAAATGTAAATCGGTGAGCCTGATCGAGCCTTCCATAATCAGCCCAGGCATAATCGAACCTGACTACATATCCGCCGGAGATAGAAGCTTTAACTCCACCTCCAAGAACGGCACCACCTTCGAGAGCGGGAAGGAACAGGTTTCTGTAGCCACCTCTTATATAGAGGAGATCGAGAATCTGAAATTCACCGCCGAGGCTTATGCTTTCGTTATTGTCGTTTGGATGAAATCCATCAACAGAAAGGATAAGTTTGTAGTCTTTAGCGAATTTAACGGGATACGACATACCCACTCTAAAAGCAGTGGGCAGTCCCCATTCATCCATTCTGAGTTCTGCCGGTAACTGGTCGTTATCGCCATATTTTTTCGGATCAAAATCGAAATTGACATAGGCGTCTCTGCCTTCATATTTGGCTCTTGGACCAAAATTCATGAGAGCGGCACCAATGGTAAGCCCATCCACTTCCACCTGATATTGCACACCAATATTAAGTGCAAACCCGGTGAGATTGGAGTGCCAAATCGATTCCTGATAATAGGTCATCTGAAGACCGACAGAAACACGGTCAGTCAGCATGATTCCATAACCGAGCCCAAGGGCAAAATTTGTAACGCTGAACCGTTCTCCCGTTCCGAGAGGTTGTTCAACGGTTCTTACATCCATTTCACCCGAGTTCAGGGAAGTCATTTGAAGTGCAAGTGTGCCAATTCCCTGCACGGGAACCGCGGCAACAGCGTAATTGTAGTTGATGTCAGCAATCCATTTGTTATAGGTAAACTGTGCATCAAGTTTCTCAAGCCGTCCGAGACTTGCAGGATTATAGTAGAGTGAGGTGGCCTCACCAAACAGAGCGGTGCCTGCATTTCCCAAAGCTGCAGCTCTTGCACTCGGCTCAATTTTAAGGAACTGTGCAATTGTTGTGCCCGCTTTGCTCTGTGAATAGACCAAAAAAGCGGAAGAAAGAGCCAAAAAGAGGATTGTTATTGTTGTTATCTTTTTCATTGTGTCCTCCTCTACTTCACAATTGCGAATTTACCGGTGTGCACACCAGCCTGACCGGCATCGACATGGAAGATGTAGAGACCGGGAGCCGCTTCAAGATTATCTTTTGTACGAAGATCCCAGGGAACATAGCCGTTTAAGATATTCCCGTCGTGTTGAAGTGTCTGGATCAGTTCACCCGTCACGGTATAAATTCTGATGGTAGAGTTGGGTGGAAGATTTCTGAATTCGAGCTTTCTTTCACCTCTTCCCTGCACACCAAATCTTTGTGGCTCAAACGATGCCGCAGCCACATAGGGATTAGGGACGACATACGGTTTGTTGTTAAACTGACTGTTAGCCAGGTTCTGATCAAATTTTTGACCAACCGATCTGAATGTAAATTCATCCTGACTTCCAAGCGGTTTATTTATCACAAACTTGTACTCGTCACCCAGTGATGGCGGTACGAGTGTACCTCTTTGCCACTGACCGACAGTATCAAGTTTTATGTTCCAGGTTGGAATTGCAACCGTCGGAGCCTTGGTCTGGTAGGTTTGAATCTCGATATAGTCATCAGGTTGATCGAGAGTATTTGAGTTGTTTTTATCGAAGAACTTAAAGACCAGTTTAGTTTCACTTCCGTCTGCCTTAACTGCATAAACTCTGAATTTGGCAGGTTTTGCCTGGAAGCCGGGGAATGCCCTTGAAGTATCGAGAACCTGATCACTGAATTCAATCCTGAGATTTTCAGGGTAGCCGGGGCGTTTTAAGTTAATTGGCTTCACCTGGCTGTATCTTACAGTAAGGGATGCATTGGTTGGGCTGCCGGATGTAAAGCCCGTTTTAGCAGAGTCAACTTTAAATGTGTCGATCGAAGAAATTATCGGCAGAAGCCCCAGGGCTGTGGGTCCTGAGCCTTCACCTTTGAAGTCGTACCCGAGTCGGAAAAGAGTATCACGAGTCGTTTCATCGATGAATCTATACATTTCAGCTTTTACGCTGTCATCCTGTCCAAAAAATGTAACCTTAAAAAGATGATTATCAGGAACTTCGGCAGGATTAACCACTTTCACTGCGACAGTTCCAAAGCCATTTCCTTGGGAGTGAACAATATTCTCGGTTGTTGCGGGGACATAACCCATACTATTTGGGTTTGGCACCACTTCTATAACATTTTTAGGGAGAACGGTACCACCACGAAGAGTTTGAGTAACGGAGTAGGCATTTTCCGATGGATACAATTCGAGCGAATCGGATCCTTTGTCGTATGCAACCACTGCGTAAAAATATTTTTGTCCATTCACAGCGGTGGTATCGCGGAAAGTATGCCTTACGCCGGTGTCGTCACCGAGGTAATAAGCGACGCCTTTGACTGTAGTTTTTGAATAACCCAGCACCTTGTTTTTTAAGTCAAATTGTGCGAGGGCTTTTCCAAAAGGCATTGGTTCGGTACCTGTGCCGCTGTAAATTGTTTTTATATCGTTAAAGTTTGGATCGGTACTTCTGTAAATTTTGTAGCCTTCAAAGTCGTTTTCACTCGTCACGGGATCAAAAGCTCTTTCAGCAGCTTCATCCCAGGAGAGTTCTACAAAACCGTCACCGGCAAATCCGGTAAGGGTTGGAGTTGGAGGTGGAACAGCAAACTGATAGTTGGCTTTATAAATTTTACCTACAATCTTCACATTATTTTTCAGTTCTCTAAGGTCGCGTCCAAAAGCGAGTGCAAGGCTGAATCTTTCGGTTTTGCCGGCAGGAAGCTTAAATGGACCTGAAGCGAACAAAAATCCGATGTTTAAGTTAGTTCTCGTAATCGCTGCATCAAATGATGAGTCCGGATCGGAGAAATTTCTATAAAGTCTTTCGGGCCATCCTCTTCCGTCGTCAAAAAAGACGATATTATCTGTCTGTCCACCGCCGGCAGGATCATTAATTCTGTTGAACTTGAATCCTGTTAAACCCACCTGATCAGATTCATCGATATCAACCTTGTCGAAACCGGGTTCACCATTAGTGGGTATTCCGTCGTTTTCACCTTCATCATTTGTGCCAAAAAGTCCATCTGCACCGGTATCATTATACTCGCCGACCCAATCCATATCCTCATCACCAGTCCACCAGATACCTCTTTTAAAAGCAGGTCTGCTTTCAAGAGGACCGTAGGTAGCCTGAAAATCGGCGATGTTATAGTTTGCAGTGGCATAGGTACGGATATTGTCCTGACCTGTGATCAAAGTTCCGGGACCGCTATCCCTTTTTTCATCTTTGATGCCGTCTTTGTCGTTATCTTTTCCATCGTACTGATTACCCGGAGTTTCAAGATATGAGTAACCCAGATAACCTGTTGGACCTTTAACGCCGTTGCCGTAATAGTCCCAAGTATAAACGAGGTTTATTCCCTCTTCCTTGGTGAAGTAGGCATTATCGTCGTCAGATTCAGGGTAGGGGTCTTTCCCCTTACCTGAGCCGCCCACACCTGAGTCCATGTAGAGACCAAAAATTATATTGTCGTTATAATCAGTGGTGCTTTCGTTGGTGATGTCGTAATGGAAGAAAATTACATCGGAGGCCTGTGGATTATTCCACTGGAAACCGCGTTGTTCAATTCTTAGACCGAGACCTCTTCTTGTGCGGTCGCGACTGTCGGGATAATATTCCCATGCATCGTAAAAGTTGTCATCCATAACGGTGAAACTTTCCTGCATTTCAAGTTTGGGGACCTTACCAAAATAACCATTCCATGAACCCGACCAACCGGGGTCGGTAACATCGTTCATTTTGTCAACCCATTTGTCGGGCCAGGTTCTTGGGTCGTTTGACATCGCAACCGAGCGACCGACATTTATGGTGGGGTCTTCCTGATGATAGCCGGGTCTTGGTTCATAACGCATCGTTTTACCTGTGAGCGGGCTTTGAGTTTGCCTTTCACGGTAACCCGATTGCATCAGATAAGCCACTTTTCCATTCTCCTGCATAATTTTTGCGAGGACAAACGGGGTAATACCATCGGTGTAGTTTTCGCCGGAACCTTTTGGTATTTCGATAGAATGGAAAACAGTAAGATCAACCTTTAGGGGATCGGGCGGATAGTCACCCACCATTCCGTAGTTGAAAAATCTCGTTCTTATGTTGTTAAAATCGTGCTGTCCCATTCTTTCAGCATCAATTCTGCCTCTGAGTTCGGGTGGAACCTGAGCAACAAGAAGTGCAGGTGAGAGAATGAACAGGAGAAAAACGAGTAATCTTCGCAGTTTATAGATGTTAATATTTGAATTCATTTTTAGATCTCCGCTTTTCCGCATGTTATTTACTCCTGAAAGAGATACCAATCTCAATTTTTCTCGGCTCATAAAATCTGCCAGGGTTAAGAAGTGATGCCCTGTCGGCAAATGAATTAACTGAGTAATCGGGACTTCCGGTGTTTGCAAATACGAAGCCATTCACAAAATTGGTGCTTAGCACATTGGTCATTCTTGCAAAGACACTCAGGTTGATAAACGGAAGTTCAAAATATTTCTCTGCTCTAAGATCGAGGATAGCATAGCCGTCTTTTCTACCGGAATTGGTTTCGAGATCGGCGTTAAATCCTGTTCCAATTGCAGGTGTGTAAGGCATGCCACTTCCAAAACGGAGGATAGCTGATACTGTATAATCGTTCGGCTGAAGATAAACCGCAGTAAAATTGAGGGTGTGTCTTTGATCCCAACCAAACGGGATATCCCTTGGTCTGGGGTCTTTACCCGCTGCAGCTCTGTTGGCAGTTTCGTAAGGGTCGCTTGCATTACCCCTTGCGTACTGCATAGTGTAGTCAACGGAAGCGGTAAGTGGACCAAGTTTTCTCATCTCGAACGCGAGTGTAAATCCGTAAACTGAGCCAAAATCGATGTTTGTGAGGCGTGGGTAGTCAGCGGCTGCGTAGGTTGAGATAAATTCGGCACCGAGCAAATCTCTGATATCTTTGTAGAATACCGTCAGTTCACCGCCAAAAATCTGGCTGAATGCCTGTTTAAGACCGCCTTCATACTGCACAGTAAGTTGTGGTCTCAGGTCGGGATTTCCCATGGTACCGTAAGAAATTCCACCATCCTGTAGATCTTTCAGAATGGTATAGTTTGAATTGGAGTAGAGATCGGCAAGTCCGGGCATTTGATAGAAGTGACCGTACGCGAAATAAACAGAAGACATTGCAGTAAGGGGGAAGCTAAATCCGAGTCGTGGAGCGAGTGCAAATTTAACCGTTGTTGGTTTCAGCACTGATTGAGGTGCCCCCGAAATGGAGTTAGCTGGATTAGAAAGATCGCTCGGCACTTCAGCATTTGCATCGTAATACTCGGCTCTGAGACCGGCACGAACCACGAGGTCACCCAATTCAATTCTGTCCTGAAAATAGAGTGCATACTGTTTCGGGAAATATTGATTTATTCTCGGATCATTAATAAGAACGGGGTGGTCTTTTGCCACGAGGGTGGAAACACCATTAACGATGGTCATCTGAAGGAAGCCAGGTGAACCAAACTGGATATCTGAAATTTGTCCTTCAAAACCGGCTTCGAGCAGGTTATGTCTGTTAATCTGCCAGGTAAAATCAGCTTTTCCGATGATACTGTTTGTTTTTTGGATGTATCTTCCGAGGTCAACCCCTTGGACAATGGCACCAAGTTCGTAGTTATTATCACTCTTGAACTCTCCTGCGGCGAGGTAACCGGGATCAAAAACCGATTCATATTTGTAAGATTTGTAATCAAAATAGTTCTGTCTTACACTTATTTTATAAAACATGTCGGAAGAAAGTGTGTGTGTAAAGTCAACACCGTGTGAGACAGAAACGGTATTATTTGGTTTATTGCCATCAGGATTTAGTCGCAAACCAAAATTGTAGTAGTACGCTTCAATAGAATTCATTATTGCCTGATAGCTCAAATTCACATTTTTAAGGGAAGTGTTGGTTAACTTAAACTGACCGCTCCATTCCCTTGTGGTGTTCATCGGAACCAGTTCGTTATCCCCTGATGGATTGAAAATTTTACCTTCGAGATCATTTTTATCGGTTGGTAAAAATCTTCTGGTACCATAGAGATATCCATCGCCTGCATATCTTCTGCCGGAGACAAGAAATGTAGTCTGGGGTAAACCTGTTGGACCTGAAAGAGTTAGTTGGTAGTTCTGAATTCCCAGAGGACGGATTTTATCGGCATTTGGGTAGCGTTGGTTATCGGTGGTATAAAAACTTCCACCATAAAACTCACCTGACCACTCGAACTTGTCATCACCCGATCTTAAGACGGCATTTACCACGCCCGACATAGCCTGTCCATATTTTGCATCAAAAGTTCCGGAGATAATCTGCACTTCCTGGAGGACAGATTTATCGAGCAGAAGTGTAGCCGCATTGTTAAACGGGTTATTGATTGAAACACCATCCACCTGATACTGCACTTCACCAAGTCTTCCACCTCTGAAGTGACCGTCAACAACGCCGGCTTGCAGATTTACAATTTGACCGAGGTCTTGAACGGGTAAAAGTTCTATTTGATCTTTGGAAACATTTACAACCGAAGATGTCTGATTAAATTCAACGAGCGGTTTTTCTGCGGTAACCACCACAGTTTCCGTAGTAAAAGATGTGCTTTGCAGCTTCACATCTATTTTTGTAGTCTGATCAGTGGAGACGGCAATCGATTCAATTTTCTTTGATTGGAAGCCGGTATATCTAAATTCAACTGAATAGGTGCCTGCACGGAGATTCAGGATTGTGTAGAAACCATCATAATCTGTAACGGCTCCTTTATTGGTTCCCTCAACCAAAACTGTTGCACCGATGAGAGGTTGTGAGTTTTCATCAGTCACCCTGCCCGCAAGTTTTCCTGCCGTTTGAGCAAATGCCTGCCCGGAAACCAGGACGATAATAATCAGCAGAATTACCGGAGTAAAGTTGTAGCCGGTTTTTTTCATATTTTCACCAGTTCGTGAGTGGTTTAAAACTGTCAAATATTGAGATTTTTGGTGCAGTGTGCAGAGAGAGTATTACCCCTCTCTGCACTTCATTATCTGCACTAAACAGCAGGTGTTTTTAACTATTTCATCAGGATCATTTTGCCTGTGGCAGATGAAATAACACCATTTGAAGCATTTTTGAAATTTACTTTGTAGAGGTAAACCCCTGAAGTAAGTCCTTTTGCATCAAAATTAACCTCTTGTGAGCCGGCAATTGTATTAATTATCTGTTTGCTCACAAGCTGACCGAGAGAATTGTAAACCACCACTTCAACTTCTCCTGACTGTGGAGTAGCGAACTTGATTTTAGTTGAAGGGTTGAACGGGTTTGGATAGTTTCCATACAGTTCGAGCGATGAAGGGATGCCTGAAAACTCGTTTTCGACACCAACGACACCATCGTTACTAAGGTAAACCCAGGCGAGAGCGGGACCACCGGAGTGTTCGCGCATAAACCAGGTTCTGGTTCCATAGTTGAGTGCAGGGTCAGTAAACGAGTCGCCATCATACAAAACAGTACCAAAGAAGAGGTTTCTGTCACCAAGATCGGCCGGGTATCCAAGCAGACCGGTTAACTGAATTTTTCCTTCGATAACATATCCTTCGTCAACATCGTTATTGTTGTTAACGGTTGAAGCACCTTTTAACTTAAAGGCGTATGCAGAGAGGGTCGAGTCAAGAAGTGTCTGCATATAATCACCCGGTTTTATGGCACCGGTCGAGTCGAACGAAAGCCGTAGCATTCTTGATTCGAGGGCGTAGTCGGATGCACGGGAATCACGATCGATGAGGATAGTTGCAAACCCGTCAACTGCATCAAATGTGCCGGTTCCCTGGATCAACTGATCGTTAAAATCGGCACCAAAATAGAGGAATCCGTCTCTGTGGAAATATTTAATTTTAACATAACCGGGATCTACAACAGGGGGTTTGCTACCAGCAACAAGTTCAGGTTGATACTGACCACTCTGGTATGGACCAACTCCGGGGTATGCTGCTCTTCCAACAGTATCGTCCCAAGCTATAACAAGTTCTTGAGCACCTCTCCAAACTTCTTCATCGAGAATACCATCGATAACAGGGGCAGGTTTATTTGAACCGTTATAAAAAGTATATTCAACAGGAGCGAGAGGTGGATTGGTTGTGTTAACCGTTACATCCGGTTTTGCGTAAATTCTGGCAACATTAGCACCATTTGCATTACCCCAGGGGTATTGATAATAGGCTCTTGTGGTGTTGATTCGTGAAGGTACACTTCCCCAAACCCAGTCGCAATCCCAAATTGAAAAGTTTAACTGAATGATGTCACCAGTAGCTCTTGTGATATCGTATCCGAGTAAAGCAACATCTATTCTCATTTCAACTTCCCAACCCTGATCAGGTGAAGTGTCGTCGCATGAAACACCACCGATGGTTCTGTAACCGGCATCCCATGCAGCTCTTTGCTCGGGGGTTCTGGTTGTATCGGCAAAGTTACCAAATCTGCCGATGAAGCGGGGTGGGGTTCCCGGTTGCAGATATTGTGGAACATTAAGATACCACCAGGTATAGAAAAATTCAGTCGCAGGAAGAGGTCTGTTTGGACTTGCCTTATCTCTGATGTTCATCAAAATTCCATCCCATCTCGCCCAGTCGGCTATTCCACCAACTGAAGAGTCGGGCATCTTAAACCCGAGATAGAGGTAATGATCTTTTACAAGAAATTTTACCGTTGCTCTGATCGGGTCAGTAACAGCGTTTTCGTTAAATTCAGCAGTCCAACCGCTTGTTGGTAACTGACCCGGTTGACCGTAGATAACCTGAACGGAATCGGCTTTCGCCCAGTCCAATTCATTCATGTTACCATCGAGGGTTATGGTACCCAATGCTACCTTGCCCCAAAGGGCATCGCTCCGCACAACGCTTTGTGCATCAGCGAAATTGACTGTAAAAAGAAGAATGAACAAAGTGGTTATTACTCGTTTCATCTTTTCTCCCGTATGTTTGTGACTGATTAATTGATTAAAACTTTAGAACAGAGGTGAAGGGTTAACAATTGAACACCCGCACGAACCTCCGATAATTAGACCCGTTGAAAGCTTTTCATGGTAAGCTTCCATCGGATTTACTTCTCCGCTGATTACTTTTAACAGATACCTGACAGCCTTGCCCCCAAGTTCTTCGATTGGGGCATGTACTGTTGTAAGTCTTGGAGAAAGCAATCTGCTTAAATAGATATCATCAAATCCTGTAACGGCTATATCGTCAGGAATACCGACCTTTAAAATCTTGGCTCCTTCATAAACGCCAACCGCCATCATGTCGTTGGCTGCGAAGATAGCCTGTGGTTTTTCTGCGAGTGTCATCAATCGCATAAAGCCATAATAACCCGATTTAACAGAAAAATCGCCGTCAACTATCCAGTTTGGATTGATTGTAATTCCATGTTTTTGCATCGTTTCGATATACCCCAAAAACCGTTCTTCTGCATCGCAGTTGTCTTTGGGTCCTTTTATCATAGCAATTCTTTCGTAACCGTGTTCGAGCAGATGTTCGATATTGGCTACAGTTCCCTGATAATTATCGATACTGATGCTAATTGCTTCGTCGATGTCGTTTAGCGAATTTATCAAAACGACCGGGCGTCTGCTTTTCCCGATTATTTGCGGCACTTCCTTGTGGATTTGCGGAGCCATCATAATCACTCCGTCAACTCTGCCGCTCGACATGAAGTCGATCAAGGTTTCCACTGCATCTCTGCGGTTGTGAGAGCTTGCCACGATAATAAACTTGTTCCACCTGTGGGCTTCTTCATCGATCCCGTGGATAATGTCTGTGAAAAATTCGCCTGAGATATCGGGAATAATAACTCCGATAGTATCTGTCATCTGCGTCGAAAGTCCACGAGCCAGGGGGCTGGGTTTGTAGTCGATCTCTTCAGCAATTTTCATAATCTTCGACTTGGTAGCGTCCTTTATCAATTTGCTGTTATTGAAGGCTCTCGATACTGTAGCTATCGAGACTCCTGCCAATTTTGCTACCTCGTGAATGTTTTTTCTGGTCATAATACCGGTTTCAATTGTAAAAAAATGTAAGCGTTTACAAAAGTGAATTTAACAAACATTTTCGATTAATTCAAGCGAAAAATCAAAAATTTTGAAATTTATTTACTCTTTTACACCACCCATCATTATTCCCTTAATGTAATACTTTTGTAACACTAAAAACATCACCATTACGGGTAAAATCGTGATTACACTTCCTGCCATCATCAACTCGGGGTCTTTTGTGTGTTCCCCCATCAAGTTGGCGAGAGCCACGGGCAGAGTGTACATATCGCTGTCATTCAACACAATCAGGGGCCACAAAAAGTCGTTCCAGGTTCCCATAAAAGTAAAGATTGCGAGGGTAACCATAACTGGTGCAGCGAGTGGCACAATAATTTTATAATAAATCTGAAAATCGGTAGCACCGTCTATTCTTGCTGATTCGAGCAGACTGTCAGGAATTGCCATTACATACTGTCTGATCAAAAATATGCCAAATACATTTGCAAGTCCGGGGATCAAAATTGCCATATAGGTATTCAAAAAGCCAAATTCTTTTAACATCAAAAACAACGGTAACATCGTAACCTGGGAAGGGATAACCATCGAACTTAAAAGGAGTTTAAAGATTGCATCTTTGCCTGCAAATCTGTATTTGGCGAAAGCAAAACCAGCCATCGAGTTAAACAACAGGGAAACCACCGTAACCATGGTCGAGATCATCAGACTGTTTAACAGGTTTCTCGATACATCAAGTCGCGAAAAAAGGGTTTCATATTGAGTAAGCGAAAAAATATCGGGAAAAAATCGTGGAGGGAAAACCGAAGCGTGCCCGTCGAGCATAAATGATGCGGAGACCATCCAGATGAAAGGGGCTAAGGTAAGGAGTCCTGTTATAGTCAAAAACGCATAGAGAAGAAACTTTTTCATTTTATGCCTCTCTCCTCTTTTGCACCCACATTTGAATCATGGTTCCAACAAGAATGATGACAAACAATACAAAAGCAATCGCGGATGAGTAGCCCATGTTCCACCAGCGGAATCCCTCCTGATACATATAAAGTACTATACTGAGTGTGCTGTCGAGGGGACCACCTTGGGTCATTATGTAGGGCTCGGCAAACAACTGGAAGTAGCCGATCATGGTGATAATCGTAATAAAAACGGTTGTGGGCGCCAACATCGGAAGAGTAATGTTAACAAACTTTTGCCAGGCATTTGCCCCTTCAATTCCGGCGGCTTCATAAAGTTCTTCGGGGATGTTTTGAAGTCCGGCTATAAAAATTATCATATTGTAGCCGAAATTTTTCCAGATTGATAAGAGGATGATGGAAGGCATCGACCAGTTCGGGTCACCCAGCCAGTCAATTTTACCTACGCCGAAGAAACTCAATCCATAATTTAACAATCCAAATTCAGGATGATAAATGAACCGCCACACAATTGAAACAGCCACAAGAGTAGTGACCACGGGCATAAAATAGACGAGTCGAAAAATGCCCTTGAACTTCACTAATTTTGAGTTGAGCATAAGGGCGGCACCGAGTGAAACTGCAATTGAGAGGGGTCCCGAAATGATAACAAAAAAGAGGGTGTTTTTAAGGGCAGTCCAAAAGAGTGGATTATCGAACAACTTGATATAATTGTCGAAAGCAGTGAATCTAAACTTGCTGTAGTTACCTATGGCATAGATATCAAAATCAGTAAAGCTGATCAAAAACGCACTTATAACGGGTATAAAAAAGAATACAAATATAGCCGTAAGTGCCGGTGCCAAAAAGAAATAGACGGGTTTAAACTTCATTTTATATCAATTAACTAAAAAAATCTCCAAATATCTACACGACAATTAATACCTGATACCTGATACCTAATACTTAGAAAGCAGCCATCTTCTTTTTTCAAGGATGAGGTTTACTTCTTTGTCCATAGCCGCCATTGCCTCTTCTTCTGTCATTGTGCCACGGGCGGCATACTCTGCAAATTGTTGCAGTTTTGAGAAGACTATTTGCTCCCATTCGGGAATTTTAGGGGTAGCAACAACATTTTGGAACTGATCGTAAAAGGCTTTTATAAAGGGATCGTTTTTAAAATAGGGTTCGTCCCAAGCTGAAATAACTGCGGGAAGATTATTGGTTTCTCTATAAAAAGCGAGTTGTGTGTTTTTTTCAGAGAGGAACTCTATGAACTTCCAGGCAGCCTCTTTATTTTTTGAATTTTTGAACATTACGAGGCTCGATCCGCCGGCAAGACTTACCCCGGGGAAACCGTTTTTCCCGGGAAGTGGTGTTGTGCCCCAGTTCTCGCCTGTTGAATCTTTCATCCATTTTTTAAATTCGGGGATGTTCCAGGGTCCCGAGATATACATTGCGAAAAACTCCTGTTGGAATGCCTGATAAACATTAGTCACCTGGGAAACACCCATCGGGGTGAGTTTTTCTTTGTGGAATTTAATCAGGAATTTGAAAGCTTCAAGAAATTTTTTACCGCTGAAATTGCCGTAAGTCCAATTATCTTTTATCAGGTCGGAGCCGTTTTGCAAGCCAAATATGACGAATGGTGCCCATTCATTTGTAGGGAGGTAAATCGCATATTTGTTTGGGTCATTCTGCATTTTCACAATTTTACGCGAAAGATCGAGTAGCTCCTCCCAGGTTCCGGGTGGTGAGTCGTAACCCGCTTTTTTGAAGATATCTTTTCTGTAATAGATAATTCTTGTATCGATGTACCAGGGGATCCCAAAGATTTTTCCCGTCACTTCGTTAGTATTCCAAATGCCCGGGAAATAATTGGAAGATTTTAAACTTTTGCTTTTTGAGATGTAGCCATCGAGAGATTCGAGTGCTTCGAGCAGGACAAATTGCGGCACCCAGGTATTTCCGAGCTGGCAGAGATCAGGGGTGTTATCGGCAGCGAATGATGAAATAAGCTTCTCCTGTGCTGCAGTCCAGGGAACCATCTGTACTTTTACCTTTATTCCGGGATTTCTTTTTTCGAACTCCGGAATAACCTTCTGAATTTTTTCGCCTTCTGTGCCCATCCCCCAAAATGTTATTTCAGTGGTGTTATTATCACCGGCACCACATCCACTAAAACAGAATAAAAATGGAAGCAAGACAATACCTCCCGAAAAAACCAATCGAAATCTCAGGTAAACTTGCTTCCACCAACCAATCATTTCAGTAACACCATTTTGCCTGTGAGAGATTTACTCCCGACAGAAACTTTGTAGAGATAGACTCCCGAAGGAACTGACGATCCACTTTTATTTTGACCATTCCAATAAAATTCATTCCTGCCCGATTCAAACCATTCACCCTCTTTTTCCAGAACCACATTTCCGAGGGCATCAAAAATCTTCACTTCCACAAGACAATTTTCGGGGAGGGAAAAGGCAATTTTTGTGCCGGGATTAAATGGATTTGGGTAGTTCCCATCCAGTTTAAATTCTGCCGGCAATGAGGGAGCAACTTCATCTTCGATCGAGGTTGTTGTGTCGGGGGTGAATCCAACAGCCGTTAACATCGGAGCAATTTCAGGATTTGACATAAACTTGTTCCAGAGCAGGCCGGTTCTATAGTTCTCGATCATCGCAAGAATTGGACCCTGGTCGATGGCGAGGTAGCTTGTGGCAAACCAGTTTTGTTGCGGATTAAACGCATCTTTGAAGCCATAAACGCCCCAAAGGTTTGCACCGTAGGTTCTGTACATATTTTTTAGTGCAGCCATCGACTCAACGGGGGTGTAGGGCATCGATGAAAGTGCTGCCGTCGGAGCAATAGTTCCGTTGTCTCCCCAACTTGTCGGTTCGTGAGCTGAGTAACCCCACGGATTATCGGATGCGGTCAGTCCCCAGGTATTTGCGTTGTAGCCTGCATATCCTTTTGGATTAGCAATGCAATACGCTCTGTTTACGAGAGTCTGGTTCTTGTTGTGTTCAAAATAGTTTGCAAACTGGTCTTTTTTATGTCGCGGGTCAAAACCGAGATATGAATAGTGAGCGAAGAAAAGGGGTCCTCCGGTGTTTTGTCCCACCCAGAGACGGTAACCATAATACGAACCGGTGTTTTGGTAACCTGTGCCTACGGTCCAACCGAGCCAATACGCGTTTGCGGGCATAGGAAATGTAGGGGAAGCAATGGCGAGCATATACATAATCATAGCTTCCATATATCCTGTAACGGGCATATTCATTTGCCAGCCGTAATTGGGTGACCAGTGCCAGTAGAGTTTAAAGGTGTTGGCATATCTTCTGTACCAGTTCCATTCAACGGTTTCCCAGGCTTGCGTTATTTTTTGTCTGATCTCGGTTTCGAGCGGTGTCTGTGCATCGAAATATTGTCGAAGTGTAAGTAAACCTTGAACGAGGAAAGCAGTTTCGACCAGATCACCGCCGTTATCATAAGTGCTGAATGGTATCACCGCACCAGTAGTTCCGTTCAGCCAGTGCGACCATGCACCGTGAAATCTGTCTGCTTTGGTTAACAGGAAGTTCACAACTTTAAGTGTTCTTTCAGCTCCCTCATCACGGGTGATGTAACCTCTTTCAATTCCCACAGGGATGCCCATCAAGCCAAAACCTGACCCTCCCGTCGTTACAGTTTCGCCACTTCCGAGCCGCTCGCGTGCGAGACCCGAAACAGGATGAGCATAGTGCCAGAAGTATCTAAAAGTTGCTGCCTGCACCATGTCGAGGAAATCTTCATCAGTCATCGGGGAGGTTGTTACGACCATATCGGGAGTTTTTTCCGATTCATTAAAAGAAGTGTCATAAGCTGAAATTGCGAATGTTCTTGAAACGCCCGTGCTTCCTGTCCACTCAAAATAGTAGTTATCATTTGCATTTGAAGTGCCGATACGGATGTAGGTGTTTCCCTCTTTTTTGTAGATGTTGTAGCCCATCACATCGGATTCGGGAGATTTCATCCACCTTAAATCGAAGTGTTTTTCATATCCTTTAGCCACGGGTTGACCGGGAGTGGAAGGAGGTGTCGGGTCGATGGTTCCTTTTGTAACCATCCTCACTTCATCGATAAAACAGATTCTTTCGTTGGTATCGGCAGCCGATTTTGAGAAAAAAACATATCTGATCTTGGTGAGATCAGTTGTGTTTGCATTATTTCTAAACAACGAAAGGGGCACAAGTACCCGTTTCCAGGAATGAGCCGGCAGATTTGCCAGATAATCCCCCATCGGAACCGAACCCGTTTTTGCACCAAAATTATCCTGAAGATAAAGATTTGGCAGATTAGAACCGGGAATATCGTTAGCTGAGTAGATATAAAAGCTGAGAGTATCTTTATTGTTTACATTAAACAGTGGGTTACCTGCACCTGCGACGCCAAGTTGCCATACCCCATCATTCATCGATTTCCACCTCAGTTTAAGGCTGTTGGCTCCGGAAAATGCGTATTGAGTTGAGACGGGGAATTTGCTGTCGAATATCAATTCCACAAATGAAGGTGCTGTGTATGAACCGAGACTGGGATCCCAATAAGTGTTCACTGCACTGTTTGTGAAGAAGACAAAATCCTGCCCGAAGGCGAGTGACCATGTAAAAACGAGAATTGTTACCAGTTTGAACAATAATTTCTTCATCAGAATTTCTGTCCACTGAGTATGTTTAATTCTTGAGCGATCCGGGGTGCATCGATATCACCGAGATATACCTTGACTGAAACTTCTTTTTCAGAACGGGGTCTTAAGATATTGTCAGGATTTTGGAGCCCGTCAACCTCAACCTTCGCAACACCAAACGATACATGCTCCGGATTAAAGACTTCGATATTGTAAACAGTACCTCTGTAAAGTCTTTTTATTTTGAACCCGTCCCAGACTGAAGGGATAACGGGATCAATCATAAGTCCTTCATCTTCAGCACGAACTCCGAGGATCCAGTCAACGAATACCTTTTGATACCATGAGGCTGAGCCTGTGTACCATGTCCAGCCCGCTCTGCCATAATTGGGCGAATCGGGACCGTCAATATTTCCCGGAGTAACAAAAGGTTCTGCACTCCACAGATCGGGTTCCATTCCATTCATTATTGGTGAAATTCCCTGTACCACTCTGTAAGCTTCCTCGGGTTTCCCAAACTTTGCAAAAGCCCAGATTGCCCAGGTGGCGGCGTGCATGTAAACTCCACCGTTCTCTCTTCTTCCCGGGGCATAGCGAGAAAGGTAGCCGATATATTTATCTGGCACACTATAGGCGGGTTGAAGCAGAAGAGTGCCGTTGTTCTTTAGTAAATATTTTTCTACAGCTTTTAGTGCGGCCTCCTGTTTGTCTAACGGGGCGATATCGCTCATTACAGCCCAGGTTTGCGGGTTCAGGAATATTTTACCCTGGGAGTTTTCCGCAGAACCGAATTTTTCGCCGGTATCTTTTGTACCTCTGAAATAATATTCACCATCCCAGGCATGTTCGTTAAAAGCGGCTTTAATAATTTCAGCACCCGAAAGGAGTTTTGCAAGTGTCGGATGATCCTGTTTCTGTTCCGCAATTTTTGCAAATTCTTTTAGAACAAAATAGAAGAACTCAGCCATCCAGACCGATTCACCCTTCATTTCCAGTCCTACTGCACTTAGCCCGTCGTTCCAATCACCGGCGCCAATAAGGGGAATTCCTCTGTCGCTAAGGCGGGAGAATACCACATCAATTGCTCTTAACGAGTGTTCATAGAGTGATTCTTTTAATTCTTTATCGTCGTAATACTCAACTTCTGTATCAACAAACCCGAGGTTACCTGTTTCCTTTACATACATCGATAAAATAAATGGCAACCATAAGAGGTCATCAACCATTTTTGTAGGGAGTCCCGTTTCTGAGATAGGATGCCACCAGTGAAGAACGGTTCCTTCAACAAACTGATGTGCTGCGTGGAGTTTTAGTTGTGCTTCAGTCCTCGATGGATCAATCGGTAACCAGACGAGGGAATCCTGTAGCTGGTCGCGGAAGCCAAAAGCACCACTCTGCTGATAATAAGCGGTCCTTCCCCAGAGCCTTCCGGCGATTGCCTGATATCTTAACCATTTGTTTACCAGTAAATTCATAGCCAGGTCAGGGGTATCAATCTCGAGCGGAGAGAGCAACTCTTCCCACATTTTCTTCACTTCAGCGAGTTTTTGAGCTACTTTTTCTGAAGTGTCATAATTTTTTAATTTTGGTCCTATTTCGGCGAGCTCACTTACCAGACCGAGATGGTAAATCATCGTATCTTCCGCACATGCTTCGAGAACAAGTTCATTTTGCAAACAGGCTATCGGGTCGTTCCATGAACCTGTCTGACATTTTAACGGGGTTCCTTTTAATGCTGCGGGATTAACAAGATCGCCATATTGACCAAGGAAATTCTCCTTTTCAGATTCATAGGAGACAACTTTTTTATTTACGCCAAAAAATCCATGATACTGGTAATCTATATTCCAGTGACCACGGTCGCCGAGTGGAATTTCCCACAGCCTTTTAGTGCCGTGCATATAGTTGCCTTCGGCATTAAAATAAGTTTCGATAAATGTTTTATGAAACTCTCTGTGAAAATCAGCCGAGGAGCCGAGGCACCACTCAAAATAAGTGAAAAGGGAAAGAGAGACTTTTTTACCCGAATTATTTATGAATTTTACATTCCAAATTTCAAGGGTATCGTTCAGAGGTACAAAGACCGTCATTTCAATTTTTATTCCCTTGTACTCGGAAGTGAAGACGGTGTAACCAAATCCGTATCTGCACTCGTAGCTGTCCAGGGGAGTTTTAACGGGTAAAAATGTGGGGCTCCACACTTCACCTGTTTCATTGTTTTTTACATAAAGATATTTGCCCCAGTTATCCTGAATAAGGTCTTGGTGCCATCTGTTTACGCGGTTAAACTCGGAATGCGTCAGCCAACTGAAACCACCACCCGTCTGCGAAATAACCAGACCGTAATCTCCATTCGAGATCACATTAACCCAAGGTTTCGGGGTGTCATGTCTTTTTATTACAAATTCGCTTCCGTCTTCTGTAAAATATCCGTATTTGGTTTCAAATAATCTTTCCAAGGTCTCTTTCCATGTTTAATTCAAAGGTAAAATTCACCACAGAGCACACAGAGGACACAGAGAAAAGATTGAGGTGCAAAATTTTCAGAAATTGACAATTGTTATAAGACAACTGCTTTAATCTTTTAATTCGCCTTACTCCTCTTCAACATATATTCCTCTGTGGTCTCTGTGTGCTCTGTGGTATATAACAAATTACAATTAAGTACTATTTCATCAGGATCATTTTTTTGGTGGAAGTGTAGCTGCCTGCCTGTACTGTATAATAATATACACCACTTGCGAGGTCACTTGCATTAAAATCCACTGAATGTCTGCCTGATTCAAATTCTCCGTTAACAAGATTTGCAACTTCTTTTCCGAGAACATTGTAAACTTTTAAGGTTACAAATGATTTTGAAGGAATTGCAAAAGAAATGGTTGTTGAAGGATTAAATGGATTTGGATAATTCTGATCCAAAGCAAAATCGGAAACGATGGAGCCAAGTTCGATAGCATCAGAGTAGGCGAATTCACCGTTAAAATCGATTTGTTTCAGTCTGTAATAAAGTTTTCCTGAAACTTCTCTGTCAACAAACGAATAGCTGTTAACTTCAGTTGAGGTTCCTTTACCATCAACAAATCCAACAGCTGCATAAACGAGACCGTCCTGGCTTCTTTCGACCTGGAATCCGGCGTTGTTTCTTTCGGAAGCAGTAGTCCATGCGAGCTGAACATTTCCATTAACTGCCTGAGCTGTGAATGATGTAAGTTCAACAGGGGTTGAGTTGTTGGTCAGGTTGAGTGTTCTCATACCAGGACCCCATTCGCTGCCCCAGAAAGTTTTGTGGAAGGTTCCTTTATCGCCCCATGCACCCATACCATTGTGGTAGAAGTCAGGATCGAAAATGTTCATCATCACTTGAACCGACTGTGGAACTGTAGCATAACCGAGAGCTGCAAGGTCGATCATCATTTCAGCAGAATAGCCATTATCTGTCTGTGTTGTGTCATTTACCAAGGTTCCAACAGCTTTTCTTCCAACTCCGGCACCTGAATTTGCGACCTGTGCTTCAAAAACCATATCAGGATTTACGCCACCGGCATTGAAGTAGAGTTTAAATTCTTTATCAGCATTTGTGGCGTCTTTAATCTTCATGAAGAGACCATCACCTTCCCAACTGTCACCAAAACGGCAAACCTGTTTATCTTTGGAGGTGAAACCGATGTAAAGTTTGTTCTGAATTCTGAGAACCTTTAGTGGTGTCCAGGTGGTATCTGTATAAACACCTTTTACAAGTACAGTAGAGGAAACTGAATTGCCGGTTCCGGAGAGAGGTGGTTTTGGACCGAATACAAGGTACTGGCTTGGATATGCCCAGTCAGGTTCGGTTAAAAGACCATCCAAAACGATAGGATTGGCTGACTGATAAACATCTATTGAAGCAGGATCGTTGTAGAAAGCTATGTCTCTCCAAACTCCGCCCCATTCACTGCCCCACCATGTTTTGTAGAATGTTCCTCTTGCTCCCCATGCGGTCATACCAACATGGTAGCCATCAGGATCGAAGATATTGATCATTACAGGTACTGAACCTACATTTGCATCATATCCGAGTGAATCGAGATAGATGAGAAGTTCTGCACTGTAGCCGTTATCAACTTGTGTGGTATCATTTACAATGGTGTTGGTTCCTTTTAGTCCCGCACCCATACCCGGAGCCTGATTCTCAAACACCATGTTTGAGTTTGCAGTACCATCGTTGAAATAGAGTTTGTATTCTTTTTCCTGTCCACCGGCAGTCTTTATTTTCATAAAAAGACCGTCACCTTCCCAACTGTCACCAAATTTACATACCGATTTATCATCACTCGAAAAACCGATATAAAGTTTGTTGCCAACTTTGAGGAACTTCACTTTTGTCCATGTGGTATCAACATAAGGTACATCAGTTTTCACCCATACGCCGGATGTTACACCCTGCATTTGTATTGTAGTAGCAGGTTTTGGACCAAAGATCAGATATTCCTGAACACCGTTCCATGCTGCTTCATTCATGTTCCCATCAACCACGATGGGACCTGCTGCGAGGTAAGCCTCGCGAGTACTTGGATCGTTATACGGTTGCGCAACGATAGATTGAGCTGCGAGCAGCACAAAAACCACTGCGAAGAGTCTGTAGATATTACTTCTCACGGTATCTCCTGTTTGTTTGTTTGTATCAAAAAATGTAAACGGTTACACAGTGTTAAATTACGCTATTTTTTCCAGAATGTCAAGTAATTTTTTTAAGGATATCACTATTTTTTTTCTTTTTTTTCTTTTTTGCGGTTATTTTTCTACATTAACGGACAATTTTTATATTTTTGATGGAAATTTTAGTAAAATTTTGAGGTTGGTGCGTGCCGACCCAAAACAAAATGTAAAAATGTAAATATTTACATTTTTGTAAATTTACAATGAAGCAAAGTGGATTTACATTCATTACAGACAGTTTACGATCAATTTAACAACGCGGGTATCCCAAATGAAAAAGCAATTTTTGTTGACATTTTTTCTTGTTGCAACTTTATTCACCATACAGATAAAATCGCAGGTTCTTTTTGAAGAAAAATTTGAATCGTCCGGTAAGTGGAAAGTAAATGCCTCCGATGCGGTATCAGTTAAAATGGAGTCTGACAAGGGGTATTCGGGGAAGTGTCTCCGTTTTGATATCAATTTTAAAGCCGGTAGTGGATATGGCGGTGTTTACGATTTGTTGTCGCTTGATCTGCCTGAGAATTACCAGATAACATTTTTCGTAAAAGCAAAAAATCTGCCATCGAACAATTTTGAGATAAAACTTGCAGATCCATCGGGTGATAATGTCTGGTGGTCAAATAAAAAAGGTTACGATTTCCCGGGTGAATGGACCAAAATAACGGTACGGAAAAGGAATCTTGCGTTTGCCTGGGGTCCACAGGGAGGTGGCGAAATTAAAAAGGCAGGCAGAATTGAGCTTATTGTTGCCTCCATTAATGGCGGAAAGGGCTCGGTTTATATAGATGAGTTAAAGATTGAAAAATTGGAAGTACCCGCACAGCCGACACTTCCACCTGTGGTTACCAATTCATTTTACGGTGAGGAGGATTGCCCCAATTCCCTTTTTGATAAAAATTCAACTACAGGATTGAGCGGCGGCACAAAAATTTCCGAGTTCACAATCGATATCGACCTTACAGTACAGAAGGAATTTGGCGGAATCGTGCTCGAGTGGGACAAAGAGATGTATCCGCACGGGTTTTCATTGCTCGCCTCAAACAACCTGAAAAAATGGGTTACCCTCTCCAAAAACAAGGGTAAAGGGGGGAAATCTTATATTGTTACTGCCGAGGCACAGTACCGCTACATCAGGATTGTGGTTGACAACAAGAAAAAATATGAGTCATACTTAAAAGAAGTTGAGTTTAAAGACCTCTCGTTTGCCGATAACCACAACAATCTTTTTTTCGTTATCGCAGCTGAACAACCAAAGGGATGGTTCCCCCGCTATACACTTAAACAACAAAATTATTTTACAGTAACGGGTGTTTCAGGCGATGTGAAGGAAGGTTTGTTAAATGAAGATGGACTTCTTGAGACCGACAAACAATCTTTTTCAGTTGAACCTTTCCTCTACCTGAACGATAAGTTTTATACCTGGAACGATGTGCAAATTTCCCACTCCCTCGTTGATGGGTATATTCCCATTCCATCGGTAAAGTGGAGTGATGAAAAATTTGATATGCAAGTAACCGCATTTGCAGGGGGTGAAGTTGAAAAATCGGTACTTTATGCGGAGTATCTGATAACAAACAAGAGTAATAAAGAGCTTAACGGCTCATTCTCTCTTGCCATTCGTCCATTTCAGGTTAATCCACCGTGGCAGGATCTCAACTTTTATGGTGGGACGGCAAAAATAGAATCGATCTCACTGAATAAAGGTTATGCCCTTGTAAATGATAAAACAGCAGTAATTCCCCTTGGAGTTACGGGTGATTTTGGAGCAACCACCTTTGAGGAAGGCGACATTTCGAGCTACATTTCCGGGAATGCCCTCCCTGCTGCAAAAAAGATTACCGACAAAATTGGACTTGGTTCCGCAGCTTTTTCTTTCAAAATTTCACTTAAGCCGGGTGAACAAAAAAGACTGACATTTGCGATACCGCAATATAAATCGATAACTCCTGAGTCGATTGTTAAATTATCCTCCAAAAATGATCTGTATAAAACGGAGTTCTTGAAAACAAAGGATTTTTGGCAAAAGAAGCTTGGACATATCTCTTGGAAAGTCCCCAAGGAATTGCAGACGGTTTTTAATTCTGTAAAATCAAATATCGGGTATATCCTGATAAACAGAGATAATGTCGGCATCCAACCGGGCTCCCGCTCTTATGAAAGATCCTGGATTCGTGACGGTGCCCTCACTTCGGCTGCACTTCTTAAAATGGGCTTGATAAAGGAGGTAAAAGAATTTTCAGAATGGTATGCAAAATATCTTTATGAAAACGGCAAGGTACCGTGCGTTGTGGATAAAAGAGGTCCCGACCCCGTACCAGAAAACGACAGTAATGGCGAATTTATCTACCTGATTTATCAGTATTACAGATATACAGGTGACAAAGAATTTATTAAAAATCTCTTCCCAAAAGTGGAATCTGCAATCTCTTTTATTCGACAAATGATTGCTGAAAGAAGCACTGATCATTATAAAAACAATCCGAACGACTCGATCAGGTCACTTTACGGACTTGTTCCGGAGTCGATAAGTCACGAGGGTTACTCCGATAAACCGATGCATTCTTACTGGGATAATTTCTTTACTCTGCTCGGACTAAAAGATGCCGTAACGATGGCAAAACTTATCGGAAGGAACGACCTGGCGGCTTCGTACTCTGCTACAAGAGACTCATTCGAGACAAACCTATACAACTCGATTAAACTCGCCATTAAAAGAACAGGTATAGATTATATCCCGGGTTGTGCCGAAAAAGGTGATTTTGACGCCACTTCAACTACAATTGCTGTTTATCCCGGTGGCGAAATTCATAACCTGCCTCAACCGTATCTCGACAATACTTTTGCACGATATTACAAATTTTTCACTGACCGCAGGGATGGCAAACTGAATTGGAACGAATATACTCCCTACGAAATGAGAACAATCGGAACTTTTAACTTCTCGGGACAAACCGATATTGTTTGGGAGTTGATTCAATATTTTATGAAGGATCAAAGACCGCAGGGCTGGAACCATTGGGCAGAAGTGGTTACCCGTGATTACAGGTTTGCACGGTTCGTCGGCGATATGCCTCATACATGGTGCGGTTCCGATTTTATAAATGCAATCAGGGCGATGGTCGTACACGAAAGAGAATCGGATAATTCACTTTTGATTGCACCCGGTTTCCCAAATGCCTGGTACGAGTTTGATGAAGGATTTTCGTTCCAAAATCTGCCAACCTATTATGGCGAAATAAACTTCGAAATATTGAAAAACGGATTGGAAGCCACCATTAAGATTACAGGAGATGTTAAAATTCCCGAAGGGGGAATAAGATATGTTATACCTCCAAAATTTCGCAAAGAGAGAATCGAACTAAACGATAAATGGATCGAACCCGGTCTCGATGGTGAGGTGATAATAAAATCGCTTCCCGCAAAAGTGGAGTTGATTTATTGGAAGTGAGGGCCAGCCTTGTTTTGCTAAAGAAATTTCCTGACTTAACAATCTCTTTTTTATGATGGATTTCTTTTTTAACTTTCGGAATCAGTATGTTGCAAATTTTAGAAAGAAATTTAGTTTGGCAATTAGCGAGCAGCGGTGAGTCTGTATTTACAATCGAACCACTTAAATAGAACTGACAGATTATGAATCCACGAGTTGCATCAGTAAAGACACTGGAGGGTTACAGACTCTTCCTGACATTTAGTAATGGTGAACAACGGATATTCGATATGACTCCCTATTTGGAGATTGGAATTTTCAGGGAACTAAAAGAAATTTCAAACTTCAAAACAGCAAAAGTATTTCTCGGAACGGTTCAATGGAATAACGAACAAGACCTTTGTCCGGATACCTTTTATTTGGAGAGTGTGCCGATTGATCATGTTAGTTTGGTTTAAGCAGGTTTTTAGACTAAAAGAAGGCAGGATTCTGTGTCTAATGAAAATCAATTTGGATTAAGCCGCAACATACCTGCGGAAATCCGTAGAATACTTAGAAAAGAAGCGGGTTATGGGTGTGTGATATGTGGAAACATTATTATTGAATATGAACACATTGAACCTGAATTCAAAGATGCACTTGAACATAATCCGACTAGGATGACAGTACTCTGTCCAGGTTGTCATGCAAATGTCACCAAAAATCTGACGGCCAAATCGACAGTATGGGAAGCAAAAAGAAACCCAATAGTCAGGCAACTTGGAGCCGCAACTCATAAACTCTTCGTGCGGACTGCTATGGGCTTAAAGACCAAAATTGGAGATACAATTTTCAGCAATGCAAAATCAATAATTGAAATAGATGACAGGGTAATACTTCAAATACTCCCTCCTGAAGAGAAAGAAGGTCCTTTTCGTATAAATGCAACCTTTTTTGATGAGAATAATGAGTTTGTTGGGGCGATCATCAACAACGAGCTAAAAATTTTTTTCGCCGCATTTAATTTTGAAAATGTGAGTAATAGATTTTGTATATGGAGCAAGCACAGTGAAAAACTACTCGAATTGGCTGTTCATCCTCCAAATGAAATTTCGGTTGAAGAAATCAATTTGCACTATAACGGTATAACTGTTAAAGGAAATAAAGTTAATGGTTTTCAAGTAAATAATGGACGAGAGTGCATTGAGTTGCCAAAAGGTGTAACACAGATTTCTGAAGCAAATTACGGTATTTTTGTCAAGGGTGGGGTAATTAACTTGGGGATGGATAATGTGGTCAAATACAATAAAAGCGATGGGAGTTCTAAATTTTTATCGGGCAGTTATTCTGTCCACAAAGGTAACTTGGGCTTTATGACGAAGGAAGATGGGTCCCAATTAATTGAGTTTAAATCTAACGGTCCAGACGGTTATATGACAATTGGTCTGGATTCAACATCTGAAGAGGCATCACTTAAGGTTCAATTCCCCAATTATAAGGGGAAATGCAGGTGTGAATCAGGGAGAAATTATAATAATTGTTGTAAAGCCACCTTTGATCAAATTGTTAAGATTCTAAATGAACCAAGAGTTATAAGAATGTTTAACAAAGAAAAACTCAATAGATATAATTATAAGTTTACCGTTGAACATGGCTTAACCAGACCTTATCTTGCATCCTTTAATCCGAAATTGAATGAATTGGAATTAAAAATCAAGGAGAAAGAAGTTTTAAGTATTGGATTAGTAATTAAGGCAATAAGTTTTGCTTTAGTTGGTGACAGGTTTAGCGATATTCATTCGTTATTAAGAATTGAATCGGACCAAAATTTTGTTGCTTTCAGATTGCTCGATCTAATATCTGATATTTTTAGTCTAAATATGCCAAGGAGATATAATATTGATACGGCCCAAATCGGAAGAGAACATCTGAATCTTAGCTCGACGGAGATTGACAATGTTGGATCTCTCGCTGATTGTGATGCGAAGTCGGTCTTATTAGCCATCTGTTATCTAAATTATAATTATATGTGTTTTTTCCTGCCGGCGGATGAAAAAGAAGTTATCCTTAATAAATGTGAGACTTTGCCAGACAAATCTAAAATAGTCGCAGCGGACCTAATTCGTATAATCAATTGCAATGATCCATATTCAGTTGAAAATTTTCTTCCTACATATATCTCCGTTTTGTCATATGAAAAATTTGACAATTGCTTCAATGAATTCATAAAAAATATAAACCTGATTAACAGCAAGTTTGGTTGAGGAGGATTTAAGCTATTAGTTTATTCAGGTTTATCGTTTACTTAGCCTAAACTGATTTTAATATCGGGTATAATCCACGAAATTGAGACAGCTACCAAAAGCTACCAATTTGCCACCCAAATGAAAGATTGTGATCAGAAATGAAAGACAGACATTCGTTGCACCTCTTGAAGAATGATTTACTTGAAGCATTCTTACCCCGTTATTGACATCCAGAAAAGCTTCAGAATGAAAAATATTCTCGAAATTTTTTATATTTTTCTTGTCAATTTTCAACGAAATTAACATATTGGAAATAGACTTCAGACAGCGGTTTGAACTTTGTCATTGTCAAGCGGAAACACTATGTTTGTACTTCATTGTTTTTATATTTAGAGATATATGCATCAAGAGATAACTTCCCTTCGTCAAGAGCAGCGAGTGTTTCAAGAAAGTTTATCGCCTCTCCTTTTCCCAGAAATTATTCGGGCTCAACCTTTCCTTAAGTGGGCTGGGGGTAAGACACAGCTTTTACCTGAACTAATTAATTTATTGCCTGTAAATTTTAACAAATACATTGAACCTTTTGTTGGTGGGGGGGCTTTATTTTTCAGATTGAATCATGCTAATTCTGTTATTGCTGACTCGAATGCAGAACTAATAATTACATATAAACAGATTAGAGAGGATGTCCAGGGTGTCATCTCAATTCTGGACACTTACCAAAATAATGCTAACTTTTTTTACGAGATCAGATCTTCAGATGTTGACAAGCTTAGTTTGACAGAGAGGGCAGCAAGAATGATATTTCTGAATAAGACTTGTTTCAATGGACTTTTCAGAGTCAATAAAAAGGGTGAGTTTAATGTCCCTTATGCGAATAATAAAAATGTATCTTTTAACACTCAGAATCTGTTTGCGGTCTCCGAAGTCTTAAAGAACACAAAAATCATTCATTCAGATTATCAAGAAGTAGTTTCGGAAAATGCTGATAAGGGAGATTTTATTTTTTTAGATCCCCCATACCAGCCGGTAGGCAAATACTCAGATTTTAAGCGATACACTAAAGAATTTTTTTATGAAAAAGATCAGATTGAGTTAGCGATTGAATTTAAGAAATTGGTTGACAAAGGTTGTTATGTAATACTCACCAACTCAGATCATCCCATGATTATTGAGCTTTATAAAGACTTCGAAATTAGAGTAATTCAAACCAAGCGATTAATCAATAGAAATGCGAGTGCCCGAAAGGGAACGGATATAATTGTTGTAGGGAATTAGTGGAGAAGAAAAGAGAATTGGAACTTTTTACAGACAACTTTCGTAATTTCCCTGGTACAAGATACATGGGGAGTAAAAATAAAATCTTATTTGCGATCTGGGAACATTTGGGGAAATTGGATTTTAGTAGTTTCCTGGATGCATTCGCGGGCAGTAATGTTGTCAGCTATTTTATGAAAAGCCAAAACAAACAAGTTTTTTCAAATGACTTTCTTTCATTCAGTTATTTGACTTCTAAAGCAATTGTCGAAAACTCATCGGTAAAATTGTCAGATCAAGAAATCCTTTTTTTGCTGAATGAGAAACAGAATGACAATTTTATCCAAAAAACATTTAAGGATATTTTTTATTCTGAGGAGGACAACAAGTTTTTAGATATTGTAAGAACTAATATTGCAGAATTGGATGGCGAATATAAGCAGGCACTGGCTTTTTCTGCTTTAGTCAGAGCTTGTTTAAAGAAAAGGTCAAGAGGAATTTTCACCTTTGTTGGAGAAAGATACAATGATGGAAGAGTTGATATGCAAAAATCCATGCGGGATCACTTTCTGGAAAGTGTCAAACTTTACAACAATGCGGTGTTTGACAATCATCAAGAAAACAAAGCATTTAATCTCCATTCAGAGAAGCTTGAAATAGCTGCTGATCTTGTCTATTTAGACCCACCTTATTTTTCACCTAAATCTGATAATGATTATGTTCGCAGATATCATTTTATTGAAGGACTGGTGAAAAACTGGGATAAACTTACAATCCAAAACCACACCGCTGTTAAAAAATTTCAAAGTTATGACTCACCGTTCTCAAAAAAAGAATCTGCCGTTTTAGCTCTTGAGAACTTAATATCTAAATTCAGGAAATCAATTCTTGTGATTTCTTATTCCTCTAATAGCCTGCCAAACAAAGAACAGATTGTTGGGATGCTTCAAAAATTTAAAAGTTATGTTGAAGTTCATGAGATTAAACATACATACTCAATGGGGAATCAAAATCATAAAATTGGAAACGCAAATAATCGTATTCAAGAATATCTGTTTATTGGGAAATAAAAAATATGCCTAAAGTATGGAATATCGGTAATACTACTGTACGAAATCCTAAAAGGATTGAAACTGCGTTACGAGTATTTTTCGAAGAAGGATTTTCAGGAAATGCCAAAGGTAAGGAGGTCGAGGAAAGACTCCATAATAAACTTAGGGAAAAAGGTGTCCTGGAATTTGATGGTGAACCATCCGAGTGGAATGGAAGGAAATGGCGAGCTGCCTTCTACCAACTTGGATTTATAAGCTTTGAAAGATACACAATAAACACTAAGAAAATGATGGTTGCTGAATTATTCAAAGAAATAAAACAACCTACCGTGACACTCCCCTACCAATTGACACAAGCTGGCAATAAATTGCTTTCCGCAAAGAAGATTCCGGAGATTGAAGAAATTTATACTCGACAACTTGCCTGTTACGAACTACCCAATTGTTTAGAAAGTGATTTTTCAGGGGGAATTTTGAAACCATTTATACTTTTTTTGGAAGTATTGTTGATTCTCCACACAAAAAATGCTCCTGGTCTGACTAAATTTGAAACTGGCTTATTCCTACAAAAGTTCTATGATCATACACCTAATTTAGCTGAAGAATTATCCGCTAAGATTTTAAATTACAGGCATGAGATAACATTATGTCAGGATAATATTTCTAAAAAAGCACTTAGACAAAAATATCTTGATTCTCTTAAATCAGAAATTAGTATCAATCCCTCATCTGCTGTACAAGATTATTCCGACACTACTTTTAGATATTTTTACCTCACTGGATTGTTTTCACGGAAAGGTGAGACTATTTGTATCAGAGACAGCAAAATTGAATATGTAAAGGAATTGCTAAAATCAGAACCCAATTTTATGTACCGAAGTAATCCAATCGATTATTTTAAAAAATTCTACAGTTGCACATACAAACTTCCCATCGATGAAATTGCTTTCTGTTTAAATGAAATCCAAAATCTAAAAGATGGGATCACGAATAAGCAACACTCATTGTTTAAGCGAGCAAATAGCATCTCTATTGCTGACGGACTAAGCGAGGTTAATAGACTCCGCTATGAATTGATAGAGTACAATAATTGGGAGAGAGAAGCTGATTTCGCAATGGAACAACAGACTGAGAGTTCCTTGGAAGAAATTTTGCAATATCTAAAAGTTTTAAACGGAGAAAAAACTCACGGAGATTTTAAGATTGATGACAAACCGGCATATTTTGAATGGGTCGTATGGCGTTGTTTTCTAGCGATTAATGAAATTGTTTCGCCGATTCATGAAACAAGGCGATTTCCAGTCGATCAAGATTTTCATCCTAGAAATACTGCTCCGGGAGGAGGTTCTGATCTAATTTTTGAATTCAAAAAGTATGTATTGGTTGTGGAAGTCACTCTGACTTCCTCGTTTAGGCAAATGGCTGTGGAAAGTGAACCCGTAAGACGACATACCGTCAATTATCAGGAGAGTTTCAAAAATAAAGATGTTTATTGTTTGTTCTTGGCACCAACTATAGACAATAATGTTGTTGAAACTTTTAGAATTGGCGTATGGTACAAAAATGATAAAGAAGAGTTCGTTAACATTATACCCATGACATTAAGCGATTTTATAAGTTTATTCGAGCTATTTATGAAAAAGAAATTTACAAATTTGGAACTTAAAAATCTCTTGGACAGATGTTTGGTTTTCCGGAATGTGCGAGCTCCGCAGTGGAAACTCAAAATCAGTAGTGAAGTTGCTGAATGGAAGAAGTCTCTTTCAAATTAATAAATCAGTTTAACAGATCGGTCTAACAAACTGCTTCAGTAAATTGAACTGACTAAATATTCACCCCCAGATGCACGAGTACACGATAGACTGCAAGTCCGATTAGTGCATAGATAGCTATTTTGACGACGAGTTTCACCATACCGGCGAGGCTCTTGAGAATAAACAGCCCGATCAGGACTGCACCTATAATTAATATCAGTTCCATCGATTTTTCTTCTTTTCCTCTTGAAGATGCAGATGCTGCAAAATGACTTATAAATTTTAATAAATTGTTGTGCAAATTTAAGCAAATGATCCGCTTAATTTGTAAGTTGCAAACAATATTAAGAAAAATTAAGGTCACCGACATGTTACGGCATCTTTTGATTACAACTGTCATTTTTGGTTTATTTTCTTTTTTTGGCAACGCACAATCCCCTCACCAAAGGGCTGTGGATATCCCTTCCGCTCTCGATTCAAAGATTAAAGACAACCCCAAACAATACCTCCCCGAACTCGTCCAATACCTTACTAACGGCATCACTTCAGATGAAGAAAAGACGAGAATTATACACGATTGGACCGCTTTGAACATCCGCTACGATGTTGAGGGATTTTTTGGGAACGGCAAGATTGTTTACGACACATACGATGTGATTAAAACGGGAAAATCGGTCTGTGAAGGGTACTGCAATGTGATGGAAATGCTCCTGACTCAGGCAGGAATTGAAAATAAAAAGATTTCGGGGTATGCACGGGGTTACGGATTTAACCTCTTTGCAGACGGTGAAAAATTTGAACCAAACCATGCCTGGACTGCGGTAAAACTCAACGGGAAATGGCAACTGATTGATGTTACATGGAACTCCGGATTTATTGACGGAATAAATTTTGTTCCACACTACACCCTGGGTTACTACCTTCTGGAGCCTGAAAAGTTCATTCACACCCACTTCCCCGAAGTGCCCGAGTGGCAACTTCTTTCTGCCCCGATTTCTTTTGAGAAGTTTATCGATATGCCATACCTGACGGAGCGATTTTTTGCTCTCGGTTTTGAGTTGATAACCAAACCCGCAAGAAGCTACAATTCCGGCAGTAAATTTGATCTTGAATTAAAAATTGCCGATGATGCTCTTTTTATGGCTACTCTCTATGATTCGGATGGAAACGAAATTGACCATTCTGCATTGGCACAACGGAGCAGCGGTAAAGGGACAATCCATACCATTTTTCCAAAAGCCGGCAGATATAAACTGACTTTATTTGCGAAGCACAAAGGTGAAAAAGGAAATTATTTTGGAGTTGCTGATTTTGCGATTATTGCTTCCGACGGTATGAATGGTGAATTTCCGGTTCTTTTCAAAAAATTTGTGGAAAACAGTTGTCGCATCATCACCCCGCTTACAAGTCCTTTTGTAAAGCAAGCGGATGGAACGGTTAACTTCGAGTTTTTCGCTCCTGTGGACGAAGCCGGTGTTGAGAGTGGTGAAGAGCTAACCATGCTCACAAAAAATGCTTCCGGAAATTTTGCCGGAAAAGTAAAAATAAACCAGTATCCCGTTCGGATATTTATGAAAGTGGGAAATATGCTTCAAT
>CAYSJM010000028.1:2738-39287 GCA_964431385.1 uncultured Ignavibacteriaceae bacterium | reverse complement strand
TAGAACGCCTGCCTGTCACGCAGGAGGTCGCGAGTTCGAGTCTCGTCGGTCCCGCAAAAAAAGCTCGGATTTATCCGGGCTTTTTTCATTTTAAATTGCTACCTTGCGTATATGTTTTATGTTTACATCCTTTACTCCAAGTCAATCGACCGATACTATATCGGGCAAACCAAAAATCTACGCGATCGCCTGACAAGACACAACAACTCATCTACACGATTTACTTCAAGAGCCAAAGATTGGGAAATTGTTTTCACCGAAGAGTTTCCAACCAGATCTGAAGCTATGAAGAGGGAAAGCCAAATTAAGTGTCAGAAAAGCAGAAAATTTATAGAAGAATTGATTAGTCACGCAGAAGGTCGTCGCGATTAATCTGGAAATCCAGTCTGCACCCCAAAACCAAAGATTTCTGTGTTTTGTTTGTTTTTTGATCAGTATTTTTTGTATGTTGCATTGAAGGCACGATAAATTATCTTTTCTTTTTTGAGTTAAAGTTAATCAGTAAGCCAGCCTTTCCTTTTAACATTTCAACGAAGATTGAAAACACACAATGAAATACACAAATAAACCTTACACAAATTTTATGCTTGTTTTACTTATCGTACTGTCAAGTATTACTTTTACTTCCTGCTCAACAATGAGTGATCATGAACTGAAACCGGGACACAGTCTGGGTATTGCTTCCATCCCTAATCTGCGGGACATGGGTGGTTACAAAACCACAAATGGAGCCATTGTTGCCAGAGGATTGGTATATCGCTCAAATCAACTTAACAACATAAGTGCCGGTGATATGCTTTTACTCGGAAAGCTAAATCTTAAAAATGCCTTTGATTTGCGTACCGCAGCAGAGAAAAATCCCATGCCTGATGAACTGCCTGCCGGTGTCAACAATGTTTGGCTGGATGTGCTGGCTGATGTTCCTTCTTCCGGACCTGCAAATCTGAATGCCCTCCTGGCGGATCCCAAGAATGCCAATACCGAACTTAGCGATGGCAAAGTTGAAGCTTTGTTTAAGCAAGCTTACCGTCATTGCATCTCCCTGCCAAGTGCACAAGCAGGTTACAGAAAATTATTCCTTTCACTCGGGGATAAAAATCAGGTGCCGGCACTTTTTCATTGTGCAACTGGTAAGGATCGTACGGGATGGGCAGCTGCCGCATTTCTGACACTTCTTGGCGTGCCAAGGGAAGTGGTTATGGCGGATTACTTACGAAGCAACGACTACATCCTCCCGATGTACGATTCCCTAATCCAACAGTTTGTTGCGGCAGGTGGATCACCATCTATTCCCAAAGCCATCTTTGGTGTAAAAGAAGAGTACCTCAACGCTGCATTCGACGAAGTGCAGACAAAATATGGCAGCATTGAAAACTATTTTTCTGAAGGTTTAGGCATAACTACTGAACAGCAGACCGCCTTTCGTAAGTTATATCTTACAAACTGAAAAGTTTTGAAGCCACTCTACTATTCTCCCCTTTTCTTATATTTACAAATATCATTTTCAGAGATAGTATGAAAAAACTCTCTCTCGGCATTCAGAATTTTGCGAAGCTTCGAAACGAAGATTTCATCTATGTGGATAAGACATCTTTCATCAAACCTTTGATTGAAAATTATAGTTATGTCTTTATATCTCGCCCTCGAAGATTTGGGAAATCCCTTTTCATTTCAACTCTTGAGGAGTTTTTTAAAAGTAATAAAGAGCTGTTTAAAGGGTTGGATATTTATAATTATCCCAAATGGGATTCGTTGCCCGTAATTTGGATTGATTTTTCAACTACAGATAATTCTTCGTCCGTAATTCTCGAGGATTCTATAACTGAGAAATTGTTGTCCATCGCGGCTGAATATGGAGTCGAAATAAGCACTGCCATAAAATCACTATTTCTGTCCGATCTTGTAGAATCTCTTCATGCGAAATTTAATAAAAGAGTTGTCATTTTAATCGATGAGTATGACAAACCCATCACTGATCATTTTACAGATCCTGAAAAAGCTGATGCAAACAAGGATGTGTTGGGGAATCTATATTCTCCGCTGAAGGGCCTCGATGAGAAAATTCGTTTTATGTTTTTCACGGGGGTGAGCAAGTTTGCAAAATTATCACTTTTCTCCGGGTTAAACCAGATTTCGGATATTACTCTCGACTCCAAATTCACTACACTTTTTGGATATTCTCAATATGAACTTGAATCTTCATTCGTGGGACATATCAACCATTCCTCGAGAAAGTTTTCAGTTGAACGCGAAATGTTGTTGGAGGAGATGAAATTATGGTACAATGGATACAGTTGGGACGGGAAGAACTTCCTCTATAATCCTTTTTCGATTCTCAATTTTTTCTCTGATTCAAATTTTAGGAATTTTTGGTTTACATCAGGTTCACCAAATTTTTTAATAAAACTCATAGCGGCAAAAAGTTATGATGTTACTTCACTTCAAAATACTTTGGCTGTAGAAACATCATTCGATAATATCGGAACCGGTCCCGTTTCTCTCACAAACCTCCTTTTTCAAACAGGATATCTGGCAATAAAATCAAGCTATCTCGATAACTTCAGACAGGTTTTCAGGCTCGATTTCCCCAATTTTGAAGTGAAGGATTTACTTTATAGCTACCTCTTCGCGGACGCATCTGCAACAGACTCTGACTCAGTCACATCAGACATTTCGCTCCTTCGGAATTCTTTGGTCACCGAAGATTTTGATTCATTTTTGAACACTCTAAAATCTTTATTTGCACAGATTCCTTCAAACCTCCACATCCCGCAAGAGAAGTTTTACCATTCACTTTTTATAATGGTGATGTATATGTCCCGGATTCAGATGGAATCAGAAGTGAATACAAATATCGGCAGGATTGATGGAGTAATCGAATTCCCTGATAAAATTTACATCATCGAATTTAAATACAATCTCCCTGCTGAAGATGGATTAAATCAGATTAAGCAAAAGAAATATTATGAAAAATACCTCTCTTCAGGAAAGCGGTTGATTATGATAGGCGTCAGTTTTATGGGGGATGAGATTACACTGGTTGTAAGTTAGCCCTCAACACCCTTACCACACCAGAAATTTGGCTGTTTTGGTATAATTCCGTTTTCCCGTGGAAGATGTCCTGAGGAAATAAATACCACTTGCAAGACCCAACTCTCGAATATTTATCCTGGTGTTTACTTCGTTCATCTCGTTTTCATTCGATGAATAATATAGGCGCTTACCTGTGACATCAAAAATCTCAATGACCGTTTGAGCTCCTTCCGGAATAAGACACTTAACAGTTAGAACATCTCTGACAGGATTTGGGTAAAGTGAAACCCGGAAACTTTCTTTTTCACTTCCGATGATATCTTCTTCTCCAACACCGACAACAGACCCCGTGTAGGTGATCGAGTAAAAAGAGTGATCAGCCGGCTTGTAAACTGTTATGGGTCGGTATCTTTTATCGGTTAGTCTAAATCGGTATTTCAACCTGTATCCCGGGGTCTGAAGTATGGTATCAAACGGTATGGAGATATCTTTCTGAGAGAATGTAGCAGGGTATGAGACAGTCTGAACGGGTGTTGAATCGGCATCGGAGCTATAATAGTAGTCCATATAAAAAGTATCATTAAACTGAAAAGCTGTCTGGTAGGGCTGAACTATCTCGTTTAATGTATGTGAAATGCCCACTCTGAATGTGCCTGTCGGGTTTGCGAATGTGTCCTTCGGACTAAATCCCAGAACCGGCATGGCTGAGGTGGTAGTGTATAGTGAATCCCCGGTTTTGGAAAACCGGACAAGTTCTACATATTCTGCTGTTGATTCGTGGTCTCTCGTTGAACCATAGGTTTTTATCAGTCCAAAATTTCGGACAAAAGTGTAAGAAGCATCCGCTGCTCCCCAAACATTTGAGTAAGTGAACTTAAATACTCTGGTTGCCGAATCACCTGTTACCACCATAGTTCTTTCTGTGCCATCGAATGGACTGATAAATCTGTACGACGCAGTGGGAGTCAGGCTAAAATCGAACATCAGATATTTGGCACCTTCCCTGTAATAATATACTTTGTTTTCATCCTCTTTCATACCAAAGTGGCGGTCTGTCGCCCAAAGTGACCCTTTGTAAAAAACGATACTGTCAAGATAAACAGGGGTGTAATTAGAGGCATCAGAAAAGGAGACATAATAATTGTCAGTTGCTGGGTAAGGGTAACTCCAGTCCCGAGAGTGTACAAGGTAGATCGTTTTATCCATCGGCGACATCGTAAAGAATGGTTGAGAGTGAACGGCACTCTGAACAAGTGTAAAACCTAAAAAATAGAATAAATACTTCATATTTCAACCATCGATAAACCTGGTCAGGTATTGTGATTTAAAATCGTTCAGCTCTTCGGTTCAGCTCGAAGTAACGATTCAAAATTCCCGAAGATACATCGTAACTTAATTAAAATCTGCGAACTAACAATGATTGATCCATCCGGATTTTGTATTGATAGGAAAATTCCTCTCTTCAGGGAAACGCCTTATTATGATAGGTGTCAGTTTCACGAAGGAAGAGATAACCATGGTGGTTGAGTAGCAGAAATACAGGGAATGGTATCAAAAGACCGGAATCTCCCATCTCAACTCAGTATTATTTTAGGAGACAGACTTGAAGAATATGTGCGATGCTGAAAAGGTGATCAATTAGTGGGTACAATTCCATAACACAAATCTCTGATCAGACTCGATTCGCGGGCTAACTGGATTACTTTTCGATTGATTTCTGCTTCCTTACGCTGCGTAGAGAATCATTCCGTTTTTAACGACTGATTCAGCAAAACCACTATTGTCGTTGCCAAGAGACAGGATAACAGGCTCTATACGGGAATCAACTTCCCATGCCAAACGGAATAAAAAAGCATTGTCATCTAATATATTTTTACCTTCATATTTCTCAAAAACAATTGCAATATCGATGTCGCTGTATTCTCTTTGCTCTCCTCTGCTGTAAGACCCAAACAAAACTACATACTTCGGATTGAAACTCTGCTTTACTTTCTCAATGTATTGACCTATTAATGAGATTGTTTCATTATCCATTTGGCAAACTCCTCGGTTCGGGTAATTAACGAATTGCAGTGATCCTTTGTTAAGATTTTTGCGATTTATTCTTTTTCATGCGAATATCTACCGGCTATATTAAGTGGCATCAATTCGGATAAGAGAACTTTTTGTTCAATTTTTAGCGATTGAGATAATCCGGATTGATCACTCAAAACCACTAAATTGTGAGTGAAGGGTGGTTCTTCCTGAATCTTAAACCAAAAATGATCTTTTAGTGCTTTTTCTATAATAAGATGACAAAAAAATCCAACATACAAGTATCTTTTTGACTCAAACATAGCCTTTGCTGTTTCAAGATCATAGACAACCATCTCAAACCAGTAGTCGATCTTCTTTTTAATCTCTTCTGTCAAGAAATATCCAAAATGAATTGTAGGTAAACTTAAATTTAACGAATATGAATCTAATAAAAATGGATTGGTTCCTGCTTCATATTACTCTGTAATAACAATATTAAAATGGCACTGCAACTCACCCTTAATATTTACGGGCTTTTCGGTATGTATCGAAAATTTGTTGTTGTTCAACTGTTGCAAAATCGAACGCCTACCTGTCATGCAGGAGGTTGTCCCAAGAGATCGGGAAGTCTCGTCGGTCCCGCAAAAGAAAGTTCAGATTTCTCTGAGTTTTTTACATTTTAAACAAGCTTCCCCAGATTAGCTTCTCAGACTACAATCATGACTAATTCGTTTGTAAAGTGGTCAATTTTCAGACGGGAAAACTCGCGAAATCGAATATCCCGGGGTCTGAAGTATGGTATCAAACGGTATGGAGATATCTTTCTGAGAGAATGTAGCAGGGTATGAGACAGTCTGAACGGGTGTTGAATCGGCATCGGAGCTATAATAGTAGTCCATATAAAAAGTATCATTAAACTGAAAAGCTGTCTGGTAGGGCTGAACTATCTCGTTTAATGTATGTGAAATGCCCACTCTGAATGTGCCTGTCGGGTTTGCGAATGTGTCCTTCGGACTAAATCCCAGAACCGGCATGGCTGAGGTGGTAGTGTATAGTGAATCCCCGGTTTTGGAAAACCGGACAAGTTCTACATATTCTGCTGTTGATTCGTGGTCTCTCGTTGAACCATAGGTTTTTATCAGTCCAAAATTTCGGACAAAAGTGTAAGAAGCATCCGCTGCTCCCCAAACATTTGAGTAAGTGAACTTAAATACTCCGGTTGTCGAATCGGCTGTTACCATCATAGTTCTTTCTGTGCCATCAAGTGGACTGATAAATCTGTACGACGCAGTGGGAGTCAGGCTAAAATCGAACATCAGTTATTCTACTCAAAATCTGTGAAGAAACAATGATTGATCCATCCGGATTTTGTATTGACAGGAAAATTCCTCTCCACCGGAAAACGCCTTATTATGATAGGCGTAAGTTTTACGAGGGAATAAATTACCACCCCCCACCCCCGCATGAATATTCCCCAAATTTTTGTAAGTTACAGGAGAGCGTCCGGGAAATTCCAAAAGATGTTGACGACCGGACTTATTATGAAATGTGGAGAAATTTAGCCTTTTTAGTGGAAAACCAAGATGAAATTTGCACTTCTTCCCCTCGTTATTGCCCTCATTACGACCGTCAACTATGCCCAAAGCGGTCTGAAACGATTCCCTTTTATTGATGAAAACAAACAACGATACAACGCCGAGATAGTCTCTTTCTCTCCCGGAGAGATTTTCGTGGTCTGGTCGGACTATGAGTCTTCGGGTTATGTGGTATTCTATATGCATAAAAGCAGCGACGATGGAGCAACCTGGTCCCCGATGGGAGTGGTGTTCGATACTCTTATCGCAGGGATGACCGAAGACCCGTATAAGGGAGCAACTCTCATCAAAGGGAACAATAACAGGCTAATCCTTTTGATAAAAATGGGATTCGATCGGAACACCATTTATAAGTTTTCTGATGACGGAGGTGTAACCTGGTCTGCAAACAGAAATATAAATTTACAGGGTCCTGCAATTCAATACCCCGACCCGTCACGAGCCAGCTCTGTTGTACACCTGGGAAATGGTAATATCCGGGTAATTACACATTCAAGGATAACACTCTCTCATCGTGAAACTGTATCAACTGATAATGGTAACACCTGGAGTAGCCCTTCTATAATCAGCGGGTATATTTTGGAGAATCCTTCTCTTTTGGCAAATGGCACAAGCGGTTACTATATGGTTGGAGAGCAATACCACACAACTCAACCGAAGGAAATATGGTTCGCAAAGAAAAGTTCTTCAGGTTCATTACAGTTTCAAAAACTAATCTTTTCTCATCCTCTTGATAACCTGCTTCTTCCCAAAATTTCTCGCGAATCCGACAGCAGTTTGACAGTGGTTTTTTTAAGAAAACAGAAAATATTTAACACTTTCGACATTTCCACAACCTGGAGTTCCAAAAGTATTGATGAGGGAGCGACCTGGAGCGAACCTGTGCAGCTAACAAACTACAAAGGATTAGAGACAAACCTCAACCTTAACGGGCAGTCTGTAAAGCCGATTTTCACAGTCTCAGGAGACAGAGGGGCAAATGCAGGAAATAAATTTCTCTCTTGGGGAAATGCCACCACAATTATGGATACTGCGGCTCCCCCCATAATTTATGCTTACACCTTCTCAAAAGATACGCTTCACCCCGGTGATACCATAGCCGTAAAGTTATATACAGGTGAAGGTTCCACAATAATTTCAACCGGTTTCAGCGGCACAATTAATGGAAGTGCCACTTCTTTTCCCCTTTACGACGATGGTTTACATAACGATTCCCTTGCAGGCGACAAAATCTTTGGAAACTCAATCATTATCGGTGATCATAACAACGCTCTGGTCGGGAAATTCTTCACCGCTTCACGCTACGACACAGCCCAGACAGAGCGGGTGATGATAATGGCAACTATCCCTTCACTTTCCCAAACTGAAGTGTTAAAAACCGGACGACTCATTATACCATTTAACTCTTCAGGTGAAATTGGGGGAGTTTCTTCGTCTTTTGGATCAAAAGTCAGATTCGATTCCATCCCCGTTATAGCATCGCAAGGATTCCTGCTTTCGGGGTACTTAAACTCACAAGTTTGGGCAGCCGGAAAAGCGAGTTCATTTCTCTTTCGGGATTTTCAGGCAGGAAGTGTAGATTCCCCCGCAAACGACCCCCGAAAAGGGATTTACCGTATCGCCCGCACTGACTCAGCTTTTGGTGCTTCGTGGAAATGGTGGAAGTTCGCCGTTGATATGGGTGCCCGATACTGGGACGGTGACAATAACGGGTACTACGATCCAATTGACTTAAACAACAATGGAATCTGGGAACCAAATGAGGATATGCCCGAAATTCTTGGAGAGGTTTCATACTTTACAGTTTATAACGATGGAGTGAGCAGTTCGCAGAGAAAGTTTTCTGAAAATCCATTGGGTATCGAAGTGCGGCAAACCCTCTACGCATGGCCTTCCTCAACAAGTGATGAGATGCGTAATGCTGTGTTTGTCAGATACGAAATTGTTAACCGAACAACCTCGATGCAGCCTCTGACAAATTTTATCTTTTCGACTCAACATAATGTCGATATCGGCGATTCAATAAATGATTTAATTCATACAGATACACTTCGTAATTCAATTGTAACCTATAATAAAGGTGCGGATGGTCTTTTTGGTGCCAATCCACCGGCGGTATATAACACCCTCCTGTTTGGTGAACCGGTTACAATTCCCGGTGTGTCTTTTTTCGATGTGAATCAGAACAATATTTGGGATCCAGGTATCGATCTGGCTCTTGATACCGCTGTAATTCCACTCGGCTATCCCTTTGAGCCACGCATCTTCCCTGGTGCAGTCAACTCTCAGATGGCAGCCGCAGTTCAATATATTAATCAATATCCAACTCAATCGATACCTGCCAACTCAACGGAAGCCCGAAACTACATGACAGGCAGGAACAGGATCGGAGAGCTTCTTCAACCATGTTATTGGGTATTTGGATCAGTAGCCGGCCCTGTGAATTGCGAATTGATTAATCCGATTTTTGCCTATTCGGGTGACCCTGTTTCCGGAGCCGGTTGGATCAATAATATAGAGATGGATGCAATGACAGGTATGGCATCGGGGCAAAAAACCCTTGCACCAGGTGCAATCTTCACCTTCCATACGGTAATGGTTGTGCAGAGAGGGAATTCACCTTTGAACTCACTCTCTCTAACAAGGGCAGCGGTTGACACAATATTCAACCGACTTGGTGCATCCTATACTTATGTGCCTGTCAGTATAAAAAGTGAAGGCACAGAGACCCCTGCAACATGGGAATTGTGGCAAAACTTCCCAAATCCGTTCAATCCGTCAACAACAATCCGGTTTGCGTTACCCGTTGGTGGCTCTACTTCGATCAAGATATATGATATAACGGGTGCACTTCTTAAAGTTCTCGTTTCTGAAGAACTGCCGGCAGGCAAACATGAAGTTTCATTCGATGGCTCAAATTTTGCCAGTGGAATATATTTCTATCGACTTGAAACTCCGGGGTACACAATGACGCGCAAGATGTTGTTGATGAAATAAACAAAAATGCGAAAACAGGGCTCTTTTTGAATAAAATTTGCTATATTCAATCCTGTTAATTTATTTTTTAATAATTCAATGAATATAGTCAGTCGTTTTGATTTTGATGATTTAAAATTCAGTTAAGACGATTTGGAAACAGGGGAATGATCACAAAAGTGGAGCTGTTGTTCTGATTTGGTGATGATAATTGAGTTGTAATCTTTCTTTAATACAATTTACTTAATCGGGATTAATTCTCCCTGATGATAACCATCGGGGGCTGAGAATTCATCCATGATCAACTCAAAAGGCAATTGAACCTTGTGTGCGATGCAATTTGTGAGGCATCAAATAAAGTATAGTATGAAGTAAGAAACTTTTTCAATTATTAAAGAATCAAATACCGGAGATTATTTATGAAACAACAGATTAAATCTTTGTTTATCCTGGTTTTACTGTCAGGAATGATTACTACAACCTTCTCCCTCAATCCCCCCGATGAGCCAAACAGGGTACTTACACTGGTTAAAACCAATGTGGAAGTATCGGAGAATATTACAACACCACCTGTTAATAATTCTGTGGAAGTGGTGCAGATTACTTTTAGCGAAGCAATCGATATTGCAACCCTTCCCGGCAGCGTAAAACTCTACACAATCGGAGCAAAAGGAGTGACCACCGAACTCCCATGCTACTTAAGAATCGATAGCCACAACCCTGCACTTCTGATTATTAACACAAAACCAGTTCAAAAATTTGCAGATGGTGTCGAGTATAAAGTTGAAATAAGCGGAAACCTCAAATCAAAATCAGGTGCTGCTTTTAACGGTCAGCCTTTATATTTTGCAACAAATGTTTCATCGGGATTCTTGGGAAACAGCAATGCGGAAGTGAAACGCAACAAGATAGTCGTCATCAGCGATATTCACCTTGGAATGGATAGCAAATTTGCCGAAATCAATAAAAACTTCAACAATCTTGTTGATCTTGTTACTAAAGTTGGAAATTCTCCCGATGTAAAGGAACTGGTTATCGGCGGTGATTTGATGGATCAGTGGTTCGTACCAATGAACTACAAAACCCCCGTTGATGAGGCTGCTTTTGTTGATGCCATAGCCAAAAACAACAAACCTTTTGTTGATGCAATTGTATCAATAATAAAAGCCGGGAAAATAAAAGTTACTTATGCCCCCGGAAACCACGATCTAACAGTTACTGAAGCGGATATCAAAAGGGTATTTCCCGGTATCAATCAAGCTCGCGGAACAATTCAAGGACTTGGCGAATATGTAACAGGTGATAAGAATTCCATCGTGATCGAACATGGTCACAAATACAATTTTTTCTGTGCCCCAGATCCCGTTTCGATAAAAACATCCACCGGAAAATCGACTTCAATCATGCCTCCCGGATATTTTTTCACCCGTATCGCAACCTCCTCCATCGTTCAGGGGAAACCAAAAACCGAGAATAAATTCCCACTTCACGAAGTTGATAAAAACGATCAAGAACAACTCCTGCTGAATTATTATTATATGACCTGGAAAGGCATTCTTGAGACACTTCCCGTAAAAGAAAAATTCTCCGAAAAAGTTATTATAACCAACATCGACGGTATGAACAACACCTATGCAATGAGCGATGTCATTCCACAGTTTGATGCCACTACGAACAAGTTTTCGGTTAATCTTTATAACGGACTCGTGACCACTTGGGATAAAAGACAGGAAATTAATGGTGTGAAGGTTAAGAATTCAGCAGCCGAGGCAATTCTCGGTGCTAATGATGACGACCTTACCGATCTTCAGTCGAAAATTCAATATTTTGATACTGACCTTTCAAAGCGAATTGTCATTTTTGGACATACCCACAAAGCAAAAGTGGTACCTTTCGAAAATCCAAAAGGAGAGAAGACCATCTATGCCAATTCAGGCACATGGATCGATCACTCCCTTAACTATCCAAACAGTACTTTTGTTGTGGTTACTGAAGGCGGTACAGATTCGCCTCTCACATTTGTGAATCTCTACCAATATACGGGTAACGGAACAGTAACACAATGGGGAACTGCCCAGGCAATACATCACTAATCTCTTTTTCTTCAGGCAGATGCTTAAAAGAGTGTCTGCCTGAAGGATTTTATTCTTACCTGATATCGGCTTTGCAACAATTCCTCAAATATGAAATTTCCCCTCTTTCTTAATCTCCAATAATCATACAAATGCCTTATGAATTTTCCGCTAAATTAACTTAATTTTATTCCTTTGTTTCGTTTGTTTTCAAATCAGCTCTGAAAGTAATTGTATAAGACACTTCAGAATGAAAAAGAGACTCCATTTATCATCATCAAATCCGGATTTTACCATGAAAAAATCGATATTCTTACTGTTTTTTCTCCTCTCCTTTGCTTCTTTCGCACAAACTGATGCAGAAATGAAGGCATACATGGACTACCTCACCCCCGGACCAATGCACAAACATCTTGGTGAAAGTGTCGGAAATTGGGACTATGTCCTCAAAACATGGGATGCACCTGGCAGCAAACCAACCGAGGATAAAGGGACTTCTAAAGGGGAAATGATCCTCGGCGGAAGATATTTTCAGATGACTCACGAAGGAACTGCCTGGGGTATGCCCTTTAACGCCATCCAGTTAATCGGGTTTGACAACGCAAAACAGGAATTCCTGGGCTTCTGGATCGACAACATGGGGACTGGATTTACCGTTTCTTCCGGTAAAATGGATTTTAATAAACCATACCTCGAAATGTTCGGTACCTTCATCGACCCACTCACAAAAAAGGATGTAAAATTCAGAAGTGTCCTTCAAAGTGCTGATATTGATCACTACAAAATTGAAATGTATATAGAAAAAGAAGGGAAAGAGATGCTCTTTTGGGAGACTGCATACTCCAGAAAAAAATAATTTTTAATCGATTTCATCATCCTTACGCGACACAAAAAAAGGTCCCAATGAAGAAGAACTATCATTCATTGTCACGGGAAGAGCTTCTTGTCAAGATAGAGGAGCTCGAGAAAACAGTAAATCAACTCGAACAACAACAAGATTCAGCCCTCGAAGACAGGTTGAGAATTGAGTTGGCAAAAGATACTGTTCACATGGCACGGTGGGGTATGGATGTGGTTAGCGGCATGGTCGAGTTTCATAAAAGTAAAGCTGAAATGTTGGGATACCCGAAATCCCGGTTTAATCATTACACAGATTTTACTGATTTGGTTCACCCTGACGACTATGAAATTGCAATGGAATCGATGGAAATCACTTCAAAGGAATAGCAAGAACCTATGAAACTGCCTACAGAATACTAATCTCAGACGGCAGCTATAAATGGTTTTACGATATCGGTACCGTGGTTAAAAAAGATGAAAACGGGTTTCCACTCAAAATTGTTGGTTTTGTAATCGATATGACAAAACAAAAAACTGTTGAAATGAAGCTGAAAAGTGCAAATGAAAACCTGCTAATCTCAAATGCTGATAAAGATAAATTTTTCTCAATTGACACATCAAGCGGGTATCAAGCAGATACAAATTGAAAATCGTGTTCCCGATTACATAACCGTGTCTGCTGACAGAAATATGCTGAGCCTCGTAATAAGAAACCTGATATCAAATTCGATTAAATTCACTCATGCCGGGGGTAAAATCGATATTACTGCAATCGATACAGGCGATGGATTTGTGAAAGCTACACTTCAAGATAATGGAATCGGGATGAGTCCCGATCTTGTAGAAGAATTATTCAAAATTGATAAACGAGTTAGTCGCCCCGGCACAGAAGGTGAACCAAGCTCCGGACTTGGACTCCTCCTCTGTCACGAGTTCATCCAAAAGCATGGCGGTACGATGATCGTAGAGTCTGAAGAAAATGTCGGCACTTCGTTCCATTTTACTCTTCCGGTGGCTCACTAAAAGGAGATGTAGATGAAAGGAATCGCAAATCAGAAATATTCTTTTTTTTTGGCACATTCGTACCTCACCCCCGACCCCTCTCCTAAAAGGCGAGGGGAGGATTAGAATAAAAATCCTCCTCTGCGAAAATCCGTCCAATCTGCGTGTATCTGCGTCCCATTCCATCCGTGGCATCTGTGTAAAATCCGTGGCATCCGCGTAATTATTGAAAATTATTGTTCAACTTCTCTGCATTTTATTATATTTGCAGAGTAATTGAACAAATTTTGAAGAAAAATGGTAGAACTATTCAACTTGAACAATGGATATGCCACAATGGCATATCTAAAACAAAATCGAGTTCACACAAGTGAAATCAACCTTGCCATGCAAAATGGGATTATCGAAAAGGTGAAACCTGGTTTGTATAAATTGCTTGATTTCCCTTGGGATGAGAACTCTTCGTATATTGATATTTACAGATCAAACAAAAAGGCTGTAATATGTCTGGCGTCCGCAGCAGAATACTATTATTTGACTGTTTTTAATCCGGCAAAGGTAGCCGTTGCAATTCCACGAAATTCCAAGTTTAATAAACTGCTCAGCTTGCCGACCAGAATTTATTACTTCAGCGAAAAATACTATAACAATGAAATCATCGAAATCTCTTCCAATGGTGGTAAATTTTTGATTTATTCAATGGAGAAAACAGTTGCTGACTTGTTTAGATACAGAACTAAAATTGGTGATGATATTGTCATTGAAGTTTTGAAAAATTATCTTAAACGCCCAGAGAGGAACATTAACCGGTTACTAAAAATAGCCAAGAACAATGGTGCATATAAAGCTATTCTCCCTTATCTAACAGCACTGATAGTATGAAGATAATCAATAATAAAGAAGCCTCAGTTAGAAGCAGACTATATATTTTCTGAAGAGTTTTATAACAACCAAGAAATACAAAGGAAGTGGAAAATATTCATCTCTGGTAGATATCTTTCTGCAAATATCCATTTCCGGGAAGTACTAAAACAAATCGAAGCATTCTTAAAACCATGCCTGACAGAGGAGAATTTTGACGCAGTTTGGAACCCTGAAGCAGGACTGTGGGAAAGCGAGAAGTCATAAAAATTCCGTTCAATCTGCGTATATCTGCGTTCCATTCCATCCGTGGAAATCTGTGTTAAATCCGTGGCATTCGCGTAACAATCTAAAATTACTGCATTATTGCATTATTGGATTACTGCATTATTGGATTACCTTATAGACCGAATCCAGCACCGTTCCATCCACCCAGTTTACGATAGCGACAACTTTGTTCTTATCCAAAACGGGTTTTTGTGGTGGTCCACCAACGATTTGATACACCTCATCCCGGATATCTTCGATCTTCCTGATCGGCAATCCTTTACCTTCAACAGCTTTAAGCAGATCTTCCCGTCTCGGGTTGATGGCTATGCCTCGTTCGGTAACGATGACATCCACAAGTTCTCCGGGAGCACAGATGGTTGTAACTTCGTCTAAAATCACAGGGATTCTGTCACGGAATGATGGAATCGCCAGGATTGAACACTTTGAGAAGAGACAATTCTGCCAGCCACCGATACCATGAAGCAACAATCCATCTGAGTGTGAAACCACATTTGCGTTATAATTCACATCCACTTCGGTTGCACCAAGAACAACAGCGTCGAGTATCGAGGCAAAATTCCCTTTTCCGTGATAGTTGTAGCTTGTGAAAGGTGAAGTGTTAACATGTCCGGGGTTTTCTCTCATGGAGCGAACGCCCTCAAGATCAAAAGTTTGTCCATCGAGAATGTAGTCCACCAGTCCTTCTTCAAGCATCTGAACGAGGTACTTTGTGCTTCCGCCTCTGATGAATCGGGCTTTAATACCCGTTTCTTTCATCCGTTCTTTTAAGAACATGGCAAATGCGAGAGCAGTGCCACCGGCACCCGCCTGGAAAGAGAATCCATCTTTCATTATACCCGAAAGTTCGATGAACTTTGCCACATATTCCGCAATCAGAAGTCTGTCGGGTGATTTAGTAATCTCGGTTGTGCCTGAAACTATTTTTGAAGAGTCTCCAAGGGATTCCACTTCCACAACAAAATCGACATTATTCCCTTGAATCTGCCAGGGAATGCAAGGGAACGGAACAAGGTTATCGGTAACAACAATTACTCTATCGGCATACTCTGAATCTGCAAGAGCAAAGCCAAGCAAACCACAGGCTGCACGCCCTGTCACTCCGTTTGCATTTCCAAAAGGATCGGCAGTTGGTGAAGCAATAACAGCAATATCGATATGCACCTCACCATCCTGAACGGCTTGATATCTTCCGCCGTGTGAGCGAAGAACGCCAACACCGTTCATTTTACCAAAGGAAGTAAACTTCCCAAGCGGACCGTTCATACTCCCCTCGATGTGACTTATTGTTCCGTCTTCGAGGTATGGAATGAGGTGTTCATGGCAAGGAAAAGAAGCACTCGGGAACCAGCGAATGTTTTTTACACCCATCTCCTTAATTGTGTCGAACAACAGATTTGTAACCACATCACCATTTCTGAGATGATGGTGAGTTGAAATCGTCATTCCATCTCTAAGACCTGCTTTTTCGAGTGCTGAACGAAGATTTGGAAGAAGTTTATTACCGTCTGCGGGATAGTCGGCTGCACTTCTGATTGGTGGTTTCGCCTTAAATCCATCGGGTCTGTGTTGTGCCACACCTTTGTAAGGGATTCGTTTTTGACCGTTTACTTCAGTTGGAACGAGCCTTCCGGCAGCATTTTTAACCATTTCCATTGTTCACCATCCAATCCCGTTTAATCATTCCTTGTTGAATTGCAAGTTCAATCACTCTTTGAGCCCTTTTCACTACGGGCGGATCAATCATTTTTGTGCCAATCGATACCGCAGCGAGCCCTTTCGACAAAGCATCTTCAAAAGCCAGAACAATTTTCATGGCTTTTTCAATTTCTTTGGAAGTGGGGGCAAAAGCAGTGTGAATCGGTTGAATTTGACGAGGGTGGATACATCCTTTCCCTTCAAATCCATAAGATTTTGATTCAAGGGTCGATTTTACAAGCCCCTCCATATCACCCACATCGGAGAAAACAGAATCGATCGCCTGAATTCCGGCAGCCTTCGAGGCATTAACCACCTGCATCCGTGCCCAAAAACTTTCATTCCCTTCAAGTGTTCTTTCGGCACCAATATCAGCGGTGTAGTCTTCAAGTCCAATTGCGAGTGAGCAAACAAATTCCGATGCTTTTGCTATTTCATAAGCATTTATCGCACCTTTTGCACTCTCAATTATCGGCATAAACCAGATATCATCTGTGATACCATTCTTCGCCTTGATTTGTCGCACTTCCTTTTCAACCTCCAGAATCTGAGAAGCCTCTTCAACTTTAGGAATGAGTATAAGATTAACCTTAGAAGGAATTATAAACTGAAGGTCTTCAAGCCCCATAGGGAGTTGATTAATCCTGACCATCCGTTCGGTTCCGTAGAAATCGACACTTCTAAGTGCATTTCTCACGAGATGCCGGGCAGCATCTTTTTCATCGGGGGCAACGCTGTCTTCAAGGTCGAGAATGATACCGTCGGGCTGATGAAGTCCGGCATTCACAAAGAATTTTGGTTCATTTCCCGGTAGATAAAGTCTGCTCCGTCTCAGATGGTTTTTCGCAGTGGAATTTATATCCTCACGCAAAAAAGACATCAAATATTCTGAAGTAACGGTTGGATTCATCCTCTTAACTGCGGCTTCAAATCTTGCTGCAATTACAAAAGGAAGTGCACCCGCATCCTCAATTGTTATATCAACATTTCCCAAATTGAAGAATGCCGCCAACTCCTCAAGCTGTTTTCTGATTGCAGCTCCGTAGAGGTTACCAACCTTCGATTTGATATTGATGGATGGGGAACCAGCCCCACCCTCAAATTTATTTGTTATCTCGATCCAACAATCAGACCGGACAGTCGTGCCTCTTTTGCCGGCAGAACCACTTACCCGTGACTCTGTGACTCCGTGACTCTGTGACTTCAAACTTTCCATTTTAAACTACCAGTTTATCCATAAATTCAACTGCTGAGAGATTATCACAATTAAAGATCAAATCTTTTACGGCATCTCTTCTCGATTTATCAAGCTTATCACCCGAAAGAGCCTCAAATTTATTGTCGAGATCTTCCTGTGTCATCGGTTCTCTTGGATCACCTTTAGGATACTCGAGATATTCTGAAAACTCTCTGCCATCTTTTGTGCGAATTACAGCTTTTGAAGGCTGTTTTGCCGGGAACATCTTCTCAAATTCGAGCGAAGCTTCACCTTTTATTTTGTCGATCACTTCCCAGATATGTGGATCTTTCATCTTTTCATCGGAGAAGGAATTGGTGGTGATTTTTTTGTCAACTATCGCCGCAGCAATGCAATATGGAAGTGAATGATCGGCAGTTTCTCTCGATTCAGGACGGTATTTGTGTGAATCAAAAAGAATGTCGCATGCTCTTGCAATGGTGGTAATTATCACTTCATCTATATCATCATAGTTTAAGTTGTTTTTGGTCATTACTTTCAATACTGCAGTAATATGTGTGTGTGTAAGAGCCTCGGTGGGGAATGCCTTCATGCTGCATTCAAGAATCTTATATTTAACTCCGAGGTCACCGATAAGTTTTTCCATCGCCCAGCCTTCGCCAAAGCATGACATAAAACCTTCTTTTCCTTCAAACACGAGTTCTGTTCCTGAGTATCCTTTTTTAGCCATCAAAGCGGCAAATACACCCGTCTGAACAGCCATCGGATCAACCGTGTTTTTCATCATGGTAAGTTTCCCTGCGGTAGGACATCCGATTGTGTGGTTGTGACATCCGTTAATGCCAATTGCGTTAACCATCTGATCCACCGTCAAACCTAAAACCTTGCCCGCAACAATTGGAGAAACAAACTGTGTAAGAGTCGCGTGATGCCATTTTCTTTCTCGTACACCGGGAACCGCAAACTCACAAAGCCTCTGCTCAAATTCATAAGCGAGAACAATTGCTACAATAACATCTTTCATCGATGCACCTGCGAGCTCACCTGCTGAAAGAGCAGCGGGTATGATGTCCGATGGATGTGAAGGGTCTTCTTTCCAATAGATATCATTAAAATCGAGTGCGCGGATCATCAACGAGTTAACAAGTGAAGTGCTGACGGCAGGAAGTTTGGTGCCAAATCCAATCAATGTGGATTCACCTTTTCCACCCATCTCTTCATAAATTTCACGCATTATCTTCACATCTTTGGTGTTCATGGCACCATAAGCACAGCCGATTGAATCGTATAAATAGCGTTTTACTTCGTGTATTACTTCTTTTGGCAGATCTTCATATTTCAGATTCACTGCAAATTCTGATATAATTCTTGATATTGACTTTTCCATTTTGTATCCTTTTTTTGTAAAACCACAGCGGAAATACTAACAATCACAATCTTTTAAAAACCACAGAGCACACAGAGAGCACAGAGTAGTTTTTTTGATTTTAAATAATTGAAGATCAAACCTTCATAAACCATAGAGCATTTTGAGAGAATAAAAATAATCTCTCAATCTCCTCTGTGTGCTCTGTGTGCTCTGTGGTTTATTTTATCTTTAATTAGCTCTAACCTAAATTATTTTTAACCCAGTTTTCAAGTCCGCCGGCAACTATAAGTTCCTGGGCAGCCTGACCAACAGCACCAAAGGTGTAAACTGTTTCACCAACTGTTGCTGTTGAGGCCTGGAAATCAACTTTTATTTTCAGACCCGGTTTAACCGACGGTTTTTCGGCTCCATATTTCGATTTCAGTTCGTTTACTAATTCAGGCACCTCAATCGTCAAAAATCCGTTGTTAATGGCATTCCTTTTGTAGGTTTCGCTGAATGAACCGGCAATCAACAAAGAAATACCGCGATATTTTAATGCTGTTGCTGCCTGTTCGCGTGAACTTCCTGTGCCGAAGTTAAATCCACCAACCATCACATCACCATCTCCGGCAATTTTCTGGAATTCAGGATCATAATTTTCCATCGCAACAGCAGCCTGACCTTCGGGTGTGATATCATCCTGATAAGTATATTTACCCGGATAAATACCATCCGTATTCAGGTTATCCTGATGACAGAAAATGATCTCTCCTTCAATCACTCCCGGAAATCCATCAATTATGGAAATCCCGGATGAGGTTTGAGGTTTGATTTTTGAAGTATGAAGTTTGAAGCTTGAAGTTTGATCCTCATACTTCATACCATCATACCTCATACCTGCGAAGTCTATATATCCCGAAATCGCCGACTGTGCAACCACTGCCGGAGATGCAAGATAAGCGAAAGAATCGGGCGAGCCCATTCTCCCCTTAAAGTTGCGATTTGTGGCAGAAATTCCTGTTTCACCGGCTTCTAAAAGTCCGGTGCCCAGACCGATACAAGGTCCACATCCCGGAGGAAGTGGAACAGCTCCGGCATCTAAAAGTATCTTCCAGTCACCCCGTTTTTCCGATTCCGCCTGCACTTCACTTGAAGCGGCAGCCACGAAGAACTTGACACCTTCGGCAATTTTATTACCTTTAAGAACGGAAGCAGCCTCAGCTATATCCTCAACCCGACTGTTAACACAAGAAACGAGATACGCTTTATCAATTTTGATCTTTTTTTCTGCCAAAGCGGAAACTTTATTCCAGACTTTAACTCCGTTAGGACCGGAAACTGCCGGTTCAACAGCACCAAGATCGATAGTAATCACCTTGCTGTAGAAGGCATCTTCATCGGCTCTAAGTTCTGAAATTCCTGATTTAAGAGCTACAATGGTTTTTTGATTTATCCTGGGATGAATTCCATCCACAGCATCAACATCGGAATTTACTCCCTGAAGTCCGCGATTTTTCACAAATTCAGCCCGTTCGGTCAACCAGTCGATAGTCTCATCATCCACAGGGAAAAGACCCACAAGTGCTCCCCACTCTGTGGTCATGTTTGCGATCGCAAGCCTTTGATCGATTGTGAGGTATTGAACACCTGTTCCGCTGAATTCCACTGCATGGTTGAGCACTTCATCTTTTGAAAAGTAGCCACAAAGGGTGATTATCAGGTCTTTCCCTGTTACACCTGAGGGAAGTTTTCCGTTAAGTTCAACTTTTGCAACGGGGGGAATCTGCCACCAGGTTTTACCTGTAGCCCATAATGCTGCCGCATCTGTACGAACAACCGGAGTTCCCAAACAACCCATTCCACCATACATATTTGAGTGGCTGTCTGAAGCAACCGCCATTGAACCCGGGAAAGCATAACCCTCTTCGATCATAATCTGATGTCCGATTCCTCTGCCGGCAGGATAAAAATCTGCCCCCATACCGCGCGAAAATTCCTCGATTTTACGGTATTTTTCAAGGTTTTTTTCAGAAGTGTCCTGGATGTTATGATCGAGTGTGTTCACAACCTGCCTTGGATTGGCAAGTTTTGTGGCACCTGTTTCCTTAAATTTTGGAATCACCGCACCGGTGTTGTCATGGGTCATCACATGTTTAGGATGAATCATAACATAATCAACCGATTTCACTTTATACCCCTCGGGATAACCCGAAGAGTACTTCTGAACTATCTTTTCAACTAAATTTTGTGCCATCACTTCCTCAGGCTTTAAATGGTTCAAAACTTACAAAATCTGCATGATGAACTATAAGCGATTCCACAGTTCTGTATCCGAGATCACCCTCTTTTGAGTGAGTCGCAATGATATGTTGAATTTCAGCAGGCAACCCAAATCTGTCGGCAATTGCCAAACCACTAAATGGATGTCTCACGAGTTTTCCGGCAGGTGAAGTGATCAATTTGCCATCTTTCATGTCATATTCAATCAGCTTGCCAACATCAATCAAAATTGCACCGGAAATAACATAGTCCATGTTAAAATTGATGGAATCACCAAAATTGTTTTTCATGATCTTTGCAATCTCAACCGACAACTGAACTGCCGTCCTTTTATGATTCATAAAAGAAACTGAACAGTCTTTTATCAACAATGAAAAAGGAATTACATCCAGATCCTCGGGTGATAAAACGCTATTTTCAATCGCATAAATCCAGCATTGAAGTGTCTTTTCTCTTAAATCGGTATCCTGAATCCATTCGATTTCAGGCCATATTTTTAAAACTTTTTCTCTCATGTCGTATCCGTTAATTTGTTCTGAAAATAATAGGGGAATAAACCACAGAGCACACAGAGAGCACAGAGAAAGTATTAGAGGCCGCTGATACACGCAGATAGACGGATTAAAGCAGCAGACATTAATTTCGACCTGTAAGAAGAAATTTTCTGCTGATTAATACCTAATACCTAATACCAAAAATAGTGTACTCTGTGGTTTTAGCGAAATTAAATATAAGCTGCTATTGCCTCAGCCATTTCGAGGGTTTTGGTATCTCCACCCATATCATAGGTTTTGAATTTACCTTCCTCTATCACGCGGGCAACTGCACTTTCAACTTTTTCAGCGAGTTCAGTTTCACCGAGCCATTCAAGCATCATTTTAGCTGCAAGAATTGTGGCTATCGGATTAACTTTGTACTGACCAAAATATTTAGGAGCTGAACCGTGTGTTGGCTCAAATACGGCAAGTTTTTCACCGATATTTCCGGAACAGCCAAAGCCAAGTCCACCAACCATCTGTGCACACAGATCGGAAATGATATCACCAAACAAGTTGGTAGCTACCAACACATCATAATTGTGTGGATTTTTAAGCAACCACATTGTGATTGCATCGATGTTGGCATCGTCCATCTGAATTTCTGGATAATCTTTTTTAACTTCTTTTGCGATATCAAAGAAAAGTCCGTCAGTGGCTCTTACAACATTGGCTTTGTGTACGATGGTCACTTTTTTGCGGTTGTTTTGGCGGGCAAATTCAAAAGCAGCTCTGATAATCTTTTCAGAACCTTTTTTGGTGTTAATCTTGCAGTTAATTGCAAAGTCATCTGCACCAAGTCCGTTAAAAACGGAGAAAGGTTTTGAATGTTTTGCGAGCACTTGTGCAACTTCTTCAGGAACGGGAGCAAATTCAACGCCACAATAAAGGTCTTCGGTATTCTCTCTGAAAACCACAAGATCAATATTGTCTTTATAATTGAGTGCGTTTCCTTTATATCCTTTTGCAGGACGAAGACAGTTGTAGAGGTCGAACATCTGACGCATTCTTACGATTGGGGATCTGTAAATCAGACCTTTTCCCTGAAGTTCAGGAACAAGTTCGGCTTCTGAGTCTTTTTTAGGTTTTGAAGTGATGGCACCAAACATGGCAGCATCAACATTTTTAAGCAATTCAATGGTTCTTTCAGGGAAAGCATCTCCTTCTGTTCTCCAGAATTCCCAACCGATGTCTCCGTGAATATATTCTGCATCAAGACCTGTTTTATCAAGCACTATTTTTGCAGCTTCGAGCACCTCTATACCGATGCCATCGCCGGGCAACCAGGCAATTTTATACTTTGCCATTTTCTCTCCGTATCTATTTTTTTGTGTTTTTGTATCCGGTTATTGTATGTCGAAATTAAAATGTAACAATTGTTTCATTTCTCGACAAAAAAGAAATATATTTTACTTCATAAAATTAGAAAGAATCAAATCAATAGTCAAGAGGAATTTATTTAATTCTCCTTTATAATTGTAAGCGTGATCCCCGATTTAGAAAGATCAGGGATCACGCTCAAATAAACAACTCTTCTTTTTATCTCAGCTTGTCATAAAACTGAGCAGAATACCTGCCGCAACTGCACTTCCGATAACGCCGGCAACATTAGGAGCCATGGCGTGCATCAAAAGATGGTTGGTTTTGTCGTATTCAAGTCCAATAATCTGCGAAACTCTTGCACTGTCAGGAACTGCGGAGACACCGGCATTTCCGATCAACGGATTAATCTTGTCACCAGGTTTAAGGAAGAGGTTCATAAGTTTTACGAACAAGACACCTCCCGCAGTTGCAACAATAAATGAAACTGCTCCGAGAACAAAGATGAGTATCGATTTTGGTGTCAGAAATGTAGTCGCCTGAGTTGAAGCACCCACCGTGAGCCCAAGAATTATCGTCACCACATCAATCATGGGTCTTGCCGCTGTATCCGCAAGCCTTTTTGTCACACCACTCTCTTTTAAGATGTTCCCAAAGAAGAGGGTACCGAGAAGCGGAAGAGCACTCGGTGATATGAATGTGGTTAGAAGAAGTCCAAGAATCGGGAAAAGAATCTTCTCGGTTCTCGAGACCACTCTCGGGGGTTTCATCCTGATGAGGCGTTCCTTCTGGTTAGTAAAGAGTCTCATCACAGGTGGCTGAATCAGGGGCACCAAAGCCATATAAGAATATGCCGAGATGGCAATTGCACCTATAAGATGCGGGGCAAGTTTTGAAGCAAGAAATATGGCGGTTGGTCCATCTGCACCACCAATAATTCCAATCGACGCAGCTTCGTTTGGAGTGAACCCGAGCATTATCGCACCGATAAATGTTGCAAAAATACCGATCTGTGCCGCTGCCCCGATAAGTATCAACTTAGGATTTGAGAGAAGCGTCGAAAAATCGGTCATCGCACCAATTCCCAGAAATATCAGGGGCGGATAGATTCCATTTAATACTCCAAAATAAAGATAATTTAGAGTACTCCCCTTCTCGTAAATACCAATTCCAAGACCGGCATTCTCCAAAAAGGGGATGTTCCCGACTATGATTCCAAATCCGATTGGCACCAGAAGCAGAGGTTCATATTCTTTTGTTATAGCGAGATAAATGAATATCAACCCCACCACAATCATAACGACATGTCCAATCGTTATGTTAGCGAATGAGGTGTATGCAATAAACTTGGTAATACTCTCCATATTAATCTCCGATAACCAGCAGGAGATCGCCTTCCATTACAGTATCACCTTGATGAACCTTAAGCTCTTTTACAGTACCGGCTTTATCCGCATCAATCTTGTTTTCCATCTTCATAGCTTCAAGAACAAGGAGTTTATCTCCCATCTTGACGGTGTCGCCAACTTTAACGAAGACTTCGAGAATCGTGCCTGGGAGTGGACTTTTTACTCCGCCGCCCGATTTTTGAGCAGGTTTTGTCGTTTTTGTAATCGCTTTATCCACATCAGTAGAAGGAACAGCTCTTTCTCTAACGAGTTTAGGAGTAATCGGTTGAGCAAGTTTTTTCTCAATCTCAACTTCATAGGTTGTTCCATTTACTTCGATTTCAGCAACATCACCTTCAATGTTTTTAACCTGAACATGGTAATCATTGCCGTTTATTTTAAAGTTAAATTTTTTCATTTGTTCCTCATTAATTACCAGTTTCTGGGGTGGTGGCGAAGGTTATAAATCTTTGAACTCCAGGGAGTGTACATTCTCGAGACCCTGTTAATGGTCAGAATGGCATTCTCCTCGTCATGATTTGCATTAAAAAACGAGTATAAAGCCATAGCAATTGCAGCATTGACTTCGGCACTCATTTCTTCCTTCGGTTGAGTTCCTGTCTTTTCGGTCCCTGATTTGGCATGTTTTTTAGCAACAGATTTTTTGATAAAATAACTTGCCATTGCAAAAGAAAAGTAAAGGGCAGCGAGTGCAAAAAACACCACGCCCATTCCTATTCCCGTCATAACAAAGCTGTTTCCACCTCCTTTGATATCTTCAAGCGATTTAGAGGCGTTGAAGTGTATCAGGTCACTAACATTTTCATCTTTTGCAGGGGTCGTAAGAGAATCTCCCGACTTTGCTTTTGCCGTATCAACCTTTGCCGGAGCATTATTTTGCGGGAAGGCAACAACAGCCATCACCATCAAAAATAAGATCAGCAGAAATTGTTTTCGTTTCATATCTTCTCCCTTAGAGTGGTATGTTAGCGTGTTTCTTGGGTGGAAGTGTATCTTTCTTTGTAGCAAGCGACTGCAATGCTCTGATTACTCTGAAACGGGTATTTCTTGGTTCGATAACATCATCAAGATAACCATATTTGGCAGCCACATAAGGGGAAGCGAACTTGCTTTTATACTCTTCCTCTTTCTGCTTCAGGAATGCAATTCTCTCTTTTTCATCTGTAATTGTGCTTAATTCCTTATTGTGAAGTATCTCGATCGCACCTTTGGGTCCCATAACTGCAATCTCGGCGGTTGGCCATGCATAGTTTATGTCACCTCTTAAGTGTTTTGAACCCATCACATCATAAGCACCACCGTAAGCTTTTCTTAAAACGACAGTAACTTTAGGAACTGTAGCCTCACCATAAGCAAAAAGAAGTTTGGCTCCATGCACGATGATACCACCATACTCCTGAGCTGTACCCGGGAGGAACCCTGGAACATCAACAAAAGTTACAACAGGTATATTAAATGCATCGCAGAATCTCACAAATCTTGCTGCTTTTCTCGATGAATTAATATCAAGCACGCCGGCAATATAATTAGGCTGATTTGCTACAATTCCAACCGGCATTCCGTTAAAGCGGGCAAAACCAATAACAATGTTTGGAGCGTAATGCCGTTGCACTTCAACAAATTCGTTGTAGTCAGTCACAGCATGAATCACATCTCTTACATCGTAAGGAATTGAAGGATTATCAGGAATAATTGAATTGAGATGGTCTTCCAGTCTGTCAATCGGGTCATCGCAATGTGCCAACGGGGGATCTTCAAGGTTGTTTTGTGGAAGGAAGCTTAAAAGTTTTCTGATAAGCATTATGCCTTCTTCTTCGTCCTCGGCTATGAAGTGGGAGACACCCGACTTTGAGCCGTGAACATAAGCACCACCAAGCTCTTCATCAGTTACATCTTCACCCGTTACTGTCTTAACAACTTTTGGACCTGTAACAAACATGTAACTGGTATCTCTCGACATCAAAATAAAATCTGTAAGGGCTGGTGAATAAACCGCACCACCGGCACAAGGACCAAAGATTGCGGAAATCTGCGGAATAACGCCGGAAGCAAGTATGTTTCTTTCAAATATCTCGGCATATCCACCAAGAGATTTAACACCTTCCTGAATACGAGCTCCACCACTATCGTTTATTCCAATAACAGGGGCACCAACTTTTAAGGCTTTATCCATCACTTTACAAATTTTTTCAGCGTACATTTCTGACAAAGAACCACCAAAAACTGTAAAATCCTGCGAAAAGACATAAACAAGCCTTCCGTCTATTGTTCCATAACCGGTAACAACACCGTCTGAGAGATATTGTTGCTGGTCGAGACCAAAGTCGATACAGCGATGTGATACAAACATATCAAATTCTTCAAAACTTCCGGGATCAAGAAGAAGGTCAATCCTCTCTCTTGCGGTCATTTTTCCTTTTTTATGCTGTGCTTCTATTCTTTTTTCACCGCCACCCATGCGGGCTTGCTTGCGGAGATCCATCAATTCTTTTATTTTTTGTTCCATATTTGTATTACCTCAGAAACCGAATTTAATTTTCCGGATGTTCGCACAGTTCAGTGAGAACGCCCAGAGTTGATTTAGGGTGAAGGAAAGCGATATTCAGCCCTTCAGCCCCTTTTCTTGGTTGTTTATCTATTAACGATACTCCTTTAGCCGCAGCATCATCAAGCGACTCTTGCAAACCTTTGGCTGCAAAAGCTATATGATGAATTCCGGGTCCTTTTTTTTCGATGAATTTAGCGACGGGTCCGTCGGGTGCGGTTGATTCGAGGAGTTCTATCTTGGTCTGCCCAATCTGAAAGAAGGCGGTCTTTACTTTTTGATCTGCCACTTCTTCAATTTTGTAGCATTTCAAACCCAATATATTCTCATAATAAGCAATCGCATCATTCATATCTTCAACTGCGATTCCAATATGTTCTATGTGTGTAAGATTCATTTTTCTGTCCAAAATATAATAAATCAGGTTATAAAACATCGTAAAAATGTTTGAATCTAACAAATCTTTTTCACCTGAAAGCAAAAAAAAAAGCTGCCCTTTTTGAAGGGGCAGCTTTCTCAACATCATCAACTAAATTAATTACTCATCACACAAAACTACTTAAGTAATACGGCTCTCTTTGTTTCGACGAACGAACCGGCTTGAATTCTGTAGAAATAGATACCGCTGGTAAGGTTATATGCATCAAAAGAAATTTTGTGACTACCTTTTGCGAAACTTCCATCTGCCAAAGTCGCCACTTCTCTTCCGGTAATGTCATAAACCTTTAACACCACTTCTGATGCTTCAGGCAGGTTAAAACTTATGGTGGTTGAAGGATTAAATGGATTTGGCCAGTTCTGCGAAAGTGAAAATACTTCCGGATTCAGAACTTCCGAACTGGTGCCTATCGAAGTGGTTGGTGAATTGTTTACATATAATCCGCCCGCAGATGTAAATGCAAGAAGTGCACCGGAAGTTGGATTAATAATTATCGACGAAACTTCAAGACCGCCCATTCCCATATAATACCAATCATCGGTTGAGGCATCCAGCGAAGTTGTGTTAAGTGTAAACACACCTGCTCCCCATCCACTTACAAAAACATGATTCTGAGGATCGGTAACAATAGAATAAATATGTGTAGCCGTAAGGTTGTTGTTTATTGCATACCAGTTGGCACCGTTGTCTATCGATCTGTAAACACCACCACCATAAGTTCCGGCATAAATTCTGCCGTTGGCACTCTGACCAAGCGACCAAATGAACTGATAGTTTAGGGTTGTTTTTGTCCAGGTGGCACCGTTATCAACAGATTTGTACAAACCGGCATTAAATGTTCCGGCATAAATTGTACCGTTTGAAGCAGTCAGCATTGCAGTAACAGCGGTCGATTGAAGCCCTGCATTCGACTGTGACCATGTTGAACCGCTGTTTGTGGAGATGAAAACTCCCTCACCCCATGTGCCTGCGTAGAGTACACCATTTTTAACGGTTAACGATCTTACATCTTTATTTACAAGTCCTGTTACTCCCCATGTTGAACCGTTATCGGTTGATTTAAAGACTCCAAGTTCTGAAGAGGCATAAATGGTGCTTCCAACCACATCAATATCCCAAAGATAAGCAACATTCATATCAGGGTTTATTCTTGTCCAGCTAACGCCGTTATCGGTCGATTTTAATATTTTTCCACCCCATGTACCGGCGAGAATATTTCCTGAATTGTCATAAGTTGAAACCCACACCATATCAGTTAAGCCCGAAGGTTGTGCCGGCTGCCAGTTAACATTTCCGGTCTGACCGGGATCGCCATACCCGGCGAGTCTTATCGATGCAGAAGCATAATTATTTGTAGTGTCAAGATCGGTCTGATCGAGTGAAATTACTTCTGCAGAATTTAAGATATCACGAGTAACAGGAAGAGTACCGTTAAAATAATTAGTCTGATTTGCAGCCGAATTAAACTGTCCCGAGCCGTACATTTCTCTTACTATAACCTGGCCGTTAATTACACCCGAAGGGAAATCGAGGTGTGCTTTTGGAGCAAGGATAGAACCCCTTACATCAATAAAACTGATTTTAAGGTTGAGTGCATCGTGGAAATTGTAAAGCACATTGCTGTGTGCAGTGCCATTTACAATCACATCTCCTGACCATTTAACATCAGAAGAGTCAACATTTACGAGTACAACCGCACCGTTTGGAGCATTTATGGTGAAGTTAGTACAACTCGAAAGGGTCTTTCCGGAGATATTAAATACATTCAAGAAGGGGTTATATCCATAAAGCTGAATTCCGCTGCTATTGTAAGTTATGGTTCCGGTGGTTGTGTAAGCTGAAAGTGAAGCTGAGAGTGAATTTAAGTAAGCTTCTGCTGCCACAAAATTTATTACGCTGTCTTTCCTTACTGTACCATCGATTATGGAAACCTGATTTATAGGAAGATTTGAAACACCACCATAAACTACATTTCCACCCGTTACGAGACCACTAATGAACATAAGATTTTTACCCACCACAAGCACATCCGTTGTTCCACCCGAGGCAGGGAGCAGATCGCCGAGTGAATAACTCGCAAAGTAGGCATTTTTACCAACAGCAACTTTACCTTCAGAGTCTGCGGATGGTTGTGTTAGATCGCCAAGTGTAAAAATGTTAAAATCTTTTGCAGGTCCAAGATCAAACGCAGCCTGACTTATCGACTTTATAGAAACTTTTCCCTGAAGTGTCAGGGTAGCGGTTGCGTTAATGGCAAGTGAAGGGATTCTCCAAAGCCCCGTAGCAGTGTCATAATTACCCGAGCTTATCGAATTCGCCTGATAAATCACTCCTTTAGGCATTACATCTTTTAATACGATGTTGGTTGCGACATCAGTACCAAGATTTTTTGCGGTAATGGTGAAATTGATGATTTCATTATCCGAAGGATTTGCATTATCAACTGTTTTGGTAACTTTAAGATCTGCAACTGTTGCACCCGTCGGGTTGCTGATAAGAGGAATATTGGTGTAGCTGACTCCGTTTACCGGATTTGATGTGGCATAGAAGACTACATCGTTAAAATCCTGGTCACCACCACGGTAACGGGAAATATCCTCAAATGCAAGCACGATTCTTCCTGAATTCAAGTCATTCAGAAGAACATTGTGCTGACGAAGGTCGGGGGTGGGTGCCCAATTCAAATTTCTGTTTGAATAGTTGATCCAGTTGCCCTGAGTTACATTCGGTGACCTGAATCCATCAGCCACCACGAACCATCCAATTACTGTACCGGGCTGAAAACGACCTATTTTTACTTTATTTCCGGCAACGAGACCACCACCGGAGTTTTTGGCGGACGAATTTGGGAAAATCAGCGTCATCGTCGCCATAATATCGTTCACAGTTTGTGGAGGCGTGTTGATATTGTAGGTGTAAAAGCCGAGTGCATTTTTATATCCCGCACCCTCTGAAACAAAAGTAACCCACACATCCGACTCTTGAAGAACATATAAATTGGTTTGTATCGAGTCATTTAAAAATTCGGGATGACTTTGAGGCAGTCTGACAGATTCAGGAAGTGTCGCATTTATCCTGTCACGAAGTGCCTGTGATACCACATCATTTGTCGGTTCAAGATAGTTTGGAACACCTTCGCTGTTCCATGTTCCCAGGGTCTTGTAAACTATTGTTTGGGCTCCCACAGGAAGAACAAACAAAACAAGAATTAAAAGTGAAAAGATTTTTTTCATGGCTGACTCTCTGTTTTTGGAGATAAGACTTCGGTCTAAGAATTATATAATTTCTATTTAAAACATAATTAAAAATAGAATCGTTTAATGTCGTAAATCGGTAAAACTGAAAAAAAAGGGGATGAAACGGGGTGGTTGGGGGATAAAAAAAAGGCTGCCCCCATTAAGATGAAAGCAGCCTCCGGTTGAGGATTTTTATCCTCGCAATTTATCGAGGAGATCGTTCAGAAGTGTGGCTTCCTCAGTAGTAATACTTTTCAACTGGTCGTACATTTTTTCCTCTGCCACATCAATTGTAGCGAGGATATCAAGACCTGCCTGAGTTATCGTAATATCCACTCTTCTCCTGTCATTTTTACAGGTTTTCCGTATAAGGTAACCCTTATCAAGCAGCCTGTCAACAAGTCTGGAAGCATCAGACATCTTGTCGAGCATCCTTTCCTTTAACAAATTAACTGTAGCCGGATTTGGGTACTGCCCCCTCAAGATTCGTAGGATATTATACTGTTGAACAGTCAATCCGCATTCTCTCATTATAGGGGCATGTTTCGATACGAGCCAATTTGTGGTGTAAATTAAATTTACCACAGTCTTTTGGTACTCGTCCTTGAACTTCTTTTGTTTGATCTCTTCTTCTAAACGCATAATTATTTTTTAATGAGTGTTACATTTATGTTTAAGGTTACATCGTCGCCTACAACAAAACCGCCACCATCGAGGGCTTTGCTCCAGTTAATGCCATAATCTTTTCTGTTTACTTTACCGGTAAGTTTAAATCCTGCTTTTGTATTTCCCCATGGATCTTTTTTCACACCGCCGAAGGTACCGTTAAGGGTGACTGATTTTGTTACACCTCTCATAGTAAGGTTACCAACGAGTTTGTAGTTGTTGCCACTTACTTTCTTCATCGAAGTACTTTTAAATGTAAAATTAGGAAATTTTTGTGTGTAAAAAAAGTCTTCACTTCTTAAATGTTCGTCTCTTTTTGGTTCGTCGGTATCAACGCTTCCTGCTTCAATAGTGAAACTTACGAGAGCATCCACAAAATCTTCTTTTGCGGTGGTAACTGAACCGTCAAATTTCTTGAAAAAACCGTCAACATCTGTTAAAAGCATGTAATCCACGCTAAAACCGATTTTAGAGTGGGTTTTATCGAATGACCATGATGACTGTGCAAAGGTGGCACCTGCGAGAACTATTGCGAGTGCGAATGAAAGAAGTGTTCTTCTCATTTTTGTATCTCCATTTTTAGTGGGTTGTGTGTGTGAAATAAACGATATAGCTGTATTATATATGTTCTAACATTTAATGTTATTACATAGTTCCCGGAGTTACAAGTTTTTTTAACTGTTGAAGTGTATCCACATCTTTTAGCGAGAGGTCTCGCCTCCACCTTACAATTCTTGGGAATCTGACGGCAATTCCACATTTGTGACGACTTGAAAATTGTATCCCTTCAAACGCAATTTCAAAAACAAGTTTTGGTGTAACGGAACGAACAGGGCCAAATTTTTCGATCGTATTCTGCTTTATATATTTGTCAACCTCCACTATCTCGTCATCAGTAAGCCCCGAGTAAGCCTTGGCAAAGGGGACCAGCCGCCCGTTTTCCCAAACAGCGAAAGTGTAATCGGTGAAAAGCCCGGCTCTTCTTCCATGTCCTGCCTGGGCATACAGCAACACTGCATCAACAGTCCAGGGGTCAACCTTCCACTTCCACCAGTCGCCCCTTTTTCTCCCCGCCTGATAAACCGAATCGAGCCTTTTTAACATCAATCCTTCGACTCCTTTTCCGCGTGAAAAGAGACGAAACCGCTCTAATTCTTCAAAATTTTCAAATGGAACTGCAGTTGAAACCAAAAACGGGATACCACCTCCCTCAGGCAACATGGCAACAAGTTTTACCCGTCTTTCTGCAAGTTTTGCATTTCTGAAATCGATTCCATCGAGTTCCAACAGGTCAAATACAATGAACGAAATTGGGTTTTCAGCCCGCATTTTCAGCGAAACGGATTTCCTGCCGATCCTTTTTTGCAACCGGGCAAAAGGTTGTGGTGAACCATTTTCATAAACCAGCAATTCACCATCCAACACAGTCCCATCCTTCAGCAATTTTGCCTGCTCAACTATCTCCGGAAATTGATCATTAATTATCTCCTCACCCCTCGACCAAATAAACACTTCCCCGTTCCGTTTTATCACCTGAGCCCTGATTCCGTCATATTTCCACTCGGCAAGCCAACGAGATGGAGCACCCAAATCTGAAGTGTCACTATCAAAAGGATTTGCGAGACAAAAAGGATACGGTTTGCTTGCATTTTCGCTAACTCCCTCTTCTGAAACAAGCCGGTGATAAAACTCGAGCGTCGGCAACCACTTCCCCATCAACCGGTGTGTTAAAATACTCTGCTCCAAACCTGTAAATTCAGAGAGAGCTTTTACCACAGTTTGCGTCGATACACCAATTCTAAAACCCCCTGATATAAGTTTTGTAAAGACAAATCGTTCATCGCCCGAAAGAGCCTTCCACGCCCCGATCAGAACTTCTTTTTGCTCCTCAACAGACAATTTGCCCAACGGGAGAATTACCTCTTCTATCCATTCCGAGAAACTTTTGCCGGAGCTCTCTCCATCCCCCTTTACGAGTAGAGCTATTGTCTCCGCAAGGTCACCCACATTTTCATAACACTCTTCAAATAACCAGAGTGGAATTGCTGCCGCCTCTGCTCCCCACCCCCTTAAATCGGTCAGCCGCACCCCTCTTTTTGGTTTATTACCCGTAAGAAAAGCAATCGCATAAATTTGATCTTTATGAGGTGCCGATCTGAAAAATTTTAGAAGTGCCTCCTGCTTTTCGGTCAGTTTTGTGGTTTCGTCAAGCTCTCTGAAAAGCACAGCAAACTCTTTCATCACTCAACCTCCTGAAGATAGCCTGAATCCCCCGTAAAAGCAGTTTCCAACGGTTCCGCATCAAACCCTTTTTCTCTCAGATACCGTGTGAATTGCCGCGAAAAACCGTGAGTTGCTAAGATTTTTTCGGCACCCGTTGCCTCAACAGTAGCAAGGAGCCCCTTCCAGTCGGCATGATCTGAAAGGACAAAACCCCTCCCGATATTCCCCATCCTTCTCCGTCCCCTAACCATCATCCACCCCGAAGCAAAACCCGTTGTGAACTCGCCAAGTCTCTCCAGCCACACTTCGGAACCCCCCGATTGTGGTGCAATTACCATGGCACCCGCTTCATCAAGTTTTTCTTTCCCCCTTTCGACTAATTGAGTCTCCGGTAACACTACCCCCGCCGCCCGGTAACAACTGTTCATTTGGTCAACCGGTGAGCTTACAAAAACGGGACCAATCGTCTCATCCAACATCGAAAGCAGCCGCTGTGCCTTTCCGAGTGAATACCCAAACAGGAGTGAAGTTTCGTCATTTTTCCTGTTTTTCCTCCACCATTCGTTTATCTGTAGCGAAATGTTTTCGGGGGCATCCCAATCGTAAATCGGGAGTGCAAATGTCGATTCGGTTATAAAAGTATCACATTTTACAGGCTCAAAAGGGGCACAAGTGCTGTTTTCCGTGGTTCCAAAATCACCCGTAAAGACGGTTACACTTCCCCTGTATTCCACCCTGATCTGCGAAGAACCGAGAAGATGTCCGGCAGGATGCAGCGAAACGGTAACCCCGTTAATTTTTATCTCTTCACCATATTCATAAGTTTCAAGCGAAATGTCGCTTCCAAGCCGGGTGCGGAGGATATTTTCTGAATCTCTGTGAGCCAGAAATTTTTTCGCTACCCTTCTTGCATGATCACTGTGACCATGCGAAATTATGGCTCTATCCACGAATCCGTGTGGATCAACGAAAAAATCCCCCTGGGGCGAATAAAGCCCCCGCGGGGTGGTAATCAACAAACTTTTTGCCATAAACATCTTTTAAATTGATTTTCAAATATAACCAATGAATTATTCTGTAACGATTTTAACCAAATTGAGAATTTCAGAAAAGATTATATTTGAACCGATTATTCAATAAATTTTAAGTACAATGAAAACTATCAAGATATTTTTTGCTTTTGTTATTCTGGTTTCACTTCCACTCTTCGCACAGAGTGGCGATAAATCGTTTTTTGTGGCTTCTTATAATGTCGAAAACCTTTTTGATACCATCGATGACCCCACAATTGATGATGCACAATTTCTACCTTCCGATGAGTCGAAGTGGGACACCGAAAAATATACAACCAAGCTGAAAAATCTTGCAAAAGTTATCGATGCTATGAACGACGGAAAGGGTCCCGATATCCTCGGACTTATCGAAGTTGAAAATCTCGGCGTTATTCGTGACCTCTTTGCAGGCGTAAAAAATGGTAAAAACTACGAAATTGTACACTTCGACTCCCCCGATGGAAGAGGAATCGATGTGGCATTAGTCTATAATAAAAACCTTTTTACATTGGTTAAAGCGGATACCGCTGTCGTTACCCTGCCAAGCAACTGGCCAACCCGTTCAATTTTACACGCTACCCTCAAAAGCACCGATGGCGTAACCCGGCATTTCTTCGTGAATCACTGGCCATCGAGAAGAGGCGGAGCTGAAAAATCTGAAGACAGCAGAATTGCGGCTGCCATGAGACTTAAAACCGAAACTGATAAGGTCTTTCAAGAAGATGCAAAAGCCAATATCGTGATAATGGGCGATTTTAACGATGAACCGACCGATAAATCGATTGTTGATTACCTCAAAGCCCCATCTTACTCTTGTCCTGCAGCAGCCCTCGTTCCGAGTGATCAACTTTTTAATATCGCCGCTGTGAAAAAAAGCAAGGGTGAAGGCTCATATAAATATCAGGGACAGTGGAATATGATCGATCAAATGATAATCTCCGGAAATCTCGCTAATACAGGATATGTATGCGACTCATACAACATCTTTAATCCTGAATTTATGCAACAAAAAGGGGGTAAATATGAAGGTTCTTCCCTTCCGACTTTTGGTGGTAAAAAATATCTCGGTGGCTACAGCGACCATTTCCCAATTTATGCAATTTTTAAGCTGAATAATTAAAACATGAAGAATAATATCGATGATTTGCTCGGACTTTTCCTCGGACCTAAAGGGGAAAACACACCCCTTTTTACAGAACTTCTTCTTCGTGTGGTGAACAGCCACCATGAAATAAGAAATTCTGCCTTCACCGATGATCCTTCCCTGATTACCGGTGCCGGGAATTCCCAATCATTGATAAATGAACTCGATAAATTTCTCGATCTTCAGAAAAAAAATCTCCCCTATTTCCATCCCCGCTACTCGGCTCAAATGCTGAAAGATCCCTCGATCCCTTCCGTACTCGGATATCTGGCGTTTATCCTCTCAAATCCAAATAATCACGCTTGGGAGGGGGGACCTGTGACAACCGAAATGGAGCTCGAAGTAACCGATACACTTCTAAAAATGTGTGGATTCACCACGGGCTGGGGACATCTGGCAAGCGGTGGCTCCCTCGCAAATATGGAAGCTCTCTGGGCAGCGAGAGACCACTACGGCAACGGAACCGTCTTCTTCTCGGAAGTTTCACACTATTCATGGAAGAGGATTTGTAAAATCTTGAGCATCGATTCCTTCGAGGAAGTGGCTGTGGATGGCAATTTCAGGATGAATCTAAACGCTCTCGAAGACTCACTTCGGAAGTGTAACAAACCTGTGATGGTTATCTCAAATTTTGGTTCAACTGGTGCCGGTACCGCAGATGACCTCGAAGGTTTACTCGAACTTAAAAAGGAGTACCACTTCCACCTTCATGTAGATGCAGCATACGGTGGATTTTTCAGAGCGTGCATCCTCGATGATGATTATAATT